>NZ_JBSHAF010000010.1:148426-203204 GCF_053611365.1 Streptomyces sp. NPDC054813 | reverse complement strand
AGCCCCACACCGCGAGGACACACACCCCCGCCCCCCCCCCCACACACCCCCCCCCCCCCCCCCCCCCCCCGCCCGGGGGGGCGCCCCCCCCCCCGCCCCCCCCCCCCTCGGGGCGCGTTCAGTCCCGCAACCGCTCGTAGTACGCCAGGCAGTCCGCGTAGGTCGGCAGCAGCCCCGACGCCTCCGCCTCGGCCAGGGTGGGTGCCTCGGCGTCCTTCTCCGACAGCACCGGCTCCAGGCCCTCGGGCCACTCGATGCCCAGCGCGGGGTCGAGCGGGTTGATGCCGTGCTCACGGCCCGGCGCGTACCCGGCCGAGCACAGGTACACCACCGTGGCGTCGTCGGTCAGCGCCATGAACGCGTGCCCGAGGCCCTCCGAGAGGAACACGGCGTGCCGGTTCTCCTCGTCCAGCCGGACCGCCTCCCAGCGGCCGAACGTGGGGGAGCCGACCCGGATGTCCACGACGACGTCCAGCACGGCCCCGCGCACGCACTTGACGTACTTGGACTGGCTCGGCGGCACGTCGGCGAAGTGGACGCCGCGCAGCACGCCCCGCCGGGAGACCGAGCAGTTGGCCTGGGCGAGGTCGAGGTCGTAGCCGAGGGCCTCACGGAACTCCCCGGCCCTGAACCACTCGTGGAAGCTGCCCCGGTCGTCGGGGAAGGCCTTGGGCTCCTGGACCCAGGCGCCTTCGATGTCCAGCGGTCGCACGGTTCTTACTTGCCTTCCTGTCGTGCGGGCTTGCCCTTGCCGAGGGCCCTGACCAGTGCGCGGCGCACCGGCAGCGGGAGCTTGCGGGCGAGGCGGCGGGCCGCGCTCGGCCTCGGCTTGGCGGCGGGCCTGGGCGCGGCCGCCGCGGGCTTCTTCGGGGCCGACTTGACCACCTTCAGGCCCTCGGGGGCGTTGCGGACGACGAGCGGCAGCGTGAAGAAGCGCGGCTCGGTCGCGTCCGCGACCAGGCACAGCGCGAGCCGCCAGCCGCCCTCCTGGAGCGAACGCACCGGCAGTGGGGCGTCCAGCACCGCTCCGCCGCTCCCGGCGGGGGACAGTGTGGCCGGCACCTCCAGCACCTCCGCGGCGGGCTTCGGGCCGGTCAGCCGGACCGAAGCCTTGACGTCACCGGCCACATGGAACGGCAGCACGGCGCGCAGTCGGTCGCCCGCCACGGTGAAGTCCTCGGGCCGGAAGGCGCCGAACCCCAGCCGCTTGCCCGCCATGTCGACGTCGAGCGCGAAGTTGTCCTTGACCGTCCAGTACGGCAGCACCCGGAGGCCGCCGACCACACCGGGCGACGGCATCGCGGGGAACGGCTCCCTGGACACCGGGAACAGCCGGTGCTCCCGGGTCCAGCCGCCGATGGTCAGCCGGACGAACGCGTCCCACAGGCCGGCCGGCAGCGGGGTGCCGCTGGCGGCGGTGGCCGGGTCCACGGTGGCGGTGGCCCTGACCACGAGCCGGACGCGGCCGGGCTCGCCCTCGACGGGCAGCGTCTCGCGGGTGAGCTGGACCGGCTGGAAGAACTGCGCGTGGGTCTCGCGCTCGCGCATCATCAGGTCGACGTTGGCCTTCCCGAAGCGGGCGGCGGTGCCACGCTCCAGCCAGGCGACGGCGTCGGCGACGGTCTCCGGCGGCCCGTCGAGCGGTACGGCGGCGGTGTCGGCCGGGTAGGTCTTGGGCGCGCCGTCCGCGGTGTACTCGGCCGTGAAGTCGATCTTCAGCGCGCCGCCGTCCCAGGTGACGCTCTCCAGAGCCGTCGAGGGGCCGATGGAGGCCTCCCACTCGGCGACCGCGAGCACGTCCTCGTAGCGGCCGGCGCCGGCCAGCTCGGTGACCACCCGGTGGGCCGGCTCCAGCAGGGCGAACACGGAGGGGCCCATGCGCTCGGCGATCACCTTGTGGATCTCGTCGAAGAGCTCCCTGCGGTAGTCGTCCGGCAGCTTGAGGAAGCGCTTGCCGCGCAGCCGCTCGCCCATCTCGCTGCGCAGCCAGCGGCGGAACATCCGGTCGCGCGTGGGGCCGGGCTCGGTGTAGCGCTCGACGACGTCGAGGGCCTCACGCAGGTTGGCGAAGTAGCCGACCGGGTCGAAGCGCTGGAAGCCGGCGTTGGAGGCGTCGTCGCGCTTGAGGTGGTAGTAGCAGACGTAGTCGCCGAGCACGGAGATGTTCGACGCGCGCAGGTACGCCTCGGCCACGAAGACATGGTCCTCAAGGCGTCGGCGGCCCTCGGGGAAGCGCAGCCCGATGCGGTCCAGGAAGGACCGGCGCAGCATCTTGTGCGGGGTGAGGCTGTCCATCAGCGGGGCGTTGTCGACGGTGGCCCGCGGGTGGTTGTGACGGAACAGCTCCACGGGCACCGGGCGGCCCTTGCCCGCCATCTTGCCGATGATCAGGTCGGCCTCGTTCTCGACGCCGTAGTCGTACATCCGCTCCAGGGCCTCGTCGCCGAGGAAGTCGTCGTTGTCGACGAACATCACGAACTCGCCCTTGGAGGCCTCGATGCCGACGTTGCGCGGCTTGCCGGACCAGCCGGAGGGCTCCTGGTGGATGACGTGGATGTGCGGGTGCTCGGCCGCGAGGGCGTCGAGCCGGGCCGGGGTCCCGTCGCTGGAGCCGTCGTTCACGAAGATCACTTCGTACTCGTCGCGCGGCAGTGACTGCCGCAGCATCGACGCGATGCAGTCCTCGATATAGGGCCCCGGATTGTAGACAGGGACGACAACACTGACCTTGACCGGCATCCGGCTTCCTAGCCCCCTGGATAAGCCGTCCATTCTTCTGGACGGCACGTACATGTGGCCGAATGCTAACCCGGTCTTGCCCTCAGGTGTGTCTCATCCCTTGGTCAAGACCGGGTCGTGAAGGGTCAGCCGTGCGTCAAAACCCCTGATCAGCCGTGGGTCTTGGCGAGCAGCTCCAAGACCTCGGCCGTGCTGCCGGACTCACCGAGCCGCGGGAAGATCCGCTCCACGCTGCCGCGGTGCGCCTCGGGGTCGGCGTCGGCCATGGCGTCCGTGGCGAGCGTCACGTGGTAGCCGTGCGCGTAGGCGTCGCGGGCGGTGGACTCCACGCCGATGCTGGTGGCGATGCCGGCCAGGACGATCTGGGTGACGCCCCGGCGGCGCAGCTGGACGTCCAGGCCGGTGCCGTGGAAGGCGCTCCAGTTGTGCTTGGTGATGTGGATGTCGCCGTCATGGCCGGAGAGCTCGTCGACGACGATGTCCCAGCCCTCCGGGAAGGCGAGACCGCGCGGCTGCCGCTCGGTGCGGCCCGGGACGGCGTCGGCACCGTCTGCGGCGAAGGACACCCGGACCAGGACCACGGGCAGGTTCTGGGCGCGAAAGGCGTCGGCGAGCTCGACGCTGCGGGCCACGACCTCGGCTCCGGAGTACGGCTGGGTGGGCATGCCCACGATGCCCTGCTGGAGGTCGATGACGACAAGGGCGGTACGCGGGTCGAGGGTGCTCAAAGACATGAGGTGGATCAGGCCTTTCGGGGGGCTTGACGGGGTTGGGGGGTGAGCCGGGCCAGGGAGCGGTCCGGCAGGGTGATCGCCAGCAGCAGTGCGGAGCCGGCGAGCATGAACAGGGCCAGGCCGTGCAGCCCGCCCGTGTCGGCGCGGTGCGGGAAGAACGCCGCGGTGGCGGCGGAGGCACCCAGCGCGCCGAGGTACATGAAGGTGCGCAGCAGTCCGGCGGCGGAGCCGACCCGGTCCTTGTCGGCCTGCCGGTACAGCGCGTTCTGCGCGGCGAGGCCGAGCAGGCCCTGCGGTATGCCCAGCAGTGCTCCGGTGCCGAGCAGCACCCAGAGCGGGCTCTGCGCGTCGAACATCAGCAGGGCCGCGCAGCCCGCGATCTGCAGCACGGAGCCGGCCAGCACCTTGGTGCGGATCGCCTCGCGGCGGCCGGTGAGCGTGGAGACGACCAGCGCGGCGACCGACAGCGGCAGGAGCACCAGCCCCGCGGTGGAGGCGCTGAGCCCGCGGCCCTCCTCCAGCCACTGCGTGTAGCCGTACAGGACGGAGTAGGAGGTGACGTTGCCGAGGAACTGCCGTACATAGGTGGCGATGAGGGGGCCGTTGCCGCCGAGGACACGCAGGTCGACGAACGGGTCCGGGACACGCAGCTCCCGGGCCCCGAAGGCGGCGGCCGCGAGGAGCGTCAGGGCCGGCAGGTACCAGCGGTCGAGCCGCGGGTCCATCAGGAAGAGCATCAGGGAGACCAGCAGGACGGCGAAGAGGGCCATGCCGGGGAGGTCCATGCGCCGGCGCCGTTCGGCGGGTTCGGCCTTCGGCAGCCACAGCACGCCCAGGACCAGGCAGGCCGCCGAGAGCGGCACGTTCACGGTGAACACCAGGTGCCAGCCGCCTGCGCCGATCAGCAGCCCGCCCAGCGTCGGGCCGATCACGGACACGGTCTGCGCGGACACGGCGAGCGCGGTGAGCACCCCGGCCGGGCTGTCCTGCCCGGTGCGTTCGGCCTCGCTCCGGGTCAGCCGCATGGCCGCCGGGAAGGCCGCCGACGTGCCGAAGCCGAGCAGCACCCGGGAGGCGACCAGCACGCCCAGTGAGGGGGCCAGCGCGCCCATCAGGCCGGCCACCCCCACCAGGGCCGTGGCGACGAGGTAGAGCCGGCGCGGCCCGTACACGTCCACCAGCCGGCCGATCACCGGCTGGCCCACGGCCGTCGCCAGGTAGAGCGCGGAGACCAGCCACACCGTCTCGGCGGGCGGGGCCCCGAAGGCGATGCCGATGGGCACCAGGGCCACGGCGATCATCGAGGAGTTGATCGGGTTCAGTACGGAACCCAGGATCATCGGCGCGATCAGCCGCCGGTCGAAACCGGCGGGGGCCGGGCGGGTGTCCTGCGGGGTGCGTCCGGTGAGCCTCGGTATCACGGCCGGGAGAGCCGTTCCAGCAGTTCGAACGCGGTGAGCATGGTCTGGCGCTCCTCCTCGGTGTAGCGCTCCTGGAAGGCGCGGGCCAGCCACTCGTCGCGCACCTGACGGTTGCCCTCGACCCGGGCCTGCCCGGCCTCGGTGAGGGTGACCAGCTGGCGGCGGCCGTCGGTGGGGTCGGGGCTCCGGCGGATCAGCCCCTGCTGGTCGAGAGCGGCCAGCGTGGTCGCCATCGACTGCGGCCGCACCCCCTCGGCGGAGGCCAGCGCACTGGCCGTGGCGGCACCGTGCTTGGAGACCAGGGTGAGCGCCGACTCCTGGGACGGGGTGAGGTCCGCGTCCTGCGCGACCTCCCGGATGCGGCGACGCAGTCTGCTGAACGCCACGCGCAGATTGCGCGCCGTGCGGGTCGCGGAGTCCGAGATCTCAACCATGCGGGCCACCCTAGGACCGTCAGTGAAAACTGTCCAGTCGGAACTGTTAAGTTCGGCTGAAGATCCCGTGGGGTCGTTAGGCTGGCCAGGTGCGCCTGCTCCTCACCTCCGACACGCACCTCCGGGTGCGCGCCAAGCGGCTCCCGGACCAGCTCCTCGCCGAACTTCCGCGCGCGGACGTCGTCCTCCACGCCGGCGACTGGGTCGACGAGGCCACGCTCGACCTGCTGGAGAGCCGCAGCCGCCGGCTGATCGCGGTCTACGGCAACAACGACGGCCCCGGCCTGCGCGCTCGGCTCCCCGAGGTCGCCTACGCCGACCTGGGCGGCCTGCGCTTCGGGGTGATCCATGAGACCGGTGCCGCCCAGGGCCGCGAGGCCCGCTGCGCCGCCCGCTTCCCAGACCTGGACGTCCTCGTCTTCGGGCACAGCCACATCCCCTGGGACACCACGGCCCCGGCCGGCCTGCGCCTCCTCAACCCCGGCTCACCCACCGACCGCCGCCGCCAGCCGTACTGCACCTACCTCACCGCGACGGTCGCCGACGGCGCCCTGACGGAGGTGACCCTCCACCGGCTGCCGCCCCGCCGGCCGACGCCGTGACAGCATGCGCGGATGATCTCCGACTCCGGCATACCCGATGCCGTTCCCGCGGGCTGATCGGCCGGAACGCCGTGGACCACGCCGGAGCCGGAGGGCGACCCGGGACCCGTCAGGGGGCGATCCCCACCCCGTCGATCCTGCTCCACCGCTTCTCCTGAGCCGCCGTCATGGCGGGCCAGCGCAGTCCGCCCGGTCGCGGGCGGACCCGGGAGGCGTAGGAGGCGGGGCGGAAGTCCGGGTCGTAGAAGCAGCCCGTGGGGTAGGTCCGCTCGAACGCGGCGCACGGGCCCGTGATCGTCCTGGGCGTCGGCTTCCGGCCCGTGCGCACCCAACCGTCCAGTGCCGCGATCGAGTTGGCGTAACGATGTCCCGGAACGTGAAGACCGCGAACCGCAGAGGCGACTCCAGGGCGCGCTCGGGGACACCGGTGACGGCGAGGATGTCGTCGAGGTTGTGCACGGCGGTCACGGCGGCCCCCGCGGCGGCCCGCTGCACCGGCCGTCCTGTCACCGCCAGGTCGACTCACTCCGCCCGGCGGTCAGTGCACGGCGGCCGTGTGGATGGCCCCGGTGGTCGTCGTCAGGGGCGCTCCGCTGCCGCCCCAGCGCAGGGCGACGATCTCGGCGGCGACGGACACGGCGACCTCCTCGGGGGTACGGGCGCCGAGGTCGAGGCCGAGCGGTGAGCGCAGCCGGGACAGTTCGGCCTCGGTGAGCCCGGCCTCGGACAGCCGGGCGCGCCGCTCCTGGTGGGTCCTGCGGCTGCCCATCGCCCCGATGTAGGCGGCCGGTCGGCGCAACGCCTCCTCCAGCAGCGGCACGTCGAACTTCGGATCGTGGGTGAGGACACAGATCACCGTGCGGTCGTCGGTCGCGGTGCCGCGCAGATAGCGGTGCGGCCAGTCCACGACCACCTCGACGGCGGCCGGGAAACGCTTGGGCGTGGCGAAGGCCGGGCGGGCGTCGCAGACGGTGACCCGGTAGCCGAGGAAGTCACCGATGCGGGCCACCGCCGCCGCGTAGTCGATCGCCCCGAAGACCAGCAGCCGCGGCGGCGGCGCGAACGACTCCAGGAACACCGTCACCGCGTCCTCGCGGCGCTCCCCGTGCGGGCCGTAGTGCCGCAAGGCCGAGGCGCCGAGCGCGAGTTCACCACGCGCGTCCGCGGTGACGGCGACGTCGAGGCCGCTCGCGCCGAGCGTGCCCGCCGCCCGGCCGGGCCATACGGCGAGCGTGGCACCGCGCGGTGCGGGCCCGTCCACCACTGTGGCCACGGTCACCGCCTCGCCCGCGGCCACCGACGCGGCCACCGCGCCGAACGCCGGGTCCGACGCGGCGGTCACCGGCCGCACCAGCAGGGTGATCTCGCCGCCGCAGGTCAGCCCCACCGCGAACGCGTCCTCGTCGCTGTAGCCGAAGGTCTGCAGCCGCGGCTCGCCACTCGCCACCACCTCCTGCGCCAGTTCGAACACGGCGCCCTCCACACAGCCCCCGGAGACGCTGCCCACCACTTCGTCGCCCGGCCCCACCGCCATGGCCGCGCCGGGCCCCCGCGGCGCGCTGCGGCTGACCGCGACCACCGTGGCCAGCCCGAACGGGATCCCGGCCGCGTGCCAGCCGGCCAGTGTCGGCAGAATCTCACGCACGTTCCGCTCCCTTCCCCGAAGCCGCGTCCGCCCGCGTCGGGCGCACCACGGCCGCCGGCCGCTCCGGCGCCGCCCGGCTGGGCCCTCGAGGGTTGTGCCCTCGGCGAAGGCGTCGACGCTGGGCAGCGCCGCCGGCGTCCCGGCCGCCGGCGGTGCGTGACCGGGCCGCGCTTCGCGGGGGTTCGCCCACACCACATGGTGGGCCAGGGCGTGCGGCCGGCGCATCTGCTGTCCGAGCGGCTCGGGATCGCCGCGCTCCCAGCCGCCCGAGAGCGGCACGACGACCGCGCCCCGCGCCATCTCGCCCCGCCCCCACCGGTTCGGGAACTGCGGTCGGTGCCGTTGCCGGAGCGGATCAGCGGGGCGTCGTCCGCCGGCGCTTTCGCCAGGTCGAGGACACCGTCCACGTTCAGCTCGCCTGATGCGGATCACTCCATGGCCGGGCTCTGGAGGCCCGCGAGCGCTGGGCCGGGGCTGTCGTTGAACGTTAATCCATTGCCGTCGGGTCAGGTGCCCTGCTGCACTTCTCCCTGACCTGATGACCCGACGGCCCACCGAGAGGACCACCGATGCGCGCTGCGTGCATGTCCGCCCAGGAAGGAATCCCACCCATGCCGAAGGACATCACGCTCAGTGCATCTGCTCAATCTCGGAATTCTCGCCCATGTCGACGCAGGTAAGACCAGTCTGACCGAACGGCTGCTGCACGCGGCCGGGGTCATCGACGAGATCGGCAGTGTCGACGCCGGCAGCACCCGGACCGACACCCTCGCCCTGGAGCGGCAGCGCGGTATCACGATCAAGTCCGCGGTCGTGTCGTTCCCCCTCGACGGGGTGACCGTCAACCTCATCGACACCCCGGGGCACCCGGACTTCATCGCCGAGGTGGAACGGGTCCTCGGGGTGCTGGACGGCGCGGTCCTGGTCGTCTCGGCCGTGGAGGGCGTCCAGGCCCAGACCCGCGTGCTGATGCGGACGCTGCGGCGGCTGCGCATCCCCACACTGGTCTTCGTCAACAAGATCGACCGGCGCGGCGCCCGGCACGAGGCCGTGCTCGCCCAGCTCTCCCGCAGACTCGCCGTCCCGCTGGTCCCGATGGGCCGACCGGTCGCGCTCGGCACCCGCGCCGCCCGCTTCGAGCCCGGCCTCGCCCCGGGGGCGGTGGATGTGCTCGCCGACCACGACGACGCACTGCTCGCCGCCTATCTGGACGGCGGGGTCCCCGACGGCCGGCTGCGCGCCGCGCTCGCCGACCAGACCCGGCGGACCCAGGTCCACCCGGTGTACTTCGGCTCCGCCGTCACGGGCGCCGGGGTGCCCGAGCTGATCGCGGGCGTCGAACGGCTGCTCCCCGCCGCCGACGGTGACCCGGCCGGACCGCTGTCGGCCACGGTCTTCAAGGTCGAACGCGGCCCGGCGGGCGAGAAGATCGCCTACGCGCGCATCTTCACCGGCGTCCTACGGGTCCGCGACCGCATTCCCTTCGGAGGCGGCGGCCGGGAGGCGGCTGAGGGCCGGGAAATGCGGACGGGCCGGTCGGCCGGAGCCCGTGAGGGGGACCTGGTGGCAGGCGCCCGCGAGGAGAACCGGGCTGCCGGCGAGGCCCGGCCCGGCCGGCCGGAGGGTCGGATCACCGCGCTGAGCGTTGCCGAGCGGGGCGCCGACCTGCGGCAGGACAGTGCCGGTGCCGGGCGGATCGTCAAGGTGTGGGGGCTCGGCGGCATCCGCGTCGGCGATGCGCTCGGCGTGCCCGGACGGGGGTACGAGCACCACTTCGCACCCCCGACCCTGGAGACCGTCGTCGTCCCGGGACCGGTCACCGACCGGCGCGCCCTGCATGTCGCGCTCACCCAGCTCGCCGAGCAGGACCCGCTGATCGACGTCCGGCACGACGAGGTACGGCAGGAGACCTCCGTCTCCCTCTACGGCGAGGTGCAGAAGGAGGTGGTCCAGGCGACCCTCGCCGACGAGTACGGCCTCGACGTCACCTTCCGGGAGACGACCACCATCTGCGTCGAACGGCTCACCGGCACCGGAACCGCCGTCGAGTTCAACAAGAAGGACGGCAACCCCTTCCTGGCGACGGTCGGCCTGCGGGTGGAACCGGCCCCGCCCGGCACGGGCGTCGGCTTCCGGCTGGAAGTGGAGCTGGGCTCGATGCCGTACGCCTTCTTCAAGGCCGTCGAGGACACCGTGCGCGAGACCCTCGGCCAGGGGCTGCACGGCTGGCGGATCCCCGACTGCACGGTGACCATGACCCACTCCGGCTACTCGCCCCGGCAGAGCCATGCCCACCAGGGTTTCGACAAGAGCATGTCGAGCACGGGCTACGACTTCCGGGGGCTGGCCCCGCTCGTGCTGACCGAGGCGCTGCGCCGGGCCGGCACCCGGGTGCACGAGCCGATGCACCGGTTCCGGCTGGAGGCGCCGGCGGACACGCTGGGCGCGCTGCTCCCGGTGCTCACCCGGCTCGGCGCGTCACCTCAGCAGACCAGGACGCAGGGGCCGCTCTGCCTGCTGGAGGGAGCGGTGCCCGCCGGCCGGGTGCACCGGCTGGAGCAGTTGCTGCCGGGGCTGACCCGGGGCGAGGGCGAACTGGAGAGCGCGTTCGACCACTACGCCCCCGTCTCGCGCGGAACGGTCCCCGAACGCCCACGGACCGATCACAACCCGCTCAGTCGGAAGGAGTACCTGTTGAACGTGACGGGTCGAGTGGGTGGCTGAGTCCCAAGTGCCAAGCAGGTATTCAACTTACCCATGAGTCAGAAGTATTGACGGTGTCCGGAAATCACCAGACTGTAGTGGACATGACTACTGTCCGGGCGCGTTTGATCGTTGTCCTGGTTGTCCTCTGCGGATTCCTCGCGGTGGCGGGCGCTCCGTCCGCCACCGCGGCCACCCCGTCCGACTCCCTCTGGTTCGACGGCGCCTCGCTCACCGTGCAGAACGGCCGTTTCGTCGACGGCCAGGGCCGTGAGGTGGTGCTGCGCGGCTACAACGTCTCCAGCGAGACCAAGCTGGAGGAGAACGGCGGCCTGCCGTTCGCCTCCGTCGCCGACGCCAAGAAGTCCGCCACCGCACTGCGCGCCCTCGGCGGCGGCAACTCCGTGCGCTTCCTGCTCTCCTGGGCGCACGCCGAACCCGCCGAGGGCCAGGTGGACACCGCCTACCTGGCCGCCGCCACCGCGCAGATGCAGGCGTTCCTGGACACCGGCATCCGCGTCTTCCCCGACTTCCACCAGGACCTGTACTCTCGCTACCTGTTCAACTCGGGCAGCTGGTACACGGGCGACGGCGCCCCCGAATGGGCGGTGGCGCTCGGGAACTACCCGGCCGAGTCCTGCGGCATCTGCCTGTTCTGGGGCCAGAACATCACCCAGAACACGGCCGTCCAGGAGGGCCAGTACGACTTCTGGCACAACAACTACGGCCTCCAGGACGCCTTCCTGGCCACCGCCCAGACCACCATGGCCTACCTGGCCCAGCATCTGACGTCCGACGAGTTCGCGGGCGTCGTCGGCTTCGACCCCTACAACGAGCCGTACGCCGGCTCCTACGACTCCGGCCAGACCTCCCGCACCTGGGAGCAGAACCTGCTGTGGCCCTTCTACCAGAAGTTCCGGGCCCGGATGGACGCGGCCGGCTGGAGCGCCAAGCCCGCCCTGGTCGAGCCCAACCTCTTCTGGAACGCCAACATCAGCACCCAGAAGCAGGAGGGCGGCCTGCTGGACGCGGGCACGCTCGGCTCGCGCTATGTCTTCAACACCCACTTCTACGACCAGAAGGCCATCTCCGGCATCCTGATGTGGGGCAACGCCTCCGACGGCCAGTACAGCACCGACTTCGGCACCGTCCGCGACCGCGCCTCGGCCGCCGGAACCACGGCGGTCGTCAGCGAGTTCGGGCATCCGCTGTCCGGCACCACCGCGGGCAAGGCGCCGACCGTCGACAAGGCCATGTACCAGGCCCTCGACTCCCGCCTCCCCGGGTCCACCTGGTGGACCACCCCGGCGTCCTCCGGTCCGGTGCTCTCCGGTACCCAGTGGCAGTGGGACATCTACAACGGCCGCCATCACGAGCTGATGAACGACAACCCCGACAAGGTCCTCACCTCCGGTGACGCCTGGAACGACGAGGATCTCTCGGCCGTCGCCATGAACGACTCCGGCACGGTTACCCTCCGGCAGGACGCCAGACTCCTCGACCGGATCTACCCGGGCGCCACCTCCGGCTCCACCCTCGCCTTCACCTACGAGGACCGCTCCCGGGACGGCTCCACGACCCTGACCTGGAACCCGGTGCCCAGTTCGCTGCCGAACGTGGCCGCGCTGGTGGGCTCCGGCCAGTACGCCGTCCAGGTCTGGCGCTCCGGCAGTGCCACCGCACCCACCGAACTCCACCTCCCGGCCTCCTTCCCGACCGCGTCCACCACGGTCGTCTCGGATCTGGGAACCGTCTACGCACCCCCGTCGTACACGTCCTCGACCCCGGTCGGTGTGGCGGTCGAACCGGGTGGCACGGGCAGCCGCCGACTGCTGCTCAGTGACTCGGACTCCGGCGTGCTGCACTTCGCGCTGGTGACCAACGGGGCGACCTCGCCGGGCTCCACCCTGCTGAACGCGGCCAAGTCCGAGCTGGCCGCCTGGGTGGCGGCGAAGTTCTGACAACGCGCTTCGGCCTCCGGGACGCCGTGCGACCCCGGAGGCCGAAAGTGCCTGAGAGTCCGTCAATTCGAGGACGGCCCCGTCCAGCCGGCCTGCACATGGCCGAGCCGGACGCGCTGCGGGTGGTCGCCGACCGCGACCGAGGTCACCTTCTCGCCGGTGGCGAAGTCGATGGCCGTCACCTGGTCGGCGCCGCTCTCGGAGATGACGCAGTCCTTGCCGTCACCGCTCACCGTGGCCCAGTACGGGGTCGACGCGGTCACGAGCGGACCCTCCTGCAGGGTGGCCCGGTCGACGACGGTCGCGTAGTTGTCCATCGTCCCGGCGACGCACAACTTGGTCCCGTCGGGGCTCATCGAGATGCCGTGATGGCGCGAGTCCAGCAGCCAGGTGGTGCGGTCGGTGCTGGTCGCCGGGTTCTCCGGCAGCGTCTTCACCCGGGTGATCTTGTCGGTGGCGACGTCGTACTCCAGGAAGCCGTTGAAGAACGACACCTGGAAGTACAGTTTCGACCAGTCCGGGGTGAACGCGGCGGGCCGCACCGCGTCGGAGAAGTTCGTCAGGCCGATCGCGTCCAGCCGTTCGCGCATGTCGATCGTCCGGACGGTCTTGTAGGTGGTGGCGTCGACGACGGTGATGTGCCGGTCGCCCTTCGTCCAGTCCCATATCGGGTCGTCGAGCGAGGTCGTGACCTCGCCGATCGACATGTTCCAGATGTACTTGCCGCCGTTCGTGAAGACGTTCTCGTGCGGCTTGTCACCGGTGTCGAACTCGCCCAGTTCCTTACCGGTGTTGATGTCCAGCACCTGCACCTTGTTCGCCGTGGACGCCGAGACCGCGACCTTGGTGCCGTCGGGGGAGACGGCCATGTGGTCGGCGCGATAACCTGCCACCGGGAAACGCCAGTTGACCGTGTCTGTGGCCAGGTCGATGGAGACGACGTCGGCGAAGCTCGGACGGGAGACGACCACGGACTTGCCGTCCGGCGTGGAGTACATGTCGTCGGCGTACTGGTCGTGTCCCTGACCGACCTCGTTGCGGATGGACGTGTAGTAGATCCACTTGATCGGGTCGGCGTTGATCTCGGCGATCCGCTGGTCCTTGTCGGGAATGACGTTGATCTGGCCGACCTTGGCGAAGTCTCCGGACGAGTTCAGTACGGTCGCGGTGCCGTCCCAGTTGTTGCCGACGAACAGCACTTCGCGCAGGGAGGCGTCGGCCGCGGCGGTGGCGGCTGTCGCGGGTGCGGCGACGGTCAGGACGAGGGCGGCGGCTACGGAGCAAAGGTGCCTGGGTCTGAAAGCAGGCATGACTGCTCTCTCCTCTGAGGGGGGTGTGGGGGTGCGCGCAGGCCAGGGGTCTTGGAATCTGAACACGGCTGCGTTCAAAGTGAACTTACTGAAAAGTAAGGAGAGGGCGCCTTACTCCACAAGAGGCGTACACGACAAAATTGGCCATCGGGCGAATGACGGAGGGGACAACCTTGGCGGGCAGGCTCAAGGCACCGACGGGACGCTACGGCGGCCGGTCCGCCGAGGAACGCAAGGCCGAACGGCGTCGGCGCTTCCTGGATGCGGCCCTTCAGCTCTTCGGCGACACACCGGGATTTCGCGCCACGACCGTCGCCGCGCTCAGCCAGGCGGCCGGCCTGTCGACCCGTCAGTTCTACGAGGAGTTCCACACCCTGGAGGACGTGCTCGCCGCGCTGCATCTGGAGGTCAACGCATGGGCCGAGGAGGCGGTGACGGACGCGTTCGCGGAGGCGCAGCTGCTGCCGCTGGTGGAGCGGGTGACGGTGCTGTTCCGCGCGTATGCCCGTGACGTCACCTCAGATCCACGCCGCATCCGCATCGCCTTCGTCGAGATCATCGGCGTCAGTCCGCGGCTGGAGGAGCAGCGGCTGGCGCGGCGGGCGCGGTGGGTGGAGCTGATATGCGGTGAGGCGAACGCGGCCGTTGCGCGGGGGGACGCGGCGCCCCGGGGCTATCGGTTGGCGGCGACGGCCTTTATCGGCAGCGTGAACGGGTTGCTGCACGACTGGAGCGCGGGGTGGGTGGACGCCAGTCTGGATGAGGTCGTGGAGGAGCTGGTGCGGTTGCTGGTGGGGATGTTGCGGCCGGAGGGGTGGGTGTCGGGGGGCTCCCGGTAGCTGTTCGTCTGCGGGTGTGGGTGGATCGGGGCCAGTGAGCCGGACGGCAGCAGTACGTCGCTCGACCGCGCCGCCGCGACCAGGCCGTCCGTCATCCGCCCGACCAGCCGCCGGGCCATCTCCACCATCCTCAGCAGCTTGCCGGGCCCGCTTACGCTGCGATGCAGCCCGCGCCCCGCGAGGACTCCAGCTCGGTCCGGGGATCCACCGGGAGGGGGGAAAGCCACCCCGGAACCTTCGACGAGCCCCGCTGCGCGCACGACCGGCAGTATGGCGGCGTGCGGGCCATCATGCGGTGAACGCCCATAGGGGAGCGGCGACTTCACGCCTGTCACATCCGTTGACTTCACCCTCGCGCGGCTCTACGTTCGGCGCGCAGAGTGTTCGGAACCTCGATCTCTGTTCGGGATTACGAACGAATTCGAGTCGCACCCCGTGGAGGAGCCGCATGTACCCCCCGCCCAGATCGACCGGCAGCGGTCTCGTACGACACCTGTGGGCCACCGCCGTACGCGCACTCGCCCTGGCCCTGACGGCCGCCGGCGCGCTCCTCTTCGCCGCCCCCGGACCGGCCCAGGCGGCGACGGCCCGGCAGATCTCCGTGCCCACCGCCCCGATGGGCTGGGCCTCCTGGAACAGCTTCGCCGCGAAGATCGACTACGACGTCATCAAGCAGCAGGTCGACGCGTTCGTCGCGGCCGGGCTGCCGGACGCCGGATACAAGTACATCAACATCGACGAGGGCTGGTGGCAGGGCACCCGGGACAGTGCCGGCAACATCACCGTCGACACCGGTGAGTGGCCCGGCGGGATGAGCGCCATCGCCGACTACATCCACAGCAAGGGCCTGAAGGCCGGCATCTACACCGACGCGGGCGCGAACGGCTGCGGCTACTACTACCCGACCGGCCGCCCCGCCGCCGCGAACACCGGCAGCGAGGGCCACTACGACCAGGACATGCTCCAGTTCTCCGAGTGGGGCTTCGACTTCGTGAAGGTCGACTGGTGCGGCGGCGACGCCGAGGGCCTGGACGCGGCCACCGCCTACAAGTCGCTGAGCTCGGCGGTCACCAAGGCCACCGCCGCCACCGGCCGCCCGCTGACCCTGTCCATCTGCAACTGGGGCTACCAGAACCCGTGGAACTGGGCGCCGGGCGTCGGCACCATGTGGCGGACCAGCACCGACATCTACTACTACGGCGGCACGGCGTCGCAGGCGAGCGTGCTGTCCAACTTCGACCAGACCCTGCACCCGGCCGCCCAGCACACCGGCTACTACAACGACCCCGACATGCTGACGGTCGGCATGACCGGCCTCACGGCGGCCCAGAACCGTACCCACATGGCCCTCTGGGCGATCTCCGGCGCCCCGCTGCTGGCCGGCAACGACCTCACCACGATGACCAGTGAGACGGCCGCCATCCTCAAGAACTCCGACGTGATCGGCGTCGACCAGGACCCGCGCGGTCTGCAGGGCGTCAAGGTCGCCGAGGACACCACCGGCCTCCAGGTCTACGGCAAGGTGCTCTCCGGAACCGGCAACCGCGCGGTCGTGCTGCTCAACCGCACCTCCGCCGCCCAGAACATCACCGTCCGCTGGTCCGACCTCGGTCTGACCGGCGCCGCCGCGACCGTGCGCGACCTGTGGGCACAGCAGAACCTCGGCTCCTACGCCACGAGTTACACCGCATCCGTCCCGGCGGGCGGTTCGGTGATGCTCAAGGTGAGCGGCGGCACGGAGGCGTCGAGCACCGCCTACAGCGCCACCGCCACCGGCAAGTACACCGGCGTCAGTGCCGCGAGCACCGGCCTGAACGTGGTCGACGTCGCCTACACCAACACCGGCTCCGCCGCCGTCACCGGCACGCTCCAGGTCAACGGGCAGACCGCGACCACGGTCTCCTTCCCGCCGACCGGGTCCTCGCAGGGAACCGTGTCGGTGCAGGTCGACCTGAGCAAGGGGTCCGGCAACGCGCTCACCTTCACCGGGAGTTCGCTGCCGACGCTCGGTTCCGTCACGGTGGGTCCGGTGCCGGGCACCAACGGGACGCTGCTCGTCGGCAAGCAGTCCGGCCGGTGCGCCGACGTCTACAACAACACCATCACCAACGGCACCCAGGCGGAGATCTGGGACTGCAGCGGCGGCCAGAACCAGGCCTGGACGTACACCTCCCGCAAGGAACTGGTGGTGTACGGCAACAAGTGCCTGGACGCGTACAACCTGGGCACCACCAACGGCACCAAGGTCGTGATCTGGGACTGCAACGGGCAGAACAACCAGAAGTGGAACGTCAACTCGGACGGGACGATCACGAACGTCAACGCCGGGTTGTGCCTGGACGCGTACAACGCGGCCACCAGCAACGGGACCTCGCTGGTGCTGTGGACCTGCAACGGGGGGACCAACCAGCAGTGGAGTCAGAGTTGAGCCGGTAGTTCGGGTAGGTCTTCGGGCGCGGGTGGGCTGTGGCTGGTCGCGCACACGCGGCGGTAGCCGCATACCAGACACAGCCCCGCGCCTCTTTGGGGCGCGTCCACGCTCAGGTCGACAGTGCGATCAGGGTCGCTGCCGCCCATAGGGCGCAGGCGAGCAGGAAGCCAACCATGAGTCGTTGGCGCAAGATCCGGTACCTCTGCTCGTACTCACGCCTCAACTCCGTGCCGCGTTCCGCCGTGCGGCGCCACGATGTGCGGCTCAGCGCCAGGTACTCGGTCCTGAACTGGCGCTCCAGATCATCCCGTTGGCTGTCCGTCAGCCAGCCCAGGCGGTCCGCCGCCCGGGTCGCCGCGTCACGGCACTCCTCGCGTGCCGCCGCCAGCAGCAGATGCCCCTCGATCTGGCCGACCAGCGCCCGTTCCTCCTCCCGGGCCGTCATCGCGTACTCAACTCCCGGTCCACGGTGTGGTGCAGATCGAACGCCGGGGACTCGCTCCGTATCTGGGGGAGTGACACGAAGTTGTGGCGTGGCGGCGGGCACGACGTCGCCCACTCCAGGGAACGCCCGTACCCCCAGGGGTCGTCCACCTCGACCTTCTCGCCGTACTTCGCCGTCTTCCACACGTTGTAGAAGAAGGGGAGCAGTGACGATCCCAGCAGGAAGGAGAAGATCGTCGAGACCGTGTTGAGCGTGGCGAAGCCCTCCACCGCCAGGTAGTCGGGGATCCGGCGCTGCATGCCCTCCGCGCCCAGCCAGTGCTGGACCAGGAAGGTGCCGTGGAAGCCGACGAACAGCGTCCAGAAGGTGATCTTGCCGAGCCGTTCGTCGAGCATCTTGCCGGTGAACTTGGGCCACCAGAAGTGGAAGCCGGCGAACATCGCGAAGACGACCGTGCCGAAGACCACGTAGTGGAAGTGGGCCACCACGAAGTACGTGTCGGAGACATGGAAGTCGATCGGGGGCGACGCGAGCATCACGCCGGTCAGACCGCCGAAGACGAACGTCACCAGGAAGCCCAGGGTCCACAGCATGGGCGTCTCGAAGGACAGCGAGCCCTGCCACATCGTGCCGATCCAGTTGAAGAACTTCACTCCCGTCGGGACCGCGATCAGGAAGGTCATGAAGGAGAAGAAGGGGAGGAGCACACCGCCGGTGACGTACATGTGGTGCGCCCACACGGTCACCGACAGGCCGGCGATCGCGATGGTCGCGGCCACCAGGCCCATGTAGCCGAACATCGGCTTGCGGGAGAATACCGGGATGACCTCGGAGATGATGCCGAAGAACGGCAGGGCGATGATGTAGACCTCGGGGTGGCCGAAGAACCAGAAGAGGTGCTGCCAGAGCAGGGCTCCGCCGTTGGCCGCGTCGAAGACGTGGGCGCCGAACTTGCGGTCCGCCTCCAGCGCGAACAGCGCGGCGGCGAGGACCGGGAAGGCGAGCAGGACCAGGACGGCGGTCAGCAGCACGTTCCAGACGAAGATCGGCATCCGGAACATGGTCATGCCGGGGGCGCGCATGCAGATGATCGTGGTGATGAAGTTGACCGCGCCGAGAATCGTGCCGAAGCCGGAGAAGGCCAGGCCCATGATCCACATGTCGGCGCCCACGCCCGGGGTGCGCACCGCGTCCGAGAGCGGGGCATAGGCGAACCAGCCGAAGTCGGCCGCGCCCTGCGGGGTGAGGAAACCGCCCACCGCGATGGTCGAGCCGAGCAGATAGAGCCAGTAGGCCAGCATGTTCAGGCGCGGGAAGGCGACATCGGGTGCGCCGATCTGGAGCGGCATGATCCAGTTCGCGAAGCCCGCGAACAACGGGGTCGCGAACATCAGCAGCATGATCGTGCCGTGCATCGTGAACGCCTGGTTGAACTGCTCGTTCGACATGATCTGCAGGCCCGGCCTGGCCAGTTCGGCGCGCATGAACAGGGCCATCACACCACCGACGCAGAAGAACGAGAACGCTGTGACCAGGTACAGCGTGCCGATCGTCTTGTGATCCGTGGTCGTGAGCCACTTGAGGTTCCTCATGCCCCGCCTGTGTCCGGGCGGTGCGCACCGGTCACACTCGACGGATGCGACGAGCGTCACGGAAAGGGGTGTGACGATCGGGAAGGTGCCGGACAAGAACCGAACATGAGCAACGACGAGATTTTCGCCGCTGCCTATCGCGAGCACTACTGGGCGGTCAGCCGTTATGTCGCGCGGCGACTGGACGGGCGGACCAGCGAGGTGGAGGAAGTGGTGGCGGAGGTGTTCACGGTGGCCTGGCGCCGCCGCGCCGACCTGCCGGCGACCCCGCTGCCCTGGCTGTACGGCGTGGCACGCAACTGCCTCGCCAACGCGGTACGCGGATACGGGCGCCGGCGCCGGCTGGTGGACCGGCTGGGCAACGACGAGAGCGCCCACGGGCGGCAGACCGTGGCCGGCCCGGACACCGAACGCCCCGGCTCCTGGGTGCACGAGGCGCTGGGCCGGCTCTCCCCGGCCGACCGGGAGGTGCTGCGGCTGACCGCGTGGGAGGAACTCGGTGTCGACGAGGTCGCGGTCGTCCTGGGCTGCGGCAGCCGGGCGGCCGCGATGCGGCTGCACCGCGCCCGCCGCCGGCTCAGAGCCGAGATCGACCGACTGCGACCCCCTGCCGCCGAGGCTCTTTCCGAGGAACACCGCCATGGCTGACGAACTCGATCTGCTGCGCGCCGCCGACCCGGTACCCGCCGACGGCCCCCACTTCGGCGACGGCCCCCTGGACCACACCGCCGAACGGCACCTCGCCCGATTGCTGCACGACGCTCCGCACCCCTGGCGCCGGACCCGGCCGCGACTGGTGTGGTCGCTCGCCGCGGCCCTCGTCGCCGTGGCCACCGCCCTGACCGTGCTGCTCGGCGGTCCCGCCGGCACTCCCGCGGTCGCCGCACCCCGGCCGCTGGCCGTCCGCGCCCACTCCACCCCCGTACCACTCGCCGAGGTCGCGAAGCTGGCCGCTGTCGCGGCCCAGGACGGGTCCCCGGCGCTGCGCCAGGGCACCCACGTGCAGTCCTGGAGCCTCGGCATGAGCGACGGCAGGCCGCCGGTCACGCTGCCGGAGGAGCGGGTGGTGCGCTGGGCCGCGGACGGCAGCCATACCGAGGTGGTCGTGGCGACCGACCCGTCCCACCCCGGCCGCCCGGTCCTCACCGACGACGGTGACCGGTCGCGGCTGGTCGAGGACGGCCATGTGCTCAGCCGGCGGACCTTCCCGCCGATGTGGGGCGACGCCCCGCCGTTCGGCACACCCCCGCACGACCCGGCGAAACTGCGCACCTACCTGACCGAGCTGATCTACAGCCACACCCTCACCACGTCGGAACTCCTGGACGCCTCCCGCGAGCTGCTCGACAACTGGACGCTCGGCGCCCGGGAGTCGGCCGCCCTGGCCCGCCTCCTCGCCGACGCCAAGGGGCTGCGCCCGGCCGGCCAGGTCACCGACCGGCTCGGCCGCACCGGGCAGGCGTACGTCCACGACGAGGCCTCGGGCGCCCGGCGGATGCTGATCCTGGACCCGGCCACCGGTGCCGTACTCGGCCTGGAGACCACGTTCACCCGGGGCGACCCCGAGTACGGCGTGCGGGCCGGTGACGTCATGGAGTACAGCGCCTGGATGCGCTGATCACACCCCGAGCTGCCGGGCGGCCGCGGTGACCGTCTGCTCCAGCAGCACGGCGATGGTCATCGGGCCGACCCCGCCCGGCACCGGCGTGATCAGCGAGGCCCGTTCGACGGCGGTGTCGAAGTCGACGTCACCGACGTTCCCCTCGTTGTAGCCCGCGTCGAGCACGACCGCGCCCGGCCTGATGTCCTGGCCCCGGATCAGCCGGGGCCGGCCGACGGCGGCGACCACGATGTCGGCCTCGCGAACGGCCGCCGACAGGTCCCGGGTGCGGGAGTGGCAGTAGGTGACGGTGGCGTCGCGGGCGAGCAGCAGCATGCCGGCCGGCTTGCCCAGGATCGCGCTGCGGCCGACGACCACCGCCCGCTTCCCGGCCGGGTCGACGTCGTACGCGTCGAGCAGCCGCAGGATGCCGCCGGGCGTGCAGGAGACGAAGCCCGGCAGGCCGAAGCTCATCGTCGCGAACGACGCGAAGGTCACGCCGTCGACGTCCTTCTCCGGCGCGATCGCCTCGAACGCCGCCCGCTCGTCGATGTGTTCGCCGACCGGGTGCTGGAGCAGGATGCCGTGCACCGCCGGGTCGGCCGACAACTCCCGCAGCGTGCCGACGAGTTCCCCGGTGGTCGTGGTGGCGGGCAGTGCCACGTGCCGGGAGGCGATGCCGGCCTTGCGGCTGCGGTTCTGCTTCATCCGGACATAGGTGACGGAGGCCGGGTCCTCGCCGACCAGCACGGTCGCCAGGCACGGCGTGGTGCCGGTGCGTGCGGTGAACTCGGCGGCCCGCTGCGCGGTCTGCTCGACGATCCGGCGGGCGACGGCGGTTCCGTCCATGAGACGGGCATGGGTCATGCGGCACACTCCTGAGCTGGTCAGACCTTGATCGCCCAGGCGCACGGCATCGACAGTGCGGGCCGCTCCACGGTGGTGCTCCACCTCAGCGCCAGTCACGGCCCGCGCCCAGCGTAACCGAGGTGCTCAGCGTTTCCCACGGCGGTGCGCCGCCCGCAGGGCCGTCCGCAGCAGCACGACGGACGCGCGCGGAGGCGTGCGGCGGCTGTGCCCCAGTCCGGCCCGTGCCGAGAAGGTCCAGGTCAGCCGCGCGCTGACCTGGACCCTCGCGGTCCTTCCGGCTACTCGTCCCATGCCTGGATCATGATCTGTTCGGCGATCTTGCCGTCGCGCAGCGTGATCATCGACTCGGCGAGCACCCGGACGCCGTCCGCGTACTCGCACGACTCGCTGTAGGCGGCCTGGTCGCCCTGCACGATGCACTGGTCCAGCTTGTGCGTCATGTCCCGGCTGTAGACGTCGTCCAGCATCGCGGCTATGTCCCTGCGGCCGTGCAGGACTTTGGGGTGGCTGGGCTGGGCGGTGCGGTCGACGATACGGATCTCCGCGTCGTCCGTGTAGAGCGCCAGCAGGGTGTTCCCCGTGTTTCCCTCTACGGCCCGGCGCAGCGTGGCGGTGTCGAACGTGGAGCCTGTCGCGGTGCCCATGATGACCTCCTGCGGGAGCCCGCGACCCGATGCGGAGCGGGCCGCGACAGCCCCACCTTCGAGCCTCCTCCGCCCCGCCGGGCTCGGCAAGCGCAGGCCGGGCGCTCCGCCTGACGGGTGAGGGGGACCGGCTGCCCGTGTCCGGCCCGGCGCCCGGGCCGTTGCTGGAGACATGATCTCAACACGACGTATCGTCGCCGCCGTCGGCCTCGCCGTCGGGGTCACCGGCCTCGCCGCACCCATGGCGAACGCGGCCGATGCGAGCGCACCGCACCCCGGGAAGCTCACCGCGCTCGGCGTGCTCGACTCGGTCTCCCGCAGCGGCATCCCGGCGGAGTACCAGGGCCAGATCCCCAAGGTCTCGGAGCAGGTGCAGGGGCTGAACGGAGTCCACAAACTGAGCGAACTGCACCAGATCACCGACCTGGCGGCGCCGGCCATGGGACTGGTGCCGGGCATCGAGTACTGACCCACGCCCCACCCCGAGGGCCGTCCCGGAAAATGGGGCGGCCCTTCGTCGTACTCGGTGCCCGGCGGCCGACTACCGGGCGCTCGGTGCCCGGCGCCCAGGAACCGCGTGCTCAGTGCTCGGCGGCCAGGAACTGCGTCGCCGCCAGCTCCGCGTAGAGCGGGTCCGCCGCCACCAGCTCCCGGTGGGTGCCCACCGCGCGGACCCGGCCCGTGTCCATCACCACGATCCGGTCGGCCATCGTCACCGTCGACAAGCGGTGCGCGACCACCAGTACCGTGGTCGACCGTGCCACATCGGCGACGGTGTCCCTGAGGGCCGCCTCGTTCACCGCGTCCAACTGCGAGGTCGCCTCGTCCAGGAGCAGCAGCCGGGGCCGGCGCAGCAACGCCCGGGCGATCGCGACCCGTTGCCGCTCGCCGCCCGACAGCTTGGTCCCGCGGTGCCCGACCAGCGTCTCCAGGCCCTGCGGCAGCCGCGCCACCAGACCGTCCAGCCGGGTCGTCTTCAGCACCCGCGTCACCGCGTCCTCGCCCGCCTCCGGATTGCCGAGCAGCAGATTGTCCTTCAACGACCCGGACAGCACGGGGGCGTCCTGCTCGACGTATCCGATGGCCGAGCGCAACAGGGGCAGTTCCCAGTCGGGGAGCGGACGGCCGTCGAGGGTGATGGCGCCGGACTCCGGGTCGTAGAACCGTTCGATCAGGGAGAAGACGGTGGTCTTGCCGGCGCCGGACGGGCCGACGAACGCTGTCATGCCCCGGGCGGGTATCGCGAAGCTGACCCCGTGGTGGACGTACGGCAGGTCGTCGGCGTAGCGGAACCGTACGTCGGTGAAGGTGAGGGCGGCCGGTTCGGCGCCGGCGGACGGCAACTCGGCGGGCTGGGCGGGGGGTTCGGAGGGCAGTTGCAGTGCCTCCTGGATCCGGGCGAGCGCGCCGGCGCCGGTCTGGTACTGCGTGACCGCGCCGACGACCTGCTGGATCGGCGACATCAGGTAGAAGACGTACAGCAGGAACGCCACCAGCGTGCCGATGCCGATCGCGCCGGTCGCCACCCGCGCCCCGCCCACCGCCAGGACCGTGATGAACGCCAGCTGCATCGCGAGCCCCGCCGTGTTGCCCGCCGCGGCCGACCACTTGGCGGCCCGCACGCTCTGCCGCCAGGACTCCTCGGCGGCCTCGTGCAGCGCACGCTCCTCACGGTGCTCGGCGCCCGACGCCTTCACGGTGCGCAGCGCGCCCAGCACCCGCTCCAGCGAGGCCCCCATCACCCCGACCGCGTCCTGTGCCCGCCGGCTCGCCCGGTTGATGCGCGGCACGATGGTGCCGAGCACCATGCCCGCCCCGGCGATCACCGCGAGTGTGACACCCAGCAGCACGGGGTCGACCACCCCCATCATCACCACGGTGGCGACCAGGGTGAGCCCGCCGGTGCCGAGCGCAACCAGTGAGTCCGTGGTGACCTCGCGCAGCAGGGTGGTGTCCGAGGTGATCCGCGCCATCAGGTCACCGGGTTCGGTGCGGTCCACGGCGGTGATCCGCAGCCGCAGCAGGTACGACGACAGGGTGCGCCGGGCTCCCAGCACCACCGATTCGGCGGTGCGCCGCAGCACGTACGAACCCAGGGCGCCCAGCACGGTGTTGGTGACCACCAGACCCGCCATCGCGAGCAACTTCCCGCTGATGGAACGGTCGTGGGAGAGGTCCTCGATCAACCCCCGCGCCACCAGCGGCAGCAGCAGCCCGGTCGCCCCGGTCAGCAGCGAGAGCACCGCACCCGCCAACAGGGCCCAGCGGTGCGGCCGTACATAGGAGAGGAGCAGCCGGAACGCGGACGGACCGGTGCGGTCTCCCGTCCGTCGCGGCGAAACTGCGTCTGCGGTGGTCACGGTGCTCCTCGTCCGGACGGTGGGCGGCGCACCAAGGCTACGTCGGCCCGCTCCGGCCCCGGGGCCCGGTCACCTACGGGCGGAACCGGTCCTCGCCGGGGTCGCGTCCAGGTCGGCCGGCCCGGACGACGTGCTCGGCGAGGATCGCCCGGACGTTCTCGGCGCTCTGCCGGTCTCGGCTAATTACCCCCCAGGGGTATATGGCGCACGCCGGCCGCTGGGAATACGGTGCCCGGCGGGAAAGATCCGCAATGATCGACGTGCTCCGTGCCGTTACCGAGCGGTCACGCGTAGGGTCGGAAGACAGGCACGTCAGCACAGCGACGAAAGGGTCAGGTCCATGGCGCAGGAAGTACGCGGCGTGATCGCACCGGGCAAGGACGAGCCGGTGCGGGTCGAGACGATCGTGGTGCCGGACCCGGGGCCGGGCGAAGCCGTCGTACAGGTACAGGCCTGCGGGGTCTGTCACACCGACCTGCACTACAAACTGGGCGGAATCAACGACGAGTTCCCGTTCCTGCTCGGCCACGAGGCCGCCGGTGTGGTGGAGTCGGTCGGCGCGGGTGTCACGGACGTGGCGCCCGGGGACTTCGTGATCCTCAACTGGCGTGCCGTGTGCGGGAACTGCCGGGCCTGTCTGCGCGGCCGCCCCTGGTACTGCTTCAACACCCACAACGCCGAGCAGAAGATGACCCTCGCCTCGACCGGCCAGGAGCTGTCCCCGGCGCTCGGCATCGGGGCCTTCGCCGAGAAGACGCTGGTCGCCGCCGGACAGTGCACCAAGGTCGACCCCGCCGTCTCCCCGGCGGTCGCCGGACTGCTCGGTTGCGGGGTGATGGCCGGCATCGGCGCCGCGATCAACACGGGCAACGTCGGACGGGGCGACTCGGTCGCCGTGATCGGCTGCGGCGGGGTCGGCGACGCGGCGATCGCCGGGTCCCGGCTGGCGGGCGCCGCGAAGATCATCGCCGTCGACATCGACGACCGGAAACTGGAGACGGCGCGCACCCTGGGCGCCACCCACACGATCAACTCGCGCGAGAGCGACCCCATCGAGGCGGTCCGGGAGCTGACCGGCGGCTTCGGCGCCGACGTCGTCATCGAGGCGGTCGGCCGCCCCGAGACCTACCGGCAGGCCTTCTACGCCCGCGACCTCGCCGGGACGGTCGTCCTCGTCGGCGTACCGACCCCCGAGATGAAGCTCGAACTGCCGCTCCTTGACGTCTTCGGCCGGGGCGGCGCGCTCAAGTCCAGCTGGTACGGCGACTGCCTGCCCTCCCGGGACTTCCCCATGCTGATCGACCTGCACCTGCAGGACCGGCTGCCGCTGGACGCCTTCGTCACCGAGACCATCCAGCTCGACGAGGTGGAGAAGGCGTTCGACCGGATGCACCAGGGCGACGTGCTGCGTTCGGTGGTGGTGCTGTGATGACCACGCGCATCGAACGCGTCGTCACCTCCGGGCAGTTCACCCTCGACGGCGGCACCTGGGACGTCGAGAACAACGTCTGGATCATCGGCGACGAACGCGAAGTGATCGTCATCGATGCCGCCCACGACGCCCAGGCCATCGCCGAGGCGGTCGAGGACCGGGTCCTGAAGGCCATCGTCTGCACCCACGCCCACAACGACCACATCGACGCCGCGCCCGCCCTCGCGGACCTGACCGGTGCCAAGATCTGGCTGCACCCCGACGACCTGCCGCTGTGGAAGCTCACCCACCCCGACCGCGACCCCGACAACCACCTGTCCGACGGGCTGGTCATCGAGGCGGCCGGCGCCGACCTGACCGTCCTGCACACGCCCGGCCACGCGCCCGGTGCCGTCTGCCTGTACGAGCCCGGCCTGGCCACCGTCTTCACCGGTGACACCCTCTTCCAGGGCGGCCCCGGCGCGACCGGACGGTCGTACTCCCACTTCCCGACGATCATCGACTCCATCCGGGACAAGCTGCTCACCCTCCCGCCGGAGACGAAGGTCCTGACCGGACACGGCGAGTCGACCACCATCGGCACCGAAGCCCCCCATCTGGCGGAGTGGATCACCCGCGGCCACTGACGCCGGGACAAGGCGACAGAGGATGTCAGGCTTCCGCGCGACCCTCGACGAAGACCACGAGGGACCACGCGCCGGAGGCCTGACCTGCCGGACCGTTCGACGGACCGGCAGGTGACTACGCCTCCGCCGGCGGCAGGCGTCCGGAGTGACCGGGCGGCAACGCCAGGTCCTCGCGGACGGCCGCGTAGAAGTCGTCGCGGCCGTCGCGCTGCCGCTCCAGCAGGATCCGCCACGCCTCGGGATCCCGCCGCTCCTCCCGCAGGAACCGCTCCATCGCCATGACCGCGAGCACCCACTCCTGGCCCTTCGCGACCACGGTCGGGCTGCCCAGCATGATGAGCTTCTCGCCGTACGGATCACGGGCCAACTGGGCAGCGGCCAGCAGGGGTTCGGCCTCCTGCGGGGAGAGCGGGTGGGGATGCGGGTCGTTGCCCAGATGTGCGGCCACCCGGTAGTCGACGGAGACGGTCCTCTTCAACGCCTGCGCCCACTCCGCGTACACGGTCAGCCGGCGCTCGTCCCAGCGCGCCTCCTGTTCCCGCCGGAACCGCACCCGGTCACCCCGCACCACGGCGAGATACGAACCGAGCGCACCGATCACGACGCCCATGAGGGCCGGGAGTTGCTGCAAGAACGCGGACATGCCCGCACGCTATCTGTCCTGTTGATCCCTTGGCCCGTACGGTCGTTGCCATGACCGGACTCAATCGCTTTGCGGGACACGGGGTTCTCGTCACGGGCGCGGCGCGCGGCATCGGCGCGGCCGTCGCCCGGCGGCTGGCCGAGGAGGGCGCACGGGTGCTGGCGACCGACCGGGACCTGCCGGAGGCGGAGCGGACGGCGGCCGCACTGCGCGAACAGGGGCTGGCGGTCCAGGCGTTCGGCTGCGACGTGGCCGACCGCGACTCCGTGGCGGCGGCCGTCGACCGTGCCGTCGGTGCCTTCGGACGACTCGACGTGCTGGTGAACTGTGCCGCGCACTGCACCCCGGACGCCCCGCTCTTCGAGGACCAGCCGGACGACGGCTGGGACCTCGACCTCGACATCACCCTCAGCGGCGTGCACCGCTGCTGCCGGGCCGCCCTGCCGCACCTGGCCGCTTCCGGGCGGGGCGCCGTCGTCACCATCGGCTCCGTCAACGCCGGGGCCGACTTCGGCAACCACGCCTACAGCGCCGCCAAGGCCGGCCTCGGCTCGCTGACCCGCACGCTGGCCGGGCACGCCGCCGCGCGCGGGGTCCGGTTCAACCTGGTGGAGCCGGGCACGGTCCGCACCTCGGCCTGGGCGGGACGGGAGGACGAACTCGACGCCCTCCGGCCGCTCTACCCGCTCGGCCGGGTCGGCGAGCCGGCGGACGTCGCCGCGGCCGTCGCCTTCCTCGCCTCCGGGGACGCCGCCTGGATCACCGGCACCACGCTCCGCGTCGACGGCGGTCTCACCGCCGTCCACAGCGGCTTCCACGCGGCGCTGCGGCCGCACCGGGAGGCCCGGCATGCCTCACAGGGCGGCTGACGCCGCCGTGACCGCGGCCAGCACCCGCCGGGTGTCGTCCTCGGTGGTCCGCCAGTTGCTGAACGCCGCCCGCAGCGCCGGCACCCCGCCGTACACCGTCGGGGTGAGGAACGTCTCCCCGGACGCGGCGAGGGCCCGGACCAGGGCGTCCACCCGCTCCTGCGTGGGGTTCTCGGCGAGAGTGAAACAGACCACGTTGAGCCGGACCGGGGCCAGCAGGCGCAGGTCCGGAAGGGCGTCGATGGCCGAGCCGAGGCGCCGGGCCTCTGCGACGTTGCGCTCGACGATCTCGCGGTACCCGGTACGGCCGTACGCCGTCAGGGAGAACCAGGCCGGCAGCGCCCGCAGCCGGCGGGAGGTCTCCGGGGTGAGGTGCAGGAAGTCCGGGTCGCCGGTGGGCGGGCCCAGGTAGGGGGACTCGTTGTGGAAGACGGCCACCTGGAGGTCGCGGCGGCGGGTGAACTGCACGGCCGCGTCGTAGGGGACGTTGAGCCACTTGTGCAGGTCCACACAGACCGAGTCGGCCGCGTCCAGACCGGCGACCAGCGCGGCGTGGGCGGGGGAGAGGGCGGCGAAGGCACCGAACGCGGCGTCGACGTGCAGCCAGAAGTCGTAACGCTCCTTCAGCGCGGCGATCGCCCGCAGGTCGTCGAAGTCGACGGTGTTCACCGTGCCGGCGTTGGCGACGACGATCGTCGGCCGCCCCTGGAGCGCGGCCAGCGCCGCGTCGAGCGCGGTCACGTCCACCGCCTCCCGGTTGCCGGGCAGCAGCGGCACCGGCCGCAGCCGGTCCCGCCCGATGCCGAGCACCGACAGCGCCTTGCCGACGCTGGAGTGCGGGCTGCCGGAGAGCACGTCGACCGGGCCCAGCGCGGCGGCGCCCGCCCGGGAGACGTCCACCCCGAGCCGCTCCCCGAGCCACTCCCGGGCGATCGCCAGACCGACCGTGTTGGACATCGTGGCCCCGGTCACGAACGCCCCGCTGTGCGCCTCGCCGAGCCCGAACAGCTCGGCCAGCCAGGCCACCGTCTCGCGCTCCAGGGCGGTACCCCAGGAGCCGGCGGCCCCCGCCGCGTTCTGGTCGTACGCCGAGGTCAGCCAGTCGCCGGTGAGCGAGGCGGGCGTCACACCGCCGGTGACGAAACCGAGGTAGCGTGGGCCGGCCGAGGCGGACAGACCCGGCGCCCACCGCTCGGTGAACCGGGCCAGCGCCCCCTCCCCGCCCTCCCCCCGCTCGGGCAGCGCCGCCCGCGCGGGTACGGGGCCGAGCGCGGCCACCGGCCGCTCGTCCAGTCCGGCCAGCGCACGGGCGGCCACGTCACGCGCCGACCGCAGGAGTTCGGGCAACCGGGCGAGATCGTCGGCAAGCATGCGGTGCATGGACGGCAGCCTAGGCCGCCCGCGCCCCCGACGCCGAAGTTAACCGTTTCGTCACAGCCTGGCCGGTGCTACAACCAATGCCCTCGATCGGCCGGTCTAGGACCAAGAGATCGCAGGACACAGGAAGGAGACATACTTCACATGGGGGACATACGTAGACGAGGTGTCGTCGTACTCGGCGTCACCGGACTGGTGGCGCCGCTCACGCTCGCCCTCACCTCGGCTCCGGCGCAGGCCGCGAGCTGCACCACGCAGGCGGGGCCCTACCAGAAGCAGGTGGAGAAGTTCCTCGGGCGGCCGGTGGACGGCAAGCAGTCCGCCGCCGACTGCAAGGCGATCAAGGCCTTCCAGGACAAGCACGGCATCACGCCCGACATCGGCTACGCCGGCCCCGTCACCTGGGGCGTGATGGACCTGATGAACAAGCAGAAGGCCGTCGGCGACAAGCCGAACAAGGACGGCAAGTGCCCCACCAACAAGGGGCGCATCGCCTGCGTGAACCTCACGCTCCAGCTGAGCTGGGTCCAGGACGGCAACAAGCTGGTCTACGGCCCGGTGCCGGTCCGTACCGGCCGCAACGGGTACGAGACCCGGACCGGCCTGAAGAAGATCTACTGGCGTGACATCGACCACGTCTCGTCCGTGTACAACGTGCCGATGCCCTACAGCCAGTTCTTCGACGGCGGCCAGGCCTTCCACTCGGTGGGTCTCAGCATGTGGAACCCGCCGGGCTCGCACGGCTGCGTCAACATGACCACCAAGGACGCCAAGAAGTACTGGTCCCTGCTGAAGAACGGCGACGACGTCTACGTGTACGGCCGCAAGCCGGGCACCTGACGGCACCCGGCTCCGGCCGGCGCCCCGGCTCAGCTCTCCGGGGCGTCCCCGAAGTCCGGGATCTCCAGCCTGGTCCCGCCCTGCCGCGCGGACTCGTGCGCGATGATGCCCGGCAGGGTGTAGCGGGCGGCGACCCACGCGTTGACCGTCGGCAGGGCACGAGTGTTGACGGCCGTCACGAAGTCGTCGACCAGGAAGTGGTGGCTGCCCTCGTGCCCGTTGTGCAGCGTGTCGAACTCCCGCGGCAGTCGCTCTCGGTCGTGCACCGGCGCCGACCCGGAGGTGAAGGCCGCCCGCAGTTCCGGCGCGATGTGCTGGAGTGAGGGATCGTCGGGCGACATGGTGGGCTTGGGCTCCAGGAGCTCGCTGATGTCCTTCACGCCCTTCTTGTCCTGCCACAGCGCCACCGTCGCCAGCTGCTCCATGCTGGCCTCGGTCCCGAAGAACCGGAAGCGTGATTCGCGGATGTGCGACGGATAGCCCACCCGCCGGAACTCGTTCGTACGGAACGACCCGCCGCCCGCGACCTCGAACAGCGCGGTGGCGTTGGACACGTCGTTGCCGAACTGGCTGACGTCCTTGTCGAAGACGCCGTCGCCGCGGTCGTCCACCACTCCGATCGCCGACACGCTCACCGCGTGCGTCTGCCAGGCGCCGAGCACCCCGCCCACCGCGTGCGTCGGGTAGAGCAGCGGGGGATAGCTGGCGGTCGCCTTCCAGTTGTCGCCGCCGCTGTAGCGGTACGCGTCGTAGAAGCCGAGGTCCATGTCGTGGACGTAGTCGCCCTCGGCGTAGAACAGCCGTCCGAAGGCGCCCTCGGCGATCTGGTTGCGGGCGTGCACGGTCGCCGGGTTGTACTGGCTGGTCTCGCCCATCATGTACGTCAGGCCGGTCGCCTTGACCGCGTCGATGATCGCCGCGATCTCCTCGGCGGTGATCGCCATGGGAACCGCCGAGTACACGTGCTTGCCGGCGTTCAGGCCCGCCAGGACCAGCGGGCCGTGCGTCCAGCGCTGGGTGAAGATCGCGACCGCGTCGACGTCCGCCGACTCCAGCATCGCCTCGTACGACGGGAAGGTCCCCGCCAGATTCTGGGCGGCGGCGAGCCGCTCCGCCCGCTCGGGCAGCAGGTCGGTGACGTACACGTCACCGACGCCGGGATGGGCCTGGAACAGTGTGGCGAACTGGCCGGAGAACTGGCCGGCACCGACGATGCCGAGTGAGAAAGTCATGGTGGTTACTTTTGCTTCGGAAGAATCTCGCCGTCAAGGGGCGGACGGAAGTAGGAAGGACGTCAGAAGGGCGCTTCTGCGGCGCACCCGGCGCACGGTAGGGTGGCCGAGTTACTTCAGGTCCGAAAGGAAAGGGATGCCGTGTCCGACTGGCTGCCGCTGAGCCCCGCGGAGCGCTCCGTGGCGATCGAGGTGCTCGTGCACGGTCCCCTGTCGCGCACCGAGCTGGCCCGCCGGCTGAACCTCTCCCAGGGCAGCCTCACCCGCCTCACCAAGCCGCTCATCGAGTCCGGGCTGCTCGTCGAGGCCCCCTGGGCGGGCGCCCCCGCCGAGGCGCGCCAGGGCCGTCCCTCGCAGCCGCTGGACGTGGTCGCCGAGTCCCGCTTCTTTCTCGGCTTCAAGGTCACCGACGAGACGGTGTACGGCGTCGTCACCACCCTGCGCAGTGACATCGTCGCCCGCCTCGACCGGCCGCTCACCAGCCACGACCCCGAGGAGGTCGCCGACCTGCTGGCCCGGATGGCCGCGGAGCTGACCGCCCGGCACCCCGCCGTCGCGGGCATCGGCATCGGCGTCGGCGGGTTCGTGCGCGAGCACGCGGTGGTCGGCGAGTCGCCGTACCTGCGCTGGCGTGACGTCCCGCTGGCGGAGCTGGTGCGGCGGCGCACCGGGCTGCCGGTCGTGGTGGAGAACGACGTGGCCGCCCTGGTCGAGGCCGAGACCTGGTTCGGCGCCGGCCGGGGACTCGACCGTTTCGTCGTCCTGACCATCGGCGCCGGTATCGGCTACGGGCTGGTGCTCGGCGGCCGGCGGGTGCCGTACGCCGAGGAGGACCGGGGCTTCGGCCGGCACTGGATCATCGACCCGCAGGGCCCGCTGACCCCGCAGGGCGAGCGCGGCAGCGCCGTGTCGCTGCTCACCATCCCCAGCATCCGCTACCAGATCGGGGCCGCCACCGGCCTCGACGCGTCCTACGAGGAGATCCTCGCGCGCGCCGCGGAGGGCGAGCCGATGGCCGCGCGGGTGATCGGCGAGGCCGGCCGGGCGCTGGGCACCCTGCTCGCGCACATCGCCAACTTCGTCATGCCGCAGAAGATCCTGCTCGCCGGAGAAGGGGTCGGCCTGATCGAGGTGGCCGGGGACACGGTGCGGGACACCGTCCGCGCCCACCGGCATCCGCTCGCGGCGCCGATCCACCTGGAGACCAAGGTCTCCGACTTCCACGACTGGGCGCGCGGCGCGGCCGTGCTGGCGATCCAGGTACTCGTGCTCGGCGGCGACGGGGCCTGAACTGCCGTTTCCGACCGGACGTCCGCTGTCGCCCGGTATCTAACTCCCTTTTCTCCCCGACTCATTGACGTGATGATTAACACGGTCCGATATGTCCATATCGGTCGTACTTACTCACGGCGCCTTCACGTCGATCGGCATATGCTTCACACCATGTCCACCACTGTTGAAGCCGTCACCGAGCGATCGGCCGACGAGGTCAACGAGGAGATCCGGGCCCTGTGGCTCCGGTCGGGCGGGACACTGAGCACCGAGCAGCGCGAGGAATACCAGCGGCTCGTCCTCGAATGGGCGGCCGCCTCCCCGCACCAGCCGGACCAGGCGGCCTGACCGCCCGTCCCGGGCACCCGTCGGGACGGGTGCCCTTCTCGTAGCCCCGTGGGTCCTTCCGGAGCCTCCCCGGGTCCCGCCGTCAGCCCCAAGTAGCCGAGTAGTAGCGCTGGTACGCCTTACGGTCCTGCTCCGCCCGGAAGTAGCGGGTCGCGACCAGGGCGACCAGGCTGCCCCCGATCACCAGCAGGCCCGGACCGACATTACGGGTGTCCGTGAGCCGGGCGACGAGGCTGGTGTCGTCCGAGGAGCCGACCGGCGCCGACGAACCCGGCGAGGCCGCGCTCGGCGCGATCGCACTGTGGGTCGCCGCCGCCGACGGCGCCGGCGAGGCGCCCTGCCCCCCGGCCGCGTTCTGCGTCGACGCGATCAACTGCACGTTCAGCGCCGCCATCGCCCGCGTCACCGGCTGGAAGAACGTCACCCCGCCCGCGGTGCAGTCACCGCTGCCGCCCGAGGTCACGCCCAGCGCGATGCCTTCGGAGAACAACGGACCGCCGCTGTCGCCCGGTTCGGCGCACACGTTCGTCTGGATGAGCCCGGTGACCGTGCCCTCGGGGTAGTTGACGGTCGCGTTGAGCGCGGTCACCGTACCGTCGTGCAGCCCGCTGGTGGAGCCGCTGCGGAACACCTTCTGCCCGACCGTCGGATCGGCCGCCCCCGTGATCCGCACGCCCTGGCCGTTGCCGATGGCGACCACGTCCGCGTTGTCACCGGCCTTTCCGCCGGCGTACTGGATCAGCGAGAAGTCGTTGCCCGGGAACTGCGTGTTGATCGTGGTGCCCAGCTGCTGGTTGCCCTGACTGTCGTCGAACCAGATGGTGTTGGCGGGACCGCAGTGACCGGCGGTGAGGATGAAGTCGGTCTGTCCGTTGGTGACGTTGAACCCCGCCGAACAGCGGCCGCCCGTCGACAGGATCGGCTGCGCCCCGTTGAGCCGCGGGGTGAACGTGCCTTCCGAGCGCTGCATCTGCACAAAACTGCCGATGCCCGCGGCGACCCGGCTCAGGTCCGACCAGTCGGAGGCCGAGACCGTGCTGTCGGCCTCCACCATCACCCGGTTGGTCCGGTAGTCCACCGCCCACGCGGTGCCGGCCACCCGCGGGGCCCCACGGAGCGTGGCGGTGGCCGCCTTCAGCTCGTTCATGCTGTGCGACACCATCTTGGGCTCGGCGCCCGCCCGCTTCACCATCGCGGCCGCCTGCTCGTCGGTCACCGCCACCACCGGCTTGCCGTCGGCGCCGATCCAACTGCCCGCCGTACGGGCCGTACCGAGCTTGGCCACCAGCGCGGAGCCGGTGTCACCGGCCCGGGTCGCCGAGCTGAACGGGACGGCGGACGTGCCGGGAGTCTCGCTCGCCATGGCCGTGGTGACCATCGCGCCTCCCAGAAGGAGTCCGCCGACCGCCGCCAGCTGTGTCCCCCGCCGGACGACCCGTCGTCGTGCGTGCCTCATCCATGGCTCCCGAAACCCCGAACGCGCGGTGTGGACACCGCGGGGCCCTCCGGTCGTCGAGCGCCCTGCTCTTCATACGGGGCCGGGCGCGGGGGTGTTCACCACGACGGTGATCTTTGCGATCCCATGGCGGTACGACATGGCCGTCCGGGCGCGTTCCCGGGCACCCGGGGGCCGCCTATCTTGACCCCATGACCAGCATCCCGCAGGAGAACCCGGACGAACCGAACCCGCTGCGCGCCCTCACCCTCGACCGACTGCGACGCCGTACCAGCATGAAATGGCGCACCTATCCGCAGGACGTGCTCCCGGTGTGGGTGGCGGAGATGGACGTGCCGCTCGCCGGGCCGGTCGTCCGCGCGGTCACGGACGCGATGGAACTCGGGGACACCGGCTACCCGGCGGGCACCGGCTACGCCGAGGCGCTCGCCGCGTTCGCCGCGAAGCGCTGGGGCTGGCTCGGGCTGGACGTGGCCCGCACCGCGATCGTCCCCGACGTGATGCTCGGGGTGGTCGAGATGCTGAGACTGGTCACCGGGCCCGGCGACCCGGTGGTCGTCAACTCGCCGGTGTATCCGCCGTTCTACCAGTTCCTCGCGCACATGGACCGGCGGGTGGTGGAGGCCCCGCTGGGCGTCGACGGGCGTATCGACCTCGACGTCCTGGAGGAGGCGTTCGGCGGGCTCGGCGGCGGACGGGCCGCCCATCTGCTGTGCAGCCCGCACAACCCGACCGGCACCGTCCACACCGCCGTGGAACTCACCGCCGTGACGGAACTCGCCGAGCGGTACGGCGTCCGGGTCGTCGCGGACGAGATCCACGCCCCGCTCACCGCCCCCGGCGCCGGCTTCGTGCCGTATCTGAGCGTGCCGGGCGCGGAGCGCGGACTGTCCCTGATGTCGGCCTCCAAGGCCTGGAACCTGGCGGGCCTGAAGGCCGCGCTCGCCGTCGCCGGACCCGGGGCCGCCGCCGACCTCGCCCGGCTCCCGGAGGAGGTGAGCCACGGTCCCAGTCATATCGGCGTCATCGCGCACACGGCCGCCCTCACCGACGGCACCGCCTGGCTGGACGCCCTGCTGGTCGGCCTGGACGAGAACCGGCGTCTGCTGGCCGGCCTGCTCGATCGCCACCTGCCCGCGGTCCGGTACCGGCCGGCCGAGGCCACCTATCTCGCCTGGCTCGACTGCCGTGCCCTCGGACTCGGCGACGACCCGGCCGAGGTCTTCCTGGCGCGCGGCCGGGTCGCCGTCAACTCCGGGATCCCCTTCGGCACGGGCGGCGCCGGGCACGTGCGGCTCAACCTCGCCACCTCGCCCGAGGTGATCACGGAGGCGGTACGGCGGATGGCGGCGGCCCTGGTCTGAGGCGCCGCGCGACGGGGGCGCCCCCTACACTTCCGGCATGGACGACACCACCGGGACCGACCTCGACCGGCTCGGCGCCGGCAAGTACCTCCTCGTCACCAGCTACCGGAAGGACGGCAGTCCCGTCCCCACCCCGGTCTGGGTGGTGCGGGACGGAGAGACGCTCGGCGTCTGGACGACGGCCGACTCGTGGAAGGTCAAGCGGATCCGCCGCCGCGCCGATGTCCGGGTCGCCCCCTGCGACCTGCGCGGACGGCCGACCGGCGACCCGGTCCCGGCCACCGCCGAGATCACCGACGAGACCACCACCGCCCGCTACCGCGACCTCATCGCCCGCAAGTACGGCATCACCGGACGCCTCACCCTGCTCGGCAGCAGGCTGCGGCGCGGCCGCGAGGGCACCGTCGGCATCCGGGTGACCCTCGCGCCCTGAGGAGGCCGTATCCCCCCAGGGCACGAGGAGCGCGAGACGCGTCCGTCGCACGAGGAGCGCGAGACGCCCAGGCCGCGCGTGAAGCGCGAGACGCGTCCGGCAGCGTGCGGAGCGCGGACGCGTCCGGGCGTGCGAGGAGCGCTACGAGGCGTCCAGCACCGTGCCGTTGAGCAGCAGGCCGTCCGGCAGCGGCGTACCGTCGTCGCCGGTCTGCCGGAAGTTGACCGACTCGGCCGGCTCACCGACCCGGTCCGCGACGGTGGGCACCGACACGTCGAGGCTGGTCCGGCCGGGCGGGATGTCCAGCCACAGACCGAGGCCGTCCACCTTGGACAGCGGCCGCTCGGGGTCCGGTGCGGCGCCCGAGGCGTCGGCCAGCCACTGCGGGTCGACGTCCTTGGTGGACAGCTCAGGAGCGCCACCGCCCGGCGGGACCGGGACGAACAGCGCGCCGATGTCCGTGTCCGCGGCCTCCGACAGCGAGATCCGCCACTTCAGCGCCGAACCCTCCGTCACCTTGTCCGCGAGCGGGGTCACCGTGACCTCGGGCGCCGGGTCGTCGTCGTGCACGGTCAGCCCGCCCCGGTAGGAGCCGACGACCGCCCCGTGGACGGCCTTGACCAGCACGTCGTACGGCAGGTCCGCGCCGTAGCGGGTGTTGCCCCGCACCTCGACCGGTACGTCGACGGCGTGCCCGCCGGGCCGTACGGTGACCAGGCGGTCCTTCGCGGTGCCGGTCGCCGGGTCGACGACGTAGAGCCGGACCTGGCCGCTGCCCCGCCCCGACACCCGCACCGGAACGTGGTAGGTGCGTACGCCCGAGTCGCCCTCGTCGACCCTGAGACGGCCGACGTCGACGCGCGGCAGCACGGCCGCCCGTACCGCCGGGGTGCCCGGCCGCCAGCCCCAGGCGTCCATCAGCCAGGCCCGCCCCGAGGCCGAACGCGCGGTCAGCTCAAGGGACTTGACCGAGCGCAGCTCGACCCCGGCCCGGCGGGCGGCGGTCAGCGGTACCCGCAGTTCACGCGCCCAGTAGGACGCGGTGCGCTCGCTGCCTGGCAGCCCGTCGACCCGGACCCGGCCGAGGACGGCCCTACGTCCGTGCGTGTCGGTGACGGCCACGTCGAGCCGGGTGCCCTGGGTGTTCGGGGGCACGAAGATCCGGAGCGCGAGCGCCTCGGCGCCCCGGAGGGAGACCGGCCGTGCCACCCTGACGCGGGTCGTGGCCCCCACGGACGTCCAGCGCAGTGCGACCGCGTTCCGCCCTGACTCCCGTGCCGTCTCCCACTGGGCGAAGTGCGGGGAGCCGCCCTCAGCGTTCTCGCCCAGGCAGGCCGCCGCCGGATCCGGATCGGCCGCGGCGCACAGCCGGCCACCGCTCACGGTCACCCTGCCGTCCGGCAGGAACCCCGCGCCACGGTTCGCGCCGACCGCGTGGCTCAGCACGCGCGCCGGATCCGCCGAGGGCGCCCGCCGCCCCGAACCGTCCAACAGCGGAAGCACCTTGTCGTCCCCCGCGACGAACAGCCGGGCCGCCGCCGCGATGTACGTCGAGCCCGCCCGGTGCTGCTGGCCGGCGGTCAGCCGGGTCGCGGTCCCCTGGGAGCAGACGGGGTCCCGGTGGTCGGGGTCGTCGTAGAAGTCGTCCTCCGCCGGAGCCTGCGCCTGTCCCGGCGTCCACTCGGTGTTGAAGAAGTTGTGGTTGGCGCCGATCACGTAGACCGCGCTGTGCAGGGCCTTGCCGGCGCTGACCGCACGGGTGCCGTCGACGTACATCTCGCCCTGCAGGTCGGAGACATCGCCGTCGCAGCCCGGCAGGACGGTGAGCGACGGCACGTCCGGTACCGGGTTCTGGCCGAAGACGGTGGGGCCGATCAGCACGGCGCCGCTGATGTGCCAGCGCACCTTCCCGTGGTAGCCGTCCTGGTCGGCCGGCGGGGGGTAGAGGCTGTCCAGCGCGGCCCGGTTCACCCCCTCGCCGCCGCGCGAGTGACCGATCAGCAGCACCCGGGACAGGTCGGCGCGCGGAGCCTCGCGGACGATCGGCGGTGCCTGCCGCGGGTTCCGTGCCCAGTCGGCCCAGTGGCCCAGGTGCAGTCGGATCAGCGAGGAACGGGCCTGGGCGCCGCCGTCCTCGGCCTGCCAGTCCTGACCGTTGATCCCGTTCGCCGAGATCGACACGGTCACATAGCCCTGGGACGCCAGCAGCCGCTGGTCGCGGAGGTAGCCCCGGTGACTCGGTATCGGGAGCGTCCCGGCCGGGCAGGGCCAGGCGCCGGAGGCCTGCCCGTCGTCGCCGTGCGGGGCGTAACAGGTGGCGTGGCGGCCGTGCAGGAACAGCGCGAGCGGGCGCGGGCCGGTGACGCCGGTGGGCGCGACCACCACGGCGCTCATCTCGACCGGAACGGAGAACCCGGGCAGGTGCACCGACTTGAGCCGGTACTCGCCGGTGGTCGTGCGGTAGCGGCCGGGCTTGCCCGGATCCACCGGGCCGGCGGGCAGTGGCGCCGGGGGACGGGCGGCCGGTGCGGGCGCCTGGCCGGTCGCGGATCGGGTGTCCAACCGCCGTCCACCCGACCAGACCTGAAGGTTCGTCAGGTCATCCGCGCCGGTTCCTTCGAGGCCGAGCCGGAAGGTGTGTCCGTCCCGCTCGGGCTTCGGCACCCCCAACAGCCTTCCGTCCGCACGGAATTCCACCCGCGCGTCGCCCATCGGCACCTGTCTGCCGGACCGCCACACCAGTTGGGGCGCCGAGCGGCCCTCGTCGATGCGCCAGCCCGGCGGCAGCTTCCCGCCGGACTCGGCGGCCGCCGGGGCCGGCCGGGCGTGCGCGGCGGTGCCGGACACCCCTCCCACGAGCGCGAGCACCGCGGCCGCGGTGACCCATATGCGCCGGGTACGGACCAATGTTCCCTCCTCGGAAGGCGAGTACGGGCGCCCCGGCCGTCCCGAGGAGCCCCTCGCCCCCCGGAGGACGGGGAGCAAAGTCTGTGGGTTGCCTGTGCAGGAAGAGGGATTGGTTACGTACGGGAGGGACGGCACCCGGCGAAGGCGCCGCCGCGTTACTCGACGCCGGGTGGCACGGCCGTGGCGTGGTGGTAGTACATCCGCCAGCCGCTCTCCCCGTCACGCCTGCGCCACAGCGAGCTGTGCCGGGAGCGGCGGTCGCCGAGGCGGGCCTCGAAGGTCAGCTGCACCAGACCGGGAGCGAGTACCACCCCGGTCATGCCGGAGGGTTCGTAGCGTGGGCCGTCCTTCGAGGCGCCGGTCCTGTCCGGGAGTCCGCCGAGCGCCTGCACGTACGTGTACCGGCGGCCGGACGCGCCGACCTCCACGAACTCCGGGTCGAGCAGTTCGCCCGCGAGTTCCCGCGAGGCGCGCACCTCCGGGTCCATGAGCCGCAGCTCGCCCGCGATCGCCGCGTCCACCTGGGCCGATTCATCGCTCATGGACGCATGCTCGCCAGGCCGCCGGCTGCCGTGCAAGCGGATTTCGGTCGGTCAGCTCCAGGCCCGGTACGGCTCGTCGAGCAGTTGGAAGACCGGCTCGCCCCGCACCGGGTCCTTGGCCGTGGAGAGCTTGACCCGGTCGCCGCTGTGGATGCCGATCAGCGGGCCCATGACCCGGCCCCGTACGACGAACCCCTCGGCCATCTCGATCAGGGAGACGTTGCGCGCGGCGGGCGTGTTGCGGTGCACCACCGTGGAGTGGCGGACCGTACCGCTGCCCTCGCTGCGCTCCGTACGCAGTTCGCTACCCTGGCAGACCGGACACAGCAGCCGGTGGTACGTGGCGGTGCCGCACCAGGTGCAACGCTGGAAGACGATGGCGTCCTTGTGGTGGTCCGCGGGGCGGTGGTCCGCGGGCACGGGGTCGAGAACGCTCGTCGCGAATCCGACCGCCGACTGCGCGGCGCTCGCTGAGTGGTGGTACACGCTGGTCAACTCCCTGCGCTCGCCCGGAAACCCGAATCGAGCGTGCGCGGACCCGACCGCGCACGCCTGTGCCCGGTTCGCCGTGCCACCGTGCACGCCGTCAGCGTATGGCACTCAGTGTCATCCGTAAAGGCACTGCGTACCCCAAAATTGCGGGGATTCTGCGGAGGGCCACCGGATGCCAGGGCCGTCAGGCACGGCCGAACGCGGTCTCGATCTCCTGCACCACCCGCCACAGCGGGGCGTCCCGCCGGGAGACCAGGACGACCACGTCGTCCGGATGTTCCACCGGCCCGCCGAACAGCGCGGCCGGCGCCCCGCCCGCGGCGGGCCCGGCGGCCTCGGTGCCGAACGCGGTCTGCACATACCCGAGGGCGTGGTCGACCGTCGCCGCCGCGTCGCCCTGGCCGTCCGAACGCAGCCAGGAGCGCAGCGCGTTGTTGTGCGCCGCGACCACGGCCGCCGCGATCACGTCCGCCCGCAGTGTCCCGTCCGGGCGGCCGGCGTACCGGCCCCGCAGATACTCGGCCAGCGCGCGCTCGTAGCGCCACACCACCGACAGCTCGTACGCGCGCAGTCCCGGGACCTTCTTGGTCAGCCGGTAGCGCTGGACCGAGAACGTCGGGTTCTCCGCGTACATCCGCAGCACCAGCCGCGCCGCGTCGCACACCCGCCGCACCGGCTCGCACTCCAGGTCGCTCGCCGCCAGAAAGGCGGTCATGTCGGCCAGGCAGCCCTCGTGGTCGGGGAAGACCACGTCCTCCTTGGAGGGGAAGTACCGGAAGAACGAGCGCCGTCCGACCCCGGCCAGGGCAACGATGTCGTCGACGGTCGTCTGCTCGTAGCCGCGCTCCAGGAAGAGCCGGAAGGCCGCCGCGACCAGGGCGTCCCGCATGGGCGGCTTCGCGTGCGGCGCGGTGCTGCTGGAGCTCATGGACGCGAACGTAGCACTCCACCGCACCTCATGGCACTCAGTGCACACCCTGCGGGGAACTGAGTGCACTCCTCCTCCGCCGGTCCGGTCCGGGCTGAACCGGTGGACCGGTCCCGCCGTATGTGTTCTCGGGGATCGCGGACACCCGCGCGAAAGGGACGTAGAAGGAGAGCAGTGTGTCGACACCGCCCGACCCTGAGCAACCGCACCGCGGGCCGATCCTGGAACCGGTCCGGGTCCTGCGCCCCCGCCGACTCGACGCTCTCGCGGAGCTGATGCGCGAGATCCGGGAGGAGGCGGAGGCCGACGAGAAGGCGAGAGAGACCGGGAACCAGACCGGCAAGCAGACCGGGAATGAGGCCGGCAAGCAGACCGGGAAAGAGGCCGGGAAACGGCCGGGGCCGGCGGGCTTCGAGGCCTTCGACGGGGAACGATGGCCCGATGCCGGCACGGAGGACGAGACCCAGGAGCTGCCGCCGGTGGTCGACGGCCCGCGCACCGCGCGGGTCGGCCATGGCGCCCGCTCCTCCCGCGCCTTCGGCTTCGGCCCGGGACTGCGCCGGGCCGCCGCCGTGGTGGCCGTCGGCGCGGCCGCCCTGGTCGGCTTCGGCTGCGCACTCCTGCTGCCCGGTCGCGAGGGCACCGCCGCGGCCGCCCAGCCCTCCCCGTCCGCCACCACGTCACCGGCCACCACCCCGCCCGCCTCGGACACCTCCGCCGACCCCGACGGCGCCGGCACCCTCCGCGCGGGCGACACCGGCCCCGAGGTCGTCGACCTGGAGCAGCGCCTGCTGCGCATCCCCGACGTCTACCGCGACGGCTCCACCGGCGGAACGTACGACGCCGCCCTCACCGCGGCCGTGGAACGCTTCCAGATCTGGTACGGCATCAGCGGCGACGAGCGGGGCGTCTACGGCGACGACACCCGCCGCGCCCTGGAGGCGCGCACCAGCCCGACGGACGGCTGACCGGCGCCGAACGACCGGTGGGCGATCCCGCCGGCCGGTCCGGCCGGCGGCTTCGAACGCCGGGCAACGGATCAGGAAAGCGCCGGGAACGTGCGAGGAGCGGGCGTCACCATGGGTGGCCACCGGTAGCCTCGTGCCGCCGCGCTCCGCCCGTACGACCCCGGAGGCCATGCCGATGAACGGCTCCCGCATCCCGGGCCTGCTGCTGCCCGCCGTGTTCCTGCTGGCCCTGGTGGTGGGCCTGTTCTGGTACTGGCGGCACCGCGACGACGACTGACCGCTGCGGCCGCTCCGCTACTCCTCGTCCGCCACCGGCACCCGGATGTCCAGCACGCACACGTCGTCCCGCCGTTCGCCCTCCAGCATCGCGGCGAGCAGCGCGTCCAGGGACCCGGGTTCGGGGGTGCGGACGGCCTCGGCCAGGCGGGTCAGGCCCAGGTCGATGTCCTCGCCGAGCCGCTCCACCAGGCCGTCGGTGTACAGCAGCAGCCGGTCGCCGGGCTCCAGCTGGAACTCGGCGGACTCGTAGACCGGGTCCGCCGAGGCCCCGAGCAGTATGCCGTCGGGGCGGTCGAGCCGCCGGACCTCGCCCGCGCGCACCAGCAGCGGCGGCAGATGACCCGCCTGGGCCCAGACGAGCCGGCGCTCGGCGGGCTGGTAATGGGCGAGGACGAGGGTCGCGGTGGACTGGCTGTCGCGCGAGTGCAGGAGCAGGAAGTTCAGCCGGGCGAGCGCACCGGTCAGCGAGGAGCCGGTGGTCACCATGCCCTTGGCGGTGAACCGGAGCTGGGCCATCGTCGCGACGGCGTCGACACCGTGGCCCGCCACGTCGCCGACGACGAACAGCGCTGAGTCGTCGGGAAGTTCGATGGCGCTGAACCAGTCGCCGCCGACGTGTACCCCCGCCTGCGCGGGCAGATAGGCGACCTCGACCCGCAGTCCGCACAGCCGCAGCGGCCCGCTGGGCAGCGGGAGCAGCGCATGCTGGAGCCGGATGGCCAGCGCGCGCTCGGCCTCCAGGATGCCGCGCTGCGTCAGGATCGCCCGCTCGCTGTCCACCAGGGCGAGTTCGGCGCTGCGTTGCGCGGTGAGGTCCTGGACGAATCCGTGCACCTCGACGACCATGCCGTCCGCGGCGGTCACCCCCTCGGCGACGGCGCGCAGATGCCGTACCGTGTTGCCGGTCCTGATGCGGAACGGGACGTCGAACGACCCGCCGTTGCGGGCGAGTTCGGCGACCGAGCGGGCCAGCGCGTGGGCGTCCTCGGGCAGCACCAGGTCCGGCAGCAGGTCCAGCGCGACCGCTCCGCGCCCCGGGTCGCGGCCCAGGATCGTGTATACCTGGGACGACCAGCTGACCTGACGGGTGATCAGGTTCCAGTTGGCCCAGCCGAGGTTGCCCAGCCGCTGCATGTCCGCCAGGCGCTGTTCCTGGCGCCCCTCCATGTCGTGCCGCAGCCAGGTCACCAGCAGCCCGTCGCCGAGCCGCGAGGCCCGTACCGAGTAGGCGGCCCGCACGGTCGCGCCCGCGACGACCTCCTCGTGGACGAAGGGCTCACCCTCGTACGGCTCTCCGTCGAGCGCCTTGAGATACCCCTGCCACAGCGACTCCCCGGCGACGGAGGGATAGCTCTCCAGGATGTGGGCGCCGACCAGCTCGCGGCCGGTGCGGCCGAGGATGTCGACGGCGTCCGGGGTGGCCGCCTCGATGCGGTAGTCCTCGACCTCCCCGACGACGGTGCGCAGCGGGGTCAGCAGGACCGTCGCTCCGGGCAGCGCGTCCAGCACCGTCTGCACCGTGCGGGAGAAGTCCGAGGCCGGCGGTTCGGCCGGGGTACCGAGAGAGGTGAGCCGGCCCGCGCACAGCCGGGCGACGGCCCGCAGCAGCTCGCGTTCCCCGGGACCGAAGACCGCGCCGTGCCGGCGCAGCACACCGAGGGTCACGCCGGTCGCGTCCCCGGTCGTGACCGGCAGCCAGGCCCGGGACAGCCAGCGCCCGGGCGGCTCGTCGATGAGCTGGTACTCCTGCCGGTCCCGGGCGAAGTCCTCCAGCCACAGGGGCTCACCGGTCTTGAGACTCTCCAGCGGGGCGAATCCGCTCAGCGGCGGTACCCGGCGCCACTGGGCGGCGAGCGCCGCGTCGGCACCGGCGTACCCGATGAGTTCGAGTCCCTGGCCGGGCAGCCGACGGTACAGCAGTACCGCGTCGGCGCCGGTCCCGGGCGCCAGATGGTCGAGCAGCGCGCCGGCCAGTTCCTGCGGGGAGCCGACCTGCACCAGGGCCTTGCCGAGGCGGCCGAGCGTCTCGGCGGTGCCGGGCGGGGCGGGCGACCTGCGGGGTTCCACCGGGGCGGGCAGTTCGGTGACGGGATCGGCGGCCGGGGGCGCGGCGGGCATCAGGGCGCCGAGGGTGAGCCAGCACTCCTCGAGCAGCGTGCGGCTTCCGGCCCGGGCCCGCCGCACGAGTGCCTCGTGCGCGGCGTCGGCGGAGCAGCCGGTGGTGGCCATCAGGGCGCCCGTGGCCCGCTCCACCACGGCGGAGGCGGCCGCCTGGTCCCGCAGCCGGTCCAGCTCGGCGCGCTGCCGGGACACCACCTTGGCCAGGGCCGCCGGCTCGGCGCCGGCCCCGGTGCCGACCGGCGGCGCGTGCTCGCTTGTCACGGATCGAGCATGGCACAGGAAGGGGCATCCGATCACACCCGTGCCCGATCAGTGAAGGAGCTGTGCATCCTCGAAGCGGACTCGAAGCGAAACGGTCAGCGGCCGGTACTGTGCCCGACGAGCGCCTCGGTGACCGCACGGACGCTGCGCGCGATGTGCTGGAGTTGCAGCACCTCCGCCGCGTACAGCTTGATGGTGTGCTCGATGACCGACTCCGGCAGTCCCAGCAGAGGCAGTTCGGCCCGTGCGGTCTGCAGTGCCGTGCGGGCCACCCGGATCTCGTGCTGGACCTGTATCTGCGCGTGCCGAGCGAGCAGCACGGGGTGCCGGATCAGGGCCGGGTAGCTGGCGTAGCGGGCCGGCACCAGCTCTCGCAGCCACTTGGTGGCGGAGCGCTCCCAGTCGTAACTGCCCGGCGTCTTGACCTGGCAGGGCCAGTCGGGACTGATACGGGTGGTCGTCGTCAGGGTCATGATCATCGCTTCCGGGGTGCGGCGTCGGAAAGGGTGGTCGACGGATGTCTGGGCGGCTCCGGCCTAGGGGATGGCCGGAGCCGCCGCGGGCGAATCGCGCAGGCGATGCCCGTTCGAACACCCCCGGCGCCGACGCGGGTAGGAGACGGCGGCTGGGGGCGTCCGTGCAGGGACCCCGGGCGTCGGCCGCCGGCACTGCGGGTGGTGCTGCGTGCGCATGGGCGGTCCGTCGGCTTTCTGGGGGCGGGTGCGAGCGGTGCGTCCTCGGTGCGGAACCTGCCCGGAGTGTGCCGGGGTGGTCCGTGAGCAGTATTTATATATGCCGACCGGTTTGCAAGACGTATGAAAACATTCATGCGTGAATTGCGGTGAATGGTCCCCCTACGGGTTCCTGCGGCGGAAAGGGGGGAGGGACTGCCGGTGCGCCGGGCCCCGGGGTCAGTCCTTGAGGAAGAACTGGTGCTGTTCGGCGACGTGCTCGTACTCCTCCAGGCGCGCCTGGGTGCGCTCGGGATCGGCATCGGTCATGGCCTGGAGCAGGGCGGCGGCCATCAGGCCGGGCGCCGCGTAGGTGTCGAAGACCAGGCGGGACCCGATCCCGGTGCTGAAGGTGACGTCGGCCTCGTCGGCCAGCGCGCCGAGCGCCAGGTCGGTCACGAGCGCGACCCGCAGACCCGCGGTCCGCGCCACCTGGATCGCGGTCAGCGTCTCCTGCGCGTGCCGCGGCATCCCGAACGCCAGCACCCAGGTGCCGCCCGCCTCCCGCGACTGCAGCAGCGCGTCGTAGGCCACGCTCCCGCCGCGGGTCACCAGCCGAACGTCGGGATGGATACGGCGGGCGGCGTAGGCGAAGTACTCCGCCAGCGAGACGGAGATGCGCAGCCCGAGCACGGTCAGCGGGGAGGACTGGGACAGCTCGCGGCCGATCCAGATCACCCGGTCCGGGTCGGCGAAGTCCCGGCGCAGGTTCTCCAGGTTCTCGATCTCGGCGTCCACGGCCGCCTGGAGTTCGTTGCTGCGCTGCTCGGTGGCGGCTCCGGTGCCGCCCGCCAGGGTGCGCAGCGCGATCGACTGGAGCCGCTCGCGCAGCGCCGGGTAACCGCTGAAGCCGACCGCGCCCGCGAACCGGGTCACCGACGGCTGGCTGACCCCGACCCGCTCGGCGAGGTCGGTGATCGACAGAAAGGCCGCCTCGGTGATGTGGTCGATCAGGTACTGGGCGATGCGCCGCTGGCCGGGGGAGAGCCGGGGACCGTCGAAGAGTTCGCGGAGCTGGGAGGTGGGCGCGGCCTCCGCCTCCGGCACCGTCTTGCCCGAGGTGATCGCGGATGCCTGGGCGCGAGCCTGCTGCGGCGATGGCACCGAAGCGCCTCCTTTGTCTCCCACGAGGACTCAACATAGCTCACGGACCGTGGTGACCAGGGGTTGTGCCGACCGTCTGACCGCCCCGGCGGCCGAACGCACAACGTGCGGGGCAGGCGCCGGGGTTCCGGCGGTCACCGCCGGTAGACGGTGATGGAATGCCCGACGTCGTCGACGGGACGGCTGCTGTCGATCAGCGCGGCCAGCCGGCCCCGTGCCTTGGCGACCGACGAGTCCGACACCACCAGCAGCCCGTGCACCTCGCCGGACGGCACCGTGCGGGGATCGGTGGCGTGGATGCCGTAGTAAGAGGGGATGCCGCTGCCCTTGTAGACCAGCCAGATCCGCTCGCCCGGGTAGCGCTCCCCCAGCCGGTCGGCGAGCCGGCCCAGGTCCTGGCCCCAGTCCACGTTGGAGTCGTGCAGCCGCAGATGCGTCTTCCCCGGACCGCCGAACGCTTCGTTGGAGTACGGCAGGTAGAACGGGAACGTCCGCAGCGAACTCACCGCCACGAACAGCAGCAGCGCCCCGCCCACCGGCCGCGACCACCGCCACCGCACCGCCAGCACCGCAGCGCCGCCCACCGCCAGGAACATCGGCATGAACAGCGCGTACCGCGTCCCGAAGTCCCGCGACCCGGTCATCGCCGAGACCAGCAGCACGGCCGGCGGCAGCAGCACGTACGGCGCGGCCGGCCGCAGCCGCCGTACCGCCACCACCGCGACCGCACCGGCCGCCCACAGCGCCAGCATGCCCAGCGGGGTCTTCACCAGCAGGGCGGCCGGCAGGTAGTACCAGCGGGAGCCGGTGTAGAGGTGCCCGAACAGATAGCCCTGCCAGGGATAGTCCTCCAGGCCGAACTGCAGGCGCATGCCGTCCCGGTAGGCGTGCGGAAGGGGCATCAGGTCGATCAGCAGGCCCCGCGGACCGTGGATCGCCGGGACCGGCACCGCGGACACGGAACGCAGCCGGGGATCGACGGCCAGATAGGACAGCCACACGACGGCGACCGCCGTCACCGTCACCACCGCCGCCGCCGTGACCGCGCGCCGCACCCGGCCGGGGCGTACGCCCCACACCGACAGCACCGCCAGGGCGGGCAGCAGCGGGAGCGCGGGCAGCGCGCTCATCTTCGTCGCCACCGCCGCGCCCAACGCGGCCCCGGCGAGGGGCAGATACAGCCCAGGGCGGCGCCGTGCCCGCCACAGCAGCCAGACGGACGTCAGCACGAACCCGGCCGACGGCACGTCCAGGGTGGCCAGCGAGCCGTGCGCGATCAGGTCGGGGGAGAAGCAGTACAGGGCGAGCGCGAGGAGCCCGGCGGCCGTGCCGAGGACCTCGCGGGCGAACGCGAAGACCACCAGGGCGAACAGCAGCGTCAGCGCGATCACCGGCAGCCGGGCCCACAGCATCAGCCGCCAGGGGTCGTTGCCCGAGGCGTACAGCAGATGTCGGCCCACCTGCCCCTGGTCGCCGTGGTACGCCGGGTCGTAGTGCGGGTCGGCGACCGCGATCCCGGCCATGACGATGAGCTTGCCGAGCGGCGGGTGCTCGGGGTTGTAGCGCAGCCGGTGCTCGTGGAGGTAGTCGGTGGCCGCGGCCACGTAGACCGGCTCGTCGATGGTGGGCGTCTGCTGGACTGCGGTGGTCACCATCGCGACCGCCATCTGGGTGAGCAGCAGCACCACGAGGACCGGCACCAGCCACCGGCGTCGGGCGCGCAGGGCGGCGGTCAGCCGGGGCGCGGGGGCCGGCCGTGGGGCGGGTGCGGGGTCACCGAGGGTGCCGGGATCGAGGACCGACTGCTGTTCGCTTGCCATCATCCGCCCCGCGGGGACACCGGGCCCGCGGTGACGGGAGCGAACAGGAGCAGGGTCATGGGCCCTACTCTCGCATCGCTCCCGTCACCGGGCGCGTCACCGCTTCACGAGTCGTACCGACAGACCGTCTGCCGTGTACACGGGTACGGCCCGCAGCTTGTCGGAGTTCAGCTCGATGTGGTCGAACTGTCCGCGCAGCCGCGGTGCGTCGAGCACCGGGAGGGTGCGGCCCGCGGTCGGCGGCTGCTCGGTGTCGAGCTCCAGGGACAGCGTGCTGCCCTTGCCGAGCACGGCCAGGTGCTTCACCCGGAGCGGCGCCTTGCGGCCCTTGCCGAGCGTCACCTCCAGGGTCCCCGCCTCCTGCGTGTACGTCCCCCGCACGAACAGTTCCGCGGCCACCCGCAGGGTGCCGGCCTCGATCCGGACGTCGCCGCGGCCCAGCGCCTCGTCCGAGGCGGCGACCAGGGTGCCCCCGGCCACCACGGTGCCGCCGCGGTAGCCGTTACCGCCGGTCAGCGTCAGCGTGCCGGTGCCCTTCTTGGTCAGGCCGCCGTGGCCGTCGATGTCATGGCGCCAGCTGTCGGCCGCCGAGAAGCCGCCGGCCGCCGCGTCCAGGGTGACCGTGACGTCCGTGTCGAAGGCGCCGTAGCCGTCCGCCGCGGCGAACAGGTCGAGGCGGCCCCACTGCTCGACGCCGTCCAGCAGCACGTACCCGGCGGGCAGGGCGGTGCTGCGCAGCACCTCGCGGCGCTGGTCGGCGGTGAGGTACGGCTGCCGGGTCTCCAGGAGCACCTCGGCGCCCTTGGGCACGGTGAGCGGCTGGTCGCCGCCCTGTCGCCGCAGGATGTACGTCAGCCGGGGGGTGGCCGCGCGCTCGTTGGCCTCCCGGTCGGCGTACGGGTCGGCGGCGGGGCCCGCCGAGTGGGCGTAGGCGTACAGGGTGTCGGCGGTGGTGCCGGTCCGCGCCTCGAAGTAGGCGAGGGCCTGGGCGCGGGCGGCCGCCTTGAGGCCGGCGTTGGCCGGGTCGGCGAGGGTGGCGGCGGCCAGGGCGGTGGCCATGATGCGGCCCCCGATCACGTCGACCGTGTTGTGCATGCCGGCGATGATGCGGGTGTCGCTGAGCTCCAGGGCGCGGGCGACCAGCTCCTGGAAGCGCTCCGGCACCGCGTAGGCGTAGGCGAGGGCCGCCAGGTGGAAGGCGTTGGTGTGGCCGGAGGGGAAGCCGCCGTCGTCGACCGGGGAGGTGCTGCGCTGGCGCAGCAGCTGCGGGGCGACGGCCACCTCGGAGTCGTAGACCGGGAAGCCGTAGGCGTCGGTCCTGCCGGTGTCGACGACCTCGCTGTCCTCGTTCATGCGCCACGGGCGCGGGTACTGGTAGGCGTACTTGGAGGGGTTGCCGGAGGCGTAGTTGCCGCGCACGGTGTCGACCAGCTCGGCGACCTTGCCGAGCGCCGAGTCGTGCGAGCCGGCACCGAGCGCGGAGCCCGCCGGGGCGTCGGCCGGGACGGCGTCGTTGATCGTGGTCGCGGGCGTCCCGTCGGGGGCGCCGGTGATCGAGGTGACCGCGAGCGAACCGGCCTTGTACAGGTCCGCCAGCGGGCCGAGACCGGCGATCATCGCGTAGCTCTGGTGCTGGCGGTCGTAGACGAACGCCTTCTTCGCCTCGGCGACGGAGCGATTGCGCGTGATCTTGGCGCAGTACCGCATGTTGTCGCGCAGGATGTCGGCGCGCAGCACGGCACCGGTGTTCCAGGCGGAACCGGTCTTCCATATCCGCGCGAAGCCGCCGAGGATGCGCACCACCGCGTTGGTGTCGGCGGTCAGGTTGGTGCTGATGTTCGTCTTGTAGTCGTCGACGAACGCGAGAGCGGTCGCGGCCTTGGCGTCCGCGGCGGCGAGCCAGCCGGCGAACGTCGGGGCAGCCAGCACACCCGCCGAGGCGCCGAGCGAGGTCTTCAGGAATCCCCGTCGGCCGACGGCGAGTCCACGGGCCGGTGAGGAGGTGTGGTGCCCGGCAGGTGACGGCATGGGTGTGCCTCTCTTGAGGTCTGGGGGAGTCCACGCGGACGGCCGATGCACAGGTGCGCGTGAGCGTGTGGGTTCGCGTGGGAAAGGTGTTGAACGAGCGAAGTTCTAGGGCGAGTTCATGTCCCGGCGGTCATGGTCCGACGACCGTCACATGACCCGGAGTTGAACGGCAGCCCGGTGGTTCACCGGAAGAACAGGCCTGGACCTGCGTGTTCGCAGTGTCGAACAGCCCGTGGTCCAGGCATGCGGGACCGGACCGGCTGCGGACGGGTTTCTCACAGGGTCGAACGTGCCAGCGCGACCGCGCCCTCGACCGGCGGGAGTCGCAATGGCTGTGGCCGCGCCCCGGGTACGGCCTCGGCGAGCGCGGCCGCGAAGGCGTCGTACAGGCGTGGCTGGGAGAGGATCGTGCCGCCCGCGACCACCACGTCGTCCACGGCGAGACCGCGCGCGGCGAGCCGGACCACGAGGCCGGCGAGGGCGCGGCCGCCGTCGGCTATCACGTCGGCGGCGAGCCGGGAGCCCGCGTCGGCCGCGGCGAAAAGCACCGGGGCGTGCCGGCCCCACTCGGCGGAGACGTCGGAGGCGCCCTCCAGCGCGGCGCCGAGTGCGGGTACTTCGGCCACCCCGAAGGCGGCGGCGAGTCCGGTCGCGAGGGCGTCGGGGGCCTCGCCGCGGTCATGGGCGGCCCAGACGGCGCGGGCGGCCTCCCGGACCAGTCCGGCGGCGCCGCCCTCGTCGCCGAGGACCGCGCCCCAGCCGCCGACCTGCACGGGGCTGCCGTCGGCATGCCGTCCGACGGCCACCGAACCGGTGCCGGCGACCAGGCCGACACCCTTGTCCAGGCCCGCGGCGGGGACGAGGAGTTCGGCGTCGCCCACGACGAGGACGGGTGTCTCGTGGAAGTCGCGCAGCGCGGCGCTGATCTGGGCGCACTGGCGGGGGGTCTCACAGGCGTGCCCGCCGACGGCCAGGGCGGCGGGGCGGGTACCGGCCGGCAGGGCCTCGTGGACCAGCGCGGTCAGCCAGCGGGCGGCGGCGGCCGGGTCGTGCGGCCGCCAGCCGCTGCTCGAACGGACGTGATCGGCGACCAGATCCGCGCCGGTGAATGCGCGGAGATGGGTCTTGGTGCCCCCCACGTCGATGCCGATCACGAGTGGGGAAGAAGGAGTGTCCTGCACGGATCCTCTTTCGTCGTCTGGGCGAACAGCGCCGAAGAGCTTGGCACTGTGCTGCGACGGCGGGCGAACCGTGCCTGGCCGAACAGGAGTTGAGCAAGTCGGGAAGCCCCGGGACGGGCTTCTTCACGGAGCACGGCAGGCGAGTACCGTGTACTTCGTTAGGAAGTTAACTAACGAAGTAGAGTGCGTCAAGAGTTGCCGCGGACTCGATCAACGGGACGCTGTCGAGGCCAGAACCGCGCGGCACAAGGGCACCGCATCGCCGCATCCCGCGACACCCGGGGGAGCGCGGCCCCTGACCCATGGGGGAACTGTGGAACACGTCGTGACTGAGGCCCCCGCCGAGGCCCCCCGGCTCACCGAGAGCGCCGGTGCGGTCTTCGCCGTGCTGGCCCAGGCCGGCAGCGCCACCCGGCCGCAGCTCGCGAGCCTCGCCGGCCTGTCCAAGCCGACGGTCTCCGCCGCCGTCGCGGAGCTGGAGGGGGCCCGGCTGGCCACCCACTCCGGCACCGCGTCCAGCGGCACCGGCCGCTCCGCCGCCGTCTACGGCCTCGGGCCGGCCTCCGGCTCGGTCCTCGCCGTCGACCTCGGCCCGGCCCGCACCCGGGTGCGCGGCTGCGCCCTGGACGGCACGCTGCTCGCCGAGGCGGACACGCCCCGCCCCCGCGCCGCCGACGCCGTCCGTGAGGCCCTGGCCGCGCTGCCCGCGGACGCCCCGCTGCGGGCCATCGTCGTCGCCATCGGTGACGTCACCGCCCCTGACCTGGCGGGCACCGGGATGCGCCCCGCGACCGCCAAGGCCGGGCCCGTCTTCGACGCGGTCTCGGTCGCCCTGCCGCCGGGGGTCCCGGTCCACCTGGAGAACAACGTCAACTGCGCCGCCCTCGCCGAACTCCACGAGGGCGCCGCCCGGGGCCGCCGCACCTTCGGCTACCTGCGGATCGGCGTCGGTATCGGTCTGGGCATCGTCATCGGCGGCCAGGTGCTGCGCGGTGCCAACGGCGCGGCCGGTGAGCTGGCCCGGCTGCCCTACCCGTGGGACGACGACCGGGAGCCCCGTCAGGAGGCCCTGGAGGCCTACGTCGGCTCGCAGGCCCTGCTGCGCCGGGCCGCCGAGGCCTGGCGGGCCGGTGACGGTCCGCGCCCCCGGACCGCCGAGGGACTCTTCGCGCTGGCCGCCGAGGGCCGGGAGCCCGCCCGCGGCCTGGTCGCCCGGCACGCCGTCGACGTGGGCCGGCTGGCCGCCGCCGTGGCCGCCGTGCTGGACCCGGGGCTGATCGTGCTCGGCGGCAGCACCGGCGCGGATCCCCAGCTCCTGCCCGGGGTGCGGGCCGAGCTGGGGCGGCTGAGCTGGCCCACCGAGGTGGTCAGCAGCCAGATCGGGGATCTCGGTACTGTCGTGGGTGCGGCCCGGCTCGCGGTGGCCAAGGGAGTCCAAAACGTGACCGAAGGCGCGCAGGTGAAGGATTGACGGCTTCCTTATCGGTCTGCCAATGTCCGGACAAGCGCTTTCTAAGTCGGCCGGGACGCCGGCTTGGGGTGAGCCTCCCAGCCCGTACACGACGTACGGCAACCGCATGAGGGCGTGCCCGTGCGGTGACGGCCAGGACGGCCGGGGATCTCGCCCCGCGTGGACGATGCGGCCGGGCGAGGCCGCGCCCCCGGAAAGCGACTTTTCCTTCAAAATGCACCCGTGCCGCCTCAGCCGGCGCCGTGCTCCGTCCGTACGACGAAATGGGATCGAAGATGACCACTGTGGGTGCGCGGCGCTCTCGCCGACTCGGCCGCGGCGGCATGCGCCGCCTGGTTCCTCTCGCTGCCGTGGCCACGGCAGGAGTCCTGCTGCTCTCCGCCTGCGGGTCGGGATCCGGCTCGGGCGGGACCTCCAAGTCGCTGACGTTCTGGATCTCCACGGTTCCGGGGCAGGACGCGGGCTGGAAGAAGCTGGTGGCGCAGTACAAGAAGGAAACCGGCGTCAACGTCAAGCTCGTCAACATTCCCTACGACGGCTACCCGACGAAGCTGCACAACGCCGCGCAGGCGAACTCGCTGCCCGACGTGGCGGACGTGCCCGCGCTGGACCCGATCTGGTCGAACAAGCTGATCGACCTCAGTTCCATCGCCAACGACAAGACGAACAACATCAACGCCAACTTCCTCGCCAAGGACTCGTCCGGGAAGGTGCTGTCCATCCCCTCGGACGTCACCGCGTCCGGCCTGTTCATCAACGAGACGCTGTTCAAGAAGGCCGGCGTCGCCGTCCCGACCTCGCCGTCGAAGACCTGGACCTGGACCGAGTTCATCGCGGCGGCGAACAAGGTCCGGGAGAAGACCGGCGCCAAGTACTCCCTCACGTTCGACCAGTCGCCGTCCCGGCTGCGCGCCATGGTGTACGAGATGGGCGGGCAGTACGTCCACGCGGACTCCTCCGGCAAGTTCTCGGTGGACGCCGCGACCAAGAAGGCCGTGAAGTACTTCGTCGGACTGAACGACGACAAGACCATGCCGAAGTCGGTGTGGACCAGCGGCGCCGACCCGTCGGCCATGTTCCAGAGCGGTGACGTGGTCGCCTACTGGTCCGGTGTCTGGCAGGTCGCCTCCTTCGCGGACAGCATCAAGAAGTTCGACTGGGCGAGCGTCCCGACTCCCGCCCAGCCGGTGCAGGCCAGTGACGTCAACAGCGGCGGCATGATGGTGGGCTTCAACAACAACGGCGCCGCGTCCACCGCCGCGCAGAAGTTCCTGTCCTGGGTGTACGAGCCGGAGCACTACACCGAGCTGGTCCAGGCCTCCGGGTTCCTCCCGGTCGAGAGCGGTCTGAGCCCGAAGTACCCCTTCAAGTCCGCGGCGGCGCAGGCGGCGTTCAAGCTGTACAACGAGGAGATCCCGTTGTACGCCCCGATCTCGGGCTACTTCAACGGCGCGCAGACGAACTGGGTGCTGAAGGGCAAGAGCCTCACCACCGACCCGACCAAGACGGAGCTCGGCAAGGCGATCAACGGCCAGCAGTCGGTCGACAAGGCCCTGCAGAACATCGTGGACGGCTACAACACGGCGGTCGGCAGCGGATCGTAGGCCAGAGGGCCGGGCGGCGGGGGGGGGGACCCCCCCCCCCCCGCCCGGGCGGGCCCGGCGGCCGGGGGCCCGGGGGGTGAGCCCCCGCCACACCAGCAACCCACCACGCGACCTGGACA
>NZ_JBSHAF010000010.1:126313-148416 GCF_053611365.1 Streptomyces sp. NPDC054813 | reverse complement strand
GCCTCCTCCCCCTCCCAACCCCCTCCTCTGTGCCGCACCCTCCCCGTGGGGTGTGTTGGGCGTGGCTGTGGGGGGGGGGGGGGGGGTCCCCCCCCCCCCCCCCCCCCCCGGCCCTGGGCGTCACGTGATGCCGGGCTCATGGGGTTGAGCCCACTGCAATCCATTCCACCAGCACGGAAGTCAGGAAGATGACAAAAAGCGCCGCGGACGTGTCCGTGAGCCCGCCCAGGCGACGACGCAGCACCTACACCCTCGCGCCGCTCGTCCTCATCGCGGCCAATGTCGTGCTCTTCGCACTGTTCTTCGTGTGGCCGGCGGTGATCGGGCTCGTCTATTCCTTCACGAACTACACGGGCGTGGGGGCGTTCCAGTTCGTCGGACTGGACAACTACCACAACCTGTTCGGGGACTCCGCCTTCTACGACGCGCTGACCCGGACGCTGCTGTACGCCGTCCTCTTCGTTCCCCTGAACTTCGCGCTCTCACTGCTCGCCGCCAACCTGCTGGTGAGCAAGCACGCCAAGGGCGCGTCCGTCGCCCGTGTCATCTTCTTCATCCCGTGGCTGCTGTCGCCCATCGTCGTGGGTGTCCTGTGGCGGTGGCTGTTCGGCGAGAACTTCGGACTGGTCAACTACGTCATCGAGAAGTTCGGCGGGTCCGCCGTTCCGTGGCAGTCGAACGCGGACCTGTCGCTGCTGGTGGTGGTGTTCGCGGCATCCTGGGCCTGGACGGGCTTCTCGATGCTGCTGTTCATCGCGGCGATCAAGAACGTGCCGGTGTCGTACTACGAGGCGGCCTCGCTCGACGGCGCCGGCCCCTGGCGCCAGTTCATCAGCATCACGCTGCCGAGCATCGCGCCCACCTCGTTCATCGTGATCCTGCTCAACACGATCAACGCGATGAAGGAATACCCGGTGTTCGTCTCCCTCAACAACGGCGGACCCGGAACCTCGAACAACCTGCTTGTCCAGTACATCTATCAGACCGGCTTCCAACGGGGCCAGATCGGCTACGCGAGCGCCGCGTCGTTCGTGCTCATGCTCATCCTGATGGCCGTCGCGATCATCCAGCTGATCGTCAACCGGCGGGTGGAGAACCGATGACAACCACAGACATGCCCCGCCCGGTCGACGCCGATCCCGGACGGCCCGTCTCCAAGAAGCGGCCCCGCGGCGCGGGCAGCGGCGGGTTCCGGCGGGCGGTACCCGCGACGACACTGCTGTGGATCATGGCGTGCCTCTACGGGCTGCCGGTGCTGTGGTTCATCCTCAGCTCCCTCAAGCCGGCCGGGGATCTGTTCTCCTATCCGCTGACGCTGATTCCGCACCACCCCACCCTGTCGGGTTACTCCCAGGCGTGGCGCAGTGCCAACTTCTCCCAGTACTTCATCAACACGACCATCGTGTGCGTGATCACGACGCTCCTCACGGTGGGCGTCAGCTGCTGCACCGGATACGCGCTGGCCAAGTACGACAACAAATGGCTCAAGGCGTTCTTCATCTGCATCCTGGCCACCACGATGCTGCCCGGCGAGGTCATGCTCGCCCCGGAGTTCCTGGTGGTCCGCAACCTCGGCCTCTACAACTCGTTCGCCGGCATCATCCTCCCGGCCGTGCTCACCGCGACCGGATGCTTCATGTTCCGCCAGTTCTTCCTGACGGTTCCCGACGAACTCGTGGAAGCCGCACGCATCGACGGCGCCCGCGAACTGTCGATCTTCCTGCGGATCATGGTGCCGCTCTCCCGGCCCATCATGCTGACCCTCGCCATCCTGTCCTTCCAGTGGCGGTGGAACGACTACATCTGGCCGCTTCTGATGCTGAACGACCCCAACAAGTTCACCGTGCAGATCGGCATCCAGAGCATCGTCGGCGCACAGAACATCAACTGGTCGGTCCTGCTCGGCGCATCGGTCATCTCCATGATCCCGCTGATCATCATCTTCCTGGTCTTCCAGCGCTACGTCATGGGCGCCGACATCAACGCCGGACTGAAGGACTGACCGTGTCCACCCCGCTCGACCACGAGTTCGTCCGCGCAGCGGCCGGCGCCGCCGACCGGCTGGCCGTTCCGCTGGCGGCCGGCCCCGACGAGGAACCCGCCGGTGTGACCCACCGCGTTCTGGCCCGCCGGGTGAAGACACTGGTCGCGGCGTACCGCTCCCCGGACTCGGCACTGCACGGCAGCGGGCAGGCCGTCGCCGCCGCGATGGCCCACCTCGGCGCCCTCCGGGCCGCGCAGACCACCACCGGCCTCTTCGCCGGCGGCGACAACGTGCAGTCACCGCCCGACTCCGCGTTCACCGTCAACGACGTGTGCGACGCGCACGTCCTCGCCGTGGGCGCGGGGCCGGAACTGCGCGACGTCACGGCCGCGCTCGCCGGGATCGCCGGCGCCGCCTCCGACGCTCTCCTGACCGGTGGGGTGCACACCCCGAACCACCGCTGGGAGCTGTGCGCGGCGCTGGCCCGGCTGCACCGGTCGTTCCCGCACAGCCGACTGCTCGACCGCATCGACGCGTGGCTCGCCGAGGGCGTCGACATCGACGCGGAGGGCCTGTACTCGGAGCGGAGCGCCAACTACGCGGCCCACGTGTCCAACCCGTCGCTGCTGCTCCTGGCCGACGTCCTCGGCCGCACCGACCTGTGGGACGCCGTCGAACGCAACCTCACCGCGACCCTGGACCTCATCAGACCGGACGGCACGGTGGAGACCGTCCACTCGCGACGGCAGGACCAGAACCACCCGTTCCCGCTGGCGCCCTACCTGGCGCACTACCGGCTGCTCGCGATCCGTACCGGCCGGGGCGACTTCAGCCGGGCGGCGGGGTGGGCAGCAGCCGGCGGTGTCGACGACCCCAACCTGCTCGCCGAGACCCTCCTCACCCCCGACCTGTGCCGCGTGCTGCCGGCACCGGCACCGGAACCCCTTCCCCGCGGCCGGTACATCGCCACGGCGCGCCTCGCCGCACGTGCCTCCGCCGCCGCGCACGGCGTCCTGTACGGCGGCTCGGACGTGCCCGAGCACCGGCGCATCCGCTCGGGCCTCGCCTGCAATCCCACCTTCCTGCGCCTGTTCGCCGGTGACGCCGTCCTCGACGCGGTCCGCCTCTCCCGCGGATTCTTCGACCTGGGCCCGTTCCGCGCCGCCGACATGCGACAGTTCGCCGACCACCGGTACCGGCTCACCGAAACCCTCACGGCCGCCTACTATCAGCCGCTCCCGCCGGAACGGCGACGGGACGACGGCGCCTACCGAATGGCGGACGAGGGACGCTTCTCGGCCGCGATGGCCTTCCCGGACCGGCCCCGGGACGAGGTCTCCCACACGACCCGCGTCGAAGCGGATCTGCGGGAAGACGGTGTCGACCTGCGGATCGACATCAGTGGACCACGGGTGCCCTGGGCCCTCGAACTGACCTTCCGGCCGGGCGGCGTGCCAGAGGGCGCCGTGCCGATCGGCGACGGACAGTGGTGCGTGACGACCGGGCCGATGACCTACCGGGTCGGTGACGACGAGATCCGGGTCGAGGCCGACGTCGAGGCAGGCGAACCCCTTGCAGGGCCGGACCGGAGCGAGGTACTGCGGTACGACCCCGGTCAGGATTACACCGTGGTGGGCGGCACCGACGCGACGACCGGGAACCGCGTCTACATCGGAGGGCACGGCCCCCACACACTGACCGTCGCGCTGCGCGCCCGCCGTCCCTCGCCCGTCGTCCGACCCCGACGAACCACACCATGGCCACCTCCGGCATGAAGGGCTGATCCACCCATGCACCTGCCGCGCCAGCTCGGCCCGCTGCACGACCTGCCGTCCACCCCCGAGGCGTACGACGTGGTCCTCGCCGACGTCGTGGAGCAGGCCCTGGCCCGCCTCACGCCCGAGGGCAACCTCGAACACCCCGACGCCGACGACGACATCGGCGACACCTCCCTCGGCGTCACCTCGCTGCTGGCCCTCGCCTGGCAGCGCGCCAAGGACCCGCGGCTGCCGGAGGCCGTGCACCGCAGCCTCGCCTTCCATCTGGGCGAGCGCGTCTACACCGAGGACAACCCCGGCTACCCGAACCTGACGGTCCGCGACTCGGGCCTCCCGTACGCCCGTTACGTCCTGGCGCCGGGCGCGCACCCGATCGGGGACTGGCCCAGCACGGTGTGGGCGCTGCTCCAGGCCGTCAACGTCCTCGACCTCGCGGACGGCCTGGTCGACGACGAACAGCGCACCGCGCTGACCGAGGTGGGCCGTGGCTACTGGCGCTGGCTCACCGAAACCACCTTCTTCAACCCGCAGGAGGCCGGCAACCAGGCGATCGGGTGCGTGGTCGGCGGACTGATGCTGGCCCGCCACCTTCCCGCCGGGGAAGGCGAGCAGGTCCGCAGGCGGGCGCTGGCCCTGTACACCGACAACATCCGCGCCCACCGCGTCCTGGACCGGGGCGCCCTGCTGCCCCCCGAGCACGGCGGCGCCTACGACAACAACTACGGCCCGATCTCCCTGTCCTTCCTCGCCCAGGCCCACCGGATCAGCGGCGAGGCGATGTTCGCGGAGGACGGCGACGCGCTCGCCCGCTACCTCGACGCCCGCCTGCCGGGCGGCGGCTTCGACAACGGCGGCCCCCGCTACAGCGAACAGCACTCCGGCTTCGAGTCCGTCCTGGGGCTGCGCTACTTCGGCGCCCGGATCGGCTCCGACCTGGGCCGCTACCGGGGCGACACCAACTGGGGCCGGCACGCGGTCAAGGCGGACGGCGGTGTCGACGGGCACTTCGCGTGGATGCTGGTCTGGCAGATCCAGGACACCACGCCCTGGCACCGCACCCCCTCGACCGTCCCGGCCCGCCACCAACTCCGCGCGGGCACCGTCTCGGTGGCCTTCGACCACCGGATGACCCCGGCACTGATCGAGGCGGCCGGCACCTACCACCTCCCGGCGGCGGTGAACCGGCAGCACGGCTTCGGCCCGGTCCTGGACGGCTTCCTGTACTGCCGGCCGATGGGCGAGGTCCGGGTCCGGGACCTGCACGCCGACGGCCTGGCCGCCAAGCTGGTCAGCAAGCCGGTCGTGGGCCGCGACCACGTGCTGCGCCACGTGCGCTCCCTGTACGTCACGGACGGCACCCGGCTGTGGGTGACGGTGGCCGTCGAGCGCCTGGCCGGGACGCCGTACCTGCTGGCCGGGCTGCCGTACGCGGCGGACGACGGCGACCGGGTGCGCCGGGCCGCCGAGGGCGAGATCGCCGCCGCGGGCGCGCTGCGCCTCACCCACCCCGCACAGCAGGGCGCCGACCACTTCGACGCGCGTGCCGAACTCACCCAGGAGCAGGCCGCGTTCGCACTCGCCGCCGACCCGCGTGGCTACGGCAACCCGGACGAGGGCTGGCGCCACCTGGTCACCTCCACGGCGTACGAGGCCGAACCGGCGCCGGGCGCACCACCGCACCTGCATGTGTTCGCCGTACGGTACGGGCCCGGCGGAGACTTCACGCCGTCCTTCGAAGGCGATCTGACCGTGCACACCGAGGCGTTCACGGCCGTCATCGAGACCGAGGACGCCCACGGCGATCCCGGGCTCGCCCTCACCGGCGGCTGAGCGCTCCGCTGCAAGCGCCGTGCCGTGCCGCGCCGTCGTTCGGCTGCTGCGCCGTCGTGGCTGGTCGCGCAGTTCCTCCCCCAGCCTTCGGCCGGGGGTACCCCCAGCGCCCCTTTGGGGCGCTACGGCGTGGGCAGCGCGGCCTCCGGGACCACCAGGTCCGCCCGGTCCCGGGTCGCCGCGACGAGATCGGCGTTGCGCTGGTCGGTGCCCGCCACCCAGGCCACCGCCTGCGCGTGCCCCTTGCCGAACTCCTCGTGCCGGGCGACCAGCCGCCGTATCCGCTCGGCCTCGTCGATCTCGCAGAACCACACCTCGTCCAGGGACGGCCGCACCCGCGCCCACGCACCCTCCGCCAGCAGCAGGTAGTTGCCCTCCGTCACCACCAGCCGGGCCGTCGGCGGTACCGGGATCACGCCCGCCAGCGGCTGCTCGAGGACCCGCTCGAAGCCCGGCGCGTACACCACCTCGCCGGTGCCCTCGCGCACCCGCCGCAGCAGCGCCGCGTACCCGGCCGCGTCGAAGGTCGCGGGCGCGCCCTTGCGGTCCCGCAGGCCCAGCCGGTCCAGTTCGACGTCGGCCAGATGGAAGCCGTCCATGGGCACCTGCGCCACCCACGGCTCGCCGGCGCCGTTCAACTCGCGCACCAGACGCTCGGCGAGCGTGGTCTTGCCGGCGCCGGGGCTGCCCGCGATACCGAGGATCGCGCGCGGACCGCGTCCGGTGAGTGAACGGGCCCGGTCGAGGAGGTCGTCGAAAGTCAGCGGCACGCAAAAAGTGTGACATCAGGCCCGGGATGTGGTGTGTACCACCCCCTGGAAGCCGCCTGGTGGGGAAGATGCCGGACATGACAGCACTCGGTCTGCCCGACACCATCCAGGCCTGTCTCTTCGATCTCGACGGGGTCGTCACCAAGACGGCCGTCGTGCACGCGGCGGCCTGGAAGGAGACCTTCGACGCCTTCCTGCGCGGCTACGACGGCCAGCGGTCCTTCGACGCGGTCGCCGACTACGACGAGTACGTCGACGGACGCCCGCGCGCCGACGGGGTCCGCGGCTTCCTCGACTCCCGTGGCATCCACCTGCCCGAGGGCACCCCGGACGACCCGCCGGACGCCGCCACCGTGCACGGCCTCGGCAACCGCAAGAACGAACTGCTCCTGGAGAAGATCCGCACCGACGGCGTCGAGGCCTACGACGGCACCCTGCGCTACCTGGAGGCGGTCCGCGCGCGGGGACTGCGCACCGCGATCGTCTCCTCCAGCGCCAACTGCCGTGACGTGCTGCGCTCGATCGGCGCCGAGCACTTCTTCGACGTCCGCATCGACGGGGTGGTGGCCGCCGAGCGCCATCTGCCCGGCAAGCCGCACCCGGACACCTTCCTGGCCGCCGCCCACGACCTCGGCGTCGAGGCCGCCCACGCCGCCGTCTTCGAGGACGCCCTCGCCGGCATGGACGCGGGTCGCGCCGGCCGATTCGGGTACGTCGTCGGCGTGGACCGCGTCGGCCAGACGGACGCCCTGTACGCACACGGCGCGGACACCGTCGTGAAGGACCTCGCCGAGCTGGGAGGCAAGGAGTGATCACCCAACGGTCGTACGCCGTGGAGCCCTGGACGGTCCGCGAGACCGCCCTCAACCTCGACGTGCTCGCGCAGAGCGAGTCGGTGTTCGCGCTGTCCAACGGGCATGTCGGCTGGCGCGGCAACCTCGACGAGGGCGAACCGCACGGCCTGCCCGGCAGCTACCTCAACGGTGTGCACGAGGTGCACCCGCTGCCGTACGCCGAGGCCGGCTACGGCTACCCCGAGTCCGGGCAGACCGTCATCAACATCACCAACGGCAAGATCCTGCGGCTGCTCGTGGACGACGAGCCCTTCGACCTGCGCTACGGCCGGCTGGTCGCCCATGAGCGGGTCCTCGACCTGCGCCGGGGCGTGCTGGAGCGGACCTGCGAGTGGACCTCGCCGGCCGGGTCCACCGTGCGGGTGCGCTCGACCCGGCTGGTGTCGCTGACCCAGCGGGCGGTGGCCGCCGTCGCCTACGAGGTCGAGGCCGTCGACCGGCGCTGCCGGATCGTGATCCAGTCCGAGCTGGTCGCCAACGAGCAGCTGCCCGGTGCGAACGGCGACCCGCGCGCCGCGGTGGCGCTGGAGTCACCGCTGGAGCAGGAGGACGACTTCGCCTCCGGGCGCCGGCTGCGCCTGGTGCACCGCACCCGGCGCAGCGGCCTGCGGGTCGCGGTCGCCGCCGACCACACGGTCGCCGGTCCCGGGGGGACCACCACACAGGCCGAGAGCGACACCGACGTGGCCCGGCTGACCGTCACCTCCGTGCTGGAGCCGGGGGAGCGGCTTCGGGTGGAGAAGTTCGTCGCCCACGGCTGGTCCGGGGTGCGCTCGCTGCCCGCCATGGCCGACCAGGTGGACGCGGCCCTGGCGGCCGCCGCGCACGAGGGCTGGCAGGGGCTCGCCGACGACCAGCGCGGCTACCTGGACGACTACTGGTCCCGCGCCGACGTGGAGGTGGACGGTGACGAGGAGGTCCAGCAGGCCGTCCGCTTCGCCCTCTTCCATGTGCTGCAGGCGGGGGCCCGCGCCGAACAGCGCGCGATACCCGCCAAGGGCCTGACCGGCTCCGGATACGACGGGCACGCCTTCTGGGACACCGAGATGTTCGTGCTGCCCGTCCTCACCCACACCGCCCCCGACGCCGTCGCCGAGGCGCTGCGCTGGCGCTACAACACCCTGCCGGCCGCCCGTGAACGCGCCACCCAACTGGGCCTGGACGGGGCCGCGTTCCCCTGGCGGACCATCGCGGGCTCGGAGGGCTCGGCGTACTGGCCGGCCGGCACCGCGGCCTTCCATGTCAACGCCGACGTCGCCGACGCGGTGGTCCGCTATGTCGCCGCCACCGGCGACACCGACTTCGAACGGGACACCGGCGTCGAACTGCTCGTGGAGACCGCCCGGCTGTGGCGCTCGCTCGGCCACCACGACAGCCGCGGCGCCTTCCACATCGACGGCGTCACCGGCCCCGACGAGTACAGCGCGGTCGCCGACGACAACACCTACACCAACCTGATGGCCCGGGCGAACCTGCTGGCCGCCGCCGACGCCGTCGAACGCCACCCCCGGCAGGCCGCGCGGCTCGGCGTCGACGCGGAGGAGAGCGCAGCCTGGCGGGACGCCGCCGACTCCGTGCACGTCCCCTACAACCACGAACTCGGCGTCCACGAACAGCACGCCGGGTTCACCCGCTACCAGCGGTGGGACTTCGCCGGCACCAGCCCCGAGCAGTACCCGCTGCTGCTGAACTTCCCCTACTTCGACCTCTACCGCAAACAGGTCGTCAAACAGGCCGACCTGGTGCTGGCGATGTACACCTGCGGGGCCTACTTCGACGAGGAGCACATCGTCCGCAACTTCGCCTACTACGAGCCGCTGACGGTGCGCGACTCCTCCCTGTCCGCCTGCTGCCAGGCCGTCGTCGCCGCCCAGGCCGGGCATCTGACGCTGGCGCACGCCTACACGGCCGAGGCCGCGCTGATGGACCTCGACGACCTGGAGCACAACACCCGCGACGGACTGCACATCGCCTCTCTGGCCGGCACCTGGATGGCGCTGGTGGCCGGCTTCGGCGGGATGCGCCACTACGACGACGGCGCCCGGTTCGCGCCCCGGCTGCCGGAGCGGCTGCGCCGGCTCGCTTTCAATCTGCAACTGCGGGGCAGCAGACTGCGCGTGGAGATCGGCGCCGACAAGGCGACCTACTCCCTCCTCGAGGGACCGCCGCTCACCGTCCACCACCACGGGGAGCCGGTCACGGTCAGCACCGACAACCCCGCGGTACGCGCGGTGCCGCCGGCCAGGCCGGGGCCGACGCCGGGGCAGCCGCTGCACCGGGCGCCGAGCCGGCCGGCCTGAGGGCAGCGCCCCGTCTTGGGGGCGCTGGGGGTACCCCCGGCCGAAGGCTGGGGGAGGAACTGCGCGATCAGCCACAACGCACCGGCACTCCGCGACGCATCCGCACCCCTACGGTGCAGCCAGAGAAGACCTGCGATCGGTCGTCCGCGCCGCCGTCGTGGCTGGTCGCGCAGTTCCCCGCGCCCCCAACGGGGGGCGCCTCACGTCAGGGCGTTCACCAGTAGCCCCACCAGGTCGCTGGTCGCGTCGGCCGCGAACAGTGCCGCCAGTGCACCCAGCACGAGTACGGCCGCGGCGGCCGGCCACAGGGAGGGCGGCGGGCTGGTCTGGAGCGCCGCGACCCGGCGGGTGACCGCGCGGTCCGTGAAGTTCAGGGCGCACGCCGGGCGGGCGCGGCCCGCGCTGAGCGCCGCCCGGGCCAGCGCCCGGGCGGTGGTTCCGCGGTCCCCGACCTCGGTCGCCGCCTGTTCGTCAGCCCACCGCTCCACCAGGAAGGTCACGGCCGCTCGGACCGGGCCGAGCAGCGGGTTGGCGGCCGCGGCGAGGGTCGCCGCCGTCACCATGCGGCCGTGCCGGTACGTCAGATGGGCCCGCTCGTGAGCCAGCAGCACCCGCCGCTCGGCCGGTGCCAGCGCGCTCAGCATCGCCGAGGTGACCAGGATCCGGCCCGGCCGGCCCGGGATCGCGAACGCCTGCGGCACCTCGCAGGCGGCCACCACCAGTTCGGTGTCCTCCGGATGCCCCTCGCACAGCCGCCGCAGCGCCCGCCGGGTCCGGCGCTCGGCGCGCACCGCCCGCTGTACCCGCCACACCACCACGGCCAGCGCGAGGCAGGCGGCGAGGCCGATCGCCTCGGGTACCGGGTCGGTCAGCGGGCGGCCGTCCTCGCGGGCCTCCCGGATCACCGGCGGGGCGTCGCCCAGCAGGGCGGTGGTCAGCAGCACCAGGGACCAGGTGGTCGCGGCGGCGGTCAGTGCGGCGGCGGCGGTCAGCACGCGCGCGGCCAGGGCCGGGGCCACCCGGCGGCCGATCAGCGGACTGAACAACGGCAGCAGCAGGGACACCAGCAGCGGGGTGTACACGTCGAACCTCATGCGCCGCCCCCGGCGAACAGGTTGCGCAGCGCCCGCTCCTCCTCCGCGCTCAGCCCGGACACGAACTGCTGGAGGGCAGCGATCGGGTCGGGCCCCCGGTCCAGGGCCTCGTGCATGGCCTCGGCGGTCAGCTCGGCCGCGTTCTTCGCCGGCCGGTAGGCACCGCGCCGCCCGTCGGCGTCCCGCAGCACCAGCCCTTTGTCGTACAGCCGCTTGAGGATGGTGTGGACCGTGTTGTAGGCGAGTCCGCCGCCGATCTCGGACTGGATCTCGGCCGGGGTCAACGGGCGTTCGGTCGCCCACAGGGCTGCCAGCACTTCGCTCTCCAGCTCTCCTGCGCTGCGCCGCTCCGCCCTGCCGCGGGACCCTGTGCCAGCCATGGCACAACCTTACAGCGCGTAGTGCCGACGTTCGTATGGACGTACCTGCGCGGCCTCCACCAGTAATTCTCGTTAGTTTGTCAGTGTTTGTCCCTGAAGCCCAAGAACGGTCCTGCGAGCTCTAGGGGAACAGGGGTGGGTGCCTCGATGGTCCCGAACGTGAACGCCACGCCCGTCATGGGCCGCCGAGGCGTCTACTGGCAGACCGGCCTCTGCCTCGCCCTGCTGGCCGGTGCGGGCTGGCTGCTCCGCCGGCACTGGCCGACCGTGGAGCACGGGGCGCTCCGGCTCGCCGTCGCCGACCAGGGCTGGCTGCTCGTGGCGGCCCTGGCGGCGGTCGGCACCTGGGCGTCCTCGGCCCTCGCCCAGCAGGGCGCGGTCGTCCACCGGCTGCCCGGCGGGCGCCTGGTCGCCGCGCAGTTCGCCGCCTCGGCCGCCAACCATCTGCTGCCCGCCGGGCTCGGCGCGGGCGCGGTGAACCTGCGCTTCCTGATGCGCTGCGGCCTCCCGGCAGGCCGCGGTGCGTCGGCCCTGGCGGTCAAGGCCGCCGCCGGTGCCGTGGTCCGCCTGGTCCTGATCGCCGTCCTCGCCCCCGCCTGCCCGGGACTGCTGCGGATCCCGCACGTGTCCGTGGCGGCGCTCCTCGCGGTGAGCGCCGCGGCCGTCCTGCTCGTCGTCCTGATCCGGGCCCGGGTGTGGACCCGCTGCCGGGGCGCGGTGACCGCCGTGGCCGCCGACATCCGGGCCCTGCACACCCGCCCCGTCCGCGCCGCCGCGCTGTGGGGCGGCTCCCTCGCCTTCGCCGGGCTGCACGCCCTGGTCCTGATCGCCGTGGCCCGGGCGGTCGAACTCTCGCTGTCCCCGGCCCGGGTGGCGCTGCTGTACCTCGCCGCCAGCGGCGCCGCCGCGCTGCTGCCCACGCCCGGCGGGCTCGGCTCGCTCGACGCGGCCCTCGCCCTCGCCCTGACCGCCTCCGGGACCCCGGCCGCCGCGGCCGCCTCCGCCGTGCTCGGCTACCGGCTGCTGACCATGTGGCTGCCGCTGCTGCCGGGCCTGCTGGTCCTCGGGCTGCTGGTCCGGCGCCGGGCACTGTGACCGGGCGGGCCGCACCAGGAGAAAGTCCGGCGGCGTCGCCCCGACTTCAACCGCCGTGCTTCCCGCCGGTCTCCGTCACCGGACTCTCCGGTACGTCGTCCGGGGCCCCCGGAAGCGGCAGCCAACGGGCGGCCACGCACCAGCAGACCCCGAGCCAGCCGACCGCGAAGAGCCAGCCGCCGATCACGTCCGTGCACCAGTGCACGCCGAGGAACACCCGGGTGGCCCCGACGGCGAGTCCCCAGCAGGCGACGGCCACGCACCACGGTGTTCGGCCGCGTGGTGCCCGGATCCCCAGGGCCAGAACGACCAGACCGGCGGTCAGCGCGGACGTCGTGCTGTGGCCGGACGGGAACGACCAGCCGGAGGCGTGTGTGCGCCAGTAGGCCTGCGGCGGCCGGGCCCGGGCGATCAGCTCCAGCACGCCGTACCGGGCCGCCTGGCCCAGGGCGAGGCAGGTCACGCAGAGGAGCACGGCGGCGATCCGCTGCCGCGGGGTGCGGCCCACGAGCAGCCCGGCCACCACGACCAGGGCGTACGGCACGACCCCGGTGCCGGTCGCGGTGAGCCCCCGGGCCACGGCCACCGCCACGGCCGGGCGATGAGCGAGGGACCAGGTCAGCAGGGTGCGGTCCAGGGTGAGCGGTGCGCCGTGGCGACCGGCCACGACCAGGGCCAGCACGGCGAACCCCGCCCAGGCGCCGAGGCCGACACTTCCCGCGAGCTCCGCGGTCTTCTTGCGGTTCATGACCCCGGTGGCGGCCCTCTCCTGCGCGATGACTGTCTACTGGAATGTAGACGATTGGCGCTCTGCCTGTGTTCCCGTTCGTGCGAGTCCGCGTCCGGTCGCGACCTTTGCCGCACCATTGCCAGTTCATGACTGACTGACTACACGGTTGTAGTCATCATGGTCGGCGGTAGTAAGGCATGCCTTCACTAAGTTCGAGCCGCAGGGCGGGGACGGGCCTGCCGGGGAGGGCTGCGACGGATGTGGGACGACGCGTTTCCGAGTTTCCTGATCGGGCTGAGGGAGGGCCTTGAGGCCGGCCTGATCGTCTCGATCCTCGTGGCCACCCTGGTCCGGGCCGGCGCCAGGAACCGGCTGTCACAGGTCTGGACGGGTGTCCTGGCCGCGATCGCACTGGCGCTGAGCTTCGGCGCGGTCCTCACCTTCACCGCAGCCTCGCTCTCCGCGACCGCCCAGGAGGCCTTCGGCGGGAGCCTCAGCGTGATCGCGGTCGCCTTCGTCACCGCGATGGTCTTCTGGATGCGCCGCTCGGCCCGCAGCCTCTCCGGCGAGATCAAGGAGAAGGTGACCGGCGCCCTGGCCATGGGCTCGGGCGTGCTGGTCGTCACCTCGTTCCTCGCCGTCGGCCGCGAGGGTCTGGAGACCGCGCTGTTCCTGTGGACCACCGCCCAGGCGGCCGGCGAGTCCGCGGGCCCGCTGACCGGCGCCGGGATCGGCCTGATCCTGGCGGCGGCCCTGTGCTGGGGGCTGTACCGCCGGGTCCTGAAGATCAACCTGACGAGGTTCTTCACCTACACCGGGGCCGTGCTGATCGTGATCGCGGCCGGCGTCCTCGGCTACGGGCTGCGGGACCTCCAGGAGGGCGGGGTCTTTCCGGGCCGGACGGCGTACGCCTTCGACCTGAGCGGCACCATCGACGCCGGCTCCTGGTACAGCACACTCCTCCAGGGCGTCCTCAACATCACCCCGGCCATGACCTGGCTCCAGGTGATCGGGTACGCCGGCTACCTCGCCGTGGTCATGACGCTGTTCGTGCGCGGGGTGCAGGCCACGGCACCGCGCCCGACCACCGTCGAGCCCGAGGCGCGGTCCACCGCGGACAAGCCGGAGCCGGAGCGGGAACCGGAATCGACGCCCACCGCGGACAAGCCGGGGCCGGAGTCGACGCCCGCCGCGGAGAACCAGCAGCCGCAACCGACGCCCGCCGCCGACAGCCCGGAACCGCGGCCGACGCCCACGGCCGACGGCCCCCGCCCACGGTCGGTCAGGGTGCCGCGTCGTCGGCCGGGCTGGGTGGTCCCCGTCGCCGTGGTCGCCGTCCCGGCCGTCGTCGCCGGACTCGTCGTCGCCTTCGCCCGGCCCAAGTCCACCGGCGGTGAGACCGTCGCCGTCTCCGAGACCGAGTGCGGCAAGGGCTTCACAGCGCCCGAGCCCGGCCGGCAGACCTTCCAGATGCGGAACACCGGCAGCAGGACCGCCGAGGTGTATCTGATCGATCCGAGCAGCAACGCCGTCTACGGCGAGGTCGAAGGTCTCGCCCCCGGTACCACCCGCGCCCTGGTCGCCACCGTCGCCGGCGGCACCTACGCCTGGCGCTGTGTCCCCTCCGGCGGCAGGGCCGTCACCTCCGCGTCGGTCACGGTCTCCGGCGGTGGCAGCGGAGCCCGGGCCGTCGTGCCGGTCTCCGAACAGGCTCTCGCGGCGCCCCTGAAGGCCTACAAGGCGTACGTGGGGCAGGGCCTGGCCACCCTCGTCGCCCAGACTCGCACGCTCGACGCCGACATCGCGGGCAACCACCTCGACGCGGCCCGCACCGACTGGCTGACCGCCCATCTCACCTACGCCTCGCTCGGTGCCGCCTACGGGACCTTCGAGGACTACGACCAGAAGATCAACGGCCGTGCCGACGGGCTCGCCGGCGGGGTGGCCGACAAGGACTTCGCCGGATTCCACCGGGTCGAGTACGGGCTGTGGCACGGGCAGTCGGCTGATCAGCTGAAGGCCCCCGCCCAGGCGCTCGCCGACGCGGCGGCCGGGCTCCAGAAGGCGTTCCCCGGCCAGGACTTCGATCCCGGCGACCTGCCGCTGCGCGCCCACGAGATCCTGGAGAACACCCTCCAGTTCGAGCTGACCGCCGACACCGACGAGGGCAGCGGCACCAACCTCGCCACCGCCGACGCCAACCTGGCCGGCACCCGCGAGCTGCTCACCGTGCTCAGGCCGCTGCTGACCACCCGTGCGCCCAGGCTGCTGCCGACCGTCGACTCCGACGTCGCCCGCCTGCAGAAGCTCCTGGAGGCCGAGCACCAGGGGGTGAGCTGGACCCCGGTCGAGCAACTGGACACCCTCACCCGGCAGCGGATCAGCGGAGCCACCGGCCAGCTCCTCGAGGACCTCTCCCCGGTGCCGGACCTCCTGGAGATCAGGAAGTCCGCCTGATGAACCCCGCACCGCACCAGTACCCGTACGACGAAGGGAACCCTCCGATGTCCGCTGCCGAGACCCCGTCCTGCCCGATGGGCGCGGGCCGCCGCTCCTTCGTGCGGACGGTACTGGGCGCCGGCGCCGCGGGCGCGGTCCTGGCCGGCGGAGGACTCGCGCTGAGCCAGGCCGGCTCCACCGCCGAGGCCCGGGCCGCCGACGCGAGCGGCACCGCCAGAGTCCCCTTCCACGGCACCCACCAGGCCGGCATCCTCACCCCCGCCCCGGCCGCCGCCACTTTCGTCTCCCTCGACGTCATCGCCGACACCCGACAGGACCTCGCCGACCTGCTGAGGACGATCACCGAGCGGGCCCGCTTCCTCACCTCCGGCGGCACCCCGGCCGACCTCGGCGTGGGCGCGCCGCCCGCCGACAACGGCATCCTCGGCCCCGAGGTCCCCTCCGACGCGCTGACCGTCACCGTGGGTGTCGGCGCCTCCCTCTTCGACGACCGTTACGGTCTGGCGAAGGCCAGGCCGGCCCGGCTGACCCCGATGCGGTCCTTCCCCAACGACAACCTGAAGCCCGCCGAGTGCCACGGCGATCTCTCACTGCAGATCTGCGCCGACAGCCAGGACACCGTGCTGCACGCGCTCCGCGACATCGCCAAGCACACCCGCGGTGCCATGCAGATCAAGTGGCGCGTGGACGGTTTCCAGAACGCCCCGCGCCCCACCGGCGCCCAGCGCAACCTGCTCGGCTTCAAGGACGGCATCGCCAACCCGGACGTGAACTCGGCCCGGGAGACCAGCCGGCTGATCTGGGTCGGCGACGGCCAGGGCGAGCCCGCCTGGACGGCGGGCGGCAGCTACCAGGTGATCCGGATCATCCGGATGCTGGTCGAGTTCTGGGACCGGGTCTCGCTCAGCGAGCAGGAGCTGATGTTCGGCCGCCGCAAGGACACCGGGGCCCCGCTGGACGGCGCCAAGGAGACCGACATCCCGCACTACGCCAAGGACCCGCAGGGCAACGCGATCCCGCTGGACGCCCACATCCGGCTCGCCAACCCGCGCACCGCCAGGACCGACAGCTCCCGCATCCTGCGCCGTGGCTACAACTACGACCGCGGTGTCGACGGCGTCGGCAACCTCGACATGGGCCTGGTCTTCTGCTGCTACCAGCAGGACGTCCGGCGCCAGTTCGAGGCGACCCAGACCCGGCTGATCGACGAGCCCCTCGTCGACTACATCTCCCCGACCGGCGGCGGTTACTTCTTCGCCCTGCCCGGCGTGAAGAACGGCAGGGACTGGCTGGGCAGCGGGCTGCTGGCCGCCTGATCGCCTTACCTTCCCTTTACCTTCTCGTGGGAAAGGTCTGCCACCGCCTTTAGTGCGAACGATTTGCAAGTACGGGAAGATGGCACAATGCTGCTGACCGCAGCTGCTCAACATGCTCGACCGAAGGATGCCACTTCCCGATGACGGCCGCCCCTGGTTCCGCTCCGTCCCCCCCCGCCCAGGCCGAGACCAAACGCTCGGCCTGGCGCCGTGTCCGGGGCTCCATGACACGGCAGGAGTGGATCAGGGTCGGCGGGATGGCCGCCTTCGTGCTCGCCCTGCATGTCATCGGCTGGGGCACCCTGGTCGGGATCATCGCCCCGCAGCACTTCAGCGTCGGCACTGCATCTGCCGGAGAATCGGCGGACTTCGGGATCGGCATCGGCGTCACCGCGTACACCCTGGGCATGCGGCACGCCTTCGACGCCGACCACATCGCCGCGATCGACAACACCACCCGCAAGCTGATGGGCGAGGGACAACGCCCGCTGTCCGTCGGCTTCTGGTTCTCGCTCGGCCACTCCAGCATCGTCTTCGGCCTCGCCCTGCTGCTCTCGCTCGGCATGAAGACCCTGGCCGGCCCGGTCCAGGACGACAACTCGCACCTCCACGAGGTCACCGGCCTCATCGGTACGACGGTCTCCGGGACCTTCCTCTACCTCATCGCCGGCATCAACCTCGTCATCCTGGCCGGCATCTGGAAGGTCTTCCGGCAGATGCGCTCCGGTGCCTACGACGAGGCCGCCCTGGAGACGCAGCTCAACAACCGCGGCTTCATGAACCGCTTCCTCGGCCGGGCCACCGGCTCCATCCGCAAGCCCTGGCAGATGTACCCGCTGGGCCTGCTGTTCGGCCTCGGCTTCGACACCGCCACGGAGATCGCCCTGCTGGTCCTGGCCGGCTCCGGTGCCGCCTCCGGTCTGCCCTGGTACGCCATCCTGACCCTGCCGGTGCTCTTCGCGGCCGGGATGTCGCTGCTGGACACCATCGACGGCTCGTTCATGAACTTCGCCTACGAGTGGGCGTTCTCCAAGCCCGTCCGCAAGGTCTACTACAACCTCACCATCACCGGCCTGTCCGTCGCCGTCGCCCTCATCATCGGCACGGTGGAACTCCTCGGCCTCCTCGCCGACAAACTGGACCTGCACGGTGCCTTCTGGGACTGGGTCTCCGGCCTCGATCTCAACACCGTGGGCTTCGTCATCGTCGGCCTGTTCTTCGCCACCTGGGCGATCGCCCTGCTGATCTGGAAGGCGGGCCGCATCGAGGAGAAGTGGACGACGGGCCTCGCCCGGTCCGCCGAGCAGACCGAGGCGTAGTCCGCCGCCGTCAGCCGCGGATCTTCAGGTCCGCCCGCCACTTGGCGATCTGCTTCTCCGCGTCACCGGTGTACGACCACGGGGTGCGGGTCACCCGCCGCCCCTGGATCCGCAGCAGGGCCGAGGCGATGTCCGTGACCCCCGCCTGGCAGGCCGCGTGCGTGAGGTAGTTGAGGTCACGCAGTTCGCCGGGGGCGACGGGCTCCTCACCGCGCTGGGCGATCCAGCGCTCCCAGGTGCGCCGTACGTCGCTGACCGCGCCGTCGTGTTTCCAGTGCTGGCCGTGCCCCACCGAGGTCTGCTGCCCGCTCGCCTCGTCCAGGGCGTAGCGGAACTCCTCGACGCGGGCGTACTGCACGAGGACCGGCAGTGCGCAGCCGGGCGGGGCGACCCCGGCCGCGTCCCGGGCGAAGTCGTACATCAGGCCGTGCGTGCCGTGCCAGCGCGCGGAGTAGTAGTGGAGCACCTGGAGATGGCCCTCCACGTTGTACGGGTCGCGCCGGTGCAACTCGTCCCACCAGCGGGCGAGTTCCTGCCGGCGCACGCCGGTCGGATACAGCCGTGCCACCGAGATCAGGGAGACCCAGGGGGTGGGGTCCTGCGGGTACGCCTCCGTGGCCGCCAGGCAGGCCAGTACGGCGGCGTCGATCCTGGACCGGTCGATCGGGGCACCCCGGCCCGCCGAGATGGCCAGGGTGAACGCCCGGGCCGTCTCGGTCGCCGCCCGCAGCGCCAGCGCGTCGGCGCCGTGCGGTTCCGCGGCCAGCCAGGACTCCGCCGTCGAACTGCCCGCGCAGGCCTGCGCAAGGAGACGCACCCGGTGTCCCCGGACCAGCCAGTCCGGGCCGGTGGCCCGCAGCAGGTCCCGCAGGCCCTGCCAGCGGCCGATGACGATGTCCTGCCGGGCCGAGGTGAGGGCGGTGTCCCCGCAGTCCGGGTCGAAGTCGGGGACGAAGCGGTCTCTCGCCATCGGGCACTTACCTCAGAAATCCGTGGGGAGGCCTTCGTAAGCCTGGGCCTGTGCGGTGGCGTGGTCGTCGGGCACGTAGTCGGCCTCGACGGTGTGGGTGGCGTCCAGCTTGGCAGGCCGGTAGTAGTCGCTGCCCTGTTTCCAGTACCAGAGCATCGGGATCAGGCCGACGGCCAGACCGCCGATGCCGATGGCGATCGCCGCGCCGCTCAGCTCGCTCAGCGACTCGACGAAGATCCAGAACATGAACACCGCGCCGAGCAGCGGCCACACCCCGCCGAGCAGGAAGTTGCCCGTGGACTTGAAGAGCATCTTGCGGTAGGCGACGACCACCGCGAGGCCCGCGAGACCGTAGTAGACCGCGATCTGGAGTCCGATGGCCGAGATGGCGTCGGAGAGGATCTCGCCCACCGAGCCCAGCGCGTTGGAGGCGATGAACATGAGCAGCGCCACCGCGCCGACCACGCCGATCGCCACGTACGGGGTGTTCCAGGTGCGGTGCACCTTGCCCAGCGCGGCCGGCATCGTGCGGTCGCGGCCCATCGCGAACAGCGAGCGGGTGACCTGGATGAGGGTCGTCTCCAGGGTGGCGATGGTGGACAGCATCACGCCGACGATCAGCAGCTTGCCGCCCCAGCCCGGCGCGATCTCGTCGCCCAGCACGGCCAGCACGTTGGCGTCGTTCGCCGCGATCTGGTCGGAGGAGAGGATGACGTTCACCGCGATGGTGAACACCTCGAAAAGGGCGAAGACGATGCCCACCCCGATCAGGCCCGCGAGTCCGGTCGTACGGCGGGAGTTGCGGGTCTCCTCGCTGAGGTTGCTGGTGACGTCCCAGCCCCAGTAGTAGAACGCGGCGATCAGCGCGCCCGAGGCGAAGCCGGAGACACCGTCGAAGTGGCTGAAGCCGAGCCACGACCAGTGGAAGGCGCGGGCGTTTCCGGTGTGGAAGAGGGCGAGCACCGCGAACAGCAGCAGGATCGCCAGCTCGATGCCGGACATCAGCAACTGGGCGCGGACCGTGAGGCGGGCGCCGCCGAGCACCACCGCGAGCATGACCAGGAACCAGGCGGCCCCGACCACCGTCGACAGCGCCACGTTGTCGGCGAGGCCCGCGTCGAACAGGGACAGCGTCATCGAGCCGGCGGGCAGTGAGCCGGCCACCATGAAGATGGTCGCCGACACCACGAGCGCCCAGCCGCTGACGAAGCCGAGGAAGGGATGCAGGGTGCGGCCCACCCAGGAGTAGCTGGCACCCGCGTTGACATCGATCCGGCCCAGGTAGCTGAAGGCCAGCGCGATGCCCAGCATGGGTATCGCGCACCACAGCAGCGCGGCCGGACTGGCCAGCCCCACCGCCCCCACCAGGACCGCGGTGGTCGCGGCCAGCGAGTACGCCGGTGCGCTGCCCGCTACGGCCATCACCACCGTGTCGAACGTGCCGAGGGCGTTGGCCTGCAGCCCTCTGCCCCTGTTGTTGCTCATGGTTGTGCTGCTTTCCGGTCGTGCAGGGCGCACGGGAGTGCAGGCCCGCGGTGGTACGGGGGGTGCACGACCCGCCTCGCAGCCGGTGAGGGTTGGCCTCGGGCAGGGGGCCGGTCGGAAGAGACAAAGGGGTGGTGAAGGCCGCATGCCGAGAGTCGGCGAACGGTCACACCGCGTGTGTGGGTGTGACTATAGCGGCACCCTTTGACCTTTCAAGCTGACCGACCGGTAATCACATATGCCACTTGGGGTGGCCAACCCCCACACCGGAAGCAGTGGTTCCCTGAGTCCCCTCAGTCCTCCAGCCGGTCGAGCTGTCGCAGCTTGTTGGTGGCGTCCAGAGCCGCGACCTTGTACGACTCCGCGAGCGTCGGGTAGTTGAACACGGCATCCACCAGGTAGTCGACCGTGCCGCCGCAGCCCATCACCGACTGACCGATATGGATCAGTTCTGTCGCTCCGGTACCGAAGCAGTGCACACCGAGCAGCCGTCGGTCGTCGGGGGAGACCAGGAGCTTGAGCATCCCGTGCGAGTCGCCGATGATCTGCCCCCGGGCCAGCTCCCGGTAGCGGGCCACGCCGACCTCGAACGGCACGCAGTCCTCGGTGAGTTGGTCCTCGGTCCGGCCGACGAAGCTGATCTCCGGGATGGTGTAGATCCCGATCGGCTGGAGGTTGTCCATCTGCCCGACCGGTTCCCCGAAGGCGTGGTAGGCGGCGACCCGACCTTGTTCCATCGAGGTCGCGGCGAGCGCGGGGAAGCCGATGACATCGCCGACGGCGTAGATGTGCGGCACCTCGGTGCGGAAGTGCTCGTCCACCTTGATCCGGCCCCGCCGGTCCGCGGACAGGCCCGCCTTGTCCAGGTCGAGTTCGTCGGTCAGGCCCTGCCGGCCCGCCGAGTACATCACCGTGTCCGCCGGTATCTTCTTGCCGCTCTCCAGCACGGTCAGGGTGCCCCGGGGGTGCCGCTCGACGGCGGCGACGGTCTCGCCGAACCGGAAGGTGACGGCAAGGTCCCTGAGGTGGTACTTGAGCGACTCGACGACCTCGACGTCGCACATGTCGAGCATGGCCGCGCGCTTCTCGACCACGGTGACCTTGCTGCCGAGCGCGGCGAACATCGAGGCGTACTCCATGCCGATCACACCGGCACCCACGATGACCATGGAGCGCGGCACCCGCTCCAGCGACAGCACGTTGTCCGAGTCCATGATGGTGCGGCCGTCGAACTCGACGCTGTCCGGGCGGGCCGGCCGGGTTCCGGTGGCGATGACGATGTGCTCCGCCGTCAACAGCCTTTCGTTGCCGTTCGGTTCGCGCAGGGCGACGGTGTGCGGGTCGACGAACCGGCCGGTGCCGGAGCAGAGGGTGACGTGGTTGCGGGAGAGCTGGTTGCGGATGACGTCCACCTCGCGGCTGACCACGTGCTGGGTGCGCGCGGTCAGGTCGGCGACGGTGATGTCCTCCTTCAGCCGGTAGCTCTGGCCGTAGAGATCGCGCTGGGTGAGACCGGTCAGATAGAGGACCGCCTCGCGCAGGGTCTTGGAGGGGATAGTGCCGGTGTGGATGGACACACCGCCGACCATCTCGGGGCTGTCGACCACGGCGACCCGGCGGCCCAGCTTGGCCGCGGCGATGGGGGGCGGGTGGGCCGCCGGGGCCGGTCCCAATTAGAGCAAGTGGGATTTTTGGCCCCAGGGGGGGGTGTGAGCAGGTGCCCCCCCGGCGCAAAAGA
>NZ_JBSHAF010000010.1:47342-126303 GCF_053611365.1 Streptomyces sp. NPDC054813 | reverse complement strand
GGGTCGGGGAGGGGGGGGGTGGCGCGCCCCACCTCCCCCCCACTGGGGGGGGTGCCCCCCCGCGCGCCGGCGCGCACGCGTTGGGCCGGGGGGGGGGGGGGGCGCCCCCCCCCGGGTCCGGATCCGATGACGAGCATGTCGAAGTCTGGCACCTTGCGGAGTCTGTCAGCAGGTCCCCCCGGTCCGAAAGAGAGAACGGCCAACCTTCGCGTGAAATCCGGTACGGACCTGGGCCGTTGCGCATCCCGTGCCGCACGGGCGGCTCACCGCGCCCCGCCCGCCCGGCCGCCGCGCAGGATCTGGGCCCGGCGGAACAGCGCGTCCGTCGTCCCGGCGAGGACGCCACCCAGCAGCCGGGGGGTGTAGAAGGACCTGGCCGCATCGGCCACCGCCCGTGCCGGGAGGGCGATCTGGGCCAGCCCGGTGCGGCCGAGCCCGTCGATCGAGGTGCCCCAGACGACCTGGCCCACACCCGCCCAGGCGCAGGCGCTCATGCACATGGCACACGGCTCCCCGGTCGAGTACAGGGTGGTCGCGGCCCATCCGTGGTTGCCGACCCGGCGTACGTAGTCGGCCATGGCGAGCATCTCCCCGTGGTACGTCGGGTTCTCGGCCGAGGTGTTCACCCCGCGTCCCAGGACCCGGCCCGAGCCCACGAGTACCGCGCCGAAGGGGTAGCGCGGGTTCCGGCGCGCCTCTTCGGCCGCGGCCCTCATGAACCGCGCGTGGTCCTCGTCCCTGAACCGCGCGTGGTCCTCCCCTCTGAACCCCGCAGGGTCCTCGCCGTCGCCGCCCGTGGACGTGACGACGACGGCGGGGGCGGGTCGCGGTGTGTGTACGGCGGGCCCGGACGACACCACGCCCGCCGATCCGAGGAGGCCGAGGAGGCGGCGCCTGTCCAACGTCAGGGCAGGAGCCTCTCGACGCAGTTCGGTCCCTCGCGCTCCATCTTCTTCCTGGCCCATTCCAGCGTGGCCGGGGTGACGTCCCGGCCCGAGGCCATCACCAGGTCTTCGGGCGCCACCCCGGTGCCGGGGGCGCTGTGCAGCAGGGAGTCCGGGGTGGCGCGGTCGTCGGACGACCGGGACGCTTCGGGTTCTGAGGTCGACATGGTCTCTCCTTCGCGGAGCGGGGTGCACACTCTCACGATTGCCCGCCCGGCCGCACCCCGCATCCGGAGCGGCCCGGGGCCCTTCCGGCACCGGGTACCCGATACTGGGGGGAAATTATCCCTTTTAGGATGTAATGTGCCCATACATCCGTTCCGGGGAGGCCGCCGCGATGATCGAACAGCGGTTCTTTCAAAATGCGCCCGGTAGCCCCCGCTACCTGACGATCGCCGAGCACGGGCTGATCGGCGATCTGCGCACCGTGGCCCTGGTCGGCAGCGACGGCACCATCGACTGGTACTGCTGCCCGTCCTTCGACGCCCCCAGCGTCTTCGCGGCCGTGCTGGACGCCGAGCGCGGCGGCCACTTCGCGCTGGCCCCGGCCGTACCGGCCCGCACCAAGCAGTTCTACTTCCCCGACACCAACGTGCTGATCACCCGGTTCTTCACCGACGAGGGCGTCGGCGAGGTCCAGGACTTCATGCCCGTCGTCGGCGAGTCCGGTGACAGCGAGCGGCACCGGCTCATCCGCCGGGTGATCTGCGTGCGCGGCACCGTACCCTTCCGGGTCCGGGTCGCCCCCCGCTTCAACTACGGCGCCGACCCGCACACCCTGCGCCTGCTCGACGGCACCGCCCTGTTCGAGTCCGAGACGATGTCCCTGACGCTCACCGCCACGGTGGTCATGGAGAGCGACGGAGCGGACGCCCACGCCGACTTCAAACTCGGCGAGGGCGAGTCCGCGGTCTTCGCCCTCGACCAGGCCGGCGAGCACATCGCGCCACGCGGCTGCGCCCATATCGAGGCCGAACGGCAGTTCGAGGCCACCGTCTGCTACTGGCGGCGCTGGCTGTCCCGGTCCCGCTACCGGGGCCGCTGGCGCGAGATGGTGCACCGCTCCGCGCTCACCCTGAAGCTGCTCACCTACGCGCCCACCGGCGCCATCGTGGCCGCGCCCACCACCAGCCTCCCCGAGCAGTTCGGCGGCGAACGCAACTGGGACTACCGGTATGTCTGGGTCCGCGACGCCGCCTTCGCCGTGTACGCCCTGCTGCGGCTCGGCTTCACCGGCGAGGCCGAGGCCTTCATGAAGTTCCTGACCACCTGCATCACCCCCGGCGACGGCGCCGCCTCGGGGCCGCTGCAGATCATGTACGGCATCGACGGCCGCACCGACCTGCCCGAGCGCGAGCTCCCGCATCTGGAGGGCCACTGCGGATCCGCCCCGGTGCGCGTCGGCAACGCCGCGGCCGACCAGCTCCAGCTGGACATCTACGGCGCCCTCATCGACTCGATCTACCTCTACGACAAGTGGGCCCAGCCCATCTCCAGCGCCCAGTGGGACGACGTCACCCGGCTCGTCGCCTGGGTCTGCGACCACTGGGACCAGCCCGACGAGGGCGTCTGGGAGACCCGGGGCGGCCGCAAGAACTTCCTCTACTCGCGTCTGATGTGCTGGGTCGCCATCGAGCGGGCGATCCGGCTGGCCCGAAGGCGCGGCCTGCCCGCCGACCTGGCCCACTGGCTGGGCGCCAGGGACGCCATCTACCGGCGGATCATGGACCGTGGCTGGTCCGAGCGGCGCCGCGCCTTCGTCCAGTACGAGGGCGGGGACGTTCTGGACGCCTCACTCCTGATGATGCCGCTGGCCAAGTTCATCGCGCCGACCGACCCCAAGTGGCTCTCCACCCTGGACGCCCTGGGCGAGGACCTGGTCTCCGACTCCCTCGTCTACCGCTACGACCCGCAGGCCAGCCCCGACGGCCTGCGCGGCGACGAGGGCACCTTCTCCATCTGCTCGTTCTGGTACGTGGAGGCCCTGGTGCGCGCCGGACGCGTGGACGAGGCCCGGCTCGCCTTCGAGAAGATGCTCACCTACGCCAACCATCTCGGCCTGTACGCCGAGGAGATCGGCCGTACCGGAGAGCAACAGGGCAACTTCCCGCAGGCGTTCACCCATCTGTCGCTGATCAGCGCGGCCTTCAACCTGGACCGGGCGCTCGGCTGACGTCACGCGAAGCGTGAACTGCGCACCGGGCCTGACGAGTTGAGGCGGGCCCGGTCGCCGGTGAGCCAACTGTCCCGGACGGACTCCGCGAACGCGGCGAACGCCCCGTCCGGGTCGGCGGGCCCCTCGCCGTCGCCCTCGTCGGGAGTCGCGTCGGCCCGGGTGATCTCGGCGGCCAGTTCCTCCTCGGGCCGCCCGTCGGCCGCCTCCCGCTCCGCCTCGCCGTTCTCGCCGACCCGCAGCCGCTCGCCCCACGGGGCCACCACCGACTGGTGCAGCAGACCGACGCTGTCGGCGGTGACGGCCGGGGTGTCGGTCCAGCAACTCGCATGCTCGTGCAGCACCTGGCCCGGGGCGCGCTCGAAGAGGGCGCCGATGATCTCGGGACCCGACGGGTGCCCGGCCAGCTCGTTGAGGTCGTACGCCACGACGACGGTGTCCGGGCGGTCCGGCTCGAACGGCACGGCCGGCAGGTCCAGCACCTCGGCGGCGGCCAGGCCCAGGATCCGCGAGCCGCGGTCGGGCAGCAGGGACACCGAACGCGGGCTCGTCCGCGTCGTGGACAGCAGGAGCGCCAGCCGCCGCAGGGCGCGCAGGCACATCTCGGGGCTGTCCTGGAGCCAGGCGTACCGGCCCGACATGCCCGCGGCGAAGCCGAACGGGGAGAGCGTGCCCAGCACCTGGCCGCCGGTCACGTACTGCCAGTCACGCAGACCCGACGGTTCGCCGAGGGCGGCGGCCCGCTCCAGCATCCGGGTCTGGCGCTCCCGCGTGGGCAGCCACTGCGCGTCCTCCGGCTCGGGCAGCAGCGCGTGCTGACGGCGGGCCATCTCGAGGTCGCCCGCCATGAGCGCGTTGTACACCAGCAGATACCGGTCCGGCCAGTCGGCGAAGTCGCCCACGTGCCGGGCCAGTTCGGTCATCGCCTCCTGGTGGCGCTCCTCCCGCTCGTACGCCGACACCAGCTCCCGCAGGACCGTCAGCGCACCCGGGTTGTGGCTCAGCACCGTGCGCAGCGGCGGGATCGCCAGGAAGGACAGGCCGCGTTCGACACACGCGTACCCGAAGTCGAAGAGGTTCTTGGCATGGTCGGGCCGGGCGGCGAGCGCGGCGGCCGCCTGTCCGAGGTCGTCGAACCCCGCCGCCTCGGCGGCCCGCTCGACCACGAGGGCCACCTCGACGACCGGCGCGTCCTCCCCGGCGGCCCGCAACCGGCGTACCGCCCCAGGCAGATCCCCGGAGTCCAGGCACTCCCAGGCCCTGACGAGTTCGGCGGACTTGGGGCGACGGCTGCGGCGCGAGAACATACCGGGGATCATCACCCGCGGGGTGACGTGTCCTCAACACAATTGTGCGGAGCACCCCCTCGGGGCCTCAGGGCAGCGGCTGTTCCGCCCAGATGACCTTGCCGGCGGGGGTGTACCGGGTGCCCCAGCGCTCGGCCATCTGTGCGACCAGGAACAGCCCCCGGCCGCCCTCGTCGGTGCTCGCCGCGTACCGCAGGTGCGGCGAGGTGGTGCTGGCGTCGGCGACCTCGCAGATCAGCGTCCGGTCGCGGAGCAGCCGTACCCCGATGGGCGCGCGGCCGTGGCGGATGGCGTTGGTGACCAGCTCGCTGAGGATCAGTTCGGTGGTGAACGACAGCTCGTCCAGGTCCCAGTCCGCGAGCTGACGGGTCACCTTGGCCCGCACCTCGGAGACGGCCGCCGGGTCGGCCGGCACCTGCCACTCGGCGACCTGGTCCGCGCCGAGCGCCCGGGTGCGGGCGACGATCAACGCCACGTCGTCGCTGGGGCGGGCCGGCAACCGCTCCAGGACCGCCGCACAGGTCTCCTCGGGGGTGCCGCCGGCCGTCGACTCCAGGGCACCGGCGAGCAGGTCTAGACCCTCGTCGATGTCCCGCTGCCGGTCCTCGACCAGCCCGTCGGTGTACAGGACCAGGCTGCTGCCCTCGGGCAGCTCCAGGTCGGCCGTCTCGAAGGGCAGTCCGCCCACCCCCAGCGGCGGCCCGGCCGGCACGTCCGGGAACCGCACACTGCCGTCGGACCCGAGCAGCGCCGGCGGCGGATGACCGGCCCGGGCCACCGTGCAGCGCCGGGAGACCGGGTCGTAGATCGCGTAGATGCAGGTCGCCCCCGTGACCGGGGCCGTGTTGTCCGCGGGGATCTCGTCCTGGTCGATGCGGCTCACCAACTCGTCCAGCAGGCTCAGCAGCTCGTCGGGGGTCAGATCCAGCGCCGCGAAGTTGTGCACGGCCGTGCGCAGCCGCCCCATGGTCGCCGCCGCGTGCAGCCCGTGCCCCACGACGTCCCCGACCACCAGTGCCACCCGGGCCCCGGACAGCGGCAGGACGTCGAACCAGTCACCGCCGACGCCCGCCTGCGCCGGCAGATAGCGGTAGGCGATGTCCAGGGCGCTCTGCTCGGGCAGGCTGCGCGGCAGCAGACTGCGCTGCAGGGCCACCGCCATGCTGTGCTCGCGCGTGTAGCGGCGGGCGTTGTCGATGGAGATGGCGGCCCGGGCCACCAACTCCTCCGCGAGCGCCAGCTCCTCCGTGTCGAACGGGGCGAGCTTCTCCGAACGGCAGAAGTTGGCCACCCCCAGCACCAGGTTCCCGGCCCGCAGCGGCACCGTGATCAGCGAGTGGATGCCGAACTCCAGGATCCGGCCGGTGAGCTCCACGTCCTGGGCCCGCCAGCCGGGCGCGTCCCGCAGCCGCGGCTCGACGACGGAATAGCCGGTGTCCAGACAGCGGCCCTGCGGCGAGGACGGCACGAACCGGATCCGCTCGCCGACCTGGTAGAGCGGGGCGTCCTTGCGGAGGCCGGTGAACGCCACCCGGCGCAGCGCGTCCCCGGGCTTGGGCTCCTCGCCCTTGAGGACCGCGTCGTACAGGTCGATGGCGGCGTAGTCCGCGAACCTGGGCACGGCCAGCTCCGCCAGTTCCTCGGCCGTACGGGTGACGTCCAGGCTGGTGCCGATGCCCACCCCGGCGTCGTACAGCATGTTCAGGCGCTCGCGGGCCACCTCGGCGCGCCCGGACAGGGCGCGCAGCTCGGTGGAGTCGCGCAGGGTGATGACGCTGCCCGGCGGCCCGCCACGCACCGCGATGGGGCGCTGGTTGACGGCCAGCAGGCGGTCCTTGACCAGGTGCACCTCGTCGGTGGCCATCCGCCCCGAGGCGATCAGCTCCGCGGTGTCGCTGTCCAGGCCGAGGTCCCGCACCTGGCGGCGCTCGGCGTCCGGGGGCAGGTCCAGCAGGCGCTGTGCCTCGTCGTTGGCGAGCATCAGCCGGCCGTCGCCGTCGACGATCAGCACCCCCTCCCGCACGGAGTGCAGCACCGCGTCGTGGTGCTCGTACATGCGGGTCATCTCGTGCGGGCCGAGGCCGTGCGTCTGACGCCGCAGGCGTCGGCTGACCAGCGCCGTGCCCGCCGTCGCCAGCGCCAGCGCGGCGGCGGCCGAGGCCAGCAGCAGTGGCAGCTGCTGGTTGGCGGCGCCGCCCACGTGCGCGGTGGTGATGCCGGCCGACACCAGCCCCACCACCTTGCCGTCGGCGTCCCTGACCGGCACCACGGCCTGCACCAGTTCCCCGATGGTGCCGTGGACCTCCTCGGTGACGGTCTCGCCGGCCAGCGCGGGCCCGATGTTCCCGACGAACTTCTTTCCGATGCGGTCCGGTTTCGGGTGCGTGTAGCGGATCCCCTCGGTGTTCATGACGACGATGAAGTCCACCCCGGTCGCCTTGCGGGCCGCCTCGGCCTTGGGCTGGAGCACGGAGGTCGGATCCGGCAGCCGCAGCGCGGCGGCGGTGCCGGGCGCGTTGGCGAAGGACTGGGCGACGGCCACGGACCGGTTGCGAGCCTCCATGCTGCTGTCGTGGCGTACCTGGAGGACCTGTTCCACCACCGCCGTCACGACCAGCAGCAGCACGATCACCACCTGCAGCATGAACATCTGTCCGGCCACGCTGCGACCGCTGCGCGCCGACCACCACCGCCCGGATCGCATATGCCCCGGCCGGGTCACCGTCCGCTCCCGCTCCGCGAGCGGCGCGCGCGGAGCCTCGGAAGGAGGCGGCCGGGTCTCGGACCGGCCGGGCAGACGGACCATGAGCCCATGTCTACACTGCCCGGCCCTGCGAGGCGAGAGGGTCTCCGGAGGCAACCGGCTCGATGTCCCCTCGTGCCGGGTCATGGGCGGTCCCCGGACAACCGGCGGCGGGTGGCGAGCAGCAGCGCCACGTCGTCGGGCCGGTCGGCGGCGTGCCGGGCCGTGGCGGTGAGCCGGTCGGCCACCCCGGCCAGCGATCGGCCGCCGCGCCGGCCGGGTGCCGCCCCGGCCCTCGCCAGGGCCAGCCGCAGCGCCGTGATGCCGTTGTCGATGTCCTCACCCGGCCGCTCCACCAGCCCGTCCGTGTACAGGGCGAGGATCGCGTCCGGCTCCAGCTCCAGCTCGGTCACCGGGTACCGGGCCCGCGGGTCCACGCCGAGCACCACTCCGCCGGCGATCTCCAGGACGCGGGTGCGGCCGTCCGGGGCGCGCAGCAGAGGCTGCGGATGGCCCGCCCGGGCGACCCGGGCCCGTCCGGTGGCGGGGTCCAGGCGCAGATAGCAGCAGCTGGCGAACTGGCCCGGGTCGAGGTCGATGAGCAGATGGTTGGTGCCGCTCAGCACCTCGTCGGGCGGCCGGTCGCCGAGCGCGAACGCCCGTACCGCGCTGCGCAGCTGGCCCATGGTGGCCGCCGCCTGCACCCCGTGTCCCTGGACGTCCCCGATGACCAGGGCCAGTCCGTCGCCGGCCTCGACCACGTCGTACCAGTCCCCGCCCACCTCCATGCCCTGGGTGCCCGGCAGATACCGGCCGGCGGTCTCCACCCCCGGGTGGGCCGACAGCCGGCGGGGCAGCAGCGCCTGCTGGAGTCCGCGGGCGAGGGCGGCCTCGCTGTCGTACCGCTGGGCCTTCTCCATCGCGTGCGCGATCAGGCCCCCGAGCGCCGTGAGGACGGTGCGCTCCTCGGTGGTGAAGCCGCGCTCGACGTCGAAGCCGAGGATGCAGGAGCCGACCGGGCGACCGGAGGCGATCAGCGGCAGGAAGGCGCGCGCGCCCACGTCGGCGTCCAGGGCGAGGCCCGGGTAGGTGTCCCCCAGCTGCCGCATCGAGTCGAAGAACAGCGGTCTGGCCGTGGTGAGGGTCTCGACGCCGGGGATGCGGGCGTCGAGACCGACCCCGTCGAAGGGGGCGAGGAAGCCCGGCGGGAAGCCGTACTCCCAGGCCAGGTAGAGATGCCGGTCCTGGAGGAGGTAGATGGCCAGTCGGCGGCCGCCGAAGGCCGGGAGCAGCTCCTGCATCACCACCGCCGACACCTGGCGTGCGGTCACCGCGTCGGTCAGCGCGATGGCCAGGGCGATCGGCCGGTACAGCGGGGCCGTCGGGGCGCCGCCGACGATGGCCCGGCCGCCCGCCGCACCCGGCTCCGGCGGGCTCGGCAGATGTACGGCCGGGTCGATCCGGTTGGTGGGGACGACCGTGCCGGTGACGACGTCGGGGCCGGGGTGCAGGGACAGGGCGAGCCAGTCGCCCTCGCCGGTGTCACCGTGGCGGACCTGGAAGTGCACCGGTTCGGGGGCGAGCAGCGCACCGCGCCAGTGGTCGTCGTACGGCGCTCCGCCCAGCCACGGCATGACCTCCCACACGGGCCGGCCGAGCAGCTCGGCGGCCGGCCGGCCGGTCAGGCGGGCGGCTGCCGGGTTGACGTAACGCAGCAGCCCCGAGCGGTCCAGGCAGAACACACCCTGGGGGAGCAGATCGGCCACCCCGTCGGCGAACCCGGTCGGGCCCGGGTCGACGACGACCCCGGAGACCAGGGTCGGGTCCGGGGCGCCGGGCGGCGGCCACAGTTCCAGCAGGCGCGGGGCGCCGTCCGCGGCCCGCACCCGCAGCGGGGACTCCGGCGGCCGGCCGGCCGCGGTCTCGCGCAGCGCGGTCAGTACCTGGTGGGCGTCGGTGGGCGTCACGGCCGCCGCCAGCTCGGCGCCGGTGGTGGGGAAGTCCTTCGGCGCCACGCCGAGCAGGGCGTGCAGCCGGTCGTCCGCGCACACCGCCGAGGTGGCCGGGTCCCAGGTGAAACGCCCGGCGCGGGCCGTCCCCGGACGCGTCACGGGCGGCCGTACGCACACCGGCTCGCCCTCCCAGGCGACCGCCGCGTCGCCCTCCTCGGCCACCAGCGCGCGCAGCCCGGCGCCCAGGTCCTCGGCCAGCCGGCCCAGGTGGTCCAGGCCGGGCAGCTCGTCCTCCGCGTCCGGGACCGCCGGACGCAGCACGGTGAGCACTCCGAACGACGGCGCTGCCCCGGGCACGGGCGTGTACACCGATCCGAACTGGAACGGCAGCCCGGCCGCGAACTGGGGGTAGCGGCGCACCATCTCGGTGGCGTTGGGCAGCACCACCCGCACCCCCAGCCGGTAGGCGTCCGCGACCGGGAACGGCCGGTCCATGTGCAGCCGCCACCAGGGCCGGAACAGCGGGCCGGGCAGCCCCACCAGCGTCGCGAGCCGCAGCAGCCCGGGGGTGCCGGCGCGAAGGTACACCCCGGCGACGTGGCCGCCGGCCGCGTCCAGGGCGCCGGTCGAGGCGTCGACCAGCAGCGCGGTCAGCCGTTCACGCGCCCGGCCCAGGTGCTCGCCGCTCCCAGTCATCCGGTCCTACCTCGTCCGTGCACCGCTGGGTGGGGGACACAGCAAGAATGCGCCACGACGCCCACGGAACGCACCCGGGCGGCACCGACCGGTTGCTCCTCGCGGAGCACCGGCTCAGCCGTCGGCAACCGGGCGCAGCACCAGGTGACCGTCCTCCCGGGCGGCGGCCATGGCGAACGGGAAGGCGTCCGTCTCCAGGCACAGCGGTACGTCCTCGGGGTGGATGCCCTCCCAGCCGAGCCGCACCCCCTCGGCGAGCCGCGCGGCGGCGTCGGAGTTCCGGGCCCGGTCCACGAACGGACCCGGGTCGAGGCCGTCGTCGACCACCCGCCCGGCGATGTACTGGGCGCAGGCCAGGTCCTCCTCGGCCCGCCCGCCGTCCCCGGTGACGACGAAGGTGACCGCCTCGGGCCGCTCCCGCCGCAGGACGGCGGCGGTGGCCCCGGCGACCACGAAACTCGCGCACAGCAGCAGCCGGGCCCCGGCGACGGCCAGCGCCCCGGCCGTCCCGGCGGTGGTCCGCTGGACGACGGTGCGGCCCGCGACGTCCAGCGAGCGCAGCCGGGCCGGTGAGTTGGCCAGGTCGAAGCCCGGCACCACCGGACCGTCCTGGAAGGCCAGCCAGCCCGGGTGGCGGGCCTTCAACTCCAGTGCCTCGTCGAGGGTTTCGGCGAAGACGATCCGCTCCGCGCCCCGCCCAAAGGCCCCGGCCGCCACGGTGAACGCCCGCATCACGTCGACGACCACGGCGACATCGGGCGGCGAGGAGAGCCCGGAGACACCGGTGAACGTGGTTCGCATCAGCCCATCATGCCCTGGGCGGCTCAGAGTTCGGGCTCCTCCGTCGGCAGCACCCGAGCCGCGCGCATCGAGCGCAGGGCCAGCAGGAGGACGCCGATGTCGTCCAGGTAGATCGGGTCGGGGAGGAGGTCGGTCGGGAGCACCAGGTACAGGACGGCGCCCCAGAACACCCAGCGCGGTCCGGTGGGCAGCCCGGCCCGGCGCAGGGTGCGCCGGGTGCGGACCAGTCGTACGAGCACGGTGACCGCCCCGGCGAGCAGGGCCGCCGCGACGATCGCGCAGATCACGAGCACGGTCGTGGTGGTGTCCATGGCTGTCCCGTCGTCCTGCCCCGGTCCGGCCCGGGGCTCCTCACTGGTCCGTCTTCCCGGTTTCGTCCTCGGGCATGGCCGTCGGCCCGGCATTCTCCTTCGGCGGCCGCAGGCCCTTGAAGACCCGGGTCAACTGCTGGAAGGGGGAGCCGGGTTGGGAGGCCGGCGCGGCGGGGGTGGGAGTGTCGCGGAGGGCGGCGAGCGCCTCGTCGGCCCGCTCGGCCGCCTCCCGGTACAGGTCGCGGGACCTGGTCATGGCCTCCAGGGCCTCGGCATACTGCGCGACCCGCTCGCGTTCGCGGGCGAGCTCCTCCTCCAGCGTCATCAGGGTCCAGTTGTCGCGCAGATCGGCCAGCGCCTCCTCGGCGCCCTGCGGCGCGGGCTTGGGCAGCGAGGCGAACCGGCGCAGCACGGCGATCAGTTCGGTGGACTCCGAGCCGTCCAGGAAGACGCTGCGCACCGCGTACTCCCGCGCGTCGTAGCCGGACGGTGCCGGGTCCGGGGGCAGCAGGACGGCACCGCCGCGCGGCACCTCGACGCCGAGGTCGCGCACCGCCCAGTTGACGGCACGGAACTGCTGGGGCGTGGCCCGGTGCTCCACGACACGGTGGGCGAGGCCGGGCGGCAGCTGCCGGACCAGCGGCTGCCGGCCGAGCGCGTCGGGTGTCATCGCCTCGTGCACCACGAGGTTGACGCACCAGGCGTCCTTCGCGGCCTCGCGCAGCACCCGCCGCATGTCCTTGTCGTCGGCGGGCAGCGGGTTGACCGTGCGCAGCCGCAGGCCCGCGACGGCCGGGTGGTAGTCCCAGGCGGCCTCGCCGCCGTCCCCGGCCTCGTCGCCGTCGGGCCAGAACACCGTCGCCGGAGAGGGCCAGGTCTCGTCCCAGGGCCGCTCTGCCTCGGCGACGAGCTGCCACTCCCGTCCGGCCGCCTGCGCTGCGAGGGTCAGCCGGGCGCGCACCGTCACCGTGCCGTCGTCGACGCGCCAGCGCGCCTCGAAGACCCGCGGGCCGGATTCCCCGGGCACGGCGGGCACGGCGGGTTCGGCGAAGTCGTCGAGGGCGCCGGTCTCCTTGCGGCGGCGCAGGATCCGGCGGATCACCTCCTCGGAGTCCGGGCCCGTGTGGCGGCCGCGGGCGGCCCAGACGGTCGGCGGGAGGACGGCACGGTCGGTGGCGGAGTTCGACATGGGCCAATCTGCTGATGGAAGCGGGGTGTGCGTTCCAGTATCACCGCTCGGCAGCGGGTTCCACAGGGCGGGGGCCGCCCGCGCACGGGGAATGCGCCCCGCACCCGGGGTGTGCACCGTGTGCGTCGTGCGACGGCGGTTCACCCGTGTCCCCGACCAGGCGGATTCCGGACAATGGTGCGGCGAACGGGGTCTGCTCGTCCATCCGCACAGGGGCGGGCCCCGTTCGCCCGGCCGACGGTGAACACGTAAGGGGGGCCGACGGCGATCCGTCGGCCCCCCTTCGAGCCCTACGAGCGGTTCAGCGTCGTGTCACGCGCCGCTCTCCCGGAGCATGTCCTCGCGCTCGACGAGCTTCACCCGCTCGCGGCCCTGCGGCTCGCCCAGCGCCCGCTCGGCGGCGTCCAGCCGATACCAGCCCTCCCAGGTGGTGAAGCGGACGTTCCGCTCGGCGAGGAAGGCGTCCACGGCCTCCGGCGCGGGCGCCTCGGGAGTGTGCAGCCGGTCGTTCGCGTAGTCGTCCAGCAGGTTGGAGACCGTCTCGTTGGCGTCGCCCTTGGTGTGGCCGATCAGACCGACCGGGCCGCGGCGTATCCAGCCGGTGACGTACGTCGACCGGAGGTGGTTGCCGCTCTCCTCGATGACCCGGCCGCCCTCGTCCGGGACGGTGCCCGAGTCGATGTCCCAGGGCAGCTTGGGCAGCTTGTCGGAGAGGTAGCCGACCGCGCGGTAGACCGCGCCGAGCTCCCAGTCCTTGAACTCCCCGGTGCCCTTGACGTTGCCGGTGCCGTCCAGGGCGGTGCGCTCGGTGCGCAGGCCGGTGACCTTGCCGTCCTCGCCGAGGATCTCGGTCGGCGACTCGAAGAAGTGCAGGAAGAGCTTGTGCGGGCGGTCGCCGACATCGCGGATCGCCCAGTTCTCCAGGGTCTTGGCGACCATGTCGGCCTGCTTGTTGCCGCGCCGGGTCTCGATCGAGCCCTCGTCGTAGTCGATGTCCTCGGGGTCGACGATGACCTCGATGTTGGGGGAGTGGTCCAGCTCCCGCAGCTCCATCGGGGAGAACTTCGCCTGCGCCGGGCCACGGCGGCCGAAGACGTGCACCTCGAGCGCCTTGTTGGCCTTCAGGCCGTCGTGGACGTTCGGCGGGATCTCGGTCGGCAGCAGCTCGTCGGCGGTCTTGGCGAGGATGCGGGCCACGTCCAGGGCCACGTTGCCGACACCGAGGACGGCGACCTTCTCGGCCTGCAGTGGCCAGGTGCGCGGCACGTCCGGGTGGCCGTCGTACCAGGAGACGAAGTCGGCGGCGCCGTAGGAGCCGTCCAGCTCGATCCCGGGTATGCGCAGCTCGCGGTCGGCCGTCGCGCCGGTGGAGAAGATCACCGCGTCGTAGAAGGTGCGCAGGTCGTCGAGGCTGATGTCGGTCGGGTAGTCCACATTGCCGAAGAGCCTGATCTGCGGCTTGTCGAGCACCTGGTGCAGGGCCGTGATGATGCCCTTGATGCGCGGGTGATCGGGGGCGACGCCGTAACGGATCAGGCCGAACGGGGCGGGCATCCGCTCGAAGAGGTCGATGGACACGCCGGGCTCGGCGGCCACCTCGGACTTGAGCAGGGCGTCGGCGGCGTAGATCCCGGCGGGGCCGGCTCCGACGATGGCTACCCGCAGGGGGCGCGGCATGATCAGGTTCCCTTCGAGTGAGGACAATCGATCTCGAACGGGAAGCCTAAGCTAAGGCAGTCCTAAGTTAGTACGCGGGTCCGGTCTATGACCTCATAAGACGAACTTATGACTTCTGTCGGGTCCCGCTTATGGCCAGGAGACGGTACAGCTCCCCTCCCGGTGCTTGGCGGCCACCCCGGGCATCCACCAACCTGTCCTGTGCGGCGCACCGAGGCGCGGTGGCCGGAGGGCGAGGGGTGAGAGCGTGGACGCACGCGGGGAGACGACCGTCGCGGTCACCGGCGGCAGCGGATTCGTCGGCGGCCATCTGGTGCGCAGGCTGCTGCAGCGGGGCTACCGGGTACACGCGACCGTCCGCAGCTCCTGCCACGCGGCCAAGGTCCGGCCCCTGTGGGAGCTCCAGGAGGCCTTCCCCGGCCGGCTCACCCTGTTCGAGGCGGACCTGCTCAAGGACGGCTCATTCGACGAGGCGTTCCGCGGCTGTACGACGGTCTTCCACGTGGCCTCGCCGTTCCTGATGCCGGAGCGGATCAGGGACGGCCGCCGGGACGTGGTGGACCCGGCGTTGCTCGGCACCTGCAACGTGCTCGCGAGCGTGGAGCGCGCCCCGGACGTGGCGACCCTGGTCTTCACCTCCACCGTCGGCGCGATCTTCGGCGACTACTCCGACGTCCGCGAGATGGCCGGCGGGATCCTGACGGAGAAGTACTTCAACACCACCAGCACGGTGGCCGGCAACCCCTACCACTACGCCAAGACGGTCGCCGAGCGTGCCGCCTGGGACGCCGAGGCCGCCCAGGACCGCTGGCGCATGGTCTCCGTCAACCCCGGCCTGATACTGGGCCCTTCGCTCACGCCCGCCTCCGAGTCCGGCAGCCTGTTCCTGCTGGACGAGCTGTTCAAGGGCTACTTCTGCTACGGCGCCCCGGACTTCAGCTTCACCACCGCGGACGTCCGCGACGTGGCCGACGCGCACATCGCGGCGGCGGAGAACCCGGCGGCAGGCGGCCGTTACATCGTGGCCAACGAGACGATGACGTCCTTCCACGAGATGTCCCGGATCATCCGCACCCGCCGTCCATGGGATCCGCGTCTGCCGCGCACCGCGCTCCCGCACTGGCCGGTACGGATCCTCGGCCCCTCCTTCGGCCTCACCCAGGACTACATACGCAAGCACCTCGGGATCCGCTTCCGTGTCGACAACAGCCGGGGCGTCAAGGAACTGGGCCTCACCTACCGGCCCGTCGAGGAGACCCTCCTGGACCACCACGAGAGCTGGCGCACGCGGCGGCGGAGGGTCTGACCCCGAAGAACCCGACCTCCGGGGTTCAGGCCGGGCGGACCACCCGGTGGATCGCCGACTCCCCGGCGGTGTAGATCGACTCCTCGCGGATGGACGCCCCCGGGCTCGGCGCGTGGATCATCATGCCGTTGCCCGCGTAGACCCCGACGTGGCTGTCGTTGTCGAAGAAGAAGACCAGGTCACCGGGCTCGATGTCGGCCAGCGTCAGCGGGGTGCCGGCGAAGGTCTGGTCCGGCGCGCTGCGCGGCAGCGACACTCCGGCGGCCCGCCAGGCGGCCTGGGTGAGGCTGGAGCAGTCGTACGACTCCGGCCCGGTCGCGCCCCAGACACACGGCCGCCCGATCTGTGCCCGGGCGAACGCCAGCGCCTTCATGGCCTTGCCGGGCTCGGCCGCGGCACCGGGTACGAGGAAGGAGCCGGTGTCGGTGACGGCCGCGGCGGGGTAGACGGCCGGGGGCGCGCTCGGGACGGGCGCGGTGGGCAGCGGGGCGGTGACCACGGGGGGTGCGGTCGGGACGGGGGCGGTGACCACCGGGGGCGCCGTCGGGACGGGGGCGGTGGGGACAAGCGCGGTGGGGAGCGGGGCCGGGGCCGCCGGGGCGGCGGTGGCCGTCGCCATGGGCGGCACGGTCAGTACGGCGGGGGAGGCCATCATCGCCCACGGCGGGTCCGTCACCGCCGTCGGTATCACCGCCGTGGGCATCGGCCCATCGAGCGCGGTCGTGGCCGGTGCGGTGGCGTAGGCGGCGGCCGTGGGCTGCATATCGGCGGCGTAGCCGCCCATGTCCGCGGCGGGCGCCGCAGGGAAGGCGCCGATGCCGTAGTCGGCCGACGGCATGGCGGCGGTCGGCATGGCGGCAGTCGGCATGGCGTACGGGGCGGTGGGATAGGCGGTCTCCGCGGCGGCCGGGGGCGCGCCGAGGTAGGCGGCGGTCGCGTCCGGCGCCATGCCCGGGAAGGAACCGGTGGCCATCGTGCCCGGGACCGGCGCGGCCGGCATGGCGGGGGCGGCGGTGGGGAACGCGGCCGTGTTCGTGGGGGCGGCGGTCGGGAACGCGCCCGTGTCGGCCGGCATCGGGAACGTGCCCGTCGCGCCCGGCGTCATGACCCGGAAGGAACCGGTGTCGCCCGGGCCCGCGGCGGGCATCGCACCCGCGTCCATGGGGGGCACGGCCGGGAAGCCGCCCGTGGCGCCCGGAGACATGACGCGGAAGCCGCCCGTGTCCGCCGGGGACATGGGCTGGGCGGCGCCCGGGGTCATGACCCGGAAGGAGCCGGTGTCCGTCGCGGGCACCACCGGGATGGCACCCGTCTCCGTCACGGTCACCGCCGGGAAGGCGCCGGTGCCGGTCAGGGCGTCGGTCCGGAAGGAGCCGGTGTCGCCGTACTGGCCGGGCATACCGGCGGGGGCCGGCCACTGCTGCGCCGGGACCTGGGCCTCGGGCGTGGGCCAAGGGGTCTGGGCGGGAGGAGCCGCCTGCGGAGCCGGGGCGGGCGCGGCCGGTTCGAGCGCCGCGATCGCACGCTGTCCAGTGCGCTGCGACAGCACCTCGCGCGCCTTGGCGATCTTCAGCTGGCTCTTGGTCTTGGCCGTGCCCGGTGTGGCCCGCCGCGGCGCGGCGGCGGGCAGCGCCTTGGCCGCGCTCGACGGTCCCGGGGGCAGTGCCGCGGGGGACCCGGCCGTCAGTTCCAGCTTCGGGCGCTCCGTCAGTTCGCGGACGACCTCGATGTCGCTGTTCGCGGACGGCCCCGCGGTCAGCTCCGGCCGGGACGGGCCGGAGCCCTCCAACTGGCCGAGCAGGTCGGCTGCCATCGCGCTGACGGGCCGTCGCGGGCCGGGGCGGTCGGGCTGCCGGTCGGAGGGGAGCGCCGCCGGGACACTCGGTCCCAGCCGCGAGCGTGCGCTGTCGAACCACTCCTTGGCGATGTTGTCGAGGCCCGGGTCGTCGCGCCGGGGCCGCTTGAACAGCGGGACACCGCGGGACCGCGAGCCCCCGTTCATCGCACGTGTGGCGTTGTAGTTCCCGGTGGCGTTCTCGGCCTGGTCGTAGAGGCTGTCGATCCGCTGTCGAACCTCGTCACGGCTCTCGGGCGCCATGGGGGTCGTGCTCCTTCCGTGCTCCGCCTACCGAGTTAGCTGTCGGGTTCGGGCGGGTCGATCCGGAAGGCATGCCCTACGGCCCTTGCCCCTAAGGGCAGTTGGCCGATTCACCCCAGTGGTTCGGATGGGTCCCCGGCTCCGGATCGCCCCGTTGGGCACCGGATTCGGCGGAGGCCGCGCGGCCCGACGGGATTCGCCGGGGGGAGCCGAGCGGCTTGCCCGTCAACTTAGCCAACTTGTGTCACTCGTGTGAAGGTTGAAGTGCGTAATGTCCGATACGTAATTGTGATGTTCGTCGTAGCGTTCGAGAACCGGCCGTCGCGGGACGGCATTTCGCCCGCGTGGCGATCACCGCCGTACGCCCGTCGGAGCGGTGCCGGCGGCGGCCCGGGGGACTGCTTCCTGTGAGGTCACCGTGAATTCGTGGGGTCGTTGAACACGGAGGTGCCGCGCCGCGTATAGGGCGGGGGAATTCCATGCCCGGCCGACCACGACATGCAGGGGAACGACCTTGAGACCCAACAGGCGCAGACGCCCGACCGGCGCACAACGCGCGACCTTCGCAGCGGTCGCCCTGATGCTCGGCGGCGGAACACTGGTCGCGGTGAACGTCTACGCCTCGGCCACCGAATCGGACCAGCAGTCCGGGCAGACCGCCACCGCTCAGGTGTTGTCCGCGCCCACCGTCTACTGCCCCGACATCGGCAGCCGGCTGACGGACGTGCCCGACGCGGCCCGGGAAGACGTCGACGGTGAACTCGCGCAGCTGGACCAGCAGATCGTGGCCGCCTACCAGCAGCTCAAGGAGTCGGCCGCGGCGATCCAGCAGAACCCGGGCCTCGCCGACCAGACGATCCTGGATCCGCTGAAGGAGAAGCGGTCCGAGTCCCTCCAGCGGATCGCCGACGCCATCGACCGCGAGGGCGACCGCCCGCAGGGCCTCGACGACCTCGCCGCCTGCACCCTGCGCTCCTCGGACCAGGGCGGCGGGCAGTCGGCGTCGCCGCAGGACGGCGCCACACCGAGCCAGAGCGCCAGTGCGAGTGCCGGCGCCGGCATCGGCGGTCAGGGCGGCAACGGCCCCGTCGCCGCCGACTACGCCGACATCACCACCGTCCAGCCCAATGTCACGACCCCGGCCGAGCAGCCCGGCGGCTCCACCGGCACCTTCGCGTCCAGCTGCGGCGTCAACGCGAACGGGCTGTTCAACTCGGACAACGTGATCGTGGCGCCCGGTGTCTCCAACGGCGCCCACCACTTCCACGACTACATCGGCAACCAGTCCAACAACGCCTTCGCCAGCGACGACGACCTCGCGAACGCCGACACGAGCTGTGCGGACCAGGGCGACAAGTCCACGTACTACTGGCCCGTGCTGCGGCTGCAGAACGGCAAGCAGGAGCGGGACGCCGACAAGCCGGGCGGCGGCACCGAGGGCAACGCCGGACAGATCGTGACGGCGAAGGAGGTCACGCTCACCTTCGAGGGCAACCCGACCTCCAAGGTCACCGAGATGCCCCGGCTGCTGCGCATCATCACCGGCGACGCCAAGGCCTTCGTCAACGGCCCGGCCAACGCCAACGCCTCCTGGAGCTGCACCGGTTTCGAGGACCGGCAGCTCAAGGACAAGTACCCGCTCTGCCCCTCGGGCAGTGACGTCGTGCGCACGTTCAGGTTCCAGAGCTGCTGGGACGGCCGGAACATCGACAGCGCCAACCATCGCACCCATGTGGCGTTCGCCGCGGCCGACGGCAGCTGCCCGGCCGGGTTCCAGGCGATTCCGCAGCTGGTGCAGCGCATCGTCTACGACGTCGACGCACCGAGCCTCCAGGACGGCGGCCGTACGGTCCCGCTGTTCGCGGTGGACTCGTTCCCCGAGCAGCTGCACAAGCCGGTGACAGACCACGGCGACTTCATCAACGTCTTCGACGAGAGCCTGATGCGGAAGATGGTCGGCTGCATCAACTCCGGCCGCACCTGCGGGGCCGGGGCCGACGAGCAGCCGCCGTCGCAGAGCGCCGAGCCCGACCCGTCGCAGAGCGCCGACCCCGGCCCGTCGGAGTCGGCGAGCCCGGAGAACCCGCCGTCGGAGTCGGCGAGCCCGGTCACGGAGCCGAGCGACACGGCTTCCCCGGCCGACCCGCCGGCCGAGACCGAGAGCGCCCAGCCCTCAGAGCCCGCGGCCGAGCCGTCCGCCACGAAGACCGGCTCCGGCAACACCGGTCTGCCGCACGTCTACACGAGCGCTTCGCCCAAGAAGTCGTCGGGCACCGGAGGCGGTGTCATCAGCAAGCCGACCGAGCGGCCCGAGACCCCGGCCCCGACCGGCACGGCGAGCTCGGCCGGCGCCGCTCCGGCGGGCCAGGAGAACCCGTCCACCGCGCCCCAGACCGAGCCGCAGGCCGTCCAGGGTGATCTCGCCGAGACCGGCGCCCACCTGTGGCCGGCCGTCTTCGGTGGAGTGCTGCTGGCCGCCGGGTTCGTGCTGCTGTGGCGCACCCGGTGGAGGTCGTCCTGACGCGTCCGACGCGACTCCGCCCGGCCTCGGCCTGACGGAGCCGACGCGGCTCCGCCTGACCCCTGTGCCCGGGGTCAGGCGGAGCGCAGCGTCCGCTGGGCGAGCTCGAAGGCGGGGAGCATCTCGTCGTGCTCCGCGCTGTCGAGCCCGCCCAGGTGCAGTACGACGGGGCCGCGGGGCGTGACCACGGCCAGCGCGGACTCCCTCTTGGTCTCGTCCAGCAGCTTGCTCGTGCAGACGTAGTCGACCCGTACCCCGGCGAGCCGGCCGGACGTGAAGGTCCGGTACTCGGCCTTGCTGGTGCCGTCCTCGGCGGCCACGAAGGCCCGCAGCACCGCGCCGGCGTCACCGCTGCCCGGCTTTCCGGCCGACACCCGCAGGAAACCGACGGCCCCGGCGGGCTTGGCGTCGATCTCGCAGGCCAGGGTCACCGGACCCTGACGCAGCAGGCTCTGAGCCAGGTCGCCGTCCGTGCCGTTCGAGGCGACCGCGGCCAGGCCGTCGACGGCCTCCGCCCGCCAGCCGCGGGCGATGTCGAACGCGACCGGCAGCGCACAGGCCGAACCGGCGGCGCCGACCGTGCCTCCGCTCTGGGCCGCCCCGCTGGACGACTGCCCCGAGTCCGTGACGCCGGTCGCGCGCGCCGACACCCCGCACCCCGTCAGCAGCCCCGCGAGCAGGGCGAGCGGTACGGCTCTTCTCCGCAGGGTCCCCACCCGTTGCCTCCCCTTCGGCGTCCCGGCGGGCCACTGTAATCGAGGGCTCCGGCCCGGCCGCACGGATATTCGGCGGGGAGCGCTTGACGGATGCCGGTCCGGAGAACACTTGTTGACTGGCCGTCATATTACTGAACCGTAACCTCACGGCCGCTACCGCCGGTAACACTCTGCTCGCTACCGTCGAGGAAGCCGCACCCGTCCCCTGGGCCGCACCGGGGACGCCGCTCCTCGCTCCCCGCACCACCTCCCACGTCCCGCACGTCAAGGAGGTACCCCATGCCTGTTCGCAGCCGCCTGCTGGCCACCGCCGTCGCCGCTGCCGCCTGCCTCTGTGTCCAGACCGTGCAGGCCACGGCCTCCCGAGCGGAGGTCTCCCGGGACGTCACCATCCCCGCCTTCTACGATCCGCCCGCCGGCCTCCCCACCGCCGACGGCACCCTCATCCGCACCGAACCCCTCCCGCTGGCCCTGAGCCTGCCGAGCCTGCCCGGTCCGCTGCCGGGCCGCGCGACCCGCCTGATGTACAAGTCCACCGACTCGGCGGGCGGCCCCGTCGCGGTCACCGGCGCCTACATCGAACCGACGCTGCCCTGGCTCGGCCCCGGTGCCCGCCCGCTGGTCGCCCTGGCGCCCGGCACCATGGGCCAGGGCGACCAGTGCGCCGCCTCCCTGGGCCTGGAGCACCCGCTGCTCCTCAACGGCCGGACGGTGTCCGTCGGCTACGAGGACCTGTCGATCTACCGGCTGCTCGCCGAGGGTGTCGCGGTCGTCGTCACCGACTACGTCGGGCTCGGCGCGACCGACCGGCTGCACACCTACGTCAACCGGCTGGACGGCGCCCACGCGGTCCTGGACGCCGTACGCGCCGCCCGGAGCGTCCCCGGCGCCACGGTCACCGCCGCCTCGCGAGTGGGCCTGTTCGGCTACAGCCAGGGCGGCGGCGCGACCGCGGCGGCCGCCGAACTCCAGCCCGACTACGCCCCGGACGTCACCCTCTCCGGCACCTACGCCGGGGCGCCGCCCGCCGACCTCACCGCCGTCACCGCGGCCATCGACGGCACGGACCTGGCCGGCGCCCTCGGCTGGGCGGTGAACGGCTTCGTCCAGTCCGACCCGGCGCTGAAGCCGATCGTCGACGCCCACCTCGGCGCCGCGGGCCGGGCCGCCCTCACCGACCTGTCGACCATGTGCGTCGGTGACGCGATCCTCGCCTACGGCTCCCAGCGCAGCACCGCCTGGACCACCGACGGCAGTTCCGTCTCCGACATCATCGGCGAGGAGCCCGCACTCCAGGCCTTCCTGGACGACCAGCGCATCGGCAGGACGGCACCGGCGAGCCCGGTCCGGCTGGCGACCGGCGTCAGCGACGACCTCGTCCCGCACGCCCAGGCCCGCCGGCTCGCCGTCGACTGGTGCGCCGAAGGCGCGGACGTCACCTATGTGCCGGTCGTGCTGCCGGACGCGGGCCGCGCCCTGCTGAACCACTTCGGGCCGCTGCTGACCGACCAGGGCGACGCCGTCGCCTGGCTCACGGCCCGGCTGTCCGGCCTGCCGGCCGTCTCCAACTGCTGGACGGTGCCCGCACAGCCCTGACCGGCGGCCCCGCCGGTTGCCGTCGGCGGGCCGCGCACGGCAGGGTGCCGGTGTGCCCACCTTGCTGATCGTCCATCACACCCCATCGCCGCACTGCCAGGCCATGTTCGAGGCCGTGGTCTCCGGGGCGACGACCCCGGAGATCGAGGGGGTGCGGGTCGTGCGGCGGGCGGCCCTGTCCGCCACGGCCTCCGACGTGCTGGCAGCCGACGGCTACCTCCTCGGCACCCCGGCCAACCTCGGTTATGTCTCCGGCGCCCTCAAACACTTCTTCGACCAGATCTACTACCCGTGCCTGGACGAGACACAGGGCCGTCCCTTCGGCGCCTATGTGCACGGCGGCAACGACGTCACCGGCGCCCTGCGCGCCCTCGACTCCATCACCACCGGCCTCGGCTGGCGCCGGGCGGCCCCGCCGGTCACGGTGACCGGCGAGCCCGGCAAGGCCGACCTCGAGGCGTGCTGGGAACTCGGCGCGACCGTCGCCGCCGGCCTCGCCGACGACGCCTGACGGGCTCCGCACGGCGCTCACCGTCACCCGCATGGACGAAGGTGCGCGCACCGGGTCCAGGGCACACGATGGGACCAGGCCATGTCGTCGATCCGAGGGAGCGCCGGATGGCAGCGCACCGGCATGCCTCCGGGCCGCCCACGGAGGAACTGCTGCGGGAGTGCGCCCGTGACGTCGTGGACGTCGCCGAGGGCATCCGCGAGGTGTGCGCACGGACCAGCTCCGTCCTGTTCGCCCCGGCGCTGACGGGTTCCGCGCGCCGCCGCCCCCGCACCGGCTACGCAGCCCGCTGGGCGCTGCTGCGGGCGCTGACCAACAGGCAGGGGCTCGGCGGCGCGGCGATCGTGGCACCGGACGGCGTGGGCCGTCTCCTCGGCGCGGCGGGGGAGGCGCTGGGCCGGGAGTCCCTGGCCGCGCTGGTGGCGGTCACCTCGCTGCGGCTCAGGATCGCCGCCGTCCTGCTCGACCACCCCGAGTTCCGGCACGACCCGGGCATGCGCCGGCTGACGGCCGCGGTCACCGCCGACCGGGACTTCGAGGCCGTCCGCGCGCTGCGGGCCCTCTTCAAGGACCAGGACGCCCGGCGGGCGCTGTCCGCACTGGCCCCGATCCTGGCTGAACTCCTCGCCATCCGCGGCCTGTTGGGCGAGGACCCGGTCAACGACGAGACCGCCTGGGCGCTCGCCGCCGGCCGTGAGCTGACCGCCGACCCGGCGCGCGGCATCAGCGCCGCCCACTCCTCGGCCCCGGACCGGGGCGAGGGCGCCGTCCAGGCCGTCGAACCGTCCGCCCGGGAGGCCCAGGGCCTCGCCACCGAGGGCTCCCTGCTCGCCTTCCTGCGCAACCTGGACGTCCTCGACGCCGAGGGCCGCGTCCTGGTCCAGGAGGTGCGCGGCCCCGACGGCGTGCTCCGGTACGTCGTCCAGGCACCCGGCACCGCCCCCGGCCGCCCCCGCGACGACTCCCCGCAGGACTTCGCCGACGCCTGGCGCAACCTGTTCATGACCGACTCGCCCTACACCCGCTCGATCCTGCTGGCGATCCGGGACCACGGCGTCCCGCGCGGCGCCGACCTCGCGCTCGTCGGACACGGCGAGGGCGCGATCGCCCTGCTGAACCTCGCCCAGGACGAGGAGTTCTGCCGCGCCTACCGGGTCACCCACGTGGTCGCCGTCGGCGCGCCGATCGACCGCCGGGAGCCCGCCGACCCGCGCACCTGGGTCGCGGGCATCACCAACCGGCACGACATCGTCCCGGCCCTGGACGGCCGCGGCACGGGCGCCGCCTTCGGCCCGCGCCCCAACCGGTACCGGGCCGACTACTCGGGCCCCGACCACGAGTTCCCGCGCTGCCACCTGCTCCGCGTCTACATCGACCACCTGGAGACGGTGATCCCGCAGGTCACCCAGGACGTCGACCAGGCCCTCACCCCCTACCGGGGCCCCGTGGAACGCACCCGCGTCTACCGGCTCAGGGACCGCTCCCACCCTCCCCAGGGCTACCCCCTGCTGACCGTCCCCACCACCAGCGTCCCCACCTCGGCGGGCCCGGTCGACGTGCCGGTCCGCTACTACGACTCCTCCGCCGCCCACCTCTGCTACCCGGTCGACGCGGACGTCGCCCGCAGCCTGCTGCCGGACGTCACCTGGATGGTCCCCACCCGCTTCGGCCGCCGCGCCCTGGCCGTGCTGTCCCTGTACGAGCACCGCTGCACCACCATCGGCCCCTACACCGAACTCGGCCTGTCCGTCCTGGTCGACGACCTGTGGCGGCCGCACGCCTACGACCTCGCCAGGGACCTGCTGCGCCGCGTCGACCTGCGCCGCACCGGACGGTACGTCGTCGCGCTCGCCGTCGGCACCCGGGAGGCGCGGGCGGTGGCCGAGGAGCTCTGGGCCCAGCCGGCCGTGCACGGACCCGCCGAGGTCGCCCTGCAGGGACGTGAACTCCGGGTCGAGGCACCGGAGCTGGGCCTGAGCGTCGAGGGCAGCCCCGGCCCCGGTGTGCGCTGTCCGGAGGCGGAGTGGGTGCTCTACGGCCGCCGGGGCGACAACACCGTACGCACCCTGGTGCGCGCCGACGGCCGACCGCGCGTCCACACCCGCCCCCGGGTACGGCTGCGGCTCGACGGCGGGCACGGGCCGCTGGCCCGCCAGCTCCAGATCCTCGAACTCGACACGGTCCGGCCCGGGTTCGTCCTGACCAGCCCACGGTTCATCGCCCACAGAAGCGCCGGCGCGCCGCTGCCGCGCTGAGCCGAGAACAGGTGAGCCCTCATGGTGACCGAACCCCGTCCCGCCACCGCCGCCCCCGAACTCCTCGCGTACGTCGACGACCTGAGAGTCGACGCGGACCGGATGGACGGCTACGCGCGACGGCTGCGCGGTGCCGCCGTCACCCTGGCCGGCTGTGCCGAGGCACCGGAGTGGAGCGGGACCACCCTGGAGCGGCAGGCGACGGCCTGCGCGGCCGCGGCGGCCCAACTGCGCTCCGCGGCGACGGCGTTGCTGTCCCACGCGACGAACTGACCGGCGGCCGGCCGGGCGTATCGCGGTGCGCCCTGCGTCAGCGGCGCAGTGCCGCTTCCAGGACCAGCAGGCACGTCTCACCCGGTGCCGAGGAGTCGTCGGGCAGCGCGTACAGCCGGAGCCGGTCGGTGCCGGCGATCTCGAAGTCCACGGCCCTGACGGTGACCGCGCGCCCGGCGGGGGAGCGGGCGGTGACCGCCGCGCAGTCCTGGACACCGACGTGACGGCTCGGCACGGGCGCCCCGTCGACGGGTTCGCCGTCCGTGGACAGCACCAGGACCCGCCGGCCGCCCCAGGTCGCCGCGTGCAGCAGACCGGTCTCGGGGTCACGGGCGATGTCCCGGAGGTGGTCCGGGTACCGGAACATCTCCTCCACCTCGCCGGCCGCCGGGTCCAGGCGGTACACGATGGACCGCGAGTCGGGCCGGTCCTCGGCCACCGCGACCCACACGAACTGTCCGTCGTGGGTGAGACCGCCGGCGTGGTAGACGGTGTCCTCGCCGATCTCCCAGTGCCGCAGCAGCCGCCCCCGCCGGCTCATCTCGAAGAGGTGCCCACGGCCCGTGCCCGGGGTGTACGACGTCCCCTCCGGTCCCGCGGTGGCCCCGGCCGGCCGCAGGATCTCCGAGCTGCTCACGAAGAAGCTGCCGTCGGCCCGGTCCATGCCCTGGGGGCGATGGCAGACGAAGTCCAACGGCACCGTGTCCACGAGGATCCACTCGGCGGCCCCGGCCACGCGGGCGATGGCCTCGTCGACCGTCGGTTTCATCGAGGTGCCGCCTTCCGCCGCGGGCCCCTTCCCTCGATGATGCGGCGCGACCCCGACGGCCGCATCCCGTGCCGGCGCCCGCCCTGCACACACGACGGCCCGGGCCTCGCAGGAGGCCCGGGCCGCGGGGCGTGACGGGGAGCGGGGTCAGCCCGCCGGGGTGGTGTGGGGTTGTTCGGGGCCGGGCTTCGGACGGGTGCGGGTCCAGGACGGGTCGGCAGCGAGGTCGGGATCGGGTGCGGGGGGATGGTTCATGGGACGACGTGCTTCCTGAGATGTGGGGGAGAAAGCGGGGAGGTCAGTCCGGTGCCGTCGACAGCTCGGCCCAGACGACGCGTGCGGAGGATCCCTCCGGCGCGACCGTGACGCCCCAGTCGAGGCTGAGCGCGTCGACCAGGAACAGTCCGCGCCCGTTCTGCTCGTCGGGTCTGGCCTGCCGGGGCGCCGGGAGCGTGAAGCTCCCGCTCTGGTCCTCGACCTCGATACGGATCCGGTCGGGGACGGCGTGCACCCGGCAGATGATCCGCCGGCCGGCCGAGTGGACGATCGAGTTGGTGACCAGTTCGGAGGTCACCAGGACCGCGTTGTCGCAGGCCTCCTCGCACACGCCCCACGAGGCCAGCAGCTCGCCCACGCTGCGGCGGGCGTTGCCCACCGCCCGGGGCGTCGGCGCCAGGTCGAACGCCAGGCTGTGCGGGACGGGCCGGTCCCCGGAGGCGAACCGGTCGAGGCCTTGCGGCCCAGGGAGTCGACCGAGGCGTTCGCCTCCGGGTGGTCGGGGGATGCCCGTCGCGTCCGACGGGCGGTGCGGGCCCTCGGCGGCGGCCGCGAGGGCCGGTCGGGGCAGGCCGGGTATCCGGTCGTCGGGCAGTCGGTCGAGCGGCTGGGGGAGAGAGGGCGGGGCCATCGCCGTGCGCCTTTCGTCCGGCTTCGCAGCGTGGGGGGCTGAGCGGTCGCATCCGCCCCTGCCGCACGCGGGCAGACGACGACCCGTGCCTGGGCGACACCGGATCGCAGCTCAGTCTCCCCCAACTGGACTGCTTCGCCTGCTCCTTGGTCGGTCGGAGCAGTAGGTCCACTCTGGCATCTGCCAACATCGCCTCGCAACCAGCAAGTTGAAAATTGCAAGAAGTGAAGTGCATGCTGCTCCCGACAGGAAGTGATCGAATGAGTCCGCGAGCCGATCACGAACGCGTGAGACGGTGACCCTGAAACCTGGTGCGAGGGGGTAGGGCGTGACCTCGGAGACCGACTGGGGCGGTGCCCCTTCCGTCCTGCGCATGATCCTCGGCCGGCAGCTGGAGGAGATGCGGACCCGGGCGGGGCTGACCTACGAGCAGGCCGGCACCGCGATCGGCGTCAGCCACTCCACGATCCGCCGGATGGAGGCCGCCAAGGTGGCCCGGCTCCGGCTGGCCGACGCCGAGAAGCTGCTGCAGATCTACGGCGTGACGGACCGCCAGGAGGTCGACACCTTCCTGCAGTCGGTGCGCGAGGCCAACAAGCGCGGCTGGTGGCACACCTACCGCGACGTGATGCCGGACTGGTTCGCCGCGTATCTGAGCCTGGAACAGGCCGCGTTGCAGATCCGCGCCTACGAGAACGAGTTCGTGCACGGCCTGTTGCAGACCCGGGAGTACGCCGCCGCTCTGCTCGGCGCCGGCAACCCGCACGCGCCGACCGAGGCCACCGAGCGCCGGGTGGCGCTGCGCATGCGCCGCCAGGAACTGCTCACCCGCGAGGCGCCGCCCAGGCTGTGGGTCGTGATGGACGAGACGGTGCTGCGCTGGCCGGTCGGCGGCGCCGGGGTGATGCGCGCCCAGATCGACCATCTCATCGAGATCAACCGGCTGCCCAACGTCACTTTGCAGATCATGCCGTTCGCCAACGGCCCGCACCCGGCGATGCGCGCCGGTGCGTACCACCTCTTCCGGTTCCGGGCCCCCGAACTGCCCGACATCGTCTATCTCAACGGCCTGGTGGGCGCCGTCTACCTGGACAAGAGCGAGGATGTCGTGGTCTACCGCGAGGCCCTGGACCGGTTGGGCGCCCAGGCGGCGCCCGCCAGGAAGACCGAGGTCATCCTCGGTGCGATTCGCGAGGAGCTCTGACGTGCACCACCCCGTACACAACGGCATTCCGTCCCGGCAACTCGGCGCGCGCGGCTGGTCCAAGCCGTGGAGCGACGACGCCGGCGGCGCCTGCGTGGAAGTGAAGAAGCTCGCCGACGGGCGGATAGCGGTACGCCAGTCGACCGACCCGGACGGCCCGGCGCTGGTCTTCACGCCCCGCGAGATGACCAGTTTCCTGTCCGGTGTGAAGGCGGGTGACGCCGACTTCCTGATGTGAGCCCTGTTCCCGGAACTTCCTTGCTATAGCTGATCGTTGACCAACCCCCCCCACACCTCACACCCCCACACCTCTCACCCCCCACCGGCACCACCTCGCATCGGTACCCCCTCGGTACCGCCTCTCCACCCCCCGCACCCCCTCACCCGAATGGGAGACACGGCGTTGCCCGACAACGGATGGCCGGCCGACCGCATCGACACCGAGAACGCGCACTCCGCCCGGATCTACGACTACATCCTGGGCGGCAAGGACTACTACCCCGCCGATCAGGAGGCGGGCGACGCCATGTCCCGGGAGTGGCCCGCGCTCCCGGTCCACATGCGTGCCAACCGCGACTGGATGAACCGTGCCGTGCGCTGGCTCGCCGAGGAGGCGGGGGTGCGCCAGTTCCTGGACGTGGGCACCGGCATACCCACCTCCCCGAACCTCCACGAGATAGCCCAGGCGGTCTCCCCCGACTCCCGGGTCGTCTACGTGGACAACGACCCCATCGTCCTCACCCTGTCCCAGGGCCTGCTCTCCAGCGCGCCCGAGGGCAGGACGGCTTACATCGAGGCCGACTTCCGCGACCCGGCGGCCATCCTGGACGCCCCCGAGCTGCGCGACACCCTCGACCTCGACGAGCCGGTGGCGCTCACGGTGATCGCCATCGTGCACTTCATGCTGGACGCGGACGACGCGGTCGGTGTCGTACGACGGCTGCTGGAACCGCTGCCCTCCGGCAGCTACCTGGCGATGTCCATCGGCACCGCCGAGTTCGCGCCCGAGGAGGTGGGCCGGGTCGCCCGCGAGTACGCGGCCCGCAACATGCCGATGCGGCTGCGCACCATCGACGAGGCCCACAAGTTCTTCGAGGGCCTGGAACTGGTCGAGCCGGGCATCGTCCAGGTGCACAAGTGGCTCCCGGACGGCCATGGCGAGGAAGGCATCCGCGACGAGGACATCGCGATGTACGGAGCGGTCGCCCGCAAGCCGTGACCCAGAGCTCCGGGGGGGGGGGCCGCGGACGAGAACCGGGCCCGGCCGCGCGGGTGGGGGGGGCCGGGGGGGCCGGTGCCGAACACCCGGCCCCCCCCCGCGGGCCACCCCCCCCCCCCCCCCCCCGCTCCTAGCCGCGCCCCGCCCCCCCCCCCCCGCCCCCCCCCGCCCCCCGCGGGGCGCCCCCCCCCCCGGCCGCCCCGCCCCCCGCTCGTCTCACGGGTACCGTGAGGGCATGACCAGCACGCGCGTCACCCGGCGGGTACAGGCGCCCCCGGCCGCCGTCTACCGGGCGCTGCTCGACCCGGAGGCGGTCGCCGCCTGGCGGACGCCCGACGGCATGACCGCCCGGGTGCACGCCTTCGACGCCCGGGAGGGCGGCGAGTTCCGGGTGTCCCTCGACTACGACGACCCCGGGCGCGCCGGCAAGTCCGGCGGGCACACCGACACCTACCGGGGGCACTTCGCCCGGCTGGTCCCGGACCGCCTCGTCGTCGAGGTCATCGACTTCGAGACCGCCGACGACGCCGTGCGCGGCACCATGACGATGACGACGGCCCTCACCGCGGCCGACGGCGGCACGGACATCGAGGTGCTGCACGAGGGCGTCCCCGAAGGCGTCCGCCCCGAGGACAACGAACTGGGCACCCGGATGGCCCTCGACAACCTGGCCCGGCTCGTCGAGGGCCCCACCTGACTCAGGCGTTCGGGTCGAACGAGATCCCGGACGGCATGGAGTACGACAGGTTGGAGTTGAACGAGCCGTCCTTGATCTTGATGGTGGCGTCGCCGAAGTCCGCGTTCATCAGCTTGTCGCGGTAGCCCGCCGGGTAGCCGTCCCAGCCCACCAGACGCGGGTAGAACCAGCCGCCGGTCACGTTCTCCGGCGGGTCGTCGTTGGAGTTGGCGAAGCGGAAGTCGTGGGTGGACACGCCGTCCTTGTGGTAGACGATCTTCGGGTGGGTGCCGTCGAACCGGATCGCCGAGGCGGCCGCCACCTGGTAGCTGCTGTGCTGCGACACCGAGACGTACTGCACCTGGTTGTTCTGGATCCACACGATGACGTGTTCCCAGTCGTGCCGGTGCCCGATGGCCAGCGGCCCGAGCGTCGCCTGGTCCTTCTCGAAGTAGCTGGCGTACATCACCGCGCACCAGCCGTTGTTGCACTTCTCGCGGGAGTAGGTGTTGGCGTTGGCGAGCTGCGCGTAGTCGTGGCAGTGGCCGTTGACGTCACCGCCGAGCGCCAGGCCGGGGTTGATGGTGCCGTCGGCGCCGATCGCGGCGGTGGTGTAGCAGCCGTCGCCGTCGTAGTCGTAGGCCGGGGAGAAGGTCTGTTCCAGTCCGTCGGCGTTCTGCGGCAGCAGGGTCAGGACGTCGGCGTGCGCGGTGGCGGGCACGGCGACGACCAGCGCGAGGGCGCCGAGGGCGGCGGCCAGAGCCTTGCGCAGCGGCCGTCTGCGGGTGGGGGACTGCAGGTTGGGCATGTCGACTCCCTGTCTCTGAAAGGCGAAGCGGAGTCTGACAGTCAGCCAATGGTCAAGACCACCCTTACGACTTAACTTTGACCCAAAGACAATTGAACAGCTCGGTCAACTCCATTGCTGTCAGAGGCTGTTGACCTGCTGTGAGTAGCTCGGATGCGCTTGCCGCGCCACCCGGCCCGACGCCAGGCTTCTCGTCGGCTCGCCCCCCCCACGACCCGAAAGGGAGCCCGGTGAACGACAGAGACATGCCTCCGGCCGCGCTGAACCGTCGCGGCTTCCTCGGCGCCGCCGCGGCGGCCGGGCTGCTCGGCACGCTGCCCACGCCGGCCGAGGCGGCCCGGAGCGCGGCCGACGCCGACCCGGTCACCACCGAGTCCGGCCGGGCCACCGGAGTCCAGGGCGGCCTGCGGGGTGTCACCGTCTACAAGGGCCTCCCGTACGCCGCCTCCACCGCCGGCGCCAACCGCTGGCGCCCGCCGCAGCCGGCCCCCTCCTGGGACGGCGTCCGCGCCGCCGACAGCTGGGGCCCGGCCTGCCCGCAGCCCGTCACGGGCATCCCGGCCGACCAGGTGCCCGAACTCGGCGAGGACTGCCTCAACCTCAACATCTGGACGGCGGCGACCGGTTCGGGCAACAGCCGTCCCGTCCTCGTCTGGCTCTACGGCGGCGAGCAGGCCCTGTGGTCAGGCCAGGAGATCTACGACGGCTCCCTGCTCGCGTCCAAAGGCGTGGTCGTCGTGACCCCCAACTACCGCGTCGGCCCGCTCGGCGGTCTCGCCCACCCCGAACTGACCGCCGAGTCCACCTACGGCGGCTCGGGCAACTGGGGGATCCTGGACGCCGTCGCCGCCCTGGAGTGGGTCCAGCGGAACATCGCCGCGTTCGGCGGCGACCCGGACCGGGTGACCCTGGCCGGCTGGGCGCAGGGCGCGTCCGTCGCCAACACCCTGCTCGCGTCCCGGCGCGCCAGGGGTCTCTTCCACCGTGCCCTGCTCTCCTCCGGCGTCCGGTACACGAAGGACCCGGCGATCGCCCGGGAGACCGGCCGCTACCGGACCCTCGCCGACGCCGAGGCCAACGGCACCGGCTTCGCCGCCCGGCTGGGTGCCGACAGCCTCGCCGCACTGCGCGCGCTGGGCGCCGACGACATCGTCGCCGGGGCCCTGGCGGACTCCTCCGCCGACTTCGGCCAGGTACTCGACGGACACGTCCTGCCGGACACCTACACGGCCGTGCTGGCGGCTCGCGCCGAGACCGACGTGCCCGTCCTCACCGGTGTCTGCCAGGACGCGAACGGCGCCTCGCCCGGACTGAGGACGACGCTCGACGCGTTCCAGGACCACGCCCGGTCCGAGTTCGGTCCACTGGGGCTCGCCGACACCTTCCTGGAGCTGTACCCGGCGGACAGCGACACGGCGGCGGCCCAGCAGTACAACGCCTACGCCCGTGACGAGGAACGCGTCTCCGCCTTCCTGTGGGCGACCCAGTTCAAGGACACCGCCGGCAACACCGGTCCCGTCCACACCTACTTCTGGACCCGTGTCCCGCCCGGCCACGACGCCACCAACCCGGCCATCGGCACCGACGTGACCGGCGCCTTCCAGGGTTCCGACGTCTACTACCTGCTCGGCTACCTCTACAGCACCGACCGCCCCTGGACCTCCCAGGACTACGACATCGCCGACACCACCGCCTCCTACGTCGCCCGCTTCGCCGCCACCGGCGACCCGAACGGCGGCTCCCTGACCGACTGGCCCGCCCTCGCCACCGACACCCCGCGGACGATGGAACTCGGCGCGGACTTCGGCACGTTCGCGGTGGCGGACAGCGACGCGAAGCTCGCCTTCCTGACGACCTACCTGGAGTCACAGACCAGGGAGTTCTGAGACGTCCCCGGTCCGGGCGCCGCCGTGGCCGAGTATCCCGTGGTGACGGCGGTGCACGCTCGGGGTGCGGTGCAGGGCGATCAGGGCCGCGTCGTCGCCGAGGTGGCCGCCGGCATGGGTCAGCAGATCGCGCCGCACGTGGTGGATCAGGGCCTCGGGAGAGCCGTCGGTCCACTGTGCCACCCGGTCCGCGAGCGGATAGAAGCGGCGCCGGACGTCCCGCGCCTCGGTGACCCCGTCGGTGTACAGCAGCAGGGTGTCGCCCGGCTCGAAGGAGAACACGTCCAGCGTGTACTCCGTGGCCCGCGACCCGCGCACGCCCAGCGGCGGCGACGGATGCAGGCTCGGGACGGTGACCGCGTTCCCGGGGCTGAGCAGGAGGGGCGGCGGATGGCCGCAGCTGGTCATCCGGGTGACCGGGTCCAGATCCGGGATCTCGATCAGCAGGGCGGTCGCGAACCGCTCGCCCGCCTCCTCCGGCGACTCCAGGTCCGCCGCGTACCGGGTCACGCTCTGCTCCAGGACGGCGGCCAGCTCCGGCAGGCTGATGTCCCGGTGCGCGGACTCCCGGAACGCGCTGAGCAGCAGCGCAGCCTCGCCGATCGCGGCCAGCCCCTTGCCCCGGACATCGCCGATCAGGACCCGGACCTGGCCGTCGGCGCGGGTGACCGCGTACAGGTCGCCGCCGATCTGGGCCTCGTCCTCGGCGGCCAGGTACAAGGAGGCGATCCGCAGCGGGCCGATCTGCTCGGGCAGCGGCCACATCAGCACGTGTTGCGCGGCCTCGGCGACCGAGCGGACCTGGGCCAGCTGGGCACGCCGCCGGTCGCGGATCGCGCTGTAGACCACCACCATCACCGAGAGCAGCGTCAGGGTGACGATCTGCACGATGTGGTTCGCGGTGGCCAGCCCGCCGTGGAACACGGCGATCACCACCTGGGCGGCCACCGCGAGTGCCCCGACCAGCGCGGTAGCCCGGGGGCCGGAGAACGACGGGGTGAGCGCGGGGGCGATGACCAGGGCGGGACCCAGATGGATGTTCTCCGGCGCGCGCAGGTCCGCCACCGCGATCACCACGATGAGTGCGATCGGGAGCAGCAGCAGCGCGTGGGACGACTGCCACTGCCGCCGCAGGACCGCCGCACAGCTCCGCAGCTTCCCCATGCCACCAGCGTGCCCCACCCCCCATCGAGCGGCCACCGAGAGCGGAAACCTAGAGGTTCACGCTGTTCATCCCGGCCTCGTCGTAGCGCTCACCCGCGGCCTTGGGTACCTCGGTGTCGATGCGGGCCAGGTCCTCCTTGGTCAGTTCGACGTCGACGGCGCCGGCGTTCTGCTCCAGGTAGGTACGGCGCTTGGTGCCCGGGATCGGGACGATGTGCTCGCCCTGGGCCAGCACCCAGGCGAGGGCCAGCTGGGCCGGGGTCACGCCCTTCTCGGCGGCGATCTCCTTCACCTTGTCGGCGAGCCGCAGGTTCGCCTCCAGGTTGTCGCCGGTGAAGCGGGGGCCGGTACGGCGCCAGTCGTTCGCGTCGAGGTCGTCGGGGGAGGAGAACCGGCCGGCCAGGAAGCCACGGCCCAGCGGCGAGTAGGGGACGAACCCGATGCCCAGCTCCCGGCAGACCGGGATCACCTCGTCCTCCGGGTCGCGCGTCCACAGCGAGTACTCGGTCTGCACCGCCGCGATCGGGTGTACCGCGTGGGCCCGCCGGATCGTCTCGGCGCTCGCCTCGCTCAGTCCGATGTGCCGCACCTTGCCCTCGGCGACCAGCTCGGCCATGGCGCCGACGGTCTCCTCGATCGGCACGTTCGGGTCGACGCGGTGCTGGTAGTAGAGGTCGATGTAGTCGGTGCCGAGACGCTGGAGCGAGCCGTGCACCGAGCTGCGCACGTGCTCGGCCGAGCCGTCCTGCGGACCGATGCTGCTCATGTCGCCGGGGACGGCGTCGTCCATCCGGTAGTTGAACTTCGTGGCGATCACGTACTCGTCCCGGTGCCCCCGGATCGCCTCGCCGACCAGCGTCTCGTTGGTGAGCGGCCCGTAGAGCTGCGCGGTGTCGAGGAAGGTGATCCCGAGTTCCAGCGCACGGTGGATGGTCTGCGCGCCCTCGTCCTGGTCGGCGGTGCCGTAGAAGGCGGACATTCCCATGCAGCCGAGGCCGATGCTGCTCACCTGAAGGTCTCGCAGACTGCGCTTTCGCATGTCACTCCCAGCCTTTCGTTCCTGCTCGGGTCGGGCTCCGGTTCCGGACGGCCCGCGTGCCCCGTTCCATTCAGCTGCGGAATCCGCGCATCGGCATCCCGGCGCCCAGGGCATGGTCCGGTGGAGCGCTTCGGACGCTACGGCTTCGAGCGCACTCGATGTCAAACGGCCGCGCCGGGCCCGCGTTCCCGGTGCGTACCCCCGTCCGGTGCACGTGGACCCCGTGCACGTGTACCGAATCCACATGGACCCGGTGCACGTAGATCCGGTGCACGTGGACCCGATGCACGTGGACCCGGTACACGTGGACCCGGACACGGCGACCGCCGTCGATCCGCCGCCGAGCCCTCCCGGGAGGCCGCATGCTGCTGCGCCGGCTCGAATACCTGGTCGCTCTCGCCCGGGAACGGCACTTCGCCCGCGCGGCCGCCGCCTGCCACGTCTCCCAGCCCTCCCTGTCCGCCGCGATACGCAGACTGGAGCACGAGCTCGGTGTGCCGATCGTGCGCCGGGGCCGCCGCTACGAGGGACTGACCCCCGAGGGCGAGGTGGTACTGGCGTGGGCGCACCGCATCCTCGCCGAGCGGGACGCACTGCGCCAGGAGCTGTCGGCCCTGCGGGACGGCCTGACGGGCACCCTGCGCCTGGGGATCGTCCCCACCGCGGTCCCCGTGGCCGCGCTGCTCACCGGCCCGTTCTGCGACCGGCATCCACAGGCCCGGGTGGCCATGGAGTCCCTGTCGTCCCTCGACATCCGGCGCGGTCTGGCGGAGTTCGAGCTGGACGCGGCCATGACGTACCTGGACGACGACGAACTGCGCCAGGTCCGCCGCTTCCCGCTCTACGAGGAGCGCTACGTCCTGCTCACCCCGGTCGGCGGCCCCCTCGGCGACACGGCCACCGCCACCTGGTCCCAGGCCGCCGCCCTCCCGCTGTGCCTGCTCGGACCGCGGATGCGCAACCGGCGGATCATCGACGACTGCTTCGCCGCCGACGGTGCCGCGCCGGTCCCGGCGGTCGAGTCCGACAGCGTGGCCGGCCTCTACGCCCACCTCCCCGGCGGCCGCTGGTCCAGCGTGATCTCGCACGCCTGGCTGCACATGTTCGGCGTCCCGGCGGGCATGCGCGTGGTCCCCCTGGAGGGCCCGGCCCACGGTCCCCGGGTGGGCCTCGTGGTCGCCCGCAGCGAACCCCAGTCCGTGCTCGCCGAGGCCCTGGTGAAGGTCGCCCGCCAGGCGCGGCTGCGGGACGCGCTCGACACCCTGCTGACCGCCCACCTGGACGGCCCCGACTGATAGCCGCGGGCTATGAGCACATAACAAAGTTCGCTTTGACCTGCGCAGTTGCCCCCGAGGATCGTGAAGGGAAGCCATCCGCAACGGAGTTGAGGAGCCGCCACCATGGCCAAGGTGCTCTGCGTCCTGTACGACGACCCGACCGACGGATACCCGAAGAGCTACGCCCGCGACGACGTCCCCGTCATCGACCACTACCCGGGCGGCCAGACCACCCCCACCCCCGAGGCGATCGACTTCACCCCCGGCCGTCTCCTCGGCAGCGTCTCCGGCGAACTCGGCCTGCGCTCCTTCCTGGAGAAGGCCGGCCACACCCTCGTCGTCACCTCCGACAAGGACGGGGCGGGCTCCGTCTTCGACCGTGAGCTGGCCGACGCGGACGTGGTGATCTCGCAGCCGTTCTGGCCGGCCTACCTCACCCCGGAGCGGATCGCCGCCGCCCGGAACCTCAAGTTGGCGATCACCGCCGGCATCGGCTCCGACCACGTCGACCTCGACGCCGCGATCGCCCACGGAGTGACGGTCACCGAGGTGACGTACTCCAACAGCATCAGCGTCGCCGAGCACGTGGTGATGATGATCCTCGGGCTCGTGCGCAACTACCTGCCCGCGCACCAGGTGGTGCTCGACGGCGGCTGGAACATCGCCGACTGCGTGAGCCGTTCGTACGACCTGGAGGGCATGCACGTCGGGACCGTCGCCGCCGGCCGGATCGGTCTCGCGGTGCTGCGCCGCCTCGCGCCTTTCGACGTGAAGCTGCACTACACCGACCGCGCCCGGCTGCCCGAGTCCGTCGAGCGCGAGCTGAACCTGACCTTCCACGAGAGCGCCGCCGCCATGGCCCCGCACTGCGACGTCGTCACCATCAACGCGCCCCTGCACCCGGAGACCGAGGGTCTGTTCGGCGACGAGCTGCTGGGCACCATGAAGCGCGGCGCGTATCTCATCAACACCGCGCGGGCCAGGATCGCCGACCGGGACGCGGTCGACCGGGCACTGCGCAGCGGGCAGCTGGCCGGGTACGCGGGCGACGTCTGGTTCCCGCAGCCCGCGCCCGCCGACCACCCGTGGCGCACCATGCCGCACCACGGGATGACCCCGCACATCTCCGGCTCCAGCCTCTCGGCGCAGGCCCGCTACGCGGCCGGCACCCGGGAGATCCTGGAGTCCTGGCTCGCCGGCCGGCCGATCCGCGACGAGTACCTGATCGTCGACGGCGGCGGGCTGGCCGGCACGGGAGCCAAGTCGTACTCCGTCAAGACCGGTTAGGGGTCGAGCCGGACGGGCAGCTCGAAGAGGTCGTTCTGGGTGACCACCGGCTTGTTGCGCAGCTCGGACGCCGGTACCGCGAGGTCCAGGCCGGGGAAGCGTTCGTACAGGGCGGGCAGCGCGACGCCCGCCTCCAGCCGGGACAGCGCCGCGCCGGGGCAGACGTGCGGGCCGTGGCCGAAGGAGATGTGCCGGTTCTTCAACTCCCGGGTGACGTCGAACTCCCCGGCACTCGCCCCGTGCGCGTCCTCGTCGCGGCCTATCGCGGCGTACGACACGATCAGCGCGTCGCCCGCCGGCAGCACCTTGTCGCCGACCGGCACGTCCTCGGTGGCGAAGCGGATCAGCACGTGCGAGGTCGGGGTGGACCAGCGCAGGGTCTCCTCGACCACCGCCGACCAGTCCACCTCGCCGGAGAGCACCCTGGCCCGCTGGTCGGCGTGGGTGGAGAGGTTGACCACGGCGTTGACGATCAGGGAGATCGTCGTCTCGTGTCCGGCCGCCACCATCAGCTGGAGGGTGGAGACGATCTCCTCGTCGGTGAGGTGGTCGCCGTCCTCGGAGGCCAGGATCAGCGCGCTGGTGAGATCGTCGCCGGGCTCGGCCCGCTTGGCGGCGACCGTCGCCGCCATGATCCCGGCCAGCTCGGTGAGGGTGGCGATGACCTCCGCGGGCGGGGTCTGGGTCGAGAAGAACTTCTCGAACAGCACCTTCAGACGGGGCAGTTCGGCCTCGTCGATGCCCATCAGGTCGGCGACCACGAACATGGGCAGCGGATAGGCGAAGGCCGCCTTGAGGTCCAGGGTCTCCTGGTCAGCCGGGAGAGCGTCCAGCAGGTCCTGGGTGAGCTTCTCGATCCGTTCCCGCATCTGCTCCACCCGGCGCGGGGTGAGCGCCTGCGCGACCAGCGCGCGCATCCGGCGGTGGTCGGCGCCGTCCACGGTCAGCATGGAACGGCCGGGGTTGGCGAGGCCGATCAGCGGCCAGTCCGGCGGGATCTCCCCGCGCTGCCAGGCCCCCCACACGTTGATGTCCTTGACCAGACGCGGGTCGGTGAGCAGTGCCTTGGCCTCGGCATGACGGGTGACCGCCCAGACGGGTACCCCGCCGGGCAGTTCCACGGCGGCGAGCGGACCGGCGGCACGCAGCCGCGCGCTCTCGCCGTCCAGGTCGGTGACGAAGGGGTCGAGGGCGATCCGGGCTTGTTCGGTACCGGTCGTCATCGTGACGTGCCTCCCAGGGCAGGGTCGGAGTACTGCGCCAATCGGTGCTGTGCCTGACCGTCGGTCGGATTACAGGGCGGGTACGGGCGTGAACCGGACGGGAAGCTCGGTCAGCCCCCGCAGCCAGGGCGAGGGCCGGCGGGCGAGGGAGTCGGCGGGCACCGCCAGATCGATGTCCGGCAGCCGGTCGAGGACCACCTCGATACCGGTCCGGGCGATCACCTCGGCGACCTCCTGCGCCGGGAACGGGCAGCGGTGCTCGCCGTGCCCGAAGGAGAAGTGCGCGCTGTTGCCGCCGGTCAGCGCGGAGGCGTCGGTGCGCACCTGCGGATCGGAGTTGGCGCCCTGGAGGCCGAGGATCAGCAGGTCACCGGCGCGGATCCGGCGGCCGCCCAGCTGGGTGTCACGGGAGGCCCAGCGGCCCGCTATGTTCTGGCTGGGAGTGTCCTCCCAGAGCACCTCGTTCATCGCCTCGGCGACACTGTTGCGGCCGCCGAACAAGGAGGCCGCGAACCGGTCGTCGGTGAGCATCAGGCGCAGCGAGTTGCCGATCCAGTCGGCGGTCGGCTGGTGTCCGGCCGCCATCATGACCATCAGGTCCTGGGAGATCTCCTCGTCGGTGAACCCGCTCTTGTCCTGGAGCATGCGCGACACCACGTCGTCGGCCGGGTCCGCCTTCCGGTCGGCCAGCAACTGCGCCATGGACGTGGCCAGATGCATCTGCCCGGCGATCGCCCGCTCGCGCCCGTCGATCATGTCGTTGAGCGCGGTGACCAGGCCGGGGCCCTCCTCGTCGGAGAAGCCGTACAGCCGTGCCAGCACCCGCACCGGCAGCAGCATCGCGTACTGGCCGACCAGGTCCGCCTCGCCGCTGGTGCACAGTCCGTCGATCAGCTCGTCCGCGAACCGCTCGGCGTGGCCCCGCAGTTCGAAGGGGTCGACGGCCTCCAGCGCGTCGCTGATCATCCCGGCGCGCTCGCGGTGCCGCTCGCCGACCGTGTAGAGGATCGACGGCTGCTTGCGGCCGATCATCGGCAGCAGCGGCCAGTCGTCGGGGATCACGTCCCACTGGTTCCACAGGTCGGAGTCCCGGCTGAACAGCACCGGGTCCCCGGTCACCTGGTGCAGCTCGCGGTAGCCGACGACCAGCCAGGCGGGCACGTCCCCGTCGAGCACGACGGGGGTGACGGCGCCGTGGTCGCGCCGCATCTCGCGGTACAGACGCGCCGGTTCGGTCTGGAACCGGGGGCCGCCGAGCGGCACGGCTTCGGGAATCACACGAACTCCTGTCGGGGCAGGTCCGCCGGTGCCGAGGGGCCGGCGTACCGGTTCTTGACGTGCTGGACCAGCTGGATGAGCACCTGTTTGCCGGACTCCCGGGAGCGGGCGTCACAGGTGACCAGCGGGATGTGCGGGTCCAGGTCGAGCGCGTGCCGGACGTCCTCGGGCGTGTGCACGGGGCCGCCGAAGTCGTTGCAGGCCACGATGAACGGGGTGCCGTGCTTCTCCAGCCGGTCGATGGCGTACCAGGAGTCGTCGATCCGCCGGGTGTCGACGAGCACCACAGCGCCGAGGGTGCCGGAGAACAGCCGGTCCCACAGGAACCAGAACCGCTCCTGGCCCGGCGCCCCGAACAGGTACAGCACGTTGCGGGCGTCCAGCGTGATCCGGCCGAAGTCGAAGGCGACGGTGGTGGCGGACTTGCCGCGCACCTCGCGGATGTCGTCGACCTCCTCGCCGGCCTGGGTCATCGTCTCCTCGGTGTTGAGGGGACGTATCTCGCTGACGGAACGGACCAGGGTGGTCTTGCCGACGCCGAAGCCGCCCACGACCACGATCTTGAAACCGTTGTCGGCGGAGGCACCCAACGGGGTGCGCGCGTCAGAGGTTGCGGAGTCCAACGAGCACCTGCTCCAGGATGTCGGGGTCGGTGATGGCCGGCCGGTACGGATGGCGGGCGCTGACCCGGCCGGCCGCCTGCAGGTCGCACAGCAGGACCTTGGTGATGCTCACCGGCAGCTTCAGCTCCGCGGCGATCTCCACCACCGAGGTCGGGAACTCGGCCAGCCGCAGGATCGCCGCGTGCTCCGACTGCATGCCCGGGGTCGGCTCCGACTCGGCGACGACCAGCGTGACCAGGTCGAAGGGGCTGTCCGCTCCGGTGCTGCTGCGGCCGCCGGTGATGGTGTACAGGCGGTCGGGTGCGTCGTCCCTGCCGGGCCGGCTCATGACGTACGGGGTGGCGCGGTCAGGTGTTCGCCGAGCTGCTCGACCAGTTCGCTCATGTTGTGCCCGACCAGCCCCGGGTCCGCGTCCTCGCTGGTCACCACGGCCAGATGGGCGCCGTCGCCGGCTTCCACGATGAACAGCACGCCCCCGTAGAACTCGGTCATCGCCGACCGCACGCCGCCGCTGCCGTCGCCGAACTCGACGGACGCCCCGTGCGACAGCGACTGGATGCCGGCGGCGATCGCCGCGAGCTGGTCGGCCTGGTCGACGGAGAGCTCCGGAGTACGGCAGAGCTTCAGCCCGTCGCGGGAGAGCACCAGGGCGTGCCGCGCGCCGGGGGTGCGCTCCAGGAGGCCCTCGATGAGCCAGGTGAGCTTGTCGTCGGCGGTGGTCCTGCCGGTCATGAAGTGGTGTCGCCTTCCGGGTGCGCGTGCGGGTGGGACGTGGGCTCGGGGCCGGACTCCGGGTGGGGCGCGGGGACCGGGTCGTGCGCCGGGGTGGGGGTGTACGGGGCTGTGGCGGCGTCGGCCGCGCCCTGGGCCTCGGCCGAGCCGGGCGCGCCGAGGGCGTCGGCGTGGTCGGATGCGCCCGGGGCCTCGGCGGAGTCGGCCGCGCCGGGGCGGACGGCCTGCCGGAAGCTGTTGAAGCGGGCGGCGCGGACCCGGGCGTCCTCGGCGGCGGGCACCGGGCGCGGCTCGGCCGACTGGGGCGCCGAGCGGCGCTCGGCCTCGGCGAGGGTCCGGCCGCGGCGCCGTCTGGGCAGCCCGGTGGGGCCTTCCTCGTCCTCGTCGGGCTCCGCGGACTCGTGCACGGGTACCGGGTCCGACGGGGCCGGCACGGGTTCGGCCGCCTCCGGCTGCCTGGGCAGCGCGGGTGCGTCGGCGACCGGGCGGCTCAGCAGGTCCTGCGGGACCAGCATCAGCACCCCGGTGCCGCCGCGCGCCGATGGCCGGAACGACACCTTCAGACCGTGCTTGCCGGCCAGCCTGCCGACCACCGCGAGCCCGAGCCGGGTACCGGTGAGACCGCCCAGCTCGGTGGTGTCACCGGCGACCGCCCGCTCGGCGCGGCGCAGCTGCACATCGCCCATCACCAGCCCGCTGTCCTCCACGGACACGATGACCCCGGCCGGCACCTCCTCCACATAGACGTGGACTTCGGCCGTCGGGGGCGAGAAGTTCGCCGCGTTGTCGAGGAGTTCGGCGAGCGCGTGCATGACACCCTCGGCCGCGTGCCCGGTGACGGCCGTCTCGCTCACCGAGTGCACCCGCACCCGGCGGTATCCGCTGATGCGTCCCATCGCGCCGCGCAGGATGGACTCCATGCTGATCGGACGCGCCCAGCGGCGGCCGGAGCGTGCCCCGGTCAGGACGGCGATGGAGTCGGCGATCCGGCCCGCCTGGGCGGTGCGGTGGTCGAGGTGCAGCAGGTCGGCGAGCACCGCCTCGTCGGTGTGCCGCTCCTCCATGGCCCGCAGGTCGGCGAGGGTGGCGGTGGCCAGTGCCTGCATCCGGCCGGCCGCGTTGCCGGCCGCGGCGATCGCCGCGGCCCGCTCCCGGGAGGCCTGCTCCAGGTCGGCGGCGAGCCGGCCGTTCTCCTGCCGGTACCAGTCCAGCTCCTGGCTGCTGCCCTCGTGGATCCGCACCCGCTCCTGCTCGAAGGAGTCCGCGAACTCGCTCCGCTGCTGGGCCAGTTCGTCGATCAGCCGCTGCTGCTCCTGGCGCGCCTCCTCGGTCGTGCGGGCCTGTTGCTGAAGCAGCCGACCGATGTCCTGGCTCACCGTCTCCAGCCGGCGCCGGGCGCGCCGGGCGGCCCGCGCCGCGTGGACGGCCCAGGTCACCGCCGCGCACAGCACCAGCGCGGCCGCACTGGCCCCCAGGGCGAGGGGGGTGCGGACCGAAGGCGGCGCGGCGGTCACCGCGGCGACGACCACGAGGGCCGACACCACCGCGGTCGGCGCGAGGGTGAGAACGAGCGTACGGAGGGCAGGTCGATCGCCGGTATGCGTGGGCGCGGTCATCGGTCCGGTCTGGTCCTCGGAGCGGGTAGGGATGTGGTTCCGGTGAAGGAGATGTGACGCTCGGTACTGAACTGGCCGTCACTATACGAGAGTTCGTGATCGAAACAGAACAGTTCCGGTCCCCTTGCGGGAAACCGCTGTCCGCGACGCCGACTTGCGGTGTTCCGACTGTGAGCGATTCTACGAATCGCCTCGCATGAGCACATCAGCCACCACGGCGGCCGCCTCCTTCACCAGCGCCGAGTCGGCCTGGGCGGCGGGGTCGGTGTGGGTGGACAGGACCGCGACGACGACCGGGGCACGGCCCGGGGGCCAGGCGATCGCGACGTCGTTGGCGGTGCCGTAGGCGCCCGTTCCGGTTTTGTCGCCGACGGTCCAGTCCGCGGGGAGCCCCGCGCGGATCCGCTCCCCGCCGGTGGTGTTGGCGAGCAGCCAGCCGGTGAGCCGCCGCCGGTCCGCACCGTCCAGGGCGTTCCCGACGGCCAGCCGCGCATAGCTGGTGCCGATGGCCAGGGGAGTGGTGGTGTCGGTGACCCGGCCGGGCTCCGCCGAGTTCAGCTCCGGCTCCCACCGGTCGAGCCGGGTCACCCGGTCCCCGATCGAACGGCACAGCCGCGTCACCGCCATCGGGCCGCCCAGTTGCTCCAGCAACAGGTTGGCCGCGGTGTTGTCGCTGTACGAGATGGCCGCTGCGCACAGCTCCGCGACCGTCATTCCGGCGGCGAGGTTCTCCGGCTTGCCCGTGATGGGCGCCCCGCCCGACTTCTCGACATCGCTCCGGTCGTAGTGGACGACCTCGCCGAGCACCTCTTCGTCCAGGTCCCGCAGCACCGCGGAGACCGCGAGCGTCTTGAACGTCGAACACATCGGGAAGAGTTCACCGCAACGGTGCCGGACCCGGGCTCCCGAACCGGTGTCCCGGGCGAACACCCCCAGCCGGGCCCCGTGCGCGCGCTCCAGCGCCCGGAATCTGCCCGTGGTGTCCGGGGCGGTGCGGGCGGGCAGTGCGGTTCCCAGGGCCGCGGTCAGCACAACACGGCGCGACGGCTGCTGCATTACCACTCCTTTGCCGAGGTTTCGATGAGGGGGACGTGATCACGCCCCCGGGGGTTCCGTCGTGGACGGGTGACAATCCCGACGCCGATATCCGACCGGTAGTAGCTCCCGCATCGTCGCAAATGATCCAAACGTCTCTACGATGACGCGTGGAACGGCCGGGGAGCGGAGAGGCTCTTCAGGGGCGCAGGGCCGACGGCCGGGGGCCGGTGTCGAGGGGACGATGCCTTTCATGACGGGGAACGGAAGCCGGAGGACGGCGGCCGCACGTGCGGTCCGGTTCGTAGGGCGGACCCTGCGCGACGAATGGCGCTCCATAGTCGTGGTGCCGGTGCGGCAGCTCGTACGGCGTGGTCTCTCCGGGATCGTGCTGGCGTTCGTGGCCGCGTTCGGCGTCATCTTCTTCCACGGCATCGCCCAGCACCCCTTCGGCAGGAGGCTGGTGTGGCACCTCGGCGGTGTCACCGCCGACCTCCCCCTGTGGCTGTCCCTGCTGCGCACCCCGGTCTCGCTCTACGTCCCCGCGCTCGACCTCCCGGTCTGGGCCGGCATCACCCAGCTCTTCCTCGCCTTCGCCCTCGCCGAACTCGCCCTGGGCCGCGCCCGGACCCTCGCCGTCGCGTACCTCACCACCCTGGCCGGCACCATGACCGCCCGGGTGATGGTCGCGCTGGGCCCCGGCTGGTGGGGCTTCGGCCTGCCGCCCCAAGCCGGCCGGATCCTCGACACGGGGCCGTCCGCCGCCGTGGTGGGCCTGTTCACCTATCTGGCCGTGGTCCGCCGGGCGCCCGTCGTCTTCGCGCTGACCGGCGGTTCGATGGTGTGGGAATCTGTCGCCGTACCGAACCTCGCCGGCCGCGAGCACCTGATCGCGGTGGCCACGGCGATCGTCCTCGGCCTGCTGCACGGCCGCAGGCTGCCGATCTCCACCCGGCTAGTCGAACGCCCCGCCGAACGCCTCGGCACCCCGCCGACCCCACCCCGGTCCGACCCGCCGGTACCCCGGCCCGACCCACCGCAGCGCCCCGTACCGTCGCTCCGGATCCCCTGAGACTCCCCAACCCTGCCGTGTTCCCCGAAACCCCATAAGTCACGCGGCCGACCCGCCGAACTGCTCAACGACGTCAATGTGATGGTTTTCGCACTTCAGCCGGTCCGGGCAACCCCTAATGTTGCGCGGGCTACGGCAGGGCGCGGCTGACACCATGGTGTTTGTCGCCGGCAGGCTGAAGGGATCCAGGGATGTTCCGCAAGGTGCTGGTCGCCAACCGTGGAGAGATCGCCATCCGCGCTTTCCGCGCGGGCTATGAACTGGGCGCGCGCACGGTCGCCGTGTTCCCCCACGAGGACCGCAACTCGCTGCACAGGCTGAAGGCCGACGAGGCCTACGAGATCGGGGAACCAGGACATCCGGTACGGGCCTACCTCTCCGTCGAGGAGATCGTGGCCGCCGCCCGGCGGGCCGGGGCCGACGCCGTCTACCCGGGGTACGGCTTCCTCTCCGAGAATCCGGAGCTCGCCCGCGCCTGCGAGGAGGCGGGCATCACGTTCGTCGGGCCGAGCGCCCAGACGCTGGAGCTGACCGGTAACAAGGCCCGCGCGGTCGCCGCCGCCCGCGCCGCCGGGGTACCGGTGCTCGGCTCCTCGCAGCCCTCCAACGACATCGACGAACTGGTCCGCGCCGCCGACGAGATCGGCTTCCCGGTGTTCGTGAAGGCCGTCGCCGGTGGCGGCGGCCGCGGCATGCGCCGGGTCGAGGACCCGGCCACGCTGCGCGAGTCCATCGAACAGGCCTCCCGGGAGGCGGCCTCCGCGTTCGGCGACCCGACCGTCTTCCTGGAGAAGGCGGTCGTCGACCCGCGCCACATCGAGGTCCAGATCCTCGCCGACGGCGAGGGCAACGTCATTCACCTCTTCGAGCGGGACTGCTCGCTGCAGCGCCGCCACCAGAAGGTCATCGAGCTGGCCCCCGCGCCCAACCTCGATCCCGAACTGCGCGACCGCATCTGCGCGGACGCGGTCCGCTTCGCCCGCGAGATCGGCTACCGCAACGCCGGCACCGTCGAGTTCCTCCTCGACCCGCACGGCAACCACGTCTTCATCGAGATGAACCCCCGCATCCAGGTCGAGCACACGGTCACCGAGGAGGTCACCGACGTCGACCTGGTCCAGGCTCAGATGCGCATCGCCTCCGGCGAGACCCTGGCCGACCTCGGGCTGTCGCAGGACACGGTGAAGCTGCACGGCGCCGCCCTCCAGTGCCGTATCACCACCGAGGACCCCGCCAACGGCTTCCGCCCCGACACCGGCCGGATCAGCGCCTACCGCTCCCCGGGCGGCTCCGGTATCCGCCTCGACGGCGGTACCACCCACGCCGGTACGGAGATCAGCGCCCACTTCGACTCGATGCTGGTGAAACTCACCTGCCGGGGACGGGACTTCAAGGCCGCCATCGGCCGCGCCCGGCGTGCCGTCGCCGAGTTCCGCATCCGCGGCGTGTCCACCAACATCCCCTTCCTGCAGGCCGTCCTGGACGACCCGGACTTCCAGGCCGGGCGGATCACCACCTCGTTCATCGAGCAGCGCCCGCACCTGCTCACCGCCCGCTCCTCCGCCGACCGCGGCACCAAGCTGCTCACCTACCTGGCCGACGTCACCGTCAACAAGCCGCACGGCGAGCGCCCCCACCTGATCGAGTCGACCACCAAGCTGCCCCCGCTGCCGGCCGGAGAGCCGCCCGCGGGCTCGCGGCAGCGCCTGGTCGAGCTCGGCCCGGAGGGCTTCGCCCGCCGGCTGCGCGAGTCGCCGACCATCGGCATCACCGACACCACCTTCCGCGACGCCCACCAGTCCCTGCTCGCCACCCGCGTGCGCACCAGGGACCTGCTCGCCGTCGCCCCGGTCGTCGCCCGCACCCTGCCCGAACTGCTCTCCCTGGAGTGCTGGGGCGGCGCCACCTACGACGTCGCGCTCCGCTTCCTCGCCGAGGACCCCTGGGAGCGGCTGGCCGCCCTGCGCGAGGCCGTCCCCAACATCTGCCTCCAGATGCTGCTGCGCGGCCGCAACACCGTCGGCTACACGCCGTACCCGACCGAGGTGACCGACGCCTTCGTGCACGAGGCCGCCGCCACCGGCATCGACATCTTCCGCATCTTCGACGCCCTCAACGACGTCGGCCAGATGCGCCCCGCCATCGAGGCGGTACGGGAGACGGGCACCGCGGTCGCCGAGGTCGCCCTCTGCTACACCGCCGACCTCTCCAACCCGGACGAGCGGCTCTACACCCTGGACTACTACCTGCGGCTCGCCGAGCAGATCGTCGAGGCCGGCGCGCACATCATCGCCGTCAAGGACATGGCGGGCCTGCTGCGCGCCCCCGCCGCCGCGAAGCTGGTCTCGGCGCTCCGCCAGGAGTTCGACCTCCCCGTCCACCTGCACACCCACGACACGGCGGGCGGCCAGCTGGCCACCTACCTGGCCGCGATCCAGGCGGGCGCGGACGCGGTGGACGGCGCGGTGGCCTCCATGGCCGGTACGACCTCGCAGCCCTCGCTGTCGGCGATCGTGGCCGCGACCGACTACTCGGAGCGTCCCACGGGGCTCGACCTGCGGGCGATCGAGGACCTGGAGCCGTACTGGGAGAGCGTCCGCAAGGTCTACGCGCCCTTCGAGGCGGGCCTCGCCTCCCCGACCGGCCGCGTCTACCACCACGAGATCCCCGGCGGCCAGCTCTCCAACCTGCGTACCCAGGCCGTCGCGCTCGGCCTCGGCGACCGCTTCGAGGACATCGAGGCGATGTACGAGGCCGCCGACCGTATCCTCGGCCGGCTGGTGAAGGTCACCCCGTCCTCGAAGGTGGTCGGCGACCTGGCCCTGCACCTGGTCGGCGCGGGGGTGCAGCCGGAGGACTTCGAGGCGACCCCCGACAGGTTCGACATCCCCGACTCGGTCATCGGCTTCCTGCGCGGCGAGCTGGGCACCCCGCCCGGTGGCTGGCCCGAGCCGTTCCGCACCAAGGCGCTCCAGGGCCGCGGCGCCGCCAAGCCGGCACCGGAGCTGGGCACCGAGGACCGCGAGGGCCTCGCCAAGGACCCTCGCGCGACGCTGAACCGGCTGCTGTTCCCGGCCCCGACCCGGGAGTTCGAGACGCACCGCCAGACCTACGGCGACACCAGCGTCCTCGACAGCAAGGACTTCTTCTACGGCCTGCGCCCGGGCAAGGAGTACGCGGTCGACCTGGAGCCCGGTGTCCGGCTGCTCATCGAGCTCCAGGCGATCGGCGAGGCCGACGAGCGCGGTCTGCGCACGGTGATGTCCAGCCTCAACGGCCAGCTGCGGCCCATCCAGATCCGCGACCGGGCGGCCGCCTCGGACATCCCGGCCACCGAGAAGGCCGACCGCGCCGACCCCGGCCATGTCGCGGCCCCGTTCGCCGGAGTCGTCACCCTCGCCGTGCAGGAGGGCGCGGAGGTCGAGGCGGGCGCCACGGTGGCCACCATCGAGGCCATGAAGATGGAGGCCACCATCACCGCCCCGAAGGCCGGCCGGATCTCCCGGCTCGCCATCAACCGCATCCAGCAGGTCGAGGGCGGCGACCTGCTGGTCGAGATCGCCTGAGTCGGAGTCGGCGTCAGGGCGAGGGGAGGGCCGGCCGGTGCCGGGCCTCCCCTCCTCGGCTAGGAGCGGGCGAAGTGGGCGCCCAGATGCGCCTTCAGCAGGTTCGGGTCGCGCTGGGTGGAGTAGGCGCCGCCCGCCACGAACACGTCGCGGCCGTTCACGGCCAGCGAGGTCGGGTTGGACAGGCCGTCCTGCACGGTGAGGACGGTGCTGCGGGTGCCGTCCGGGCGGACCATGACGACCTCGTTGGACGGGTTCAGCGCGGCGAGCACGACGTCCGAGTGCCCGGGGAAGACGAAGTCGTCGACGCCGGTCAGGCCGGTCGCCCGGGTCTCGGTCGCCCCGGCCGAGCCGTCGGTGCCGACCGGGATGCGCAGCAGTGTCCCGCGGTCGCTGTTGGTCACCCAGACCGCGTCCTGGTGCACCTTGATCCCGTTGGCGCCGAAGCCGCTGGCCGGCGCGGGGAGTCCGCGCAGATCGGTGCCCGTGGCCCAGGCCTTTGGCGTGCCGCCGGTCTGCGGGATGCGCCACACCGTGCCCAGCGCCGAGTCGGCGGCGTAGAGCACGCCGTGCCGCTCGTCGAGGGCCAGACCGTTGGGCAGGCTCTCCGACGGCAGCTGGGCGATCCGCTCGGGTGTGCCGCCGCCCGCCGGGACGCGCCAGACGCCGGTCCTGTCGGTGCCGGTGGCGTAGTTGACGTACAGCGTGCCGTCGTGGGCGCGGGCCAGGCCGAGGGTGACGGCGCCGTCCATCAGGGAGGTGCGGGGGTGTTCCTCGGCGGGCAGGGTGGCCAGCACCCGCACCCGGCGTTCCCGGGTGACCTTGGCGACCTGCCGGGCGAACGCGAAGGTCACGTCGACCGAGCCGCCTCGCTCGGTGACGACGTTCTCGGGCGTCTGCCCGGCGGCCAGATCGAAGTGCGCGATGACGTGCGGACTGGAGAGGACCGGCTCGTCGCCCGCGGCGGGAGCCGCCGCGAGCAGGCCGATCGCGGCCGCGGCGGGGGCGACGGCGGCCGGGCGGAGAAATCGGGGCATGTGACCTCTTTCGACGGGAGCGCGAAGCTCCGGCGTACCGGTCACACCAACATGACGGCTCGGCGGTCCCGGCCCGGGTCAGCCCCGGCCGGGACGTCGCCCGCCCGGCGCACGGCGTGGCCCCGCTTGCCGTGCAGCCGGGTGACGGTCCCGCTCAGTTCCACAGCGGGTAGTTCATGACCTGCGTGTATCCCTCCGGCTTGGCGCCGGCGTAGTTCAGGCTCATCCGCGTGAACTGCTGCACGTTCGGATGCTTCGTCCAGGCCGTCGGCCGGTCGAGCCGTATCGTCACCGCGTACTTGTGGAAGTGGCCGGCCGCGCAGTACGGCTTGCAGTCGTTGACCGCGTTCACGCCCTGGCCGACCGCCGTGTTGTCGTTCCACTGGGTCCAACGCATGCCGGTCAGCAGGCTGTTGCCGTCACCGCAGGCCAGCAGGAAGTCGGTCGGCCGGAACCGCTGGTGCCAGAGGCAGTCGACGAGCACCGGGTGCTGGACCGCCCGCGACGCGGCCGGTGTCGGCGGAGTCGCGGAAGCCGTCGTCATGCCCGCCGTGAGCAGCAGGGCCGCCCCGAGTCCGATCGCCGTTCCCACCACTGGTCTGCGCATGGTCGCTCCCACCAGTTCCGCCGTATTGCCTTCCCTTCGACGCTACGACCGTCCCGCCGGATGTACCACTTGCGCCGGGTTCGCGAGCCCGTTGTCGTCGTGGTCGGCGGTGGGGCGGGAGAAGACCTGGGTGAGCAGGCCGAGAACCAGGAAGACCCAGACGAGGACCTTCGCGGTGGTGTCCAGGAGCAGCGGCCGGGTCGCGGAGCGGGCCTCCTGCGCCGTGGCGGCCGGCTGGTCGCCGAACAGCCCCTTGGGGTAGACGGGCGTCAGCAGGCCGGCGTACGCGCCGAACCGCATCCGGTAGCGGGCGACCGCCGCCGTCGCCGCGAAGACCGGCCCGGGCAGCCGCCCCAGCACGATCCCGATGATCCAGAAGATCCAGCCGATCGCGAACCAGCCGGCCGCCGCGAAATTGGCGATGATCCCCGCCGGGATCATCAGGATCAGCCGGAACAGCACCGCGAGCCGGTTCAGGGTGGTGGGCCGCAGCTCGATCTGCACCGGGTACTCCGGTGCGGTCAGGGCGAACGGCGGATAGCGGTCCACCAGGAGCATGGAGCTGGCCGCGACTCGGGTCTCGTACGCCAGGTACTTGCCCAGGAAGCCGGCGATCCCGTCGGGCAGCCGGCCCAGGACGAGCGCCGCGAACCAGCCGGCCACCGTCACGAAGAACGCGGCGATGCCCAGCAGGCAGACGGCGATGAACTGCGGGATCAGCAGCAGCCAGCGCAGCAGCACCGTCCAGCGGCGCTGCGGCCCGGGTGCCGGGATGTCCAGCGCGGGCCGCCACTCGGCGTCGTCCGCCGTGACGGGAGGACGTGGTCCCCAGCTCTGCGTCATGAGTCCTCCCGTCGTCCGGCCCGCGGCGCGGATGGCATGTCCATCGTGCTGCGGAGTCACCGCCTCGGCCAGAGGGGTGCGGCCGAACTCAGCCGTGACTGACGGTCAGGCCGTAGAACGCGACCCGGGCGCCGTTGGTCGTGCTGTCGGAGGAGGACTGGTTGTACGAGCCCGCCTTGAAGTACTGCTTGTACGGGTTGAAGGAGGACGGAATGGCGTAGTGGGTCGTGGTGCCGTTGACGGTCAGGTCGATGGTGTTCCCGCCGGAGACGGCGATGGTGTAGGTCCAGGTCTTGCCGATCGACACGTGGCCCACGTTGTGCGTGGTCTGGCCGCCGGACGGGGAGTTCTCGGTGCCGAGGACGATGTCGCCGTTGGAGTGGTAGTACAGCTCCAGCAGGGGCTTGGTGGAGGAGCCGCCGGTGCCGAGGTGGATCTGGCCCACGCACACGTTCTGGGTCACCGAGACCACCCGCAGCGTCGCGCTCATCCTGTGGCTGCCGCTCAGCGACCAGTTGGCGGCGCTGCCGTCGCGGTTCATCTCGCGCAGCTCGGAGCGGGCGTAGTTGGAGTTCGGCGTGGTGACGCCCTTCTCGGGCGCCCAGAAGGTCATCGCGCCGTCGCGGGTGTCGGTGTAGAAGTACGCGTCCTGGTAGCCGTTGGCCCCCTGCAGCCTGGACGAGGGGATGGTGGTCGGCGAGCCGGGGGAGCCGACCGGCTCCTGGAGCTGCCAGATGGACAGGTCGAAGTTGCCGCCGGGCGCCTTGCTCGGGTCGGCGGCGCCCGCGCTGCCGCCGGTGAGCAGGACGAGGGCGAGGGCGAGGCCCGCGGCGGCCGGAGCCGCGAGCAGCCGGGAACGGTTCACGTGGGGGGCCCTTTCGGAGGAGGGGTGCGTCCGGAACTCAGCAGGCGTTCATGTCTGTGAACGCCGGACGCATCCATAACCGTCGATGACCCGTGAAGCTAAAGGTCCGAACCAATCCCGTCAAGAGGTTCAGCAGGCGCCCTCGTCCTGCCAGGGGCCCCAATCCGAGGCGCTGGGCACCTCGTTCTGGGTCCACCACTTGGCCTTCCAGTTGTGGCTGTTGTACGAGACCTCGTTGCCGGCCGTGTACACCGCCGTCGAACTCCACGCGGTCTTGCAGGAGGTGGACGGCGGGGTCGGGGTCGGGGTCGGCGTGGGGGTGGGGGTGGGCGTGCCGGTCGGCGGGGTGACCCCGGCGAACCTCACCGAGTACTTGGCGAAGTCCCAGTCGCTCTGCGCCACGCTGGAGCAGGTCCCGGACGTGGTGCCGTTGTTGTCGGCCGGAGTGCACTGCCGGTCGCGGTTCAGGGACCAGAACGTGAAGCGGTCCATGTTGTGGCTCGTGGCGTAGTCGAGCACCGTCTGGAAGTCCGCCTGGCTGAAGTACTCGCCGCTGTCGCTGCGGCCGTTCATCCCGGAGAAGCCCTCGTGGGCGTAGGCGGTCGCCTGGTCCCAGCCGAAGGTGGACTGCAGGATCGCGTTGAAGTTGGTGAGCGCGCTGGTCTGCGCCGCCGCCCCGCTGAAGCCGCCGTCGAACGGCATGATGGAGAAGTTGTTCGGCGTGAATCCCTGGGACTTCGCTTCCAGCAGCATCTGCTTGCCGAACCAGCCGGTCCCGTCCGCCGTGCCGGCCGTGGTGACCGAGACGTACAGCCCGGGGTTGTTCTGCTGGAGGATCTTCGCGGCGCCGATCTCGTTCTTGATCGCCGCGGTGTTCTCGTACTCCGGCTCCTCGAGGTCGAAGTCGATCGCGTGCAGTCCGTACTTGGTGATGACCTGCTGGTAGGCCGCCGCGGTGGAGGCGGCGTCCGCGCAGGTCTGGCCCAGCTTGGTGCCGCCGTAGCCGCCGATCGAGACGGAGACGTCGCCGCCCTTGGCGCGGATGGTGTTGATGACCGACTGGACGGCGGTGTCCGAGGAGACCGCCGCCGTGCCGCCCCAGGTGGGGGAGCAGCCGCCGCCGTTGGGTGCCAGGACGAACGCCAGCTGGAAGGCCTTGAGCCCGGTGGCGTCCATGATGGTGGCCGCGTTCGGCGGGTTGTTGTCCAGCGGCATCAGGTAGGGGGCGGCCGCGTACCACCGGTTGCTCAGCGCGGTGGTCGCACCCGAGGCGTTGCTCGCGACGAGCGCGGTCGTGCCGGCGGCGGCGAGGGTGACGGCGGCCGCCGCACCCAGACATGCGCGAAGGGGTCTCACTGGTGCCTCCAGGGGGCGGGGGAGGTGGGGTGTGCCCCAGCTTCCGGAGGTGTCGCGATCACGTCAATAGATTGGACTGGACCAGAGTGCACTTTGGACTAGACCATACGAGTTCTTTACCTGGTGTGCCGGGACAGCGTCGGCCGCCCGAACCGCACCTTCACGCCCGGGGACCAGAGCACGCTGACCGGCGGGCCGGCAGGTGCGGGCAGGCCCGCCGCCGCAACCAACTCGTCGTCCAGATCGAGGAGTTCGGCCCGGTGCAGCGGCCAGGGTGCGTGCTCGGCCGACTGGTGCATGGTGCGCCCGTGCCAGGTGGCGTGCAGCCCCCAGCGCGCGGTCAGGAAGTGCTCCAGCGGCGACGGCTCGGCGATCGGCGGCCCGATCCGTACGACCGCCCGGCTGCCGGTGGCCGGGCGGCCCCGTCGCCGGCAGGTGTAGGTGATCGTCTCGCCCTCGCGGCGCAGCCGCATCGAGGACCAGAGGTACGGCAGACGGAACCCGAGCCGGCCCCCCAGTGCGGGGAGCAGCCGGGCCGCGTCCAGGGACCTGAACACCACCCCGCGCCGACCCTGCTCGTCCACCGAGTACAGCCGTACGTTCGTCTCGCAGAAGGTCCCCAGATACGGCAGCCCGGGTCCCGGGCCCAGACCGACACCCCGCATCAGGAAGGGGACCAGGCCGACGTAGCTGACCCCGTCCAGCGTGTCCGGCCGGGTGCCGGCGGGCAGCAGCCCCGCCACCCGCTCCGGCTCCACCGGCCAGTGCAGGAAGGTGAGTTCGTGCCAGCCCTGCACCTGGGTCGGCCGTCGCACGGGCCGTGGGGTGGAGGTGGTGATCGGCTCGGGTTCCATGGACAGGGTCTTAGCACGCCAGTGCGAGGCGACGGTGCGGAGGGTGGCGGACCGGATGCCGCGGCTGCCGTGCGTGATCAGGACTTTCGCGCCTCCCACCCCGCCCACCTGGGTAAACTGTGGACGACACAGAGGCCTTGAGGACGAGGAGCCGGGATGCCGTCGCACAGCTCTTCCTCGGCCGGGGTCCCGGCCGAGGGCGAGGAGCACGACGGGCCGCCTCCCGTCCGGCAGGCGCTGTCGGACAGTGTGTACGAGAGCATCAAGGCGATGGTCATGGACCACGAGATCGCCCCCGGCGCCCGCGTCGGCATCGACGCGCTCTCCCGCACCCTCAAGGTCTCGCCCACCCCGGTCCGCGAGGCCCTGGCCCGGCTGGAGTCCGACGGACTGGTGGTCAAGCGCGCCCTGTCCGGATACCGGGCCACGGAGCTGCTGACCCGTCAGGGCCTCGCGGAACTCTTCGAGATGCGGCTGCTGTTGGAGCCCCGGGCCGCCGCCCTGGCCGCCGTCAACGCCACCGAGGACCAACTCGACGACCTCGAACGGATCGTCGAGGAGATGCAGGCCCAGCCCAGTCCGAACGGCCGGTACGCGTCCTACCGCGACTTCGCCGGGCTCGACCAGCGCTTCCACGAGGCGATCGGACAGGCCGCGCACCGCCCGCTCCTCGTGGACGCGGTGGAACGCCTCCACGCCCACCTGCACATCTTCCGGCTCAGCAAGGTGGTCGGCGCCGGCGGCCCGACCGTCGCCGAGCACGAGCGGATCGTCCGGGCCGTACTGCGCCGCAACCCCGAGCGGGCGGCCGAGGCGATGACCGACCACCTCACCCGCAGCATGGAACGCCAGCTCGGCGAGGGCGAGCGCGAGGGCGAGCGCGAGGGCCAGGGCGCCGGCGAGGACGACCGCGAGCCGCCGGCTACTCCCTGACCCGGGTCGCCCCGCGTTTCACGAGCCCACCGGATCCTGAGCGTGGATCTGGCGGATGATCCGGCCGCTCATCCGCTCGTAGCCACGGTCGTTGTCGAGCTCGCCGCGGACGCGATGGTCCGTCATGACCACGATCCGGTCGGCGAGGGTGACCATCTCCGCGAGGTCGCTGCTGATCAGCAGGATGGGCAGGCCGTCGCCGGCCAGCTCCCAGATCAGCTCGTGGAAGGCACGCTTGGTGCGGACGTCCACCCCGACCGTCGGCTCGTCCACGATCAGCAGCCGGGTGTCGGCGGCCAGCCACTTGGCGAGACTGACCTTCTGCTGGTTGCCGCCGGAGAGTTCGCCGGCGTTCTGCGAGAGGCCGGTGATCCGGATGCCGAGCCGGCCGACGAGGTCCTGGGCGACCGCGCGCTCCTCGGCCGCCGGGACGAACCCGAACGCCCTGGCCAGCCTCCGCCACACCGTCACCGTGATGTTGCGGACGATCGGCTGCTCCAGGAAGACGCCTTCCTCCTTGCGGTTCTCGGTCACGTACCCGATGCCGAATTCGTGCAGCGCCTGGCGCGGCGAGGCGATCCGGGCCGGCCTGCCGTGCACCCGCACCTCCCCGCCGGTGACGCGGTCCAGGCCGAGCACCGCCTTGACCAGTTCGCTCCGCCCGGCGCCGACCAGCCCGTACAGACCGACGATCTCCCCGGGCCGCACCGCCAGGCTGATGTCCCGGTGCCCGCCGGCCGTGGCGACCGCGTCCAGCTCCAGGACCGGCGCGGCGGACCGGTCGACCGTGCGCGGGCGCATCTGAGCCGCCGCGTGGGCGCGGCCCACCATGAGGCTCACGATGTCGTCGTGGGTGTGCTCGGCCAGCGGCGCGGACTCCAGAACCGACCTCCCGTCCCGCAGCACGGTGACGGTGTCGCAGACCGCGAACACCTCTTCCAGCTTGTGACTGACGAACACCACACAGGCGCCGCGTTCGGCCAGCCGCCGGACCACCTCGAACAGGCGCTCCGTCTCCTCGGGGGACAGCGAGGCGGTGGGCTCGTCCAGGAGCAGCACCCGGCTCTCGGTGTACAGGGCCTTGGCGATCTCCACCAACTGCTGCTGCGCGACGGACAGTTCACGCACCGGCCGGTCCGGGTCGAGGTCGACGCCCAGCTCGGTCAGGCAGGTGACGGCCGGTTCGGTCATGGCCGCGTAGTCCACCAGTCCGCGGCGCGCGGGCGGCTTCTGCAGGGTGATGTTCTCGGCCACCGAGAAGCCCGGGATCAGGTTGCGTTCCTGGTGGACGACGCCGATGCCGGTGCGGGTCGCCTCCAACGGCGAGCGGAGCTGCACCTGTTCGCCGCACCAGGCGAGGGTGCCGCCGTCGGGGGCGTGCACCCCGGTCAGGACCTTGATGAGGGTGGACTTGCCGGCGCCGTTCTCCCCGAGGAGCGCGTGCACACTGCCGGCGGTGAGCCGCAGCCCCACGCCGTCCAGCGCGCGGACCCCGGGGAAGACCTTGACCAGGTCGCGGCATTCGAGGAGGACCGGATTCACCGCGCACCTCCCGGCTGCGGGGACGGGGTGGTCTTCGCCAGTCGGGTCTGGTGCAGGTGGCCGCCGGCGACCGTGCCGAGCACGACCAGCCCGATCAGGAGGTTCACCCAGCTCGGGTCCAGCGAGAACTGGGCGCGTGCCGCGTCGATGAGCCGGGTCACGAAGGCCGCCAGCACCGTCCCGAACACGGCGATGGAGCCGCCGGTCAGCGCGACACCGCCGATGATCGGCGCCGCGAAGCTAGGCAGCAGCCAGTCACCGCCGACGCTGCGGTTGACGCCGGGCAGCGAGGCGGTCGCCGTCACGGCGGCCACCCCGACCAGCAGTCCGGACAGCGTGTGCGCGACCACGATCTGCCGGTCGGTGGAGATTCCGGACAGCCGGGCGGCCAGTGGATTGCCGCCGGCGGCCAGCAGTCGCCGTCCCGCGACCGTGCGGTACACGAACCCGCCCAGCAGGACCGCCGCGACGATCGCCGTGACGAAGACGAGCGGGACGTTCAGCGGCGCCGCCGTGCCGAGGTCGCGCAGGGCCGGTGAGTAGCCGTCGACGGTACGGGTGCCGGTGAGCCGGTACTGGGCGCCGAGCAGGATCGTCATGGTGGCGAGCGTGACGATGAAGCCGTTGATCTGCGTGGTCACGATGACGATGCCGGTCACCAGGCCGACGGCGGTCGCCGTCAGCAGGCCCACCGGCACGGCGACCATGGCCGGCACCCCGTGATCGGCCATGAGCACCCCCGTCAGACAGGCGGTGAAACCGCCCAGGGCGCCGACGGCGAGATTGAGCTGGCCCACGCACAGCGCCACCATCTGCGCCAGACCGATCAGGATGGGCGTGGCCAGGTACTGCAGGAAGACCCGTACCGAGGGGCCCTCGAAGAAGGAGCCCGACGACGCCACCTCCAGCGCCACCGAGCCGGCCACTACCACCAGCAGCAGCATGGCCGTCGTCGTACGGGAGAACCGGTGCAGCACCGCGGCCGCACGGCTCTGCTGATCGCGGATCGTGCTCATGTGGAGCGCACCACCTTGCGATAGGACACCACGGTGCGGATCCGGTCGGCCGACAGGGCAAGCAGCAGGATGCAGCCGAGGTAGATGTTCAGGCTTTCCAGGCCGACGCCGAGCAGGTCGAGCCCCTTGCGGATCACACCGACCAGCGCGGTGCCGAGCAGCGTGCCCAGGACGGAGACCACCCCGCCGGTGAGCAGGGTGCCGCCGAGCACCGCGCCCAGGAAGGACGGCAGCATGAAGTCGTCGCCGATGGAGGCGCGGAACGTGCCCGTCCCGGCGGCGGCCATGAAACCGGCGAGCGCCGCGAGCATCCCGGAGAGGGTGTGGGCCAGCAGGACCCGGCGTCCGGTGGGGATCCCGGACAGCTCCGCGGCGGCCGGGTTCGCCCCGGTGAGCAGCAGTTCCCTGCCGATGCGCGTACAGCCGTACAGAAAACCGAGGCCGAGCATGGCGTACACGGTGAACTGGGCCAGCTGCGGGATGGCCGGTGAGCCGCAGATCGGTCCGACGCAGATGTCGGCGAGGGAGTAGGACCGCAGCGCGTCGATGCCGGCCGGGCGGTTGGTGAAGGCGGCGTCCTCGGTGAGGGCCGAGTACAGCAGGGAGACCAGGCCCAGCAGGGCGAAGTCAATCGCCAGCGTGACGACGAAGGAGCTCACCCCGGTGCGGGCGATCAGCCAGCCGGTGACCGCGCCGATCGCCGCACCGGCGGCCAGGCACAGCAGCAGCCCGGCCTGCATCGGGAGATGGAGCCGGTCGTAGCCGAGGCCCGCGAACATGGCCCCGAACGCCGCCATCCGCCCCACCGCGAGATTCATGTGTCCCACGGACAGGGCGACCATCTGGGCGAGCGCCACCACGGTCAGCGTGGCGACGTCCCGCAGCAGCGGGAAGAGCACCAGGCGCTGGTCGAGGAAGGCCGGCCGTAGCACGCCGAACAGGACGCCGAGCGCGATGACCAGGACGAGCAGGCCGAGCCGCTGGTTGACCCAGAACGGCATGCGGTGACCGGCTGTCCTCTCCTCCGGGACGGTGTCCGGTGGGCTGACGGACGTCGTCATGCCACCCTCCGGTCGTCGAGGGCGTCCCGGTCCCAGTCGATGCCGATGCCCGGCACGTCCGGGGCCACCGCCATGCCTTCGCGGATGGTCAGCTCGGTCCGGGTCACGGCCCGCAGCTGCGGGATGTACTCCACGTACCGGCCGTTGGGCACCGCGGCGGCCAGGCTGACGTGCAGCTCCATCAGGAAGTGCGGGCAGACCATCACGTTGTGGCTCTCCGCCAGGTGCGCGACCTTCAGCCACGGGGTGATGCCGCCGATCCGGGCGGCGTCCACCTGGACGACGGAGGCGGCACCGGCCTCCAGGTAACTCCGGAACTGCGCCAGCGAGTACATGGACTCGCCGACGGCCACGGGTATCCCGGTGGCCCGGGCGAGCCGGGCGTGCCCGCTGATGTCGTCCGCCGGGAGCGGCTCCTCCAGCCAGTAGGGCGCGTACGGCTCCAGCGCGGCCGCCAGCCGGAGCACCGAGGACGCCGTCTGGGACTGGTTGGCGTCGGTCATGATGTGCAGCGCGGGGCCCACGGCCTCGCGCACGGCGCCCAGCCGCTCCGCGTCCTCGGCGGGATGCGGCCGGCCCACCTTGATCTTGACGCCCGCCCAGCCCGCCTCCTGGGCTCGCAGGGCGCTCTTCACCAACTCCTCGGTACTCAGATGGAGCCAGCCGCCCTCGGTGTCGTAGACCGGGACCTCCTGGCGGTGTCCGCCGGCCAGCCGCCACAGCGGCTCGCCCGCCCGCTTGCAGCGCACGTCCCACAGGGCGGTGTCCACGGCGGCGAGCGCGAGGGAGGTGATGGCTCCGGTGGTGGTCGCCCGGGTCAGCGCGAACAGCCGCTGCCACAGGGCCTCGACATTGCGGGCGTCCTGCCCGACCAGGGCGGGCAGCAGATGGTCGCGCAGCAGGGCCAGTACGGAGCTGCCGCCGGTGCCGATCGTGTAGGCGTAGCCGGTGCCCGTGAGGCCGTCCGCCGTCTCCAGGTCGACCAGGACCGTCTCCTGCTTGACGAAGGACTGCACCGCGTCGGTACGGTCCGTCTCGACGGCGATGTCGGCCAGCCTGGCGGTCGCGGTCGTGATGAGGGTCATCGATGTCCGTTCTCTGTCGGGGTGGTCAGCCGCACGCGAGGATCCTGTCGGCGAACTCCTGTTTCAGCTGCGCGGTCTTCGCCTGCCGGGCCTTGTCGTAGTCGGCCACGTTCGCCTTGTCGACGACGAACGAGCCGGAGTCCACCTCCACCCCGGGGTCGCGCACGGTGCACTGCTTCGTCTGGAGCAGCGCGAGCGCCCAGACGCCGATCTCGGCCTGGCCCACCGGGTTCTGGACGACCGTGGCCGTGACCGTGCCCTGCCTGATGCCGCTGAGGATCTTGGCGTCGTCGTCGATGGCGATGACCTTCGCCTTCGACCCGGACGACCGGACGGCGTCGGCGGCGGCGACGGCCGGGTTGTAGGCGGTGGCGACGATGCCCGTGATCCGGTCGCCCTTCGCCGCCATCAGGTCGGACACCGCCTTCTGCGCGGTCCCCAGGTCGGTGTCGATGTCGGTGACGGTCTGCAGGAGCCGCACCTTGCCGCCGGACTCCCTGACGGCCCGGGTGACACCCTTGATCCGCAACTGGGTGTTGGCGTCCACGTTGTTGCCGGTCAGATGGACCAGGGTGCCCTTTCCGCCCATGGCCTCGATGGCCGCCTTCGCCGCCTTGTAGGCGGCGAGTTCGACGTTCGTGGAGAGACAGAAGTCGGCCTCGTCGGTGCCGCCCGCCGGACACGAGCCGAGGGAGGCCACCGGGAAGCCCTGCGACTTGAGGTCCGCGAAGGTCGTGTTGATGTCGGTGGGGGAGACCCCGAACACCCCGAAGGCGTTGTAGCCGCGCGCCGCGAGCGTGGACAGCAGGTTGTTCTGCTTCTGCTGGTCCCACTCGGCCGTCTCGTCGAAGGTCACGGACCCGAGGCCGTACGTCTTCTTCGCGGCGGCGCCCGCCGTCTTCCAGGGCTGGAAGTAGGGATGCGCGCCACCGGGCACCAGGGCCACCTCGGTCCGGGAGCCGTCCGCCAACTCGGCACCGCTGCCCGTCCGTTGGGCAGTCGTGGCGCCACCGGCCGCGGGGCCGGTGGCGTTGCGGTAGGTGCAGGCCGCTGTCCCCGCGGCGAGCAGGGCCGCTGTGAGAAGCCCGGGCAGGACGGATCTGGTCGGGAAGTGCATCGCCCACCCCTGCGGAATCAGATAGGAAATCGTTGCGGAGATCGTGGGTCAGGGAGGCGTGTGCGTCAAGACTTTGCGCAGGAGTAGATGCCATCAGGGGGGATGCGGGAAGGCCTCGGTCCAGAATCACCCTTCGCACCCAAAATCCTATAGGAAATCGCTTGCCCGTCTGATGCCTCTTGCCGCCCTGGGATATCTGACCATCCCCGTGTGCAGAACTCTGCCGCCGCCCGCCACCTTGGGCTACCGTCGGTAACACCCTGTCGTCTCGGCAGTCTCGGACCTGTCTCCCGCACCGCCCGCATCCGTACGGAAGGCACCCCCACCCATGGTGAATCCCAGAGCAGGCGCCGGCCCGGTCGACGGCACCGACCAGCCGTCCCGGTTCACCCGCCGTCAGGTGCTGACGGTGGCCGGCGGCACGCTCGCCGGAATGACCCTCGGCCAGGCAGGGGCGTTCGCCGCCGAGTCCCAGGACGCGGACGCGATCGTCGTCGGCCACGGCCTCGCCGGCCTGGTCGCCACCGCCGAACTCGCCGCCGCCGGCCGCAAGGTGCTGCTGCTCGACCAGGAACCGGAGGCGAGCCTGGGCGGCCAGGCCTTCTGGTCCTTCGGCGGACTGTTCTTCGTCGACTCCGACGAACAGCGGCTGATGGGCGTCAAGGACTCCCACGCATCGCCAAGGAGTTCGCGCTCTCCGGCTCGGAGCAGAACCCCGACCTCACCAACAAGAACGTCTGGCAGCTGCTGTCCCGGATCTGGCAGACCCCCGAGCCCATCGAGAAGTTCAAGAACAACGGTGTCGACTTCGTGGTCGCCGACAACCTCACCGACCTCGTCACCGGCATGAACAAGCTGACCGGCGACAACCTCATCGACCTCGCCGACCTCAAACGGCAGATCGAGGCCCGCGACCGCGAGATCGGCAATCCGTACACCAAGGACGTCCAGGTCCAGGGCATCCGCAACGCCCTGAGCTACATCGGCGACTCACTGAGCCGTACGGCGCCGATCCACCGGATCCTGGACTCCAGCGCCGGCCCGCTGATCGCCGTCCGGCTCAACATCCTCACCCGCAAGACCCTGGGCGGTCTCCAGACCGACCTCTCCGGACGCGTGACGGCTCTCCGGTGCCCGGCCTGTACGCCGCCGGTGAGGTCGCCGGCTTCGGCGGCGGCGGGGTGCACGGCTACCGCTCGCTGGAGGGCACCTTCCTCGGCGGCTGCCTCTTCTCGGGCCGCCAGGCGGGCCGGGCGGCGGCCGCGGCGACGGCGACCTGACGGAAAGCACCGGGAAAGTCCGAGTCACCCCACCCCCATCCCGCCGTGAAAGTGGCACTCTTGACAGCGTGCGTACTGTTTCGCGACGTTTGAGCGACACCTCCGGACCGGCGATCCCGTCGCCGGTCGCGGACCGAAGGTGTACGGCGGGGAACAGGAGCTGTTCGTAGCAACGGCAGAACGCGGAATCCGCGTTATGGGGGGGAGTGGTCGCCCATGCGATCCAGAGGCCAGTGCAGAGGCCCGTCCGGGAGTCGGTCCCGGAGTCATGCGCCACACACCTCGTCAACCGAAGGGCGGTTGATCTGAGGTGGACATCACGATCCACAGACCCGGCGAGCTGACCCAGTCGCTCTGCCGGGCCTGGCACCACGCGATGGACGAGTCACCGGAGTACGCCAATCCCTTTCTGGCCCCGGAGTTCACGATCGGGGTCGGCAGACACCGCGGGGGCGTCCGGGTGGCGGTCCTGCGCGACGCCGGTGAACCCGTCGGTTTCTTCCCCTTCGAGCGCAACGCCCTCGGCGTGGGCCGGGCCATCGGCCTCGGCCTCTCCGACTGCCAGGCGCTGGTGCACCGGCCCGGAGTCACCTGGGACGCCCAGGAGCTGCTGAGCGCGTGCGGGATGTCCATCTTCGAGTTCGACCATCTGGTCGCCGAACAGGGACCGTTCGCCGGTCATGTCACCGGCACCTTCGCCTCGCCGGTGATCGACGTCAAACCCGCCGACGGGGGCTACCCCGAGTGGCTGCGCGCCACCTACCCCGGCCTGGCGAAGACCACGCTGAAGAAGGAACGGCGCCTCGGCCGTGACATCGGCGACCTGCGCTTCGAGTTCGACGAGCGCGACCCGGCGGCCCTGCGCACCCTGATGCGCTGGAAGTCCGCCCAGTACCGGCGGACCGGACGCATGGACCGCTTCGCCCGCCCCTGGATCGTCGACCTCGTGGACCACCTCTTCCATGTCCGCGAGGAGCACTTCACCGGTGTGCTCTCCGTGCTCTACGCGGGCGACCGCCCGGTGGCAGCGCACTTCGGGCCGCGCTCGGGCACCGTTCTGGCCGCCTGGTTCACCGCCTACGACCCCGAACTGCACTACTACTCACCCGGGTTGATGATGCATCTGCGCACCGCCGAGGGCGCGGCCCGCGGGGGTGTGACCCTCGTCGACCTCGGGCGCGGGGACAAGGAGTACAAGGACTGGCTCAAGACCCGCGAACTGCGGGTGGGCGAGGGGTTCGTCACCCGCACCCATCCGGTGGCCGCCGCACACCGGCTGTGGCGCCGCCCGGTCCGCGGGCTGCGCAACACCGTCCTCGCCCATCCCCGGCTGCGTGAGCCGGCGGACCGGCTGCTCAAGACGGTCGGCACGCTGCGCGCCTCGCGCCGCCCCGACGGGATCCGCCAGGGGTGAACCCCTCGTCCTGACCGCGGGCCCGCCCCGCCCGCCGGGCCGTCCCGTGGTCAGGACGGCGACGGCCGACCGCGCCCGGCCGTCGCCGGTGCGGCCGACCTGGTGCCCGTCATCCGCACTATGATCCTGTAAAGGTGAAAATCTAAGGGTTTGTCCTGGAAAGGCTGCCGCCCCGGCCGGAGTGATCCATGCCCCGCAAGCGCTCAATGGACGACGACGAGCTGCTGGTCAGACTCAGGTCGCTCACCGCCCAGGCACGCGAGCGGGCCGAGTACCAGCGCTCCCAGGTCGAGCTGGCGATCGCCCTGCAGCGCGGCATGCTGCCCCGGGACCTGCCCGACACCCCCCGCTTCCACCTGGCCGTCCGGTACGCGCCCGCCACCTATGGGCTCAACGTGGGCGGCGACTGGTACGACGCCTTCACCCTGCCCGACGGCCGTATCGGCCTGTCCATAGGCGACGTCCAGGGCCACAACATCGAGGCGGCCGCCTTCATGGGCCAGGTCAGGGCGGGGCTGCGGGCGCTCGCCTCGGTGACCAGCGAGCCGGGCGAACTGCTGGCCCGGACCAACGACCTGCTGGTCTCCCTGGGCAACGACCTCTTCGCCACCTGCACGTTCATGCGGCTCGACCCGGAGACCGGGGTGCTTGAGAGCGCCCGGGCCGGTCACATCCCCTTCGTCTGGGCGACCGCGGACGGAAAGTCCGGGGTCGGCGAGGACGAGGGCGGGCCGCCGCTGGGCATCGAACCCGGCTTCGAGTACCCGGTGTCCCGGTTCCGGCTCACCACCGGAGGCATGTTCGTGCTGCTCACGGACGGGGTGGTGGAAGGGCCGTCGATGAGCATCGAGGAGGGGCTCGACCAGGTGGTACGACTCGCCGGCATCGCCGCCGTCGCCGGCCTGGAGGCACACTCCCTGGCCGCCGCCGTGATCAAGGGCGCGGAACAGGTGGGCCACGAGGACGACGCCGCGGTCCTGGTCGTGGGCCACGACAGCCTCGACCGCACGCCGTGAAGACCCTCGGCCGCACGCTTCAGCGGCACGGCCGTGGGCCGGGTACGCCGGCTGCGGGGGCGTGGGCATTGGCCCGGCAGTGGTTCTTCCCGTCGGACGCGGGGGCGGCGGGCGTCGGTCCGGCACGTCGGCCGTAGGCGGCTCCCGCCTCGCCGACCCGGCCGCCTCGGTGTCTGATGGCTGCTGTGGTGGGTATCCAGGAACCGCGCCGACCGGCCGTCTTCGCCCTCCGGACGCTGGCCGTCGCCACCTGCTACTACGCGGCAGGGCGGCTGGGCCTGCTGTGCCGGCTCACCGTCGAGGGTGCCGTCTTCACCCCCGTCTATCCGTCGACCGGAGTGGCGCTGGCCTGTCTGCTGGTCTTCGGCCTGGGCTGCTGGCCGGGCGTCACGCTCGGCGCCTTCTTCCTCGTGCTGTCGCTCGGCACGCCCGGACCCGACGTCCTGGGCATCCTCCTCGGCAACACGGCCGGGCCGGTGTGCGCCTACCTGATGCTGCGCCGGGTCGGCTTCCGCACCGACCTCGGCCGACTGCGGGACGGCCTTGCCCTGGTGTTCCTCGGGGCGCTCGCCGCCATGCTGATCAGCTCCACCGTCGACGTGGTCACGCTGATCCTCGCCGGCAAGCTCGCCGCGACCCACTTCTGGCCCATCTGGCTGGCATGGTGGGTCGGCGACGCGATGGGAGTCCTGATCGTCACCCCGGTTCTGCTGGCGCTGTTCGAAGCCCGCCGGCTTCCGTCCCTGGCCCGCTGGAAGGAGACGCTGGCTCTCGCGCTCGCCGCAGCCGTCCTGGTCCCGGTGGCCACGCGCAGCTCCATGGGCGCGCTGTTCCTCGTCTACCCGCTGCTGATCTGGGCCGCGCTGCGGTTCCGGCTGGCGGGAAGCATGCTGTGCGCCCTGTTCGCATCGGTGATGGCCACGGTCGCCGCGACGGAGGGCGTCGGCGCGTTCGCCCGGCTGTCCCCCGTCGAGGTGATGCTGAAGCTCCAGCTGTTCAACGGCGCGCTGGCCCTGACCGCGCTGCTGCTGTCGGCCGTGATCACCGAGCAGCGCAACACCCGGCTCTCCGTCGAGGAGGCCTGCCAGGAACTGGCCGAGGCCCTGGAACACCTCACCGCGCACGATCACCCGGCCGGCCGCGCCCCGCCGGAGGTCGAGGAACTCCGGCGCGCACGGGACAAACGGTGACCGGGCGGTCGCCCGGTCACCGTTCACATGTGGGGGGCCGTTGTCAGACGGTGCCGCTGGCCGTGATCTCGATCTTGGCCTTCGGCGCACCGCTGGAGCTGCCGTAGCCCTCGATCTTGTCGACGATCTCCGAGCCCTCGACGACCTCGCCGAAGACCACGTGCTTGCCGTCCAGCCACGGAGTCAGAACAGTGGTGACGAAGAACTGCGAGCCGTTGGTGTGCGGGCCCGCGTTGGCCATGCTCAGCAGGTACTTGCGGTCGTGCTTGAGCTGGAAGTTCTCGTCCTGGAACTTCTCGCCGTAGATGCTCTTGCCGCCGGTGCCGTCACCGCGGGTGAAGTCACCGCCCTGGAGCATGAACTGGGGGATGACCCGGTGGAACCCCGAACCGGCGTAGCCGAAGCCGTTCTGCCCGGTGGCGAGCTCACGGAAGTTGCGGGCCGTCTTCGGGACCACGTCGTCGAACAGGTTGAACACGATCCGGCCGGCCGGCTCGTTGTTGATCGAGATGTCGAAATAAACGTTGTCGCTCATGCAGGCCAACCTATCGCGAACCGTCCCCCGGTCCCTTCCACGGGGGCGGACAGGCCGTGGTGTCGGACCGTCCGAGCCGCTCGGGCGCCGCCCCCCCCGTGGAACACGGCACCCGAGCCGCTGCCGACCAGCTCCTAGTGCCGCCTGTCCAGCCGCTCCAGCACCGCCCCGGCCATGGCCGCCTCGCCCTTGGCGTTGGGGTGGGCGGGAGCCGCCGGTGAGGTCGGCTGGAGGGGCTCGATCCAGCGGTCGGCGGGGGCCTTGCACATGTCGTGGCCGACGGTCGGGCCGTAGGTGTCCACGTACCGGGCGCCGTTCCACGCGGCGACCAGGCGCAGCATGAGGTTCAGCCGCTTCCCGACGTCCCGGAGGTAGGGGAAGTCCTTGGCGGCGAAGGGCACCGTCGGATAGCAGCCGCTGCCGTCGTCGGGCAGCAGGTCGGGGTAGCCGACGACCAGGATCCGGGCGTGCGGCGCCTGGGCCCGGACGGCCCGCAGCACCTTGTCGACCTTGGGTGCGGTCTGCGCGATCCTGACCGTCAGCTGGTCGGTGCCGGAGGCGTTGTAGTACCGCTGGCAGGGGTTGCCCGTCAGGTCCGTGGCACTGAGCGTCGCGCAGGTGCCGATGATGGAGCTGAACCCGATGTCGTTGCCGCCGATCTGGACCGTCACCAGGTCGGTGTCCCGCCGGACGGCGTCGAGCTGAGGGCCGTTGGTGCCCTGGGCCTTCCACATCTCCGCGGTCGTCGCACCGCCGCAGCTCACGTCCTTGAACGCGCTGACGTGCCGGGCCGCCGCCACCAGTGAGGGGTAGTTGTGGTCGGAGCGGGCGCAGTTGGCGTCGACCTGCGTCGGGATGACGGGGCCCGAGGTGTAGGAGTCGCCGAGCGCCGCATAGCTGGTGCCGCGGTCGTGGCCGCCGTGGTGGCCGCCGCTGTGCGCCGCGGCCGGTGTCGTGGAAGCGGCCACCAGGGCGCAGCCGCCCAGAGCCGCCGCCACGGTGGCCTTCCGCCGGTGCCGTCTCGCCGAACCGTCGGACGGGGTGCCGTACGCCATGAAGATCCCCCCTGGAACCGGGACGCGCGCGCAACCTGTCCCGACGGGCGGTCCGCACGCGTGTGTCGGGGGTCTGTATACCGCCCGGTAGGAGTCCGGAGCCAGAGGTCGGACGCAATGAACTGGATCGAGTAACTCGCCCTGCCCGTAAGGACATCCGGTGCGGCCGGCGGCCGGGCGTCACCCTCCGCGTTTGAAGTCGGAAACCGATCGGTTTACTATGGTCGCAGCCGTCGGAAACCGATCGGTTTCCGGCTCTGTCCAAGTCTGGAGTGTGAGTGTCATGACCGCGATCAAGGACTCCGTCGTCCTCGTCACCGGCGGCAGCCGGGGCGTCGGAAAGGCGCTGGTGGAGGAGTTGTACGCACGCGGCGCCGGCAAGGTCTACGCCACCGCCCGCGACCCGCGCTCGGTCACCCACCCCGACGCGGTGGCGCTGGCGCTGGAGGTCACCGACCCCGACTCCGTGGCCGCGGTCGCCGAGCAGGCCCAGGACGTCACCCTCCTGGTCAACAACGCGGGGGTCGCCACCGGCACCCGCTTCCTGACCTCCTCGCTCGACGACATCCGCCACGAGTTCGAGATCAACTTCTACGGGCCGCTGCTGCTCACCCGCGCCTTCGTGCCGCTGATCGAGCGCAACGGCGGCGGCCACATCCTGAACGTCCACTCGGTGCTGTCCTGGTTCGCCGAAGGCGGCGCCTACAGCGCCTCCAAGGCGGCGTTCTGGTCGCAGACCAACAGCCTGCGCCTGGCGCTCCAGTCGCGGGGCATCGGCGTCACCGGCCTGCACATGGGGTATGTCGACACCGACATGGCGGCCCATGTCGAGGCGCCCAAGGTGAGCCCGCAGGATGTCGCCGCGGCGGCCCTCGACGGTGTCGAGTCGGACGCCTTCGAGGTGCTCGCCGACGACCTCACCCGCTGGGTCAAGGGCGCCCTGTCCGGCGACCCCGCCGCCATGTACGAGCGACTCGCCGCCCGGTGACCTGATCCCCGCCGGCCTCCCTCCGCCCCGTCGCGGAGGAGCGGTCGTCGAAAAATCCGGTGCCGAAGGGTTGTCGCCCGGTTGCCTCATCACTTAAATCAAATCCTGAACTAAGCACGGAGGTGCGTCCGTCGGGCGCGTCCGTGCCCATCTCAGGGAGCCGCTGATGAGACTGAGATCCCTGGGCGTAGCGCTCGCCGCCATGGCGGCGCTGCTCGCCCTGCCCACCGTGCACGCCCCGGCGGCCCAGGCCGCCGACACCCCCCTGTCCCAGGGGAAGACGGCCACCGCCTCCTCCGAGGAGAACGCCGGGACCGTGGCGGCGAACGCGGTCGACGGCAACACCGGCACCCGCTGGTCGTCCGCCTTCACCGACGACCAGTGGCTCCAGGTCGACCTCGGCGCCACCGCCACGGTCACCCAGGTGGTCCTCAACTGGGAGACCGCCTACGGCAAGGACTACAAGGTCCAGATCTCCGCGAACGGCAGCAGCTGGACCGACCTCACGTCGGTCACCGGCGGGGACGGCGGCACCGACACCCTCGCCGTCTCCGGCCAGGGCCGTTACGTCCGGATGCAGGGCGTGCACCGTGCCACCCAGTACGGCTACTCGCTCTGGGAGTTCCAGGTCTTCGGCACCACCACCGGCACGCCCCCGGTCCAGGGCGGCGGCGACCTCGGCCCGAACGTGATCGTCGTGGACCCGTCCACGCCGAACCTCCAGGCGAAGTTCGACTCCGTCTTCGCCCAGCAGGAGTCGGCCCAGTTCGGCACCGGCCGCTACCAGTTCCTGCTCAAGCCGGGGACCTACAACGGCATCAACGCCCAGATCGGCTTCTACACCTCGATCTCCGGCCTCGGCCTCAACCCCGACGACACCCAGATCAACGGTGATGTCACGGTCGACGCCGGCTGGTTCAACGGCAACGCCACGCAGAACTTCTGGCGTTCGGCGGAGAACCTCGCCATCACACCGTCGAACGGGACGGACCGCTGGGCCGTGGCTCAGGCGGCCCCCTTCCGTCGTATCCACGTCAAGGGCGGCCTCAACCTGGCCCCGAACGGCTACGGCTGGGCCTCTGGCGGCTACATCGCCGACTCGAAGATCGACGGCACGGTCGGTCCGTACTCCCAGCAGCAGTGGTACACCCGGGACAGCTCGGTCGGCGGCTGGACCAACGGCGTCTGGAACATGACCTTCTCCGGAGTCCAGGGCGCACCCGCGACCAACTTCGACTCCGGCCCGTACACCACGCTGGACACCACCCCGGTCTCGCGCGAGAAGCCGTTCCTGTACCTGGACGGCAGTACCTACAAGGTCTTCGTGCCGGCGAAGCGCACCAACGCCCGGGGCGTCTCCTGGCCGGCCAACGCGGGCACCTCGCTGCCGCTGGACCAGTTCTACGTCGTCAAGCCCGGCGCCACCGCCGCCACCATCAACCAGGCCCTCGCCCAGGGCCTCAACCTCCTGTTCACGCCGGGCATCTACCACCTCGACCAGACCATCAACGTCACCCGCGCCAACACGGTGGTGCTCGGCCTGGGTCTGGCCACCCTGGTCCCGGACAACGGCGTCGACGCCATGCACGTGGCCGACGTCGACGGCGTGAAGCTCGCCGGGTTCCTCATCGACGCGGGCTCGGTCAACTCCGACACCCTGCTGCGGATCGGCGACCCCGGTTCCGCCGCCGACCACTCCGCCAACCCGACCAGCATGCAGGACGTGTTCGTCCGCATCGGCGGCGCCGGTCCCGGCCTCGCCACCAACTCCGTGGTCGTCAACAGCAACAACGTCATCATCGACCACACCTGGCTCTGGCGCGCCGACCACGGCAGCGGCGTCGGCTGGAACACCAACCGCGCCGACTACGGCCTCCGGGTCAACGGCAACGACGTCCTCGCCACCGGCCTGTTCGTCGAGCACTTCAACAAGTACGACGTCTACTGGAACGGCGAGAGGGGCCGCACGATCTTCTTCCAGAACGAGAAGGCCTACGACGCCCCGAACGCCGCCGCCATCACCCATGACGGCGTCGTCGGCTACGCGGCCTACAAGGTCGCCGACACCGTGACCAGCCACGAGGCATGGGGTCTTGGCAGCTACTGCAACTACACGGCCGACCCGTCGATCGTGCAGTCCAACGGCTTCCAGGTGCCGACCGGTTCGGGGATCAAGATGCACGACCTGCTGGTGATCTCCCTGGGTGGCATGGGCCAGTACGCCCACGTCGTCAACACCACCGGATCGCCGACCTCGGGGACCAGCACGACCCCCTCCAAGGTGACGCAGTTCCCGTAGCCGGCTAGGCCGTCGTCCGCCGGGCCGGGCGCCGCAGCAGCAGCCGTCGCGCGGGCCGCTCCACTCCCTCGTAGAGGAGCCAGGACAGGCCCAGCGACACGGCGAACGCGACGGTGGCGGCGGCCGCCCCGGTGAGCAGGCCGAAGCGCGGGCGGGTGCCGAGCAGGTGGGTGCCCGTCCGCAGCACCAGCAGATGGACCATGTAGAACGCGAACGACAACTCGCCGAGGCGCACCAGCCACCGGCGCCGCCACAGCGAGGGCAGCCCGCGCAGGTCCGCGAGGGCGGCCGCCGGGATGAGCAGCGCGAAACCCGTGATGGTGCAGGCGGTGGCCGCGTACTCGTCGGTGAACTGCGGGACCAGGAAGTAACCGATGACCGCCAGCGCGAGCGAGGCCTCCAGGCCGGGGCCGCGCCAGCGGCCGAGCAGCACCAGTCGCGCGGCGGCCGCGCCGAGCACGAACTCGGGCAGCCGGGCCGCCGGGAAGGAGCTGATCGGCTGGTCCCACCAGTGGTGGGCGTCCGTCCAGGCCAGCACCAGCACCGCGAGCACGGACACCCCGGCCAGCAGCCTGGCACCCCGCACGTCCAGCCGGCGCAGCACCAGGGCCAGCAGCGGGAAGGCGGCGTAGAAGAAGGCCTCGCAGGCCAGCGACCAGCTGACCGGGTCCAGCGTCTGCCACCAAGGCCGCCACCAGGAGTGCACCAGGAAGAGGTCGGCCAGGCCCTGCGGCAGGGTCGGCCTCGGCTGGCGGGGCAGCGTGAGGGCCATCAGCAGGGCGATGACGACGGTCACCAGGTGCACCGGATAGACCCGGGCGACGCGCCGCCACCAGAAACGCCCCGCCCGGTCACCCGGCCGCGCGGACCACATCAGCACGAACCCGGACAGCACGAAGAAGAACGACACCCCTGACGCGCCGGCCTCGAATCCCCAGGACATGAAGCGCGCGCCGGTGCCGCCGAAGTAGCGGAAGTTGTGCACGTGCAGTCCGAAGACCAGCAGCGCGGCCATCCATCTCAGCCCGGTGAGGGACGGCAGCGAGGGGGCGGGGGCGGACGGCTGGGTACGGGAGGGTGGCGCGGCGGCCGGAGCGGTCAGAGGGGCCTTGGTCGCCGTCGTCATCAGGTCACCTGCCGGAGGGTTCGCGCGTGGAGCATGGAACGGAGCGTTGCCCGTTCCACACCTTTCATTCCGGCCTCGTACGAAACATCACACCAACGCCGAGCAGCGGCCTCGGCCAAACGGGCCGTAGCGGCCGGATGGGCGGGTGCGACCCTACCCGGACGGCCGACACGGACCGTGGCCCTCGCGGGGGGCCGCACCCCCCGCTCCGACGCCCTGGCCCGCGCGTTCGCAGGACAGGCGGCGCGCCGAAACACGGGGGCACGAACGGGTGATGCGATCCTTCGTCATGTTGACACCGCTATGACTGGGGCCGCGTGGCGACGGCGCTCGGCCGGTCCTCGGAGGGCGTGACCCGCACCGCCGACGGAGCCGTCGACGGCCCACGGGTGGGCACCTGTGTGGTGCGGCTCCGTCCGGGCGTGGTGCTGGGGCTCGGTGTCGGGCTGCGGGGCACCGGAGACGCCGGGACGCGGTGCGGGGCCGTGGGGCTGACGGCCGGCGGCGCGAGGGGGACCCGCGGGGACACCGGTGCCGAGGGCGCCGTCAGACGCATCGGCAGGGCCACCAGGAGGGCGACGGCACAGGTCACCCCGGCCCCGGCCGCCGCACGCACCAGTCGGCGGCGGCCCGCGGCGCGCCGGATCTCCTCGTACCGGCCCGGCGGCGGGCCCAGATGGGCGGCCGGCGGCCGCAGCACGACGGTGAGGGGGTCGTCGGGGCCGTCGAACTCCGGCTCCTCGTCAAAGCGTGTGGTCAAGGCTTCTCCTCAGATGGCCGCGGAGCAGTTCACGGGCCGCGTGCAGATCGGCCTTGACGGTTCCCTCCTTGCGCCCGGTCAGCTCGGACACCTCCCGGATCGGCATGTCAGCGTAGTAATGCAGCAGGATCGGGACGCGCAGTCGCTCCGGCAGTGACTGCACCAGCAGCCGTACCGAGGGGTCCGCCTGCTCGGCGTGCGGGCGGCTCGCGGCCTCCGAGCCGACGCGGCGCACGGTCCGGCGCTCGCGTTCCAGCTTGCGCCAGTGGTCCCGGACGAGATTGGCCGCGGTGACATAGAGGAACCCGCGGGGCTCCTCCACCGACGTCCACCGGGCCCACAGCCGGGTGAACGCCTCCGAGGCGATCTCGTGCGCCGTCTCGTCGTCGTCGACCAGCCGGCGGCACCAGCCGGCCAGGCGCGGGTACAGGGCGGCAAAGAGCTCGGACGCCGCCTTGTCACGGGACCGTTTCAACGTTCTCCAGGGTCGAAGGGCTCGTCGGGTCGATGAGGAGGATGCGGAACCGGTTCGCCACGTTCCACCGGTCCCGCATCCGGGTCCGCCGGGTCAGGCTGTCGTGCCGGCCAGCGTGGCGAAGACGATCACGTTGTCGAGGTAGCCGTCGCCGCCCCGCGGGCCGCCGCACGTGATCAGCCGCAGCTCCGGGCGGTCCACGTCCCCGTACACGTCCTCGGTCGGGAAGTGGGCCTTGGCGACCGTGCGCACCTCGTCGACGGTGAACACCGCCGACCGGCCGTTCTCCAGACGCGCCACGGCCTGCTCGCCCCGGTGCAGCTCCGCGAGCCGGCGGAAGACGCCGTCACCGTAGGAGCCGACCGTGACATGGCCGAGGATCACCGACGGGCCGACCTGCCCCGGGGTGGGGGAGTGGCGGTACCAGCCGGCCCGGTCGTGCGCGGTGATCGGCGGCACCTGCACGGTGCCGTCGGCCGCCAGCCCCAGTCGCAGCAGCGGAGTGTCGACGCCGATCGCCGGGATGCGCAGCCGGACCGGCACGGAACGCCCGAGCGCGGTCGGCGTGGCGGACGGCGAAGGCGCCGGCGGCTCCTCGTGGCGGACGGTGGTGGCCGTCGAGTGGGCCGCCTGCCCCGCACAGCCCGCCAGCAGCGAGGCCGTCGCGGCGGTGACGAAGGCGCGCCTGGAGAGCGAGGTCATGCCCCGGTCGCCCGGCGGCGACGCACGGCGAAGACCACGGCGCCCGCGGCGAGCGCCGCCGCCGCGCCGCCGCCGATCAGCGCGCTCTCGGTCCCGGAGTCCGAGGACGGCTCCGTCACCCCGGTGTCGGGCGCGCCCTGGGGCACGGCCGCGACCTGGCCGCTGTCCCGGGTCGGTGCGGGGGTCGAGGCCCGGGTGGGCTCGGCGGACGGCGCCTGGGAGGGGACGGCGGAGGGTTCCGCGGAGGGGGCGGCGGACGGTGCCACGGTGGGGACCGGGCTCGGGCTGGTGCCGTCGGCGAACGCGGGCACGGTGCCGGCCAGGACGGCGGTGCAGGCGAGTGCCGTGGCGGTCAGGACAGTTCGGCGCATGGAGACGCTCTCTTTCGTCGGCCCGCGGTGGTCAGGGCGGGCTGAGTAACGGATCGAGCGGAGAGACGACCGGGCACCGGGACGGGTTGTAAAGAGATGGCAAAGTCCGCGGACGGATGATGACGGAGGGATGGGGGTTGTCTGCTTCGGCACCAAACTTGAACAGTTTGTTTTCTTGAATCACTCGTGTTTATGAGGATAGGTTGGCGCCATGACCGCATCCCAGCCCCCGACCACCGCCGACGAGCTGCGTGGTGCCGGCCTGCGGGTGACGGCCGCCCGCGTCGCGCTGCTGGAGACCGTTCGCAACGGCGATCATCTCGACGTCGAAGGGGTCGCCTCGGGCGTCCGCGAGCGCGTAGGCCACATATCGCTTCAAGCCGTGTACGACGCGCTGCACGCGCTCACCACGGCAGGACTCGTACGCCGTATCGAACCAGCCGGCAGCCCGGCCCGGTTCGAGGGGCGCGTCGGCGACAACCACCACCACGTCCTGTGCAGGTCGTGCGGTGCCGTCGCCGATGTCGACTGCGCGGTCGGCGACGCCCCGTGCCTGACCGCCTCGGACGACCACGGCTTCGCCATCGACGAGGCCGAGGTCATCTACTGGGGCCTGTGCCCCGCCTGCTCCACCGTCAGTAATTCCTGAGTACGTCGATCCGCCCCTTCCGGAAGGATTTCCCCCATGTCCGAGACCCAGGAGAACGCCGCGGGCAAGTGCCCGGTCGCGCACGACCGTGCCCCGCATCCCACGCAGGGCGGCGGCAACCGCCAGTGGTGGCCCGAGGGACTCAACCTGAAGATCCTTGCCAAGAACCCCGGTGTCGCGAACCCGCTGGACGAGGGTTTCGACTATGCCGAGGCGTTCCGGGGCCTTGATCTCGCGGCCGTGAAACGGGACATCGCGGAGGTGCTCACCACCTCGCAGGACTGGTGGCCGGCCGACTTCGGCAACTACGGCCCGCTGATGATCCGGATGGCCTGGCACAGCGCGGGCACCTACCGCATCTCCGACGGCCGCGGCGGCGCCGGCGCCGGCCAGCAGCGCTTCGCCCCGCTCAACAGCTGGCCGGACAACGGCAACCTCGACAAGGCCCGCCGGCTGCTGTGGCCGGTCAAGAAGAAGTACGGTCAGGCCATCTCCTGGGCCGACCTGATGATCCTCACCGGCAATGTGGCTCTGGAGTCGATGGGCTTCGAGACCTTCGGCTTCGGCGGCGGCCGCGAGGACGTCTGGGAGCCGGAGGACGACGTCTACTGGGGCCCCGAGAAGGTCTGGCTGGACGACCAGCGCTACACCGGCGACCGTGACCTGGAGAGCCCGCTCGGCGCCGTCCAGATGGGCCTCATCTACGTCAACCCGGAGGGCCCCAACGGCAACCCGGACCCGATCGCCGCGGCCCGCGACATCCGTGAGACGTTCCGCCGCATGGCGATGAACGACGAGGAGACCGTCGCCCTCATCGCCGGTGGCCACACCTTCGGCAAGACCCACGGCGCCGGCCCCGCGGAGAACGTGGGCGCCGAGCCCGAGGGTGCGCCGATCGAGCAGCAGGGCCTCGGCTGGAAGAGCACCTACGGCACCGGCAAGGGCGGCGACGCGATCACCAGCGGCCTGGAGGTCACCTGGACCACCAAGCCCACCCAGTGGAGCAACGACTTCTTCGACATCCTCTTCGGCTACGAGTGGGAGCTGAGCGAGTCCCCGGCCGGCGCCAAGCAGTGGGTCGCCAAGGACGCCGAGGCGATCATCCCCGACGCGCACGACCCGTCGAAGAAGCGTCTGCCCACGATGCTCACCACCGACCTGTCGCTGCGCTTCGACCCGATCTACGAGTCCATCTCCCGCCGGTTCCACGAGAACCCGCAGGAGTTCGCGGACGCCTTCGCCCGCGCCTGGTTCAAGCTGACCCACCGTGACATGGGCCCGAAGTCCCTGTACCTCGGCCCGGAGGTACCGGCGGAGACCCTGCTGTGGCAGGACCCGCTGCCGACGGCCGAGGGCGAGGCCATCGACGCCGCCGACGTCACGGCCCTCAAGGCCAAGCTCCTCGACTCGGGCCTGACGGTCTCGCAGCTGGTCTCCACCGCCTGGGCGTCGGCCTCGACGTTCCGCGGCAGCGACAAGCGCGGCGGCGCCAACGGCGCCCGCATCCGCCTGGAGCCGCAGCGCGGCTGGGAGGCCAACGACCCCGACGAGCTGGCCCAGGTGCTGCGCGTCCTGGAGGGCGTCCAGCAGGAGTTCAACTCCGGTGCCAAGAAGGTCTCCCTGGCCGACCTGATCGTCCTCGGCGGTGCCGCCGCCGTGGAGAAGGCGGCCAAGGACGCCGGCGTCGACATCGAGGTGCCCTTCACCGCGGGCCGGGTCGACGCGACCGACGAGCACACGGACGCCGAGTCCTTCGCGGCCCTGGAGCCGACGGCCGACGGCTTCCGGAACTACCTCGGCAAGGGCAACCGCCTGCCGGCCGAGTACCTGCTCCTGGACCGCGCCAACCTGCTCGGCCTGAGCGCCCCCGAACTGACCGTCCTGGTCGGCGGTCTGCGTGTGCTCGGTGCCAACCAGGGCGGGTCGAAGCACGGTGTCCTCACCGAGACTCCGGGCGTGCTGACCAACGACTTCTTCGCCAACCTGCTCGACTACGGCACGGAGTGGAAGTCGACGTCCGAGGACCAGACCACCTTCGAGGGCCGTGACCTCGCCACCGGCGCGGTCAAGTGGACCGGCACCCGTGCCGACCTGGTCTTCGGCTCCAACTCCGAGCTGCGCGCGGTCGCCGAGGTCTACGCGAGCGACGACGCCAAGGAGAAGTTCGTGAAGGACTTCGTCGCCGCCTGGACGAAGGTCGCCAACGCGGACCGCTTCGACCTGGTCTGATCCCGGCGGGTCTGATCCCGGCGAAGCCCGGTGTACGACGCCCGGGCCGGCCCCACCGGCCGGCCCGGGCGGCTTTGTGCGTACAGCTCCACGGGCGGCTTTACCGTCCGCCTGCAGTGCTTTACTTCCGCGTGTGCCGTCTTTACGTGCCAACTCCCCGTAGTTTGCTGCACATCAGCGGTTCTTTACCTCACCATGACCTCGACTCCCGTTATTCACGCGACCTTCGCAGACTCTGCACGTCCTGGAGTCACCCCCCGTCCCGACGGCCCGCGGGAGTTCGCGCATGAGCCACGGTCACAGCCACGACCACGGTCATCATCACCACCATCACCACCACACGGTCGGCGACGCCTCGTCGCTGCCGCCCGCCCTCGATCTGTCGGTCCCCGACGAGGAGCTGACGCCCTGTCAGCTCTCCCGCCGCTCGATGCTGCGCCGCACCGGTCTGCTGGGCGCGGGCCTCGCGGCCGGCAGTGTCCTCGCCGGCGCGGGTCAGGCCGCCGCCTCGGTCTCCTCCTCCCACTCCCAGAGCGGCCGCTCCGGCGACTTCCTGTGGCTGGCGGGCGACCACCACATCCACACCCAGTACAGCTCGGACGCCAAGTACCGGGTCGTCGACCACGTCCGCCAGGCGAACGCGCACGGCCTGGACTGGATGGTCATCACCGACCACGGCAGCGAGCAGCACGCCAAGATCGGTGTCGAGAAGGTCAACCCGGACATCGTCGCGGCCCGTGACGAGATCGACGACACGCTGGTCTTCCAGGGCCTGGAGTGGAACATCCCGGCGGCCGAGCACGGCACCGTCTTCGTCCACCCCGGCAAGAACGAGGTCGCCGTCCTCAAGGAGTTCGAGAACTCCTTCGACGGTTCGGTCAAGGGCGCCTCCGCCAACACCCCGGCCAATGAGGCGCTGGCCATCTCCGGCCTGAACTTCCTCGCCGAGCAGGTGCAGCGCCGCAAGGTCAAGGACGCCCTGTTCCTCGCCAACCACCCGGCGCGCAAGGGCATCGACTCCCCGCACGAGATCCGTGCCTGGCGCGACGCCCAGCCGTCGATCGCCGTCGGCATGGAGGGCGCCCCCGGCCACCAGGCGGGCGGCCTGCCCAAGCCGAACGGCCCCGGCTCCGCGCGAGGCATCTACGACAACAGCCCGAGCGCGGACTCCTTCGGCGGCTACCCGCTGGAGAGCTACCGCACCTGGGGCGGCTTCGACTGGATGACCGCCACCGTCGGCGGCCTCTGGGACAGTCTGCTCGCCGAGGGCAAGCCCTGGTGGATCACCGCCAACTCCGACTCCCACAACGTGTACGCCGACACCGCGGTGCGCGGCCCGAACAGCGACTTCAACGCCAACGGCCGTTACAACGACCCGGTCTACGGCGGCAGTGTCAGCCTCACCGACACCGACTTCTGGCCCGGCCAGTACTCCCGTACCCACGTCGGTGCCGCTTCCTTCTCCTACAAGTCGGTCATGGACGGCATCCGGGCCGGCCGGGTCTGGGTCGACCACGGCGGCCTGATCAGCGGCCTGAACGCCCAGCTGCGCTCCGGCTCCCGCGCGGTCACCCTCGGCGGCGTGCTCCAGGTCCGCAAGGGCAGCCAGGTCGACCTGGTCATCGAGATCAGCCTCGCCAACGGCCCCAACTGGGCGCAGTTCGTGCCGGCCCTGGCCCGCGTCGACGTCATCCAGGGCGCCGTCACCGGCAAGGCGAGCGACAAGGACACCTTCGCCGCGCCCGCCACCAAGGTCGTGAAGTCCTTCGAGGTCAACAAGGCCACCGGCGCCGTCCGGCTGACGTACTCCCTCGGCCGCCTCGACAAGCCGGTCTACGTCCGGCTGCGCGGCACCGACGGAAACCGTTCGGCGGTCGGCATCAACGGGGCCGCCGTGGACCCGGCGGGCCCGGCCATCGACGTCCTCGGTGACGCCGACCCGTGGAAGGACCTGTGGTTCTACTCCAACCCGATGTGGGTCCTGCCCGCATGACCTCACCGCACCACGCCGCCGGGGGGGGGGGCCGCGCCGGGGGCGGGGGGGGGGCGGGGGGCGCGCGCGCGCGGGCGGGGCGGTGGGGCGAGTGCGGTGGGGGGCCGAGCGGC
>NZ_JBSHAF010000010.1:44509-47332 GCF_053611365.1 Streptomyces sp. NPDC054813 | reverse complement strand
GCCCCCTCGGTGCGAGTGATTTTATCACTCCCCCGGCACGGGGGCCGGCCCACCACCCCTCCCCCCCCCCCCCCCGGGGCCGCCCCGGGGGCGGGGGGCCCCCACGCCGGTACGGCGACCCTGCGCGAGGCGGACCATCTGGTCCACGAGCTGCTGGGCCGACTGGCGCTCCCGGAGGGCGTGTTCGCCTGCACCCACCTGCACCGCACCGACGAGCGCCGGGGTACGGCGGTGTCGCTGGCCGTCCCGGACCCGGACGCGGTGTGGCAGGAGCTGCTGACGGCGCTGCCGGAGGGCACCGGCGTGGCCCTGGCCGACCGAACCCACGGCCCGGGCGACGCGGTGGACAGCGCCCGCCGGGCGGCCGCCGCACCCCGCGCCTCCGGCCGGGCGGTCGTCTACCCGGGCGTGCGGCACCTCACCGGCACGGTCACCGCGGGCGCGATCCTGGCCCGCACCGCCGTCGAACGCCTGGTGGTGCTCGGCGCACCGGCCGCCGAACTCCCGCCCGCCACGGAGATCCTGACGCAGGACCACGTACGGCCGGAATGGCGCGACGGCGTCCTCACCCTGGCCCTGGTCCCGGCGGCGGGCGGCCTGCTGGCCCCGTTCGAGGTCCCCAACCCCACCCCGTGCTGCGCGGACCATCTCTGACGCGCGGGTTATCCCTTAGTGACATGGCCTGGTCAATTCTGTCAGGCTTCGGACTCGCACCACTCGTAACGCGTGACCTGTGGCCGCTCCCCGGCGCACCCCAGCCGGACCGGCGGTCACCGAGCAGACCGGGATCCCGGTCGCCGCAAAGGAGTTTCGTGTGAGATCGACCCCCCACAAGGCCTTCGTCACCAGTGCGTTGGCCGTCGCGGCGCTGGCCGCGGCCCTGCTCCCCGGCAGCACGGCGTCGGCCGCCGAGGAGGCGGCCTGCACGCCGACCCAGGCGGTCGCCAACGGCGGCTTCGAGAGCGGCACTTCGTCCTGGACCCAGTCCTCGACCAGTGTGATCACCAGCCGCACCGGGCAGAGCGCCCACGGCGGCACGAGCTTCGCCTGGCTCGACGGCGTCGGCAGCACGCACACCGACACGCTCTCCCAGAGCGTCACGATCCCGTCCGGGTGCAGCAGCGCCACCCTCACCTTCTGGCTGCACATCGACACCGCCGAGACGACCTCGTCCACCGCGTACGACAAACTCACGGCGAAGATCGGCAGCACGACCCTGGCGACGTACTCGAACCTGAACAAGGCCACCGGCTACGTCCAGAAGTCGTTCGACGTGTCGGCGTTCGCCGGCCAGACCGTGAGCCTCGCCTTCACCGGCACCGAGGACTCCAGCCTCCAGACGAGCTTCGTCCTGGACGACATCGCCCTCAACACCTCCGGCGACACCGCCCCGCCGGCCGACTCGACGCGCACGCCGGCCGCCCCGTCGTACACCGTCAGTCTCAGCAGCAACACCGCCGGTACCGTCTGGACCGGGCACGAGAGCACGACCTTCACCAACGCCTCGGCCACCCCGCTCACCGAGGTGTACCTGCGGCTGTGGGACAACTACCACGGCACCTGCTCCGCGCCGCCGATCACGGTCACCAATGTCACCGGCGGCACCGCGGGCGCCCTCTCGGTGGCCTGCACGGCCCTCCAGATCGCGCTGCCGACCCCGCTGGCGCAGGGCCAGTCGACCACGATCGGCTTCGACCTGGGGATCACCGTCCCGAGCGGCGCCGACCGGTTCGGCTACGACGGAGCCTTCAGCATGATCGGCAACGCGCTGCCGGTCCTCGCGGTCAAGGACGGCTCGGGCTGGCACCTGGACCCGTACACGAACAACGGCGAGTCCTTCTACTCCCTGGCCGCCGACTTCAAGGTGACCCTCGACCACCCGACCACCCTGCTGGTCCCGGCCACCGGCACCTCGGTCGACACCCCCGGCACCAGCGGACGCACCATCACCACGGCCACCGCGTCCAAGGTCCGCGACTTCGCGTGGGCGGCGGGCCCGTTCACCAAGATCTCGGGTACCTCGACGGCGGGCACCCCGATCAACATCTACTCGGTCTCGGGGATCAGCTCCTCCAGCGCCCAGTCGATGCTCACCACCGCCAAGTCGGCGGTCGACGCCCACGCCGGACGATTCGGGGCCTACCCGTACGGCGAGTTGGACGCGGTCATCGACAACAACTTCTGGTTCGGCGGCATGGAGTACCCGGGCTTCGTCCTCGACCTGGTCAGCACCACGGCGCTCACCCATGAGATCGGCCACCAGTGGTGGTACGGCATCGTCGGCGACGACGAGTACAACAGCCCCTGGCTGGACGAGGCGTTCACCGACTACGCCACCGACCTCGCACAGGGACTGAGCGGCACCAACTGCTGGAACAGCGTGTCCTGGGCCTCGTCGGCGGAGAAGATCACCAACTCGATGGCGTACTGGGACGCCCACTCCTCCCGCTACTCCACCGTCGTCTACGGCTACGGCAAGTGCGCCCTGCACGACCTGCGCCGCCTCATCGGCGACACCGCCATGACCACGCTGCTGAGGAACTACGCCACCGCGCACTGGTACGGGGTCTCCACCACCGCCGAGTTCAAGGCGGCGGCCCAGGCGGCCACCAGCACCGACCTGACGTCGTTCTGGACCACCCACCGCATCGACGGCTGACGCACACCGTCCAGTAAGCCCGGGCGTGGGGGGGGCGGGGGGGGGTGTGTCCGGGGGTTTCGTGGGTTTCTTTTGGGGTTGTTGGGGGGGGGGGGGGGGGGGTTGCCCTGGTTGGGGGGTTTATCTTTCCGCACCGCCTTGGGGGGTGGGGGGGGTGGCCGCCT
>NZ_JBSHAF010000010.1:30819-44499 GCF_053611365.1 Streptomyces sp. NPDC054813 | reverse complement strand
CGTTGGCCAAGGCCGTGCCACGCCCGGGTCGGTCGCGCTCCTGTCGTACACCGCGGTGTGGTAATCCTTCCGTCGTCCCGTACGCCTAGGAATGCCGTGGTGCCGCCTCCATGAACCAGCCCCGTCCCCCTGCCTTCCGTCGCCGCGAGGTCTCCGTGGGACCGGAACGGCTGGCGATGCTCGGTGACGCCGTGTTCGCCATCGCCATCACCCTGCTCGCCCTGGACATCACCGTCCCCGAGGGCCTGCACGACTCCGAGGTCGCCCACGCCGTACGGGAGTTGTTCCCCGCGATCGGCGCGTACCTGCTGAGCTTCGCCGTGATCGGCGTGCTCTGGCTGACCCAGCACGCCCTGTTCACGCTGATCGCCGACGTCGACCGCTCGCTGCTCTACCTGTACTTCGCTCTGCTCGCGGTCGTGGCCGCGTTGCCCTTCCCGACCAAGCTGCTCAGTCAGTACGGCGAGACGACCACGGCGACGGCCTGTTACTCGGGCGCGATCGCCCTGTCCCTCGGCCTCCTGTGCGCGATGTACCTGCGGCTGTTGACCGCACCCTCGCTGGCAACCCCGGACGTGGAGCCCGGGCAGCTGCGGACGGCGGTCCGCAGCAACCTCCTGGTCGTCCTGGTCTTCGGCACGGCGATCCCGGTGGCGTTCTGGTCACCGAACCTCGCCAAGTACTGGTGGCTGCTCGCGATCCCGGTCCGTGCCGTGCACCGCAGGCCCGCGGAGAGCGCCACCGGGGCGCCGGCCGAGGCGGAGCCCGGGAACTGAGGGCGGCGCGAGGCCCCGGCCCGGGTACTGCGGGCCGGGGCCGTGAAGGGCCGGCTCAGGTCAGCAGACGGTCTCGACGGCCGTCTCGACGAAGCGGGCCGTGGTCTTCGGGTGGCTGATCATCGGCACGTGGGACGCGCCCGGCACCTCGATGACCTTCCGGGGCCGTCCGGCGAGGCGGTCGTACGAGGCCTGGAGACCCTCGGCGGAGGTCAGGACTCGGCGGCGCCCTCGGCGGCCTGGGCGATGACGGCCGCCACCGAGGCCGGACGTGAGACGTAGACGGCGTGGCTGCCCGGAGTCTCGGTGACCGTCGCCCCGGCGCGCTCGGCCATCGTGTGCTGCACCGGCGGCGGGATCATCCGGTCGTCGGTGGCGACCAGGTACCAGGACGGCTTGACCCGCCAGGCCGGCTCGGTGATCGCCCCGCCGGCCGCGTCCAGCCCCCACGGCACCTGCGAGTCGGCCATGAACGCCGCCTGCGCCTCGGGCACGTCGGCGGCGAAGGACGCCGCGAACTTCTCCCGGTCCAGGAACAGGAACCCGTCCCTGGGCGGCAGGATCGGCGGCACCGGAGCGCCGGGCGCGGGGTCGGAGACCAGCGTGTTGACCGACTCGCCCTTGTCGGGCGCGAACGCGGCGACATAGACGAGGGCGGCGACACCGGGGTGGTGGCCCGCCTCGGTGATGACGGCACCGCCGTAGGAGTGGCCGACCAGGACGGCGGGACCGTCGAGGTCGTCGAGGACCTGATGGGTGGCGGCCACGTCACCAGCGAGCGACAGGGTCGGATTCTGGACGATCGCGACCCGGTAGCCGTCGGCGGTCAGCTGCTCGTGGACGCCCTGCCAGCCCGATCCGTCTACGAAGCCACCGTGTACGAGCACGATGTTCCTGATGGTCGTCATGATGCCCCTGACCTGGAGGGACAGGCCTCACGCCTGTCCGATGCGCCCCAGTCAAGTCGCGCGGGCCCGGGCGGACCACGCAGAACAGCACGCAGAACTACGGCAGTTCACGAGCTCCGGTGGATCACGGCGCGGCGGCCGCGCGCGCCGCACAGCGGGCGTGCGCCTCGGCGTCGCCGAGCGCCTCGAACATTCTGGCCGCCAGCGTGTAGGCCCGCCTGCTCTCGCCGGTACGGCCCTCCTCGGCCAGCAGGCCCGCGAGGTGCTCCAGACCGTCGGCATGCCAGTGGCTGGGATCGAACCGCTCGCAGGGGGCGGTGGCCTCGGTCAGCGCCGCGATGGCCTCGTCCCGGCGGCCCAGCAGCGCCAGGCACTTGCCGAGCGGCACCAGCGTGTGCCGCCGTATGAACTCCGCGGTGCCCGGGGTCATCCCGGATCCCTTGTCGCTCGCCAGCGCGACCACCTCACGCAGGCTGTCCAGCGCCTCCTCGTAGCGCCCCAGATCCCGCAGGCAGAGACCGAGGTTGATGAGACTGGAGCAGTAGGCGTCGGTGTCACCCAGCCCCTTGAACATCTCCGCCGCCCGGGACGCGGACGCGGCTGCCTCGTCGAGCCGCCCGAGCAGCCGGTACCCCGGTACGGCGTAGCAGTGCGCCCACGCGACCTGTGCCGTCGCACCGCTGCGGGTGGCCAGGTCCATCGCCTCGGCCGTGTACCGCAGGACGGCCTCCGCGTCCCGGGTCTGCACCCCGTGCACCCAGGCCACGTGGTTCAGCTGGGCCGAGTGCCGCGCCCGGTCGCCGAGGGCTGCGGCGGCCTGTGCGCCGAGGGTGAAGACCTCGTTCCAGTGCGGACCGTGCAGCCACCGGTCGGAGTACCACTTCATCGCCTCGGCGCAGTCCAGTACCGCGGCGTGCCGGCCGTCGGCCGCCGCGAGCCGCAACGCGCCCAGCCAGTTGTCCGCGTCGGCGCGCAGCCACCCGTCGGCCTCCTCCGGCGACGCGGGCCAAGCGAGGCCGGTGCTCTCCTCGTCCGGGCGGCCGTGCACGGGCCCGAACCGGGTGCCCGCGGTCGTGGCGGTGCGCAGCAGCCACGACGTGGTCCGCTCGGTGAGCGCGTCGCTCTCGGCGGCGGTCTCCTCCTGCTGCAACCGGTCCCGGGCGAAGAGCCTGACCAGGTCGTGGAAGCGGTACCGGCCCGCGGCGGTGTCCTGCAACAGGCCGAGGTCGACGAGGTCGTCGAGCGCGTCCCAGGCGTCCGCGGCCGAGGTCCCGCCGGCCACCGCGGCCAGGACGGCGTCGAAGTCCCGCCCGGGCACGGCGGCGAGCCTGCGGAAGATCCGCCGCGCGATGAGCGCGAGTTGCTCGTACGACATCCCGAACGCGTTGGCGATCTTGAGGTCGCCGGCCCTGAACTGGTCGAGGCGGCGCTCCTCGTCGGCCAGCCGGTGGGCGAGCTCGTCGGCGCTCCAGGCGGGCCGGCTCACCAGCCGGTTGCCGATGATCCGCAGCGCCAGCGGCAGCCCGCCGCACAGCTGCGCGAGCCGGGTGAGGGCCGACTCCCCGTCCGTGGCGGACCGTTCGCCGAGAATGCCGGTCAGCAGCTCGGTGGCCTCCGGCATCTGTAGAGGGCCCAGGACGAGCCTGCGTACGCCCTCGAGGCCGGACAGCAGCCGCCGGCTGGTGACCAGCACCCGGCCCGCGCCCCCGCCCGGCAGCAGCGGGCGCACCTGCTCCTCGGACGCGGCGTTGTCGAGCACGACGAGGACCCGCCGGTCCCGCAACAGCGAGCGGTACAGGGAGGCACGCCCGGGAGCGTCGGCCGGCAGCTGCTGTTCCGCGACCCCGAGGGCAGCCAGCAGCTGCCCCAGGGCGTCGTCGACGGCCAGCGGCCGCTGGGACATGCCGAACAGGTCGAGGAAGAACACCCCGTCGGGAAAGCCCGGCCGCACGGCGTGGGCGGCGCGAATGGCGAACGTGGTCTTCCCCAGCCCGGCCGAGCCGGTGACGAGCCCCACCACGGCGACACCGGGCGCGAGCTCGCTCCGCACGAGCGCGTCAACCCAGGCCAGTTCGGCGGCCCGCCCGGTGAAGTCGTCTACGGACCGGGGGAGTTCGCACAGCCCGGTCGGACGGGTCCAGTGATCCCGCAGCCGGGCGTCCCGCGCGAGGTGCAGGAGTTGCTGCCGGGCGTCGTAGGCCAGGGAGAGCGCGTCCGCGACGGCGGTGACGGTCCGCTGCTGGGGCCCCTTGCTCCGGCCGCGCTCGATGTCCGAAAGGGTCCGGGCACTGACGCCCGACACGTCGGCCAGTTGTTCCAGGGTGAGCCGGGCCGCACGGCGATGACGCCGCAGCAACTGGGCGAAGGTCGGACGCTCGTCGATCGGGCTGCTCCTTCTCGGCGATATGGGCACTTGACCCACTTCGAACGCCCGTAACCCTACTCGGACCCCGCACGGCCCCCACCCTGTCGCCCGAAGGGCCCAGCAGAACTTGCATCACTCGTACGGCGGGCCTGGCGTGCAGTCGGTCACCCGACCCGGAAGCCTAGGATCCATAACCGGACAAACAGGGCATCTCTCGCCTTGTCCGGTAGAGGCGGGGCATCACCTCACGACCGAAGGAGACGGGATGTCGCACCGCGCCGGGAGAACCCGCTGGCGGCTCTTCGCGGTGGTCCTGGTGCCCGGCGTCGCAGCGTGCGCCACCCTCGGTATCGGCATGGCACAGGGCGTGCTCGCCGCATCGTTCTTCATCTCCGGCCAGAAGTTCCAGGTCACCGCCGATTCCCTGACCGCCCGTGGAGTGAGCCTCTACCCCATGATCGACGTGACCAGGAAGCGCGAACTCGTCCCCGTCGTGGTCACCGGCTTCCGGCATGCCACGATCAGCGGGCTGTGCGAGGCCATCACGGTCGACGTTCCGGTGCTGGGCACGCAGACCCTGCGGCTCACCGGCGGCGACCAGCGACTGGCCGTGGCGTCGGACCTGTTCCTCGACGCCACGGCCGAAGCGGCCACGGACGCGAACTTCACCGGCCTCGACATCGGTGTCGCCCAGGGAGCCATCTCCAAAGGCCCGGTGAGGTCCGGAGACCGGGACTCCCGGTTCTTCAATCCGGACGGCATCGCCCTCCAGTCCACCTCGGTCACCCTGACCGACGTACGGGTGAACACGCTCGCGCTGTCCGCCGGCACCTTCAGCGTCCCGGGTCTGCGGGTGCGCATCCAACCGGGCAACCACACATGCCCCTGACCCGGCGGACCACAACACCACTGATCAGGACAGGACGCGTGATCACCAACCCCTTCGGCAGGCCGGGTGAACTGCTCGCCGCGGCACCGGAGTTCCGGCGCAGGTTCCGCACCTGGCGCGGCGAACGCCCTTTCTGGGCAGCCCTGTTCACCTTCACCGCCGGGCTGCCCATCCTCTACTGGCCCTTCGCGAAACTGGACCTGGGGGGCATCCCGCTCGCCCTGTCTACCACCTCGGGCGCCGGGTCCCTGGTGATCGGAACCCTGCTCCTGGTACTGGGCGTCGCGCTCTGCTGCCGTCCCCATCTCCGGGTCTTCGCCGGGATCGCCACCCTCCTGCTCGCCGTCATCTCCTTCCCCGTCGCGAACTTCGGCGGGCTCTTCCTGGGTGTCGCCGCCGGCCTGGTCGGCGGCTCTCTGGCCTGCGCCTGGCTGCCGCCCGCGGCCGGGGAACCGCCGGCACCGCCGAGCGAGGGCGGGACCACGGTCGTTCCTGCGGCGGAGGGTCGAAGTGGCGGCTGCTGACGACCGCACCGACCGCGGCGCGCACCCCGACGAACGCGGTCGCCCGCGCCGTACGGGTACGACCCGTTCCGTGCTCGCCCGTGCGTCCAGGCCGCTCGCCTGCGCGGCGGCCGTGGCCTGCCTGTCCCTGTCCCTGCACCCGGAGGTGGGCGTCTCCTCGGCGCCCGCCGACGCACCACGGCTCGGGCCGCGCCCGCTCCGCGCCGCCGAGGGCTCCTGGGTGCTGCGTGCCGACCGGCTCGTGCTGCGCGGTGCCAGGTTCCACGGGACGGCCACGGTGCACACCGCCACGGGGAAAGTCCGGGCGCTGAGGTTCACCGTGCGGTCGCTGGACGCCGTCGACCTCGACCTGACCGCCGGCCGGGGCCGCGCGGCGCTGCGCCTTCGGGCCAGGCCCGCGACGACCTCCACGCTCAAGGGCCAGGGTGCCGACGGCGTGGTCACCCTCTACGTCCGCAAGCTGTCCGGCAGGGTGACGGGCCTCGGTGGCGGCCCGCTCCCGGCGCACCGTACCGTCACCGTCACCCCCGGCGCCGTACCCCGCTGGCTCGCGCACCCGGTCGCCCGAACCCGCACGATCACCCTCGTCTCGGCGACCGTGGCGCAGGTCGTGCAGCTCGGCGGTCGGCTGTCCGTCAAGGGACCGCGGTGGCGAGCCGCGGCCAGGTGACCTAGGACCCCGGCAGCGGCCGGACCGTGAGGATCTGCGACGCGTGCCCGACCGGGCCGTCCACGTCGTGCAGGACCGTGCTGGTCAGACCCTGTCCGGTGGGGCCGAAGGTGACCTTGGTGTCCAACCCGGTCCAGATGCCCCGGGGCCGGCGGTGGAGGTGGATGGTCAGGTCGACGTTCGGGAACATCCACTCGGTGGGGGACTGCCGGACGGCGATGCCGTTGGCGGTGTCGACCAGGGTGAGATACGAGGCGAGCGGACTGACCGGCACTCCGGCGACCAGCTCCACGGGTGTGGAGATCCAGGCCGCCGTACGGCCCGGGCGCCGCGGTTCGACCGGGCGGATCTCCACGGAGTCGATGTAGCCGCCGGGCCAGAGCTCGCCCGCCGGCCACGGGGCGAGGGAGTCCGGCGGGACGAGACGGTCGTCGGGGCCGCCGGCGACCGCGCTGGTGTCGAGTTCGGCCAGATACCAGGCACGGGCCCGCAGAACCGAGCGCCCGGAGATCCGTACGACCGCTTCGAGAAGCTCGATGGTCCGCCCGGGACGGACGGTCTCCACCTCGATCTCGCACTCGTCCAGGGCGAGGCGGCCGAGGATGTCGTAGCTGATCCGGGAGAGCAGCAGACCGTTGTCCGGGCGGGTGGCCCGGTACTCGTCGAGGGCGTGCACGACCAGCCCCGACAGCGGACTGAAGTGCTGCTCGTCCGGGGCCCAGGCCCCGCCCGCGTGCGGCGTCGGCTTGTAGCGATGGCCGTCGACGGCCTCGAAGTAACTGCCCGGGGACACGGTCGGGATGGACAACGGACGTCTCTCCTTAAGGGGTGAACACCCCAGACGCTATCGGCATCCGCGCCGTCCGGCCGCGTGAGAAAGTGCACAGTGCACCTAATTCGCCGAGGGCCGGGGAGGCGTCTCGGCTGCCCGGGCCGCCACCGTCGGGTGCCGACGCGAGCTGCTGCGGAGGGTCAGCCGGTGTGGTCCCCGTCATGGCCGCCGTGGGCCGCGCCGTGGTCGAACTTCATCGCCTCCTCGGGCATGACGACGAACGGCCGCATCATGCCCATGTCCTCGTGTTCGAGGAGGTGGCAGTGGTACATGAACCGCCCGTACGCGCCGTCGAACTTCCCCATGACGCGCAGGATCTGTCCGCCCGGCACCCGGAAGACGTCCTTGAGGCCCCGCTCGTTGGGCGCCAGCGGGAGCTGTGTCGCCGCGTCGTGGGCGATCGGCCTGGTCGTGCCGCCCACCGCCGGGTCGAAGCCCGAGACGTCGTAGGCGTCGCGGCCCAGCAGCTGGAAGTCGGCCAGATGGATGTGCATCGGGTGGACGATCGGCGCGAGGTTGAGGAAGCTCCACTGCTCGTACGAGCCCTCGGCCATGGTGAAGCCCAGCGCGTCGTTGAACGTCCGGGAGGTGCGGCGGTACGTCTTGGTCGTGCCGTCCTCGGTGATCGTGTCCATGATGTCGGTCAAGGTCCGAACACCCCCGTGTGTTCTGTGCTCTCTGCCTTCACCCCACAGGACTCCCGGGGAATGACCGACGTTCCGTGAATGCCCCCTTCCATCCGAGAGGGTGAAGAATTCGAGCCACGTCCACACGCACTTCGGCACGGTCCGGGGAGGAGGACCGTGCCGAGGTGGTAGGGGTCGTGCGGAGGTCAGGCGGTGGTGCGCTGCCTACGGCGCAGCGTCAGGTACGTGCCCGTGGCGCCGGCGGCCACGAGGGCGCCCACGCCGAGGCTCACCGGGAGGGCCGGGAACGCGCCGGAGCCGGTCGTCGCGGCCGTGTTCACCATCGCCGGGCCCGGTGTGATGTGCGTGCTGACCGGAGCCACGTGGTGGATCGGGCCGACGTGCTTGACGGAGCCGTTCGCGTTCAGCAGCACCTGCTTGTCGTTGGGGTGCCGGAAGTCGAACATGTTGGTCAGCGAGCCCGCGGTGGCGTCGAAGGAGTGGTCGCCGATGCGGCCGGTGCGCCAGTTGTCCTCGATGAAGCGGATGACGGACGACTGGTCGGTCTGCGTGTGGTCGACCTTGTTCACCTTGCTGTACGGCGAGATGACCAGCAGCGGCTGCCGGGTGCCGGGGCCGCAGCGGTCGGCGTAGCCGCCGGACGCGGCGGGGCCCGCCTGGCAGGCCGCGCTGTCCGTGGCCTTGCCGTTGGAGCCGGCCGTGGTGTCCTTGGAGCCGTTGCGGGGCTTGGCGTAGGCGTGGTCGTACCAGCCGTCGGAGTCGTCGTAGGCGACGACGACCGCCGTGGACTTCCACTCCGGGGAGCTCTGGACGGCGTTGATCTCGTTGACGAGGAAGTGCTGCTCGTCGGTCGGGTCGGAGTACCCGGCGTGGCCGTCCTGGTACTCGCCGGCCTTGAGGAAGCTGACGGCCGGGAGCTTGCCCGCCTTGGCGGCCGCGCTGAAGTCGGTCAGGTCGTAGTTGTGGTTCGCCTGGCCGTTGTGACCGATCTCGTTGACGTTCTTCGGCGCCACGTGGTGCGGGTTGGACGTCGACTTGTAGTACGAGAACGGGTTGTGGTGCGGGCTGTAGTCGACCACGGAGGCGCCGCCGACGTTGGTGTGCGTGGTGTCGCACTTGGCGTAGTCGGCCGACTTGCCGTCCCAGCCGGTCGACGGACGGAACCCGCCCTGGAACCAACCCCAGGTCACATGCTTGGTGTTGAGCAGGTCACCGATGTTCTTGCCCTGCAGCGAGGCCAGCGCGCTGGTGCTGGTGTGGTCCTTGTCGGAGCAGTCGTCGAAGGCCGGGTCGGGGTCGTTGATGACCGTGCCCACGCCCTTGGTGTTCGGGGAGGCGATGGCGTACGAATCGGGCGTCGACGTCTGCTTGCCGGTGACCGAGTCGACCGAGATCGCGCCGTGCGTCTGACCCGAGACCAGGTTGAGCGCGCCGGGTGTGGACGGGCCGTAGACCGAGCTGTAGGAGCGGTCGTTGAGGGCGTACTGCTGGGCGTAGTTCCACAGCCCGGTGACGGTGTTGCCGTCGTAGTAGTCCATGACCAGGCCCGGCTCGCCGAACAGGCCGCCGCTGCACTTGTCGACCTCGGTGTTCTGCACGAACTGGTCGGCCCTGCCCCCGTCGTAGGCGTACTGCTCGGGCCCGTAGGAATGGTTCTGGTCGCAGGTCATGGCCTGCGAGGGGGAGAGCCGCTTGGGCGCGTACTGGTTCGGGTTCTTCGTCAGCAGCCCGGCGTGCGCGAGGGTGTCGACGTCCTTCGGGGTCTTCCTGGACGCCGTGAACTTCGTGCCGTCGGTGTTCGCGGCCTTCGGGTAGGTCGCGAAGTAGTGGTCGAAGGAGATGTTCTCGTCGAACAGCACGACCACGTGCTTGATCGGCGTGGCGGTCGACGACCCGCCGTGGTGCCCGGTGGGCACGGCCGCCCAGCTGGGCGCGGTGCCGCCGAGGACCGTGAGCGCCGCGGCACCCGCGAGCGCCCCCAGACTCCTGATCGCCGTTCGTCTTCCTGTGCTGGCCATGCGGACTCACCCTCCGGGCATGAACGTCACTGCGTCGTACAGGCAGGGATGCTTCGCCCGCTTCGGGGCGTTGCGGCGGAGCCATGATGGCGGATGAGTGAATAGCGGGTCAGGGATGCTGGGGCAAATCTTGACCGTGTATTGACCGACTGGGTCGAGGAGTTGTCCGAACAAGCTCAGGTTGCGGACAGGCTCAGGTGAGGAGCGCGCGCCCGTACCAGTCGTCGGTGTCCCGCACCCCGGGCAGCGCGAAGAAGTACCCGCCGCCGAACGGCGAGATGTAGTCGACCAGCGGTTCGCCGGCCAGCCGCTTCTGCACGGTCTCGAACTGCCGTGCCAGGTCCTGCTGGTAGCAGCTGAACAGCAGGCCCATGTCGAGGTTGCCGTTGCTGTCCATGCCCCGGTCGTAGTTGTAGGCGCGGCGCAGGATCCGCTGCTCGGCGGTGGCCGTGGTGCGCGGGTTGGCCAGCCGGATGTGCGCGTCCAGCGGGATGACGTCACCCTTGGGATCGCCGGCGTAGTCCGGCGTGTCGTGCTCGGCGTCGCCGTCCAGGGGCGCCCCCGACTGGCGGGAGCGGCCGAACATCCGCTCCTGCTCGCTGAGCGAGACCCGGTCCCAGAACTCCACCAGCATGCGGATGAGCCGCACCACCTGGTAGCTGCCGCCGACCGCCCAGTCCGGCTCGCCGGAATCGGCGCCGACCCACACCAGCCGTTCCATCTCACGGGCGCTGCCGGTCTTGGGGTTGGCGGTGCCGTCCCTGAAGCCCAGCAGGTTGCGCGGGGTGCCGGACGGCCGGGGCGGGCTGGTGAACCCGTCCAGCCGCCAACGGACCTGCATGCCGCCCCGGGTGTGCCGGGCGATGTCGCGCAGGGCGTGCAGCACGGTGTCGGTGTCGTCCGCGTGCAACTGCAAACTGAGGTCGCCGTGGCACCACTCGGGCTTGAGGTCGTCGTCGGGGAAGGCCGGCATCGTGGTCAGCCGACGGGGTCTCAGTTTCCCGAGCCCGTACCGGTCGTCGAAGAGCGAGGCGCCGACGCCGACGGTCACCGCCAGCGCCCCCGAGGGCAGTTCCTCGCCGAGGACGCCGGAGTCGGCGGGCGGCGCGGTGACGCCCACCGGGTCGGGGGTGCCGCCGGAGGTCAGGAAGCGGGCCCGGTCGGTGAGCGTGCGCAGCAGGTCGGTCAGCTCGGCGCGGTTCCCGGCGGTGACGTCGAGCGAGGTGAAGACGGTCGTCCGGCGCGGTGCCGCGATCGCGGACTGCTGACGGGCGCCGTGGAAGGGCGCGATGGCCGGCGTCGCCGCGGTGGAGTCCGCGACCGGGGCGGCCGCGCCGCCGGCGGCGAGCCCCGCGCCCGCGAGCGCCGCGCCCCGCAGGAAGCCACGGCGGCCGACCCCGCCCCTGCCGGTCGTCTCGTCGGTGCTCACACCGTCCTCCGCGGGTCGCACAGGGTCGCCACCGACGCCAGCCGTTCCACCAGGTCCCCGAGCGCCGCGTCGACGTTCTCGCGCTGCCGGTGGCTCAGCCGCCCCAGGGGTGTCCAGGTGCCGTCGTGCTCGAAACCGTCGAGCGTCTTCCCGGCCCGGTCCAGTTCGCTCTCCAGAGCCGGCAGACCGGCGTACCGGGTGGCCAGCAGCGGGTGCAGCCTGGACATCACCTGTACCGTGCCGTCCAGGTTGGCGCGGGCGGTGGCGAGGTTGCTGCCGCTGCCGTAGTCGGTGCGACCGGTCAGCTCGAACTGCACCGTGTTCTCCAGGATCTCGTGCGCCCGCAGCCCCAGCTGGGCGGGGTCCATCCGGGTCTGCGCCCAGTCGTCGCGCAGTGCGGTGACCGCCTTGACCAGGTCGGCCGCCGGGCCGCGCAGGCCGCTCGCGGACTCGCCGTGCCACAGGCCGTACTCGATGCGGTGGAAGCCCGTGAAGTCCTTGTCGTGCACCCCGCCGGGCAGGCCCGCGTCCGTGCCGTTGATCGCGCCGTCCGCGTCCCCGAAGGCGTCGTACGCCGCGCCCAGCCGCTCGTACTCCAGGTGCGCCGGCAGCCAGTCGGTACGGGCGGCGGCGAGGTCGCCGCCGTCGACCGCGTCCCGCAGCGTCGTCGTCAGCCGTACGACGTCGGACAGGCCGCCGCCGATCCACTTCTGGTAGGCGAGCGCCGGCGGGATCAGGTCGTGCTCGGTGACCGGGGTCGCGGCCGGGCCGCTCTTCCCCTTCGCGATACGGACCGTGGGCCCGGTGACGGCGTCGGCGTCGTCGGGGACGCACATGAACGCGTAGCTGCCCTTGCCGAGGCGGACGGTGAGTTCCCGGGTGGTGCCGGGGCCGACGTCCTCCACCTCGCCGTAGACGGCCTGGCTCTCCGGGTCTTCCAGGAGGACCTCGGCGGGGCCGTCGGTCGGGTTGCGCAGGTCGAAGACCTGGACACCGGGGACCGGCGCACGCCAGCCCCGGCCGCAGCGGCTGGCGGACACCTCCACCGTGGTGTGCGGCAGGGCGGTCGGGTCGGCGTGTGCGGGGCGTGAGTCGTGCGTGAGCGCGAGGACTCCGGCCACCAGGCAGACGACGGCGACCGCGACGACCGCCCAGGGACGCAACGACCTCCTGGCGAGGCCGGACAACACCATCCCGAGCTCCCGGGTTCGTACCGTTCGTGATCGCCTCATGCTAGGCAGGTCCGCGCAGTCGAACAGCCGTCCAGGGAAACCCATGACCAAGAGTTCCCTGCCGGTTCACCGGACGTCCCGAAGAGCCCCTCAGTCGGTGCCGGGCTGGACCATCCTGAAGAAGGCGCGGCCGCCGGCGCTGAACCGCCGGGAGCGGACCGTGCCCGCGCTGAGCGGCTCCGGCATCCCCGACGACCGACGCCACGGCTCCTGCCACGCCGGGCCTCAGCCCGTCTGTTCCACCGCCCGCAACGGGCATCCGGCGCCGACACGCGCTTCGAGTTCGCTCCGCAGGGAGGCGAGTTCGGCCATGCGTGCGTCCACGACCCGGATCTTCTCCTGGAACAGCGCGGACAGCGCCTCGGCCGAGTCCGGCGCGTCGCCCAGCTCCTCGAAGTTCCGGCCGATCTCGGCCAGCGAGAAGCCGAGGGTCTGCGCGGTACGGACGTAGTGCAGCCAAGGCACCGTCTCCGGCGGGAAGTCGCGGTAGCCGTTGGCCAGCCGGCCACCCGTGACGAGGCCGATCTTCTCGTAGAAGCGAATGGTGTCCTTGCTCAGACCGACCCGCGCGGCCAGCTCTCCGATACGCATGACCCTCCGCCGGACCGCCGAACTGGGACTTGACCTTGGACAGTACTCCACTGTTTAGCGTGAGGCGTCGCTGCCACGAGATGAGCAGGAGCCTCGTCGTGATCCGTCTCTCCGCCCCCACCCACCCCGCCTATCCGCGCGTCGTCCGCGCGAGCGCCTGGTACGACCTCGTCGTCACCGCGGGATTCGCGACCCCGTGGACCTATGCGCTCGTGCACGACGGACTGTCGTCGCTGGGGGACGCCCTCGGGCTCGGCGCGCTGCCCGCCCTCGACCCGATGCAGACCCTGTACGCGAACCTGATGGGCTCGGTCGTGGTGGTGTGGGCGCTGCTGCGGATCGTCGAACCGAGGCCGGCCTACGGCCTGTTCGACGGCGTGGCGCGCGTCCAGTTCGCCCTGTGGCAGGCGTATGCGCTGGGCCACGGTGCCACGCGGCTGCTGTGGCTCTTCCTCGTGGTGGAGGTGGCGTTCGGTGCCGCCCAGCTGTGGCCGTGGCGGTGGACGCGGCGGACCGGCCTGGTCTCCTACCCTCACCTGCCATGAACACCACCGCGGATACGACGGCCGTGACGAACCTGATCGCACAGTACGCGGAGCTGGTCGACACGGGGGACTTCGCCGGACGTGAGCCACCATCTGCGTGCGTAGCCTCGGTGGGCCGGTGTTCCCGGTGTGTTGCCGGCGGGGGGCCCCCCCCCCCCGGGCCCCCCCCGCGAGGCGGGGGGGGTTGGTCGGCGCCGCGAGTCGCGGGAGCCTGGGGGGGGTGGGCACCCCCAGGGTGGGGGTTTAAAAGGCGG
>NZ_JBSHAF010000010.1:0-30809 GCF_053611365.1 Streptomyces sp. NPDC054813 | reverse complement strand
GCCGCCGGCGTGCCCCCCCTCTGGCGGGGGGTCCCCGGGGGGGGCGGGTGCCGGGGGGGTGCCCCGGGGCGCCCCCCCCCCCCCCGGCCAACACACCGGTCTAGCGGGTGAGTTCGGACGGCTCGTCGAGTCGCGTCAGCTTGCGCGGGTTGGCCACCGCGTGGATGCGGATGACACGGCCGTTCTCCACCTCGACGCTCACCGTCGCCAGCCGCCCGCCGACCTCGATCCGGCCGGCGGGCGCGCCGTTGAGCCATACCGGCGAGACCGTCCGGTCCGGCTGGGCGAGCAGCGCCGCGACGAGTTCGACGCCGTGCACCGGGGTGAGCGCGGCACCGGGCTGTCCACCGCCGTCGGTGATCAGGACCACGTCGGGTGCCATGACCTCCATCAGCTCCCGCACCCGCCCGGTGCGCAGCGCGGCCAGGAACCGCTCCACGACGGCACGCTGTTCCGACCGGCTCACCCGGATGCGGGGCCGCCGGGCCGCCACATGCTCGCGGGACCGCCGGGCGATCTGCCGCACCGCGGCGGCCGACTTGCCCACCGCTTCGGCGATCTCCCCGTACGGCACGTCGAAGACCTCGCGGAGCACGAACACCGCCCGCTCGGTCGGTGCCAGTGTCTCCAGCACGGTGAGCATCGCGATCGAGACGCTGTCCGCGAGTTCGACGTCCTCGGCGACATCGGGGCCGGTCAGCAGCGGTTCCGGCAGCCATTCGCCGACGTAGTCCTCACGGCTGCGGGACAGCGTCCGCAGCCGGTTGAGCGCCTGGCGGGTGACGATCCGGACGAGGTACGCCCGCGGGTCCCGCACCCGGGCCCTGTCGACGTCGGCCCATCGCAGCCAGGACTCCTGGAGCACGTCCTCCGCGTCGGCCGCCGACCCGAGCATCTCGTAGGCGACGGTGAACAGCAGACGGCGATGGGCGACGAACAGGTCCTCGGCGGTGAGGTCGGCCGTCATGCCGTCGCGGCCGGCTTGGCCAGGGGGATCGCGCAGGCATCGGAGAAGCCCTGCGAACCGACCCCGTTCGCCACGTTCGCCCTGGTCGCCAGGTTGACATAGGCGATGAAGGCGGTGAGCTCGACCATCGCCGGCGCGCCGAGCCGGTCCAGCAGAGCGGCGTGCATCTCGTCGGTCACGGTCGGCGGGGTGTTCGTCACCGCCTCGGCGTACTCCATCACGTCCCGCTCCAGCGGCGTGAAGACGCCAGACTCCCGCCAGCGTGGCACCTGGCTGGCCTTGGCCAGGTCCAGGTTCCCGTTCTGCGCCTGGAAGTAGCCGACGTCCAGGCACCAGCTGCAGCCGACCTGCGCGGCCACCGCCATGTGCGCGAACGACTTGAGGCTCGTGTCGGCCCGGTCCCAGGCGCCGACCCTGCCGCCGAACTCCAGGTTGTCCTGGGCGACCTCGGGACTGTGCCACAGCACCTCGACGTTCTCGGGCACGGCACCGAGCTGCTCGACCATGTTCGCCTTGAGCCCGGCGGGGAGCTCGGCCTTCGGAATGCGCGGCGTCACGGTGTTCTCCTCATCTGTTGCCGGTATGCGTTGCCTGTTCGGCATGAAGACACCGCCCGGAGCGCGGATGTGACAGGGCCGGCCGGTGTCGTCGGCGGCCGGCCCGGCATCGCCGCCTGCCCACTCGGCGGCGCCCGCGGCGCCCTCGACCGCAGCCCTGCCCACCGGGCCGACCGCGCGCTCCAACTGCACGGCGGCCACGGCTGCCTCAGCGCGTACGGTATCCAGAAGATCGTCCGTGACCTGCGGGTCCAGCAGATCCTGGAAGGAACCAACGAGATCATGCGCGTCATCGTGGCCCGCGGCCTGACGGAGGCCCTCGGATGAGCGACGTCCTGCTCCACACCGCCGGCCGGGCGGCCCACCTCACCCTCAGCCGTCCCAGGGCCCTCAACGCCCTGTCCCACGCCATGGTCCGCTCCATCGACCAGGCCCTCAGCGCCTGGGAGCACGATCCGGCCGTCGAGACCGTCGTCATCACCGGCGCGGGGGAGCGCGGTCTGTGCGCGGGCGGTGACATCCGGAGCATCTACGAGGACGTCCGCGCCGGGGGCGGCAGCGCGTCGGCGGAGTTCTGGCGCGACGAGTACCGCCTCAACGCCCGGATCGCCCGCTACCCCAAGCCCTATGTCGCGATCATGGACGGCATCGTCATGGGCGGCGGCGTCGGCGTCTCCGCGCACGGCAGCGTCCGGATCGCCACCGAGCGGTCGCGGATCGCGATGCCGGAGACCGGCATCGGCTTCGTCCCCGACGTCGGCGGCACGTACCTGCTCGCCCTCGCCCCTGGCGAACTGGGCACCCACCTCGCGCTGACGGGCGCTCAGATCGGGGCGGCGGACGCCCTGTTGTGCGGACTCGCCGACCACTGTGTTCCCTCGGACAGGATCGAGCGGCTGATCGCCGACCTCGCCGACCGACCCGTGCACGATGCGCTCGACCGGCACGTGCGACCGGCGCCGGAAGGCGAACTGGCCCGCCACCGGGAGTGGATCGACGCCTCCTACGCCGCCGACACGGTCGAGGAGATCGTCCGGCGGCTGCTCGCCCATGGCGACCCGGCGGCGAAGGAGACGGCGGAGACCCTGCTCACCAAGTCGCCGACCTCCCTGAAAGTCACCCTGGCGGCGATGCGCCGGGCCCGGCGGCTCGGTCCGCTGGAGCGGGTCCTGGACCAGGAGTACCGCGTCTCCTGCGCCGCCCTGTCCGCCCCCGACCTGGTGGAGGGCATCCGTGCCCAGGTCATCGACAAGGACCGCGACCCGCGCTGGTCCCCGGCCACCCTCGCCGAGGTCACCGACGCCGATGTCGACCGGTTCTTCGCTCCGCTCGGCGAGCGCGAACTGGGGCTCGCCGGACCCGACACCACCAGGGAGGTGGCCTGGTGAGCCGTGCCGTCGCCTTCATCGGGCTCGGGCACATGGGCGCGTCCATGGCCGCCGACGACGCAGCCGCAGGGCTACCTGGACCGGCGGACGCCCGCCGGGTTCCGTCACCGCTGACCCGGCACCCCCAGAACAGGCTACCGGGCGCGAGATGAAGATCACGCCTGGTGGTGCGGTCTTGGCCGTGCCCCTGACACGCGGTACGGTCTGTCCGATATCGACGACGAAAGAACGGAAGCCGGTGGAAGTCCGGCACGGTCGCGCCACTGTATGCGAGAGCCCCCGGCAACTCGTGAGTCAGACCCGTAGCCGTCGTCCAGTGCACCACCGAGATGGGACGCGAACTCCCAGAGGAGGTTCTGCCATGGCGCAGACCGTCGCGCAGCCGACAGCCACCACCCCCGTCGTTCCCGCCAAGCTGCCGCTGAGCGCGATAGCTCCCTGGGCGGTCTTCTTCGGCATCCTCATGCTCATCCTGCTCTACTTCGTCGGCGCCGAGCAGGGCGCCACCTCCGTGTTCAACGGCACGGACGTCCACGAGTGGGTGCACGACGCCCGCCACCTCCTTGGCTTCCCCTGCCACTGACGCAAGGGACGCCGCACGCTCATGAACTCCGCAACGGTAAGAAACCTCCTGGTGCGGGGCATGCTCGCCGGCCTCGCCGCCGGTGTGCTCGCCCTGGTCGTCGCCTATCTCCTCGGTGAGCCGAACGTCGACAAGGCGATCAGCTTCGAGGACGCCCACTCGCACGAGCACGAGATGGAGGTCGTCTCCCGATCCCTCCAGTCCACCGCGGGCCTGGCCACCGGTGTGCTGGTCTACGGGGTCGCCTTCGGCGGCATCGCGGCACTCGCCTACTGCTTCGCCCTGGGCCGCCTCGGCCGCTTCTCGCCGCGGGCGACGGCGCTGCTGCTGTCCGTCTGCGCGCTGCTCGCCGTGTACGTGGTGCCCTTCCTGAAGTACCCGGCCAACCCGCCGTCGGTGGGCGACCCGGACACCATCGGCAAGCGGACCACGCTGTACTTCCTGATGATGGTGCTCAGCGTGCTCCTGGCGGTCGCCGCCACCATCCTGGGCAAGCGGCTCCGTCCGAGCCTCGGCACCTGGTGGGCGACCGTGGTCGCGGCGGCCGCGTTCGCGGTCGTCATCGGACTGGCGTACCAGTTCCTGCCGACCGTCAACGAGGTGCCGACGGACTTCCCGGCCACCCTGCTGTGGCGGTTCCGGCTCTCGGCACTGGCCATCCAGCTGGTGCTGTGGGGCGGCTTCGGCCTGCTCTTCGGCGAGTTGGCGGAACGGCAGCTCAACCCCAAGCCGGCGAAGGCCCCGGCCGGGCGGACGGTTCCCGCCGCACACTGAACGATTCACGACACGTGAGGGCCCTCCGGAACCATCCGGGGGCCCTCTCGCGTTCTCCGGGCACCACCCGGTCGGACAGGGACGAGCGCAGGGCGAGGAGCGGAGGACCCGAGTGGCCAGACACCCCCAGCCACGCCGCATCACCCTCGGCGGCCACGAGGTCGTCGCCCTCGCCGTCCGCGAGTACGAGCAACTGGCCGCCAGCCTTCGGCAGATCGGCGGCCAGAGCGCCCGGGTGAGGGTGCTCGCCCAGCAGGTGAAGCGGACCGAACGGCCCCTGGACGAGTTGGAGAACCTGGTCAGCGACCCGGCGGACTGCCACGAGCCGGGCTGCCTTGAGCCGGTGTCTTCGGTGCCGGCGCCGGTGCCGCACTCGCGTCCGCCGCCGCTGACAAGGAAAGATGGGCGTCCAGCGATCGATCAACGACTGCGGAGGAAGTGGACTCATGCCGCATGAGCGAGCGGGCCGGCCGGCGGCTCCGGAGGACCTCGTCGACGTGGCCCGGCTGGTCACGGCGTACTACGCACTGCACCCCGACCCGGCCGACCCGGCCCAGCGGGTGGCGTTCGGCACTTCGGGGCACCGCGGATCGTCGCTGACGACCGCGTTTAACGAGGACCACATCGCGGCCACCAGCCAGGCCATCTGCGAGTACCGGAGCGGCCAGGGCACCGACGGTCCCCTCTTCCTGGGCGCCGACACGCACGCCCTGTCCGAGCCCGCCAAGGTCACCGCCCTGGAGGTGTTCGCCGCCAACGGCGTCACCGTCCTGATCGACAGTGCCGACGGCTACACGCCGACCCCCGCCGTCTCGCACGCCATCCTCACCCACAACCGCGGCCGTACGACCGGACTCGCGGACGGCGTCGTGGTCACCCCCTCGCACAACCCGCCCGCCGACGGCGGCTTCAAGTACAACCCGCCCAGCGGCGGGCCCGCCGCCTCCGACGCCACTTCCTGGATCCAGGACCGCGCCAACCGGATCATCGCCGACGGGATGAAGGACGTACAGCGCCTTCCCTACGAGCGTGCGCTCGCCGCGCCCACCACCGGCCGGTACGACTTCATGGGCGTGTACGTCGACGACCTGCCCAGCGTCCTCGACCTCGACGCGGTCCGGGCGTCCGGGCTGCGCATCGGTGCCGATCCGCTCGGCGGGGCCTCCGTCGCCTACTGGGGCCGGATCGCCGAACGGCACAGCCTCGACCTCACCGTGGTCAACCCCTACACCGACCCCACCTGGCGGTTCATGACGCTGGACTGGGACGGCAAGATCCGCATGGACTGCTCCTCGCCGTACGCGATGGCCTCGCTGATCGAGAAGCGGGACGAGTTCCGGGTCGCCACCGGCAACGACGCGGACGCCGACCGGCACGGCATCGTCACCCGCGACGCCGGCCTGATGAACCCCAACCACTACCTGGCCGTCGCCATCTCCTACCTCTACCGGCACCGCGAGCAGTGGGCGGCGGGCGCCGGTGTCGGCAAGACCCTCGTCTCCTCCTCGATGATCGACCGGGTCGCCGCCGACCTCGGCCGGCAACTGGTCGAGGTTCCCGTCGGGTTCAAGTGGTTCGTGGACGGACTGGTCAGCGGCGCCATCGGGTTCGGCGGCGAGGAGTCGGCCGGCGCCTCCTTCCTGCGCCGGGACGGCTCGGTGTGGACCACCGACAAGGACGGCATCCTGCTCGCCCTGCTCGCCTCCGAGATCACGGCCGTCACGGACAAGACCCCGTCCGAGCACTACGCCGACCTCACCGCCCGCTTCGGCGAGCCCGCCTACGCCCGTATCGACGCCCCGGCGACCCGTGAGGAGAAGGCCCTCCTGGCCAAGCTCTCCCCGGCTCAGGTCACCGCCGAGACGCTGGCCGGCGAACCGGTCACCGCGGTCCTCACCGAGGCGCCGGGCAACGGCGCGGCGATCGGCGGCATCAAGGTGACCACGGAGAACGCCTGGTTCGCGGCCCGCCCGTCCGGCACGGAGGACGTGTACAAGATCTACGCCGAGTCCTTCCAGGGCCCCGACCACCTGTCCCGGGTACAGGAGGAGGCCCAGGCGGTCGTGACGGCCGCGCTCGGCGGCTGACGCGCGGGGACGGAGACGTGGGGAGCGGAGGCGACGGACGGCTGGACACCGGCCGGACCGCCGCCTCCGGCACCCGCGGGGCGAGACCCGCGTGGTCCAAGTCCGGACGGGCGGCCGGGTAGCGAAGGTGCGCCGGTGCGACCGCGTCCCGTCCGGGACCGCCGCCAGGACGCCGCCCACCGCCGGACCATCGCGCGCCACTGGACAAGTAGGCCGGTGACCGGACTCGACGCGTACACCTCGCCCAGGTAACTGCCGTACGAGTAACCGACGTAGCCTGTGGCGAACCCCCGGTCCCTACCCCGCCCGGCACTGGGTGAGCCGCCTCTCCAGGAACCTGCGTTCCGCGGCGTTCTCCACCAGCTCCAGGGCCCGCGCGTACGACGCGGCCGCCTCCCGGGTGCGCCCCATCCGGCGCAGCAGGTCGGCGCGGGTCGCCGGCAGCAGGTGGTAACCGGCCAGCTCGTCCTCCGCCTCCAGCTCCGCCACCAGTGCGAGGCCCGCCTCCCCGCCCTCGGCCATGCCCACCGCGACCGCGCGGTTGAGGCGGACCACGGCCGAGGGGACGTACCGCTGGAGTTCGCCGTAGAGGCCGGCGATGTCCGCCCAGTCGGTGTCGGCGGCGGTCGCCGCAGTGACGTGGCAGGCCGCGACGGCTGCCTGGATCTGGTACGGGCCGGGGCGGCCGCGGCGCAGGGCGCTCTCCAGCAGAGCGGCGCCCTCGTCGATCTCGGCGCGGTCCCATGCCGTGCGGTCCTGGTCCTCCAGGGTCACCAGGTCACCGGCCGGGTCCACCCGGGTGTCCCGGCGGGCGTCGTGCAGCAGCAGGAGGGCGAGCAGCCCGACGACCTCCGGCTCGTCGGGCATCAGCCGGGCCAGCAGCCGGGTCAGCCGGACGGCCTCGGCGCACAGCCCGGTCCGCATCAGGTCGGCGCCGGCCGTGGCCGCGTACCCCTCGTTGAACAGCAGGTAGAGCACGCCGAGGACGCCCGTCGTGCGGTCGGGCAGCAGGTGCGCGGGCGGCACCCGGTACGGGATGCCGGCGTTGCGGATCTTCCGCTTGGCGCGCACCAGCCGCTGCGCCATCGTCGCCTCGGGGACGAGGAACGCGCGGGCGATCTCGGGCGTGGCCAGCCCGGCGAGGGTGCGCAGGGTCAGGGCGACCCGGGCCTCGATGGGCAGCGCCGGATGGCAGCAGGTGAAGATCAGCCGCAGCCGGTCGTCGGCCACACCGCTGTCGTCGCCCTCGTGATCCGGGTCGTACGGTCCCTCGTCCCGTGCCAGCACGGCCGCCTCCCGCAGCTTCGCCGCCCCCACCGCCTCCCGGCGCAGCACGTCCAGGGCGCGGTTGCGGGCGGTCGTGGTCAGCCAGGCGCCCGGACGGCGCGGCACTCCGTCGCGCCGCCACCGCTCCAGCGCCTGGGCGAAGGCGTCCTGCGCGCATTCCTCGGCGAGGTCCCAGTCGCCGGTCACCCGGATCAGGGTGGCGACGACCTGGGACCACTCCTCACGGAAGGCGGCGGCGACGGCCTTCTCGACGTCGTCCGTGACGCTCACTCCCAGACCGGCCGCACCTCGACCGAGCCGCCGGCGAGCGCCGCGGGGTGCCGGGAGGCGAGCGCGATGGCCTCGTCGAGGTCGGCGACCTCGATGATGTCGAGGCCCGCCACGTACTCCTTGGTCTCGGCGAACGGCCCGTCGCTCAGCAGCACTTCGTCGCCCTGGACGCGCACGGTGGTCGCGTCGGCGGCCGGCCGCAGCCGAGCGCCGCCCTTGACGATGTCACGGCTGCGGACCTCGTGGATGTACGAGGTGAAGCGCGGGTCCTCGGCGATCTCGGCAGGGCTGAGCTCCTCGCCGCCGACGGGCGTGCAGATGAACAGGACGTACTTCATGACCGCTCCCTCCCGGCTGTCTCCTCCAGCGGCACCGACACGTGCTCGTGGGCGATCAGCCAGCTGAAACCGGTGTCCCGGTAGCCGGTGGTCACGCGCACCGTCCGGTCCAGGGGCTCCCCGGTCAGGCGGGTGCCGCGGATCCGGACGAGGGCGTGGCTGAAGGCGCTGCCCTCCCCGGGCCGCACCCGCAGTTCGAGCACCTCCCGGTGCACGGGCCCGTCGAGCGTCGCGAACCACCCCTCGACCGCCTTGCGGAACGCGGCGATCCCCGACCGTGCCTCGACGCCGGAGGGCTGGAAGGTCTCCACGTCGGGCGCGTAGCAGGCCGTCAGCCGCTCGACGTCGCGTTCGCGGGCAGCCGCGGTGAGCTCGGCGTCGAGCTGACGGATCGCCGTCTCGGCGTCCTCGGCGAACCCCTCGTCCCAGAACGGCCGCACCTCCATGGCCCCGATGGTGGCCACCGGATGCGCGGCGGCGATCCGTACGGCCTCCTCCAGGCTGTCGCAGTCGACGACGTCGAATCCGGCGACGTACTCCTTGGTCTCCGCGAACGGGCCGTCGGTCCGCAGCACCTCACCGTCGCGGACCCGCACGGTGACCGCCGTGTCGGGCAGTTGCAGCCGGTGGCCGTAGAGCCGGGCCCCGCGATGGACGCCGTGCTCCTCCACCCAGGGTTCGACCGGCGCCATCCCGGAGGCGTCGGCGGTGTCGTCGCCGCAGACCAGCAGCATGTACTTCATGGTTCCTCCCGGTCCTCAAGAGCTTCTTACACCCCACCGACGAACGGCGCCGCACGGAATCGACACCCCGGCGGACGGCAGTTCTCAGCGCGCCATCCCGTGGCCCCGGCCCAGGATGCCGTACGGGTCGTGGACGCTCTTGGCCCGGGCCAGGGTGTCCCACCGGCTGCCGTAGTGCTCCCGCCAGTCGGCCGGGGTCATCGGCAGCGCGTTGACCGGATAGGCGACGGCGCCCTTCGCCCGCGCGGCTTCGTACGCCCTGCGGTTGGCGGCCACCATCGGGTCGGCCGCGCCCGGGACCGCCGTACGCAACAGCGCCAGCAGAAAGACGACCTCGCCGCGCGGGCGGCGGAACAGCGGGGCCCGCAGGGCGCGGGTGAGCAGGGGATAGAGCAGGACCACGCCGTTCTCGCGCAGGTCCCCGAAGCCGGGGTCGGCGAGGATGCCGGTCACGACGGACGCGGCGGTGTCCTCGGGCAGCAGCAGGTTCAGCCAGGGGTGCGGGTGCAGCCACTCGCCGGTCGCGCGCAGGAGCTCCTCGTCGGCCGCGACCCGGTGCGCGAACTCGGCGTGTCCGAGGTCGGTGACCTCGGCCGAGTCGAAGGCGAGGCCCGCGAGGAGGGTCCGGTCGTCGGGCGGGGTCGGGCCCTGGTGGGCGGCGACGGCCTCGACCAGGTAGGTCCAGCCGCCCGTGGTGTCTTCCAACGGGCGGACCTGGCCTTCGAGGTAGTCGAAGCGCCGGTCGGTCGCGAGCAGCTGCTGGTCGGCCAGATAGGTGGCGAGATCGGGGTAGTTCAGGCAGTAGCGGCGCACCACGGTGGGCGCGGGGGACAGCCGGAGCGTGGCCCGGACGATCACGGCCACCTGGCCCAGGCCGGCGAGGACCGCGTCGAAGAGCGCGCCATGCCGGTCCGGCGAGCAGACCAGGTGCTCGCCGGCCCCGGTCACCACCTCCAGCTCCAGCACCGAATCCGCGACCAGACCGTGCCGGTGACTGGCGCCGCCCAGGCCGCCCGCGCTCAGCACACCGCCGACGCCGGCACCGAGGTAGTCGGTGAGGACGGGAGGCGTGAGCCCGTACGGCAGGGTGGCCGCCAGCACGTCCCGCCACAGCGCCCCGGCTCGCACCGCCACCCGGTCGCCGGCCACCGGCCCGACCGCGCTGAGCGCGGACAGGTCGAGGACGATCCCGTCCAGCGCCTGACCCTGGCCGTAGAGCGAGTGACCGCCGGCCCGCGCGGCCACCGGGATCCCGCGCGGCCCCGCATACGCCAGTGCGTCCCCGACCTCGGCCGCGGACCGGGGCCGCAGCACGCCCAGGGGCGGCCGGCGTACCAGGTGACCGAAATCGTCGGCCGCCTCCCGAAGGACCTCCGGGCGGGTGTCCAGCAGGTCCTCGACTGGCGCGGAGACTCGGTCCGACGACGTCACGCGGCACGCTCCCAGGAGGCATCGGTCGACACGGGCGGAACCATCTTCGTGCCGATGGCCCGGCGGACGTGTGACGTTTCCCGACTCGACGCCGGAGCATCACGTCAGGTTTACTCCACAGGATTCCGGAGAGCAGCTCACCGGAGTGCCGCCCCGTGTACCCCCGTCGTGTACGCCCCCCGTGCGGGGACCCGCGTACGGCTCCCCGTCGCTCCCCGGAGCGCATGTCGTGTAAGAGGTGTTCTGGTCTGTCCGGCTCCCGCGAGACAGCAGCCACGGTCGACGCGCCGCCCGCCCGGGCGGCGGACGCGGACCGGACCCCGGTCCCGCCGCCCCGCCCGGCCCCGCGGAACGGCCCGGCCCCGCAGAACGGCCCGGCCACCCGCAGCGGCCCGGCCGCCGGCCGGCGTGACGCCTACTTCGACAACGCGAAGTACCTGGCGATCGTGCTCGTGGCCGTGGGGCACGCCTGGGAGCCGCTGCGCTCGGACAGCCGTACCGTCACCGCGCTCTACACGTTCGTCTACGCCTTCCACATGCCGGCGTTCATCATCATCTCCGGCTACTTCTCCCGCAGCTTCGACGCCAGCCCCGCCCGCGTCAAACGCCTGGTCACCGGGGTCGCCGTGCCCTACGTGGTGTTCGAGGTCGCCTACACCCTGTTCACCCGGTGGAGCGACCACGCCCCCGACCGCGACATCAGCCTGCTGGACCCGCTGTACCTGACCTGGTTCCTGGCGGCCCTGTTCATCTGGCGGCTGACGACGCCGATCTGGCGGCTCGTGCGGTGGCCGCTGCCCCTCGCGCTCGCCATCGCCGCGCTGGCGAGCCTCACGCCGTCCATCGGCAGCGACTTCGACCTCCAGCGGGTCCTGCAGTTCCTGCCGTACTTCGTGCTCGGCCTGTGCCTGCGGCCGGAGCACTTCCGCCTGCTGCGCCGGTGGCGCGTGCGCCTGTGGGCCGTCCCCGTCGCCCTGTGCGCCCTCGCCGTGGCCTACTGGTCGGCGCCGCACCTGGGGTACCGCTGGTTCTTCCACCGGGACAGCGCCGAGCAGTTCGGCCTGCCCGCCTGGTACGGGCCCGTCATGACCCTCGCCGTCTTCGGCTGCTCCCTGGTGCTGGCCGGCTGCTTCCTCGCCTGGGTGCCGGGCCGCCGCACCTGGTTCACCGCCCTCGGCGCCGGCACGCTCTACGGCTACCTGCTGCACGGCTTCGTCGCGCAGAGCGCCAAGCCCGCCCACTGGTACGACCCGGCCTGGATGCACGGCCCGCTGGGCGCGGTGACGGCAACCCTCGTCGCCGCCGCGGTGGTGACCCTGCTGTGCACACCGCCGGTGCGCAGGGTCTTCCGGTTCGTGCTGGAGCCCAGGATGGAGTGGGCGTTCCGGGCCCAGGAGGGACAAGCCGTCCAGGACGGCCGACGAAACGCCGACGGGGTGCTTTCCGGAAGCCGCTGAAGCGGCGAATATGCCGCACCATGGACATTCTGCTCGTCGCCAGCGCCTTCAACAGCCTGTCCCAACGGGTGTACGCCGAACTGTCCGACCTCGGCCACCATGTGGAGGTCGTCCTCGCCACCCACGGCCCCGACGCCGTCCGCTCCGCGGTCCGGGACCGGCGCCCGGAGCTGATCATCGCGCCGATGCTCAAGACCGCGCTCCCCGGGGACGTCTGTCGGGACCACACCTGCCTGGTCGTGCACCCGGGACCGCCCGGCGACCGCGGCCCCTCCTCGCTCGACTGGGCCATCGCCGGGCGGACACCCCGCTGGGGAGTGACCGTGCTCCAGGCCGAGGCGGCCGTGGACGCGGGCGCGGTCTGGGCGAGCGAGCCCTTCCCGATGGAGCCGGTCGGCAAGAGCGACCTCTACCGCAACGAGGTCGCCGACGCCGCCCTCACCGCCGTCCACGAGGCCGTACGACGGTATGCGGAGGGCTCGTACAAGCCGGTGCCGCAGAGCGATCCCTCGATCCACGGCCGGATCGTCTGGCGGGACGTCTTCCGCCAGGCGCGACGGCGGATCGACTGGGCGGCCGACGACACCGAGACCGTGCTGCGCAAGCTGCGAGGCGCGGACTCGCAGCCCGGGGTGCTCGACGAACTCCTCGGCCGGGAGCTGTTCCTGCACGGCGGCCACCCCGAGGACCGACTGCGCGGCCGCCCCGGTGAACTGCTCGCGACCCGCGCGGGTGCGGTCTGCCGGGCCACCCGGGACGGCGCCGTGTGGATCCCCGAGCTGCGCCCCCGCAAGACCTCCGGCGACCCCGCCCCCTTCCGCCGCCCCGCGGCCGACGTCCTCGCCGCTCCCGGCCTCCCCGACAGCCCCGCCCCGCTCGAACTGCCCCCGGACCGCCGCACCTGGACCGACATCCGCTACCGGCAGCGCGGCGACGTCGGCTTCGTCACCTTCTCCTTCCCCGGCGGCGCGATGAGCACCGACCACTGCCGGCGCCTGCTCGCCGCCTACGAGTACGCGCTCGCCCGGCCGACCCGGGTTCTGGTGCTCGGCGGCCGCCGGGACTTCTTCTCCAACGGCATCCATCTGAACGTCATCGAGGCCGCCCCGGACCCCGCCGAGGAGTCCTGGGCCAACCTCAACGCGATGGACGACCTGGTGGAGGCCGTGCTGCGGACCACCGACCGGCTGGTCGTGGCGGCGCTCGGCGGCAACGCGGCGGCCGGCGGCGCCATGCTCGCCCTCGCCGCCGACGAGGTCTGGTGCCGCACCGGCGCCGTCCTCAACCCGCACTACCGGCGGATGGGCCTGTACGGCTCGGAGTTCTGGACGTACTCGCTGCCCCGTCGCGCCGGAGCGGAGACCGCCCGGCGGCTGACCGAGGAGGCGCAGCCGGTGAGCGCCGCGACCGCGGCCCGGACCGGACTCGTCGACCGGCTGCTGCCGGTCCCCGCACAGCGCTTCGCCGCCGAGGTCGAGGAGCTGGCGGCCGTGCTCGCCGGCACCCCGGATCTGGGCCGGCGCCTCGTCGCCAAGGCCGCGGCGCGCGAGGCCGACGAGGCACGCCGGCCGCTCGCCGAATACCGGAAGGACGAACTGGACCGGATGCACGCCCTGTTCTTCGACCCGGCCGCCGCCTACCACGCGCTGCGCTCGGACTTCGTCCGCAAGGTCACGGGCGGTGCCCGGTGACGCGGCTGCTGGTGGCGGGCGTGGGCAACATCTTCCTCGGCGACGACTCCTTCGGTCCCGAGGTGATCCGCGCCCTGGCCCGGCGCCCGCTGCCCCCCGAGGTGCAGGTCCGGGACTTCGGCATCCGGGGCATGGACCTCGCCTACGCACTGCTGGACGGCTGGACGGTCGCCGTACTCGTGGACGCCGCCGCCCGCGGGCGGCGCCCCGGCACGCTCTCACTGATCGAGCCCGACCTCCCCGACGGTGCTCCGGCGGCCCCGCCCGAGGCACACGGCATGGACCCGGCGAAGGTGCTCGCGCTGGCCGCCCACCTCGGTGACGAACCCCTGCCGCGCGTCCTCGTGCTCGCCTGCGAGCCGGGAGAGCTGCCGCGCGGCGACGAGGACATCGCCCCCGGCCTGAGCGAGCCCGTGCGGGACGCGGTCGAACAGGCCGTCGAAGCCCTGCACGCCCTGGTCCCGGCACTGCTCGCCGATCCCCGGGTCACGCCTTCGTTGGACCGCCCGGAGGAATCCACGGACCCCGCCGCGGCCGGGCTCCCGCACCCGGCCGCCACCGGCGCGGAGGATCGCTAGCGGACCAGGACGGGACCCACCCGATCCGACGGTTCTTCCGGAACTCAACGATCGAGGAGCACCCATGTGTCAGTCCGAGGAGGTCACCCGGGCCGTCCTGGCCAGGAACGACGGCTTGGCCGCCAGCCTGCGCGACGACCTGGCCGCGCGCGGGGTGAGCGTGGTGAACCTGCTCTCCAGCCCCGGCAGCGGCAAGACCGAGCTGCTCGGCCGGGTGCTGGCCCGGGCGCTGGAGCGGGACGTGCCCGTCGCCGCCTTCACCGCCGACCTCGCCACCGAGAACGACGCCAGGCGGCTGGCCCGTTCCGGCGCGCCGGTGAAACAGCTTCTCACCGACGGGCTGTGTCACCTGGAGGCCCGGCAGGTACGCGGCCACCTGGAGGGCTGGCTGCCGCCGGACACCGCGCTGCTGTTCGTGGAGAACGTCGGCAATCTCGTCTGCCCGGCCTCCTACGACCTCGGTGAACAGCTGCGGATCGTGCTGATGGCGGTGACCGAGGGCGAGGACAAGCCCTCGAAGTACCCCACCGCCTTCGGCTCCGCCCACCTGGTCGTGCTCACCAAGACCGACCTCGCCGGGCCGGCCGGCTTCGACGCGACCGCCTTCGCCGACCAGGTGCGGCGTGTCAACCCCGGGGTGGAGATCGTCCGCTCCTGCGCCCGCACCGGCGAGGGCGTCGACACGGTCCTGGACCGGGTGCTCGCCGTACGGGACGGTGCTCCCGCGCACCGGCCGCCCCTCGCCCCGCATCCGCACGGTCACCTCCACGCGCCCAGCGCCTCGTGACGGCCCCCACCACGGCGACGGCCGTCCGACGGCGCATCACCGTGCGGGGAACCGTGCAGGGCGTCGGCTTCCGCCCCCATGTCCACCGCCTCGCCGCCGGTCTCGCGCTCGCCGGGTTCGTCAGCAACACGGCCAACGGCGTGCTCATCGAGGTCGAGGGAGCGGCGACCGGCGTCGAGCGGTTCTGCGAGCTGCTCGCCGGCGAACCGCCGCCGCTGGCCACCGTGACCGCCGTCGCCGTCGAGGAGGTACCCGTCACCGGGGCGGACCCCGGCTTCACCATCCGCGCCACCGAGCAGTCATCCCCGGGCCGCACCCTGCTCCCGGCCGACACCGCGACCTGCGCCGACTGCCTGCGGGAGCTGGCCGACCCGGCCGACCGCAGACACCGGCACCCCTTCATCACCTGCACCCACTGCGGCCCCCGCTTCACCATCGCCACCGGCATGCCCTACGACCGAGCGGTCACCACCATGTCCGGCTTCCCCCTGTGCGCCGACTGCGCCCGGGAGTACGACGCCCCGGCCGACCGCCGCTTCCACGCCCAGCCGGTGGCCTGCCCGGACTGCGGGCCCCGGCTGCGGCTGCTCCCCGCCGCGGGCAGCGGAGCGAGGGCCGCTCGCGATGGTGATGCCCTCTCACAGGCGCGAGAGCTGCTCGCGGCCGGCCAGATCGTCGCCGTCAAGGGCATCGGCGGCTACCACCTGGCCTGCGACGCCGGCAACGCCCGGGCCGTCGACACCCTGCGCACCCGCAAGGCACGCGGGGACAAGCCGTTCGCCGTGATGTGCGCGGACCTGGAGGGGGTGGAGCGGATCGCCGAGGTCGGGGCCGCCGAACGGGCCGCACTCACCGGCCCCCGGCGCCCCATCGTCCTGCTCCGCCCCCGCGCCGGCGCACGGCTGGCACCCGGGGTCTGCCCCGGCAGCCCACACCTCGGCGTGATGCTGCCCTACACCCCCGTGCACACCCTCCTGTTCGGCCTCCTCGGCGACCCGCCCGGCCCCCGCGTGCTGGTGATGACCAGCGGCAACCGCTCGGGCGAGCCGATCGTCACGGACGACGACGAGGCGCTGACCCGGCTGTTCGGACTGGCCGACGCCTGGCTCGCCCATGACCGGCCCATCGCCTCGCCCTGCGACGACTCCCTGCTGCGGGTCCGCGCCGACGGCACCGAACAGGTCCTGCGCCGCTCCCGTGGCTATGTGCCACGACCGCTGAGCCTGCCCGTCCCGGTGCGGCCCGCGCTCGCGGTGGGCGGCGACCTCAAGAACGCGCTGTGCGTCGGCGAGGGCGAACTGGCCTGGCTCGGCCCGCACATCGGCGACATGGGCGACCTGGCGACTCTGGAGGCCGCCGTCCGCGCGGAACGGCATCTGCACCGGCTCACCGGAGTCCGCCCCGAGCTGGTCGCCGCCGACCGTCACCCCGGCTACCACGCGTCCGCCTGGGCCCGCCGCCGAGCCGCTCAACTCCCCGTGAAGAAGCCGGTGTTCGTCCAGCACCACCATGCCCATGTCGCCGCCGCCATGGCAGAAGCCGGCCTCGACGGCACCACACCGGTCATCGGCGTCGCCTTCGACGGCACCGGGTACGGCGACGACGGCACCATCTGGGGCGGCGAGGTGCTCGTCGCCGACTACACCGGCTACCGGCGCCTCGCCCACCTCGCCCCGGCCCCGCTCCCCGGCGGCGACGCGGGAGTCGCCAACCCGTGCCGGATGGCACTGGCCCGGTTGTGGGCGGCCGGCCTGCCCTGGGACGCGGACCTGCCCAGCGTCGCCGCCTGCTCGCGCGAGGAACTCAGGTTGCTGGCACGGCAGTTGCCGAGCCAGGTCGGCTGTGTGGCCACCTCCAGCATGGGGCGGCTCTTCGACGCTGTGTCGTCCCTCGCGGGCGTGTGCCACCGAGCCGGGTACGAGGCGCAGGCCGCCCTGGAACTGGAGGCGCAGGCCTGCCTGGCCTGGGACGAGGACACGGCCGCCTACCCCTTCGGCGACCGCTTCGACCCGGCCCCGACGCTGCGCGCGATCGTCACCGACCTGCGGCGCGGCACCGCGGTACCGGTGATCGCGGCCCGCTTCCACCGCGGTGTCGCCCGGGCGGTTCTGGAGCTCTGCCGGGCGGCGCGCCGGGCCACCGGCCTGACCACCGTCGCCCTCACCGGCGGCGTCTTCGCCAACGCCCTTCTGGAGCAGGCCGGTTCCGACCTGCTGCACGGCCAAGGCTTCACGGTCGTCCGGCACCGCGAAGTCCCGCCGAACGACGGCGGGCTGGCGCTCGGGCAGCTGATGGTCGCGGCCCACGGACAACGACCCCACGACGGCCGACGTACGGCAGTCAGCGACGAGACGGAGTGACCCATGTGTTTGGCAGTGCCCGGCAGAGTCGTGAGCATCGACGACACGGCCGATCCGCTCACCGGCCTGATCGACTTCGGCGGTGTACAGAAACAGGCGTGCCTGGAGTACGTGTCCGACGTCCGCGTCGGTGAGTACGTCATCGTCCACGTGGGCTTCGCCCTCCAGCGGCTCGACGAGGAGTCGGCCCTGGCCTCCCTCCAGCTCTTCGAGGAACTGGGGCTGCTGGAAGAGGAGTTCGGCGACGCCTGGCAGCAGGCGGCCCGGCAGGCAGAGGGGAACGAGGCCCGGTGAAGTATCTCGACGAGTTCAACGACCCCCAGCTGGCCCGCCGGCTGCTGGACGGGATCCGGTCCGTCGTCACCCGGCCCTGGGCCCTGATGGAAGTGTGCGGCGGCCAGACCCACTCGATCATCCGGCACGGCATCGACCAACTCCTTCCCGATGAGGTGGAGTTGATCCATGGCCCGGGGTGCCCGGTCTGTGTGACCCCGCTGGAGTGCATCGACAAGGCGCTGGAGATCGCCGCCCGCCCCGGGGTGATCTTCTGCTCCTTCGGCGACATGCTGCGGGTGCCCGGCACCGACCGGGACCTGTTCCGGGTCAAGGGCGAGGGCGGTGACGTCCGCGTGGTGTACTCGCCGCTCGACGCGCTGAAGCTCGCCCAGCGACACCCGGACCGTCAGGTGGTGTTCTTCGCCATCGGCTTCGAGACCACCGCCCCCGCCAACGCCATGGCCGTCCACCAGGCCAAGCGCCTCGGCCTGACCAACTTCAGCCTGCTGGTCTCCCATGTGCGGGTCCCCCCGGCCATCGAGGCCATCATGACCGCCCCCAGCTGCCGGGTGCAGGGCTTCCTGGCCGCCGGGCACGTGTGCAGCGTGATGGGCATGACCGAGTACCCGGAGCTGGCCGCTCGCCACCGGGTCCCCGTCGTCGTCACCGGCTTCGAACCGCTCGACATCCTGGAGGGCATCCGCCGTACCGTCCTTCAGCTGGAGCGCGGCGAGCACCGGGTGGAGAACGCCTACGCCCGTGCCGTGCGCGAGGACGGCAACCCGGCGGCCATCCGCATGATCGAGGAGGTCTTCGAGGTCACCGACCGCTCCTGGCGGGGTATCGGCCCCATCCCGGCCAGCGGCTGGCGGCTCAGCGAGGCCTACCGGGCGTACGACGCCGAGCACCGCTTCGACGTCACCGGCATCCGCACCGAGGAACCGGCCGAGTGCCGGGCCGGTGAGGTCCTGCAAGGGCTCATCAAACCCACGGAGTGCGCGGCCTTCGGCACCAGCTGCACCCCGCGCACCCCGCTCGGCGCCACCATGGTCTCCAGCGAGGGCGCCTGCGCCGCCTACTACCTCTACCGCCGGATGTCCGAACCGGCGCTCCCGCGCGAGGAGATGAACCCCGTTGGCTGAGCAGACCGTCGCCGACCCGGCGAACTGGAGCTGTCCGGCGCCGATCCGCGACCAGCCGGTCGTGGTGATGGGCCACGGCGGAGGCGGCGCCCTCTCCGCCGAACTGATCGAGCAGGTCTTCGTGCCCGCCTACGGCAACGCCCTGCTCGCCGGGATGACCGACTCGGCCGTCCTCCAGCTCGGCGGCGCCCGGCTGGCGTTCTCCACCGACTCCTACGTCGTACGGCCGCTGTTCTTCCCCGGCGGCTGTCTCGGTGACCTCGCCGTCAACGGCACGGTCAACGACCTGGCGATGAGCGGCGCCCGGCCCGCCTATCTCTCCGCCGCGTTCGTCCTGGAGGAGGGCGTGGAGCTGGCCGTCGTCGAACGCGTCGCGCGGGCCATGGGCGCGGCGGCCGAGACGGCCGGAGTCACCATCGCCACCGGCGACACCAAGGTGGTCGAGGCCGGGCACGGGGACGGGGTGTACGTCACCACCGCCGGGGTCGGCCTGGTGCCCGAGCGGGTGGACATCCGGCCGCAGCGGGCCCGGCCCGGCGACGCGGTCATCGTCAGCGGGCCGATCGGACTGCACGGGGTCGCGGTCCTGAGCGTCCGCGAGGGGCTGGAGTTCGGCGTCGAGATCGCCAGCGACACCGCGTCGCTCGCCGACCTGGTCGCCACCATGCTGGACGTCACCCCGGACATCCACGTCCTGCGCGACCCGACGCGCGGTGGCCTGGCCGCCTCGCTGAACGAGATCGCCCGCGCCTCGGGCACGGGGGTGCGGCTGACCGAGCGGGCCGTCCCCGTCCCGGACGCGGTCGCCAACGCCTGCGGGTTCCTCGGGCTCGACCCGCTGTACGTCGCCAACGAGGGCCGGCTCGTCGCCTTCGTACCGGCTACGGAGGCCGAGGCCGTCCTGGAGGCGATGCGTGCCCACCCGCAGGGGGCGGGCGCGACCCGGATCGGCGAGTGCGTGGCCGACCACCCAGGGATGGTCGTGGTGGCCACCGGACTCGGCGGCACCCGGGTCGTGGACCTGCCCCTGGGGGAGCAGCTCCCGCGGATCTGCTGATCAAGGCGAAGCCGGTCACGGCGAGGACCTCGCCGGTACCCAAGTGGTTCCGGGTCCCGGCGGGGTCATTCGACGGCGGTGATCTCCAGTTCCCGGCCGCTGCGCAGCTCAGGGCAGGGCCGGTCGCAGCGCGGGCACCAGAAGAACGGCGGCATGCCCACCGCGAACTCCTCGGCGCACGGGCCGCACCAGGCCCGCGCGGGCACCTGCTCGACCACGAGGTCCGCACCCGCCAGGGCGGTGCCGTCCCGGGCCACCTCGAAGGCGAAGGTCAGGGCGTCGGGTACGACCCCGGACAGCTCGCCGACCCGGACGGACACCGCCGAGACGGTGTCCGCCCCGTCCTCGCGGGCCCAGGCACCGGCCCGCTCCACGATCGCGGTCGCGATGGACAGTTCGTGCACGACCGGCTCACGGATACCGGTGACCGGCGCGCAGACCACCCGCGATCCGCCAGATCTTCATCTCGCGCATGATCGAGGGCAGTTCCATGACGAACAACGCGAGGGCGAGGGTGCCCACGACGGCGATCTCGGCCGTCAGCACGCGCTGGGCCGCCGTTCCGGTTCTCTTTCGCTGGACCTTCATGTGGGGAACTCCCTGTTCTGTGTCATCCGGGTGGGATGTTCGGCATGACGTCCAGCAGGGTGTCGTGCCGCTTCCAGTGGATGCCGGTGGAGCGCCGCGCGTCGGCGGTGCCGTCCGGGTGGTGCCCGGTCTGAGTGGTGTGCGGCCCCTTGTTGCCCTGGTGCATGCCGGGCACGTGGGACGGCGTGTCGGGCTTCGCCTGGGCTCGGCCGACTCGGATGCTTCCCATGGGGTTTCTCCTTCCTGTGTTGCCGTTCCTCAAGGCCGCTCGGTTTCAGGACCGCTCGGTCAGCTCCTCGAAGAAACGCTCAACGGCCGGCCACATCCGGCCGCCGCCGGACAGGCCGCGCCATTCACGGCGGACCACGGCGAGCATGCGGAAGCAGTCGTCGACCGGTGCGATCCAGTGGTGGTCCAGGCCGTGGACGGTGTTGACCAGCAGCGCCTCGACGTCGGGCGCCATGCCGGCCAGGGGCGGGCAGCCGGAGACCGCCCGCTGCCAGGCCGCAGCGTCCACCTCCCAGCGCATGGCACCCGCCGGGCTCGGCCCCTCGGCGGTGACCGAGCCGTCGGCGCGCGGTACGAAGAAGACCAGTCCGACCGGGACCCCGAGGGCCGCGGTGTCGACCTTCGGGAGGCGGACCCGGCGGGTCGGGATCAGCCGGAACTGGACTTCGCCGGTGCCCTGTCCCGGCTTTCCGGGGAACAGCACTGAGCAAGGACGGCAGGCGCAGCGGACCTCGCCCTGCCCGGTGTCGTACAGATGCGGATGGTGCTCGGGCACCGGGGCGGCGCACAGGTCGCACACCTCCGCCTCCGCCGCCGGCCGGTGGCCGGCGGCGGAGCGGATGAGGCGGGCCAGGGCTCCGTCGGTGCTCACCGGGCCTCCTGTGGCCGGCGCAGGGAGTCCAGGGGGACGAAGGCGGGGGCCGGGTCCTCGGGCAGCGGCTGCACGTCGACCAGCTCGGGGGCCGCGGCGAGCACCGCCTCGCGGACCGCGTCGGCCACCTCCGTAGTACCTCCGCCGCACCCGGACCCGCAACCGCCGCCCGTGGTCAGCCGTACCCGGCCCACCTGGCCCTCCACACCGGCCCACTCGACGTCACCGCCGCGTTCGCGTACGGCGGGCCGCAGCCGTTCGACCGCGCGGGCCGCCCGGCTCTCGGGCGAGTCGGGGTGGATGTCGTGCAGGACCAGGAGGTGGTCAAGCAGCTCGTCGTCGGCGAGCCGCTCGGCCAGCGGTGCGTCCGCGCCGTCCAGGACGCGGGCGAGCGCCTCGCCGTAGACCTCGGTCAGCAGGCGCACCGCCTCGACGGCCGATCCGCCGGTCGGGCCGGGCGCGGACTCCAGCCCCTCCAGCAGCGAGTCGAGACGGGCCAGCCGGGCCTCGACCGCCGGCCCGTCGAGCCGCCCGGGGTCAGCCATGGTCGGCCCCGTACGTCGGCGAGTGCGTGACGCTCAGGGTCTTGCCCTTGCCCGTGTACATGTGGACACCGCACGGCAGACACGGGTCGAAGCTGCGGACCGTGCGCATGATGTCGACGCCCTTGAAGTCGTCCGGGCCGTTCTCCTCGAAGATCGGCTGGCCCTGGACGGCGTCCTCGTAGGGACCGGGGGTGCCGAACTTGTCGCGCGGGCTGGCGTTCCACGGGGTCGGCGGGTACGGGTGGTAGTTGGCGATCTTCTTGTCCTTGATCACCAGGTGGTGGGAGAGGACCCCGCGCACCGCCTCGTGGAAGCCGCAGCCGATCGCCTCGTCCGGCACCTCGAAGTCCTCGAACACCTTGGTGTCGCCGGACCGCACCAGGCCCATCGCCTCGTCCAGGAACTGCAGGGCCATCGCAGCCGCGTAGGCGACGAAGTACGGCCGGGCGCGGTCGCGTTCGAGGGTGTTGGACCACTTCGGGATCTTCCACTCCAGGGTGGTCTCCGGCAGGCTCTCGCCCTTGGGCAGCGAGATCCGCACACTGCTGCCGGTGGCCTTGATGTACGGCGTGTCGACGATGCCGCTCAGCGCGGTCGACCAGAGCCGGGCCAGCGGGCCGCCGCCGGTGTCGAGGGCCAGGTGGTCGCCGGTGCGCTGGTCGAACCAGCGCGGGCTCATCACCCAGCTGTAGTTGGCGTCGAAGTCCCGCTTCTGCGGCACCGGAAGGGTCGTCTGGTTCCACGGGTGGCGCATGTCGACGGGATTGCCCAGCGGGTCGTGGGTGACGAACGGGTCCTCGTTCACCCAGTCCTCGTAGAACGAGCTGCCGAGCATGATCCGCAGGCCCAGGTTGATGTCGACCAGGTTGTTGGTGACCAGTTGGCCGTCGACCACGATGCCCGGGGTGACGTACATCGCCTTGCCCCAGCGGTCCATGTTCTCGTACTTGTAGTCGACGACCTTCGGGTCCTGCCAGGCACCCCAGCAGCCAAGGAGGATACGGCGCTTGCCGACCTCCTCGTAGCCCGGCAGCGCCTCGTAGAAGAAGTCGAAGACGTCGTCGTTCATGGCGACGGCCTTCTTCACGAAGTCGATGACGTGCATCAGCCGGCTGAGGTAGTCGGTGAACACGGTCGGCGACGGCATGGTGCCCACACCGCCCGGATACAGCGTGGAGGGGTGGACGTGCCGGCCCTCCATCAGGCAGAACATCTCGCGGGTGGTCCGCGAGACCTTCAGGGCCTCCTTGTAGACCTCGCCCTCGAAGGGGTTGAAGGCCTTCATGATGTCCGCGATGGTCCGGTACCCGTGGATGTCACCACGCGGCGCGGCGGTCTTCTGCGCGCGGGCCAGCACGCTCGGGTTGGTGGCCTTGACCATCTGCTCGCAGAAGTCCACGAAGACCAGGTTGTCCTGGAAGATCGTGTGGTCGAACATGTACTCGGCCGCCTCGCCGAGGTTGACGATGTGCTCGGCCAGCGGCGGCGGCTTCACCCCGTACGCCATCTGCTGGGCGTAGTCGGAGCACGTGGTGTGGTTGTCGCCGCAGATACCGCAGATCCGCGAGGTGATGAAGCCCGCGTCGCGCGGGTCCTTCCCCTTCATGAACACGGAGTAGCCGCGGAAGAGGGAGGAGGTGCTGTGGCACTCCGTCACCTCCCGGTTGGCGAAGTCGATCTTCGTGTAGATGCCCAGGTTTCCGATGATCCGGGTGATCGGATCCCAGGACATGTCCACGATCTGCGCGGGCTTGCGCCCTTTCTGCCGGGCCTCGGTTGTCATCAGCGTCGCTGGCCTTTGCTGTGGGGGGATGTGGGGCGGGAGGAGTCTGGCGTGTCAGGGCCGCCAGCGCGGGGCGTACCCGCTGGTGAGCTTGCGCTTGTTGTGGCGCCACTTGGGCTCGTGGTTGACCAGGTCGTTGGTGAAGCCGCGCAGACGGCGGATGACCGCGCCGTACGGCTTGATGGCCAGCGAGGAGAGGGTGCCGCCGGGCGGCTCGTCCATGAACGGCATGAACGCGTCCGGGAAGCCCGGCATGGTGCAGCCGATGCAGATACCGCCGACGTTCGGGCAGCCGCCGACGCCGGCCATCCAGCCCCGCTTGGGCACGTTGCAGTTCACGACCGGACCCCAGCAGCCGGTCTTCACCAGGCACTTGGGGGAGTTGTAGTCCATCGCGAAGGACGCCTGCTCGTAGTACGAGCCTCGGTCGCAGCCCTCGTGCACCGTGCGCCCGAACAGCCACTGCGGACGCAGCATGTGGTCCAACGGGGGCGGGGGAGCGGTGCCGGCGGCGTGGTACAGCACCCAGACCAGGGTCTCCATGAAGTTCTCCGGCTGCACCGGGCAGCCCGGAATGTTCACCACGGGCAGCCCGCCCTGCGACTTGTAGTCCCAGCCCAGGTAGTCCGCGAGGCCCATCGAACCGGTCGGGTTGCCGGCCATCGCGTGGATGCCGCCGAAGGTGGCACAGGTGCCGATGGCCACCACCGCCCAGGCCTTGGGCGCCAGTTGGTCGATCCAGTCGTTGATGGTCTGCGGCTGGCCGGTCTCCGGGTCGTTGCCGAAGGACGTCCAGTAGCCCTCGCCCTCGATGATGTTCTGGTTCGGGATCGAGCCCTCGATGACGAGGATGAACGGCTGCTCCAGCTCGCCCCGCGCGGCCTTCCGGTACGGCGCGAGGAAGTCCTCGCCGCCCAGGCTCGGCGACAGTACCTTGTTGACCAGGTTGACCTTCGGGATGCCCGGGATCAGGCCGAGGACCAGGTCCTCGATGGAGGGCTGGTCCGCCGCGGTCACGGAGACGGTGTCGCCGTCGCAGCTCATGCCCTCGGAGATCCACAGGATGGTGACCTCGTCGAACCCCTGGTGCTCGCCGGTTTCGCTGGGTTCGCCGCCGACGGCGGTCGTGCCGTTCTTGATGCTCATACGCTAGGCCTCCGATGGAGTGGGTCCCGCGGGCGGCTCTTGTGCCGCCGCTGGGTCCGGGACGTCGGTGCCCCCGACCGGCTCGACTTCGTCGGGCCGGAAGTAGTGGAAACGGCCGTACCAGCCATGCAGTTCGGCCGCCGGATCGTCGTCGACGGTGACGGCGAGATGGGTGCTGCCGTCCACGTCGTGGAAGACGGCGGCCACGGTGGCGGTCCGTCCGGCCAGGAACATGTCCTGGGCGTCGGCGCCCCGGCGGCGCGGGCGCAGCCGCACCGCGCTGCCGCCGCCGACCCGCACACCGCCGACCAGGACGGTGTCGGTGGCCGGGGAGAGCCCCTCGTCGGCGCCCTCCTGCCACCAGGCGGGACGGCCGGCGGCCGGCTTCAGCGAGCGGATCGCGCCGTGCAGCCGCCCGAAGACCTCCGGTGGCATGGTGTCGACGCGGTCGAGGATCTCGGCGGCCCGCGGGTCGGTGGCGCGGGCCTCCCGCTTCTCCTCGTCCGTCAGCAGCATGGTGCGCAGGGTGAGGATCTCGTCGATCTCACCGGCGTCGTGCAGATCCCCGGGGCTCTCCGGGGCCACCTGCGGATGGTCGGGCAGGATGATCGGCGAGGAGAGCAGCAGGGCGGAGACCGAGCCGTCGGCGGGGGCGTCGGCGGGGGGCGGGCCGCCGAGCACCGGGAACGTGAAGTCGTTACGGCAGCTCCGGGCGGCCTCCTGGAGGGCCGGGCCGGGGTCGATCAGGGAGACGAACTCCGCGCCCTCGGCGCCGAGCAGGGTGTGGGTGGCGATGAGGGCGTGCCGCAGCGCCCGGTCGCGCGGGGCGTGCGGATCCGTCGCGGGCCCCTCGTGCGCGGTGCGCACCCGGAGCCGTACGAGTCCTTCGCCGAACCGCTCGACCACGACCGTGGTGGTCGCCCGTACCTCCTCCCGGCGCCGGACGATCCGACCGGCACCCGAGGGCAGCATCTCCGTGTCGGCGCCGGAGGGGGAGCCCACCGGAAAGCTGTGCTCGCCCTCGGCCAGGGTGACCGTGAAGTCGGCCGCGCGCGGCACCGCCTCCTCGAAGGTCAGCTGCACGGTTCCGTCGTGGCACGTCAACGACTCGACCGGCCGCCGCTCGGCGTCCTCGACCTGCTTGTGCTGCATCTGCAGGTACCGCACCCGCACCCGCAGGACCGCGTCCGGCTGGTCCACCCGCACCAGGCACTCCGTCTGCTGGTACCAGGAGTCCGCCGAACCCGACACGCCCGGGCTGACCGGGCCGTCGGCCTCCACCCAGTCCCTGGGGAAGAGGACCCCGAACTGCCAGCGGGCACGATTCTTCGGCGAGGACCGCCGATAGGGGTAGAGAAGGTAGCCCTCGTAGAGGACGGCGTCGGCGACGGCGCTCAAATGCCCGAAGACGCGCCCGGACCGCTCAGGAGACCACTTCGGGCCGTCCCTGAGGGCCGTGCGGGGCCCTCTGCCGTCGACCAGTCCCTCGGCCATGCAGCCTCCTCGGATCCGTGCGCGCGCCCATACCTTCCACCACGGTCACACCGGTCACGCCCGCTCGCCTCTTCTGGACGAGCGGGGTTGGGCCGAACGGGGTGTGGCTGGGCGTACGCCGGGTCAGCCGGCGGAGGCGGCCTGCGCGGGACGGTCCGGGCGGACCGAGAAGACGATGTCGCCGACGTGGGCCCGCGACGATGTCGCCGACCTGGGTCCGCCGGGTCGCCGACGGTGTCGGAAGGGGACCTCGCCGGGGTCTGCCACCGGGCCCCCGGCCGCCGCTGCCGGGCCGGTCGACGAGCAGTGGCCGCCGGTGGATCCCGCGGATCCCGGGTCCTCGGTGCTCAACGCCATCACCGGTCGTCCTTCCCACTACGCCCCACGGGTGTCCGCGGCTTGGGGAGCCCGACTCGGAATGTGCCCGGTGGCCGGGGTCGCCGAGGTGGGTGGTCAGGGGGCGACGAAGAGGGAGGGGAAGCGGGGGGCCAGCCAGGGCTTGCGGCCGGTGGCGAGAATCTGGCCCCGGGCCATGGCCAGCCACGGGTTGCGGCGGCCGAGGGCGATGAGGAGGAAGGCGACCGGATCGATGAGGATCGTGCAGTCCGGGCGGTCCTGTGGCTCCGGAGCCACCTGTACGGCGCCGTCGGCCAGCGTGACGCCGAAGGCGCCGCCGCCACCGCGCAGCCGGATCGTGTAGCGGGCGGTGACCCCGGCGACCGCCGAAGCGTCCGCCACGGTCGGCATCACCGAGAGCATGAACGGCATGCACAGTGCCACCCGTTCGGGGTCGATCATGTGCGGGCGCCGCAGCGCGCGGGCGAGATCGTAACCGTGGCCCAGCATGTGCGTGAGCAGGTAGGAGGCGAGGACGGACCGGTCCATCCGGCCGAGCGGCGTGACCGGCGCGGGACCGTCCGCGGTCGTGGCCAGCGCGTCGACACAGCGCGCGGCCTGCTCGGTGATCACCGCCGCGAGCGGCTCGGCCCGGCGTTCCCCGAACACGGCCAGCGACTCCGCGTTGGCCGCCGCGAGGCTCTGCGGTGTGCCGTCCCCGTAAGGGCGTTCCGTGCCGAGAGCGAGGTCGGCCATCAGCGCGTTGGCCAGCGCCAGATGGGCCGCCGCCTCGCCGACCGTCCATTGCGACCCCGGTACGGCGACACCCGTGTCCGCCACGCCGTCCAGCACGGCCGCGATGTCGTCACCGGCCTGCCGTATCGCCTGCCCGAGCCCTGCGGGCAGCGCCCCGTGGACGTCCTGCCGTGCTGCCTGATCCATGTCGGTTGCTCCCGTTCTACCGGGCGGTACCCAATCAGACGTACGGGCGCACCACAAGACCCGTGGCGATCACCGCGGGCCGAGGCCGTGCAGGAAGGTGTCGACGACCACGTCGGCGGCCTGGGCGGCGCTGAGCTCCGGCAACTCCTGCGAGGCCAGATGCATCAGCTGCGGCAGCAGTGAACTCGCCCAGGAGAGCGGGAGATCCGCGCGCAGCAGCCCCTCGTCGATGGCGCGCCGCAGGAAGTCGTCGATCTCCCCGATCAGAGCGTCGCGCCGCTCCCGGATCGCGTCGTCGGCCCGCAGCCGGCCGAGCTCCACCGGCCACATGCGATTGACGGCGATGATCTCCTCGACGTACCGGTGCAGCGCCACCGCGACGGGAGCCGCACGCAGCCTGGCGTTCTCCACGGCCCGCTCGACCGCGTCGTACCGCGCTTCGTAGATGGCCGCCAGCAGCTCCTCGCGGGACGCGAACCGCCGGTAGACGGTGCGCCGGTCGACACCGGCCTCGGCGGCGATCGCGGCGATGCTCGCGGCCGGATCGGCGGCGAGCATACGGGCCCCGGTCGTCAGAACCGCTTCAAGGTTGCGTGCTGCGTCTGCTCTCACGCGCCGAGCATAGCCCGTGGTGTGGAACCTGACTCATCTAGTGACTCATCGATGAGTCCCACTCCGCCATAAGTGCTACATTGAAGTGACAGTTAACAGAGCGGCTTCGCTCGACATCCTCGGGAGAGGGCAAATGATCACTTACGACCGTCTCTTCATCGCCGGATCCTGGGAGGGGCCCAGCGACCCCGGACTGCTCGACATCCGGTCGCCGCACGACCAGGCGGTCATCGGCCGTGCCGCCCAGGCCCGGCCGGCCGACATCGACCGCGCGGTGGCCGCCGCCCGGGCCGCCTTCGACGAGGGCCCCTGGCCGCGCACGGCACCGGCGGATCGCATCGCCGTCCTACGGCGTCTGAACGCGCTGCGCGAGGCCGACGCCGAGAAGATCGCCGGCCTCATCTCGGCCGAGAACGGCTCGGCAGCCTGGTTCACCAGGGCCGGGCAGCCGGGGCTCACCCGGCAGGCCGAGGCCTACCTCGCGGCCGCGGAGAAGTTCGGCTGGGAGGAGACGCCGGCGTCCGGCTCCGCGGTGCGCGCCGTCGTACGGCGTGAGCCCGTCGGCGTCGTCGCGGCCGTCATTCCCTGGAACTCCCCGTTCTCGTCGGCCATGGCGAAGATCATCCCGGCGCTGCTGGCCGGCAACGCGGTCGTTCTGAAGGTGTCCCCGGAGAACTCGCTGAGCATGGGGTTCCTCGCCGAACTGCTGGAGCGGGCCGGTCTGCCGCAAGGGGTGATCAGCGTGCTCCCCGCCGACCGGGAGACCAGCGAGTACCTGGTGTCGCACCGCGACATCGACAAGATCGCGTTCACCGGCTCGACCCGGGCCGGGCGCAGGATCGCCGCCATCGCGGGCGAACAACTGAAGCGGGTCAGCCTGGAACTGGGCGGCAAGTCGGCCGCGATCGTCCTGCCGGACGCCGACATCGACCGGGCGGTGCGCGGGCTGAAGTTCGCCTCCCTGCTCAACAACGGCGAGTCGTGCATCGCCCAGACCCGCGTCCTCGCGCCGCGCGGCCGGTACGAGGAGGTCGTTACCGGCCTCAAGGACCTCGTGGAGTCGCTCAAGGTCGGTGACCCGGCCGACCCCGACACTTTCATCGGCCCGATGATCCGCCGCGACCAGCAGCAGCGCGTACGCGACTACATCGAGGTCGGCATCAGGGAAGGGGCCCGGCTCGTCACCGGCGGCCCCGGAGTCCCGCCGGGGCTGGAGAGCGGCAACTACGTGACCCCGACCGTGTTCGCCGACGTCGACAACTCCATGCGGATCGCCCGGGAGGAGATCTTCGGCCCGGTCCTCGTGGTCATCCCCTACGACGACGAGGACCACGCCGTACGGATCGCCAACGACTCCGAGTACGGCCTCTCGGGCGGCGTGTGGTCCGCCGACGAAGCGCACGCACTGGAGGTCGCCCGCCGACTGCGCACGGGTACGGTCACCGTCAACGGCGCCGCCATCTCCTTCGACGGCCCGTTCGGCGGCTACAAGGCCAGCGGGATCGGCCGCGAGTACGGGACGGTCGGGCTGGCCCAGTACGTCGAGCACAAGACCGTCACACTGCCGGCATCCGGGGCCTGACCTGGGGCGCTGCTGACCTGGGCAAACTCTCTGACGCTCCGTCAGTAGTTCCCGCGACTTCCCTGGATTTCCCGGGAATTCCCGCGCGGGTGTGCACTGGTTGTGCACTGAGGGCGGGGCGGGTGGGGGCCGGGTGACCAGGAGCGAAGGGCTTGGAGAGCCCCCGACTGCGCGCTGAGTGTTCGATGCGGAGGCGTGGGTGCGGCCTCTGTGTGCGCTGGTTGTGGCAGGAGTCGCGGCTTATGCGTCATATATCCATCAGTGGTCGTTCGCTCTGCAGGGCGGGGCGGACCGGGTGAGTAGTGCGTCGTTGTGGCCGTTGTCGGTGGACGGGCTGCTGTTGTTGGCCACCCTCGGCCTGTTGAAGCAGGAGAACGGTGTCGGCCGTCGCGCCAAGTGGGCAGTATGGGCGGCGTTCTTGCTGGGCATCGCCGTCTCCCTGGCTGCGAATGTGGCGGCGGCGCCGAGGCTGGAGTGGCGGTCGGTGCTGGTCGCGGGGTGGCCGCCGGTTGCTCTGCTGCTGTCGGTGGAGCTTCTGGTGCACCGGGCGGGAGGATGGGGTCTGGCTCGCCTTCTTCGTCAACCCACCGCCCACCTGGGAGCAACTCCTCATCGATCGAGCCCGTCATCATTTCGCGCTCTACAAACTGGCCCCTCTCTTCGCGCTCCAGGCCAACCGCATCGTGAGCAACATCCGCCAGCAGCTCACCGAGATGCTGGACGCCGGCGGCGGGGAAATGGTCCGCGCGTATCTATTCACCGAAGCCGAGTCGCGCCTCGCTCACCAGCTCAACGGGTGGGAAGGGGTGACTTATCGGGCACTGGCCCGCGACAACGCCTTCTGCAACGGCGCCTTCCTCTCGTGACCTCATGACTGTCAGCCCGAGGCTTGCCCGCAGACATACGTGGCCTGTCCGTGCTGAACCTGAACGACGTACTACTGATGATCTCCGCGTCATGCCGCCTTCTGATGCTCGAAGCGCGTAGATCAGCGAGCTATGAGCAGCGACATCCCGCGTGGAACCTCGGTAGCTACTGATTCCCAATGTGGTTGTCAACGCCTGGCTCGTAACTGGCCGTAGCTGCCTCAGTCGAGGATGACAGCGCGGGGCGGCGGGCTGCTTTCGA
>NZ_JBSHAF010000009.1:291732-388333 GCF_053611365.1 Streptomyces sp. NPDC054813 | reverse complement strand
GCGTTGACTTTTGGCACGCTGTTGAGTTCTCAAGGAACGGTCGCTTCCTTTGTACTCACCCTCTCGGGCTTTCCTCCGGGCTTCCCTTCGGTGTTTCCAACCTTACCAGATCCGTTTTCCGTTCCGTTCCCGGTCGGAATTCATTTCCGGTGGCCGTTGGAGGGCCTTCGCCTATTCGATTGCCTTCCGGCTCTCTTTCGGCGTTTCCGACTTTATCAGAAGTTGTCGGCCGGTCTGACCGGCGACTCGTTTCTGAATAAATCGGAGGGTGGCTTCGATGTTCGGAGATAACTCTCCGTTGTGAAGCAGATCGATTCTAACGATCAGCCCTGAACCTGTCCAGTTCTAGGCAACTGTTTGAATCTACCTCCCCGCCGGACCTGTGTCAACAGGTCTTCCGGGGCGAAGAGGAGAGTAGCAGCTCACGGGGGGTCTCCGCACATCAAGCGGCCGTTGGGACGAACGCGCTGCGCTCGGTCTCCTCGAGGTCGCCCGTCTCGCCGGCACGTGCGGCACGGCCGCCGAGGACGAAGACATAGGTGAGGAAGGCCAGCTCAGCGACGACTCCGATGCCGATGCGGGCCCAGGTGGGCAGGCCGGACGGGGTGACGAAGCCTTCGATGGCGCCCGAGACGAACAGCACCAGGGCCAGCCCGATCGCCATGCCCACGGCGGCCCGGCCCTCTTCGGCGAGGGCGTTGCGGCGGCTGCGCGGGCCTGGGTCGATGACGGTCCAGCCGAGGCGGAGCCCGGTACCCGCGGCGACGAAGACCGCGGTGAGTTCGAGCAGCCCGTGCGGGAGGACCAGGCCCAGGAAGGCGTCGAGACGGCCGGCCGAGGACATCAGGCCGAAGCCGACGCCCAGGTTGAGCATGTTCTCCAAGAGGATGTACAGGACCGGGAGCCCGAGGAAGACACCCAGGACCAGACACATCGCGGCGGCCTGAGCGTTGTTCGTCCACACCTGGGCGGCGAACGAAGCCGCGGGATGGCTGGAGTAGTAGGTCTCGTACTCACCGCCGGGCCGGGTCAGCTCGCGGAGCTGGCTGGGGGCGGCGATGGTCGACTGCACGTCCGGGTGGGTGCCGATCCACCACCCCAGAAGGATCGCGACGGCGGTGGATATGAGCGCGGTGGGGACCCACCAGTGACGGGACCGGTAGACGGCGGCCGGAAATCCCTGCCCGAGGAAGCGGGCGACATCGCGCCAGGAGGCGCGGCGGGTCCCTGTCACAGCGCTACGCGCGCGTGCCACGAGTTGGCTGAGGCGTCCGACGAGCTGTGGGTCGGGTGCGCTGGACTGGATCAGGGAGAGGTGTGTGGCGGTGCGCTGGTAGAGGGCGACGAGTTCGTCGGCTTCGGCTCCGTTGAGGCGCCGCTGGCGGCGGAGGAGCACGTCGAGGCGGTCCCACTCGGCTCGGTGTGCGGAGACGAAGACGTCGAGGTCCATCGGGTCTGCCTGCTCCTCGGCTGGTCGTCGACTGCCTGTCTTAGCTGTCAGCTTGTCGTACTGCGGCGCGATGCGCTCTCAGCTTGGCAGACTTGCGCTGTACAGGGCAGACCAGGGGAAGGCGGCGGGCGTGAGTGAGCTGGTGACGGGTGAGGCGGTGGCCCTCGAACTGCGTCCTGCGAGGCTGCCCAGCAGGGCACTGGCCGTACTGCTCGACCTGGTCGTGGCCATCACCGTGTACATCGGTGTGTCCATAGGTCTGGTGGCGGCCACGGCCTCGCTGGACGAGGCCGCACAGGTCGCGCTGTCGCTGGCGGCCTTCCTGTTGTTGCTGGTGGGCGGGCCGATAGCGGTGGAGACCCTGAGCCATGGGCGCTCGCTCGGGAAGATGGCCTGCGGACTGCGCGTGGTGCGCGATGACGGCGGGCCCATCCGGTTCCGGCACGCGCTGGTGCGTGGTGCTCTCGGCGTCGTCGAGATTCTCATGACGTTCGGGGTCGTCGCCTGTATCGCCTCGCTTGTCTCGGCGCGCGGCCGGCGGCTGGGGGATGTGTTCGCGGGGACTCTGGTCGTACGTGAGCGGGTGCCGGTCGGGCAGGCCCGCTTCATTCCGCCGCCTCCGCCCTGGTTGGCGGGACGTTTCGCCGAGCTGGACCTGTCGGCCGTTCCGGACGGGTTGTGGCTTGCCGTCCGGCAGTACCTGACGCGGATGCAGCAGCTCGATCCGCAGGTCTCCTGGGCGATGGCCGAGCAACTCGCGACCGACCTCGCGGCCCGGACGGGGACTCCGGCGCCGCAGGGCATTCCGCCGGCGGCGTATCTGGCGGCGGTGGCGCAAGAGCGGCAGGCACGCGAGGCCCGGCGGGCCTTCGTCGGCCAGGCTCCCTCGGAATCCGGCGCGCCGAACGTATACGCCCCGCCGGCACCCGGCGTTCCCTATGGCTACGGCTACGGCGACCCCTCGGTGCCGGGTACGCCCCATGGCTACGCTCCCCCGGTGCCAGCTGCGCCGAACAGCTACGCCCCGCCGGTGCCTCAGGCGCCCGCGCCTCCGTCGCCTCCGTACCGGCCCGACCCCGCGGCACCGGCCTTGACGCATCCCTCGCCGGTGGAGCAGCCCCCGGCTCCCCCGTCCGCCACGCCTCCAGCGACCGAGCGGCCCTCCACCGGGTTCGTGCCGCCGGCATAGGCGGAACCCGGCGCCGCGCCGGGTCAGTCGTCGAAGACGGAAGGCGGCGACCGCAGGTCCTCCAGCTCGATTCCGGGTGCCGCCAGGACCACGTCGCCGACGAGGTGCACGGTGTGCTGTTCTCCCGTGTCCAGGGCTGTGACCTGGTATTCGTCCACGGTCAGAGGGCCGTTGTCAGTGGCGTGTGCTTCGCTTTTCACCAAGGCCCAGGACTGGTCCACGGTGCGCGGGGCGAGGACCGGGTCCGTGAAGGCCACGAGGCGTACGCGGGTCGCGGCGGCGGAAGGGGTGAGGCGCAGGAGACGGGCGGTGGCGACCAGAAACGCGGGGGACGTGCCGGTGAAGGCGTGGGCGCGCACATGGCCTTCGGTGGCGTGAATGCCGGTGGGGTCCATGCGGACCCAGGTGACGCCGTCGAGGGCGGCGCCGCGCACCTGCCAGCTCCCGGCGTGGAGTTCGAGGCGGATAGGGCGGCCGAGGTCGTCGAGGGCGAGATCGACCGAGCCGCCGTGGTCACCGGAGGGGGTGGTCACCTGGGAGACATAACGCCAGCCGGAGGGGCCGGGGGCGCACTGGAAGTGTTCTTCGCCGAGGGGGGTGTGATCGTGCGGATCGTGGAGCGAATAACGGCCGCGGGGCATGGGGGTCCTGGATCTTGACGGGCTGCCGGTCCGGTGCTCGGTCCTGCGGTACGGCCGCGGGTGGGCCGACGGACCAAAGAGGCAGGCCCCCGACACGGGGGTGCGGGGGCCTGCCTCGATGGACCGGAGCACTTGCCTCCGGGAGAGCGTGTCAGTGCACTGGCGTGCTCCCCCGGAGGGCGGGCCGCGGGCTCAGCTGAGGCACCTCATTGGCGGTGTCTCGGCAGCGGTGCCTGAGTACCGGTACCTCAGTAGCGGTAGTGGTCCGACTTGTACGGGCCCTCGACCTTGACGCCGATGTACGAGGCCTGCTCGGGGCGCAGCGTCGTGAGCTTCACGCCGAGTGCGTCCAGGTGCAGACGGGCGACCTTCTCGTCGAGGTGCTTGGGCAGCGTGTAGACGCCGACCGGGTACTCGTCGGGCTTGGTGAACAGCTCGATCTGGGCCAGGGTCTGGTCCGCGAAGGAGTTGGACATCACGAACGACGGGTGACCGGTGGCGTTGCCCAGGTTCAGCAGGCGGCCCTCGGAGAGGAGGATGATCACCTTGCCGTCGGGGAACTTCCACGTGTGGACCTGCGGCTTGACCTCGTCCTTGACGATGCCGGGGATCTTGGCGAGGCCGGCCATGTCGATCTCGTTGTCGAAGTGGCCGATGTTGCCGACGATGGCCTGGTGCTTCATCTTGGCCATGTCCGAGGCCATGATGATGTCCTTGTTGCCGGTCGTGGTGACGAAGATGTCGGCCTTGTCGATGACCTCGTCGAGGGTCGTGACCTGGTAGCCGTCCATCGCGGCCTGAAGGGCGCAGATCGGGTCGATCTCGGTGACGATCACGCGGGCGCCCTGTCCGCGCAGGGACTCCGCGCAGCCCTTGCCCACGTCGCCGTAGCCGCAGACGACCGCGGTCTTGCCGCCGATCAGGACGTCGGTGGCGCGGTTGATGCCGTCGATCAGGGAGTGGCGGCAGCCGTACTTGTTGTCGAACTTCGACTTGGTGACGGCGTCGTTGACGTTGATCGCCGGGAACAGGAGCTCGCCGTCGCGCTGCATCTCGTACAGGCGGTGGACGCCGGTCGTGGTCTCCTCGGTCACGCCGCGGATCTCGGAGGCCAGCTGGGTCCACTTCTGCGAGCCGTCCGTGATGGTGCGGTGCAGGAGCTCGAGGATGACGCGGTGTTCGTCGGACTCGGCGGTGTCGACGGACGGCACCTTGCCGTCCTTCTCGTACTCGACGCCCTTGTGGACGAGGAGGGTGGCGTCACCGCCGTCGTCCAGGATCATGTTCGGGCCGCCGGTGGGGGTGTTCGGCCAGGTCAGCGCCTGCTCGGTGCACCACCAGTACTCCTCCAGCGTCTCGCCCTTCCAGGCGAAGACGGGGACGCCCTGCGGGTTGTCGGGCGTGCCGTTCGGGCCGACGGCGATGGCGGCGGCCGCGTGGTCCTGGGTGGAGAAGATGTTGCAGGACGCCCAGCGGACCTCGGCGCCGAGGGCGACCAGGGTCTCGATCAGGACGGCGGTCTGCACGGTCATGTGCAGGGAGCCGGTGACGCGGGCGCCGGCCAGCGGCTGCGCGTCGGCGTACTCCTTGCGAATCGCCATCAGGCCGGGCATCTCGTGCTCGGCGAGGGTGATCTCCTTGCGGCCGAAGTCGGCCAGGGAGAGGTCGGCGACCTTGAAGTCCTGTCGGTTGTCGACAGTCGTCATTGCGAGCTGCTCCTCGGTATCGGGTCGAGGGTGGGTACGGCTGGTCTGCGCGGCGGCGGACACAGGGGTGCCCGAGAAGAGGACACAGGCATGCCCACGTGCGCGCAGCGCAGTCCGTCGGAGGCCCTCTCTCCCTCGGCCGGCCCGCATGGGACCGCCCGACCGCCATCAGCAGCGACGTCTGGCTCCGTCCCAAGCTACACCGGTGTGGCGGGGCGTCCCCAGTCCGCCTCCGAACAGTTCACGCCGTTCGAGGGGGCGAGCGCGGTCGGAGGGGTGGGATGTGAAGAGGTGATGAGGGTCTCGACGAGGGGGTGCACAGGAACGAGCAGAAGGGGGCCAACCAGGACTTTCGCGCCTTTGGGCAGGGGTGGAGGTGTTGCAGGATGCGGGGAGATCGGGAGTTCCGATCGAGCGCGCGGGGCGTCCGGGACGGCGTTTCGTGTGACGAAGGCGTTAGGAGATCGACGTGACCAGTCCGGCCGGCCCTCCCCCCACGGGCAGCCACGGTGACGAGCCCAAGAAGGTGAAGCTGCTGGCGGTGACCGCATGTCCGACGGGTATCGCGCACACCTACATGGCAGCCGAGAAGCTCGCGCAGGCCGCTCAGAGCCACGGTGTCGAGATGAAGGTGGAGACGCAGGGTTCCATCGGGGCCGAGAACATATTGGATGACAACGATGTCAGAGACGCGGACGGCGTCATCGTCGCCGCGGACAAGGACGTGGACCTGACTCGCTTCGCGGGCAAGCGGGTGCTCAAGGTCGGGGTGGCCGAGGGGATCCGGCATCCCGAGCAGCTGATCGAACGGGTTCGGTCGGCACCCGTGCACCAGCCTGGGGGTACGGCCACGGACCCGGGAGCGGGCGGCGGCAGGGAGCGGAGCGTTGCCTACAAGGCGCTGATGAACGGGGTCAGTTACATGATTCCGTTCGTCGTGGTCGGCGGGCTGCTGATCGCGATATCGCTCTCGCTGGGAGGTAACCCCGACCCCTCGGGCGGGCTCGTCATCCCGAAGGACTCCTTCTGGATGGACGTGAACAACATCGGTGTCATCGGCTTCACGCTGATGGTGCCGATCCTGTCCGGGTACATCGCCTACGCCATCGGGGACCGGCCCGCCCTGGTGCCGGGCATGATCGGCGGCTGGATCGCCAACACCGGGTCGCTGTACGACTCGAAAGCGGGCGCGGGGTTCATCGGGGCGATCGTGACCGGGTTCCTGGCCGGGTATCTGGTGCTGTGGATCAAGAAGGTCAAGGTCCCGAAGTTCGTTCAGCCGATCATGCCGATCATCGTGATCCCGATCGTGGCGACGACGGCGCTCGGGCTGTTCTTCATCTACGTGATCGGGAAGCCGATCGCCTGGGTCTTCGAGCATCTGACCAGCTGGCTGAGCGGGATGACGGGCACGAGTGCGATCCTGCTGGGCGCGATCCTGGGCCTGATGATCGCGTTCGACATGGGCGGCCCGGTCAACAAGACGGCGTTCCTCTTCGGCGCCGGGCTGATCGCGACCGGCAACCAGACCGTGATGGGCATGTGCGCCGCCGCGATCCCGGTCATGCCGCTGGGCCAGGGGCTGGCCACGCTCATCCGGAAGCGGTGGTACGACGAGCAGCAGCGGGAGACCGGGCTGGCCTCCCTGTTCATGGGCTGCTTCGGTATCTCGGAGGGCGCGATCCCGTTCGCCGCGGCGCGGCCCGCGCAGGTCATCCCGGCCAACATGCTGGGCGGCGCGGTGGCCGGCGCGATCGCCGGGCTGGCCGGGGTGAAGGACGCGGTGCCGCACGGCGGGCCGATCGTGGCGGTGCTGGGCGCGGTGAGCGGCGTACCGATGTTCTTTGTGGCCGTCGTGATCGGGACGGTGGTGACGGCGCTGACGACCGTGGCGCTGGTCGACCTGAGCATGCGGAAGAGGAGCGGCGAGCCGACGGAGAGCGCGGGCGCCCCAGTCCAGGTACCCGAGTCCGTGCTGGTCGGGGCGGTGGCCGGTGGGGGTGCGGTTCCGGTGACGGTCGGGGCGGGCGGCGCGGGCGGCGCGCCCGATCGGACGGCAACGACGGCGACGGCGACGGCGACGGCGACGGCGACGGCGACGGCGACCGCAACGGCAAGGACAGCGGCGACGGAGACGGCGGCCTCGGGCACGGCGGGCACGGCTGACCGGCCGATGGCCACGAGCGCGACCGGTGGGCCGGGGGCGCCCGGTGCGCCCGATACGCCGAGTGGGCCGGGTGCACTCGGTCGAGGTGCTCTCCGGGTATCTGACCGAAGGGACCGTCAAGGTCCGGCTGGACGCGGACGTCAAGGAGGACGCGATCCGGGAGATGGCCGGGTTGCTGGTGCGCAGTGGTCGGGTCGCGGATGTCGAGGAGCTGGTGGCTACCGCGCTGCGGCGCGAGGCGCGGGGGACGACCGGGCTCGGCGAGGAGATCGCGATCCCGCATGCCAAGACGGATGCGGTGACCGCGCCGGTCGTCGGGTTCGCGCGGTCGGCGGAGGGCGTCGAGTGGGGCTCGCTGGACGGGACGAAGGCGCGGCTGGTCTTCATGATCGCCGTACCGGAGGCGGCTGCCGGTGACGAGCATCTGCGGATCCTCGCGCTGCTGTCCAGGAAGTTGATGGACGTCGGGTTCCGGGAGCGGCTGCTGGCCGCGGCGGACGAGCAGACGGTCCTCGGCGTGCTGAGCGAGGTCGGGTGATCGGATGCCGGCGGGTCTGCCTCCCCAGTCGACGGGGGCGGCGGCCCATGTTCGGCCTGCGCTGGAGCCAGAACCGTGGCCCGGGGCCCCGCGCCACGGGCACGAACACCGCCACGAGCACTGCCACGGCCGCTGCTACAGCTGCTGCCACAGCCACAGCCACAGCCACAGCCACAGCCACAGCCACAGCCACAGCCACAGCCACAGCCACAGCCACAGCCAGCAACGAGTTGGGCCCGGGTGGGCTCGGCTGCGGTTGGTAGCCGGTGACGATCAGCATCTGGGGGCCGCGGCATCTGGCGGCCACGGGTACGCGACGACAATCGGCGTTCTACGGCGACGGGCCCGCCCCCTTGTCCAGGGGGCGGGCCCGTCGCTGTGGCGGTCCGGGAAGGCTCAGTGGCCGGCGGGGTGGGGGAGCGGGCCGCCCGGGGTGGCTTCCGGGTCGGGGCCCTTGGCGGCCTCGGCCTCGTTGTAGATGTCGGGTTCGAGGTAGATCACGCGGGCGATGGGGACCGCGGTGCGGATGCGGGCCTCGGCGGCGTTGATGGCATTGGCGACCTCGGCGGCCGTGTCGTCGTGCTGGACGGCGATCTTGGCGGCGACGAGCAGTTCCTCGGGGCCGAGGTGGAGCGTGCGCATGTGGATGATGCCGGTGACCGTGTCACCGTCGACGATCGCGGCCTCGATCTTCTTGACCTCTTCGACGCCCGCGGACTCGCCGAGGAGAAGGGACTTGGTCTCGGCGGCGAGGACCAGGGCGATCAGGACGAGCAGGACACCGATGCAGACCGTGCCGATGCCGTCCCAGACGCCGTCGCCGGTGAGCAGGGCGAGGCCGACGCCGGCGAGGGCGAGGGCCAGGCCGATGAGGGCGCCGAAGTCCTCGAGGAGGACGACCGGCAGCTCGGGGGCCTTGGCGCGGCGGATGAACTGCGACCAGGACAGCTTGCCCCGCAGCTCGTTGGACTCCTTGATGGCCGTGCGGAACGAGAAGCCCTCGGCGATGATCGCGAAGACCAGGACACCCACCGGCCAGTACCAGTGTTCGACCTGGTGGGGGTGGCTGATCTTCTCGTAGCCCTCGTAGATGGCGAACATGCCGCCGACCGAGAAGAGGACGATCGAGACGAGAAAGGCGTAGATGTACCGCTCGCGGCCGTAGCCGAAGGGGTGTTGCGGGGTCGCCTCGCGCTGGGCCTTCTTGCCGCCGATGAGCAGCAGGAACTGGTTGCCGGAGTCGGCGACCGAGTGCACGCCCTCGGCGAGCATCGACGAGGAGCCGCTGAACGCGAACGCCACGAACTTCGCTGCCGCGATCGCGAGGTTGGCGCCGAGTGCCGCCACGATCGCCCTGGTGCCGCCTGACGCGCTCATGTGTCCGCGATGTCCCTTCTCGCCGTCGTCCGTCTACGCCGTCCAGGCGTGCGCTCGTCTTTGCCCGTGCTTTGCCGGATGGGTCATTCTTGCAGCCCTGTCCGGGAGCGGCTCGTCAGGTATCCACAATCCCGGTACGACAATCCGACCCATCCGGCATCGCGGATCCCTCAGACGATCACCGTGGCACGGAAGACCGTGCCCGCGCCCGAGACCTCCGCCTTTTCGCCCGCGGGGACGAACACCGACCGGCCGGGGGTCAGCTCCTCCTCGCCCGCCCGGACCGCGCCGGCCGTGCAGAGCAGGATCTGCGGGGTCGGCAGGGTCAGGTCGTGGGGGGCGGCACCCTCGAGCAGGACGTACCGGGAGAGCCGGAACTCGTCGATGGGCGTCTCGTAGACCTCTTCGCCGTCCGGGGCGGCCTCGGGGCGCAGCACGCCCGCGTCGCCCGCCTCGAAGCGGACGACGCGCAGGAGTTCGGGGACGTCGACGTGCTTGGGGGTCAGGCCGCACCGCAGCACGTTGTCGGAGTTGGCCATGATCTCGACACCGAGGCCGTCGAGGTAGGCGTGCGGGATGCCGGCGCCGAGGAAGAGGGCCTCGCCGGGCTGGAGGCGGACGTGGTTGAGGAGCATCGCGGCGATCACGCCGGGGTCGCCCGGGTAGTGGCGGGCGAGGTCGGCGTAGGGCGCGTGGTCGCCGCCGAGGCGGGTGCAGGCGGCGGTGGTCTCGGCGACCGTGTGGGCCATCTCCTCGCGGTCGGCGGTGAGGATCGCGGTGAGGACCTCGCGCAGGGCCGCTTCCTCCGGGTGGGCGCGCAGCAGGTCGACGTACGGCTCGAGGGCGTCGACGCCGAGGGCCTCGAGGAGTTCGGCGGCCTGTTCCGGGGCGCGGAAGCCGCACAGGCCGTCGAACTCGGTGAGCGCGCAGATCAGTTCGGGCTTGTGGTTGGCGTCCTTGTAGTTGCGCTGCGGGGCGTCCACCGGGATCCCGCGCCGCTCCTCGTCCTCGTAACCCTCCCGCGCCTGCTCCAGGTTGGGGTGCACCTGGAGGGAGAGCGGGGCGCCGGCCGCGAGGATCTTGAGCAGGAAGGGCAGCCGCGGACCGAACTTGGCCACGGCCGCCTCGCCCAGCTCGGCCTTCGGGTTCGCGTCGATGACCTCGACGAGCGTGCCGCGCGCGGTGCGCGAGGGAGCGCCCGGGTGCGCGCCCATCCACATCTCCGCCTGGGGCTCGCCGCTCGGCTCGACCCCGAGCAGCTTCGGGATGGCGGTCGGGGAACCCCAGGCGTAGGGGCGGATCGTGTTGTCGAGGCGGTCCATGACTTCTCTCTGCCGGTTCTCTCTGCGTACGGGGCGGCCGGCGAACAGGGTCGCGTGGGGACGCGGGGCACGCCGTACAACGGTGTACGACGATCCGCGATCCGCGACGGGTCCACGAACACGTGCGCCGGTGTACTGGCGCGTACGCCGGTGTACTGGCGCGTACGCCGAAGTACGAGCGAGTGCGCCGGCATATGGCGGCCGTGTTCACCGCGTGTTTGCCCACCGGTTCGCCTTCGGTACGGCCCTCAGGTCGTCCTTGGTACGGCGGGACCGGTGTCGGTGTCCATCTCAGGCCCCCGATGCGAGCGCCAGGTAAACGGCGGCGAAATCCGTGACGGCGATCAGTTCCGCCAGGGTCTCCAGCTCGCCGCCCTCCTCGGGCTCCAGCTCGCTGACCGGGGTGTCGTGGCCGAGTGCGAGCTCGCGGGCGGCGGGCGCGGCGGTGAGGCCGCCGAGGGGGCGGTCGCGCAGCAGCACCACGTGCGCGTGCAGCGCGGGGGCCTCCTCCACGCGGTCGCGGAAGAAGTCGTCCGGGTCGGCGCTGGCGGCGAGCGGGCCGGCGAGCAGGGCGTGGTGGGCCGCCAGCGCCTCGGGGAGTTCGGCGGCCAGGGCGGGGCGGCCGGCCAGTTCGGCGAGGGCGGCGGCGAAACGGCGGCCCGCGGGGCCGGCCGAGATGCCCTCCGTCCAGACCACCGGGAGCGCGTCGGCGAGGTCCGAGGCGAGGGTCTTGGCGGGGTTGCTGTAGGTCACGATGGCCGGGCCGCAGCGCTCGGCGACCCGGTCGAGGCGGTCGGCGACCTTCTCCAGGTCCTCCGGTGGGGCGGTGACCAGGCCGATGCGGTCGAGGAGCACCAGGAGCGGGGTGAGCAGCGCCCACAGGACGCCCGGGGAGGAGCCGGCGAGCGGCTCGCCCTGGTCGTACGGGGCCGTCGCCATCGGTACGAACATGCCGTGGGCGCCGGCCACCGCTTCGGCGAGCGGAGTCCCCGCGGGGGCCACGGCGGCGACCGAGCAGCCACGCCGGTAGGCCTGGTCGACGAGGAGGGACAGGCTGGGTTCGGAGCCGTCCGGGGTGGCGATCAGCAGCAGGTCGACGGAGCCGGCCCAGCCGGGCAGCTCCCAGCGCAGGGCGCCGGCGGCCGGGGCGACACCGGAGGGGGCCAGCCGGATGACCGGGCTGCCGGGGCCGGCCAGCGAGCCGAGGAGGTCGGCGGCGTGGGTGGCGGCGACGCCGGGACCCGCGATCAGGACGGCGCGCGGGCGGCCGTCCGGCTTCAGCTCCTGGACACCCGCCTCGATGGCGTGCCGGGCCGCGGTGCGGACGCGGGCGCCGGCCTCGGCCGCGCCGCGCAGCAGACCTCGGCGGTCTGCCTCGGCGAGGCCCTCCGGCGTGTCGAGCAGCGATTCGTCGAGCATGGGAGCGGCCTCCGGTCGCCGGGGTCCTGGTGCGTTGCGGTCGCGGTTGTGGTTGTGGTTGTGGTTGTGGTGCTTACGCGGGGCGGCGGGCCTCGTCGACGAGAAGGACCGGGATGCCGTCGCGGACGGGGTACGCCAGGCCGCAGTCCTGGCCGGTGCAGATCAGCTCGGCGTCCTGCTCCTTGAGGGGGGCGTGGCAGGCCGGGCAGGCGAGGATCTCCAGAAGGCCGGCTTCGAGCGGCATGGGGTTTCCCTTCGGGGGGTGGGCGTTCGCGTTCGGTCAGATTACCGCCGCCGGGCTGGGCGGGGCCGACCTCAGCCCCTGATGATCGCCAGTACCTCGTCCCGTACCTTCGTCATCGTCGCCTCGTCCCTGGCCTCCGCGTTCAGGCGCAGCAGCGGTTCCGTGTTGGACGGGCGGACGTTGAACCACCAGTCGGCGGCGGCGACGGTGAGGCCGTCCAGGTCGTCCAGGGTGAGGTCGTCGCGGTCCCCGTAGGCCGCACGGATCTCCGCGAGGCTGGCCTGCTGGTCGGCGACCGTGGAGTTGATCTCGCCGGAGCCGGCATACCGGTCGTACTGGGCGACGAGGGACGACAGCGGGCCGCTCTGACCGCCGAGGGCGGCGAGGACGTGCAGGGCGGCCAGCATGCCCGTGTCCGCGTTCCAGAAGTCCTTGAAGTAGTAGTGGGCCGAGTGCTCGCCGCCGAAGATCGCGCCGGCCCTCGCCATCTCGGCCTTGATGAACGAGTGGCCGACGCGGGTGCGGACCGGGGTGCCGCCGTTCTCCCGGACCACCTCCGGGACGGTCCAGGACGTGATCAGGTTGTGGATGACGGTGCCCTTGCCGCCGTTCCGGGCCAGTTCGCGGGCGGCGACCAGGGCGGTGATCGCCGACGGCGAGACCGGCTCGCCGCGCTCGTCCACGACGAAGCAGCGGTCGGCGTCGCCGTCGAAGGCCAGGCCGAGGTCGGCCGACTCCTCGCGGACGCGCCGCTGGAGGTCCACGATGTTGGCGGGGTCGAGGGGGTTGGCCTCGTGGTTCGGGAAGGTGCCGTCCAGCTCGAAGTACATCGGGACCAGGGTCAGGGGCAGGCCCTCGAAGACCGTCGGGACCGTGTGGCCGCCCATGCCGTTGCCCGCGTCGACCACGACCTTCAGGGGGCGGATGGAGGTCAGGTCCACGAGCCCGCGCAGATGGGCCGCGTAGTCCGACAACGTCTCGTGGGAGGTGATGGTTCCGGGCGTGGCGGCCGGCTCCGGCGCGCCCTCCTCCGACCAGCGCTCCGCCAGCTCCCGGATCTCCGTCAGACCGGTGTCCTGGCCCACCGGGGCGGCTCCCGCGCGGCACATCTTGATGCCGTTGTACTGCGCCGGGTTGTGCGAGGCCGTGAACATCGCGCCGGGCAGGCCGAGTGCGCCCGAGGCGTAGTACAGCTGGTCGGTCGAGCACAGGCCGATCTCGGTGACGTCGACACCGCGGGCCGCCGCGCCGCGCGCGAAGGCGCGGGACAGGCCGGGCGAGGAGGGCCGCATGTCGTGGCCGACGACGATCGCGGCGGCGCCGGTCACCTGCACGAACGCGGCGCCGAACAGCTCGGCGAGCGCCTCGTCCCACTGGTCCGGAACCACCCCGCGCACGTCGTACGCCTTGACGATCTGCGACAGATCAGCAGCCACGGCCAACCCTCCTGAAGTCCTATCGGTCGCCCCAAACTACCTGCCCCGGGGTCAGGCGCGGACGCGGGATCCGCCGGCGGATCCCTGTCGGACTCCCAGCGGACTCCGGGCCGCGATCTGCGGCGATCCACGGCGGTCCCGCGCGATCCCAGGCGATCCCAGGCGATCCATCGTGATCAAACGCGGTCACTCCCGCACAGCCGGCCCCGCACAGCCGCTCGCACACAGCGAGTCACGCTCAACACTTCACCCCAGCCAGTCCCTCCAGCCAGCCCCTCGCAGGAGCGCGCCGGCCGAGGTGGCGGAGCCGGAGACGGCGACGCCGAACCAGCCGAGGACCGGCCGCACAAAGGCGAGGCCCGCACCGGCCGCCGCCACCAACTGGCCGATGGTGGCCGCCTGTCCGGGGAGGTTCACGACGTGGGCGAGGGCGAGGACGGACGTCACGACGAGGATCGCGAACCTCAACTCCCGTACCGTCGCCGCCCACTCCGTGACCGCCACGCGCGCGTGCACGTGCAGGACGGCCGCGGTGGCGATGCCGGCGATCAGCACGAGTGTGCCGCCGGTCGACACCACCGGCCAGGTGAGGAGATTTCGGTCGGCCGGTCGGCCGTTCGGTTGACGACGAGGAGGGCGTACGGGGCGTAGGCACGCAGGACTTCGGGGCGCGGATCGTCGGAGAGTCGCCCGAACGAGCGGCGCAGGATGCCGAAATGCCGGGTGCGGACCGTCATCGCGCGGTGCAGGATGCCGAAATGCCGGGTGCGGACCGTCATCCGGTACACCCGCAGGGCGTTGACGACGATCCACAGGACGGGGAACACCGGGGCGACTGCGAGGAACGGCTCAGTTGTCCGGTGACCGCAGTACCCGCAGATGGCCGCGCCGCGCGACCTCCATCGGGTCCGCGCCGCGCCCGCCACCGCCCGCCTCGGCCGCCCGCTCCTGGGGGCGGGCCGCCTCGCGCACCGCGTTGGCGAGCGCTTCCAGGTCGTCCCCGCTGGGACGGGCCGGAGCGGAGCCGTCGATGAGCCGGACGACCTCCCAGCCGCGCGGGGCGGTGAGGCGCTCGGAGTGCTCGGCGCACAGGTCGTAGCAGTGGGGTTCGGCGTAGGTGGCGAGCGGGCCGAGGACCGCGGTCGAGTCGGCGTAGACGTACGTCAGCGTCGCGACGGCGGGTCGGCCGCAGGCGGTTCGCGAACAGCGACGTACAGGGCTCACGACGTTGGACGGTACCGCACTCTTGAGCGGGCCGCGACGACTCTCCCCCAGGTCACTCCACCGTGTCGGGTTGTGAAACGCCCCACACACCCCTCCGGACACGCCCCGCTGACCTGCACGGACAGCCCTGTCTGGGATCCCGGACAGGGCCGCATCCGGTCATAGGTCGGTACAAACACCGTCAAATGCCTTGAGCTCACCGGTCTTGTGGAGATACGGAAACGAGCCCAACCTTGGCTGGAATGGTCATCCTCCGACAGGTCACCCCGGGCGGTCTCGAGGCGTGGAGCAGCGCGCCCGGAGCCCGCGAGGACTACGCTTCACCAGTGATGGACAACCGTGTACCGCCCCGTGCCGCCGGCCCCGGGCCTCGTCGACGCGATCGCCACGGTCGGGGCATGCGCGGGCCGATCGCACCACCTCAGGTGCCGCTGGCCGCGAGCCGCGCCGACGTGTTCGCGGATCTGGTGCAGGACTCCGTGGAACGCCTGGAGCGGCGCTGGCCACAGCTCGCCGACATCGATTTCCTGGTCCTCGAAGTGCCCCGGATCCAGGACCGGCACGACGAGAGCTGGAGCGACGAGGCGGTGCCGCTGGGCGGGATCATTCCCGCGCGCGAGGGACGCCGGGCGCGTGTCGTCGTGTACCGGCGGCCGGTCGAGATCCGTACCAAGGGCCGCGACGAGCGGGCCGCGCTGGTGCACGAGGTCGTCGTGGAACAGGTCGCCGAACTGCTGGGGCTCACCCCGGAGACGGTGGACCCCCGCTACGGCGAGGAGTGAGCGGGGGTCCCTTCGGCGCGGCCTACCGGCACGGGCTGCCGGCACGGCCTACTTCTGCAGCACCGACACGTCCTGGTCCGCCTCCGGTACGGCCACCGTGCCGCGGTCGTCGGGGAGGGTCTGGATCGTGAAGCCCGGGACGCCCTCCTCGGTGGCGGCCAGGGTGCGGGCGCCGTAGACCGGGCCACCGGAGATCGGCTCCACGGTCAGCGCGTAGGTGCCCTTCAGGCCGGACGGGACCGGGGCCTCGACGTCCTGCGTAGTGCCGGACTTGATCGTGAACGTCTTGGACACGGCCGTGCCGCCGCCGCTGCCCGCCGACGCCGTGACCTTGACCTTGGCGGTGCCGGCGGGGGCGGTCAGGGAGAGCGTGGTGCCCTTGCCGCTGTTGTCGGCGGACGTCGCGCGGGTACCGACCGGCGCGGTCGCCGGGATGTACGCGGTCTCCTGCTTGCCGCCCTTGCCGCGGGTGATGCGCAGCGCGGCCACCACCGGGACGGACTGGTCCGTGGGCGTGAGGACCAGCGAACCCGCCTCGCCGCGGGTGACGTCGCCGAGGTCGGCGGCGGTGGTCATGCCCGCCTTCACGTGCAGCGTCTCGTTGCCGGCCGGGGTGATCAGGCCGTCCGGGGAGGCGAGGCGCACCTTCAGGTCGGCGTCGGCGTCGCCGTCGGTGAAGGCGATCAGCCGGACGTCCGTGGCGTCCTTGGGGATGCCTGGCAGGACCAGACTGCCCGCGGGGTCGGCGGAGGCGGCCAGCCAGTCGCCGCCGGTCTTGTCGTCCAGGGCCTGCACACTCGCGCCGACCCGCCCGCTGCGCACGTTCACGTGCACGGTCAGGTCGGTCTGCTTCTCGTCGGTGAGCGTGGACAGCAGGACCGGCTCGCCGGCGTGCGGCGCGACCGTGATGCCCTCCCCCACCGAGGACTTGAGCTGGCCGTCCTTGCCGTACAGCTCGATGTCGACCACGGCGGCGCTGTCGTCGGGGTTGGTGAGGTGGACGTAGTCGGTGCGGCCGGAGGCGGTGCTGGCGCCCGGGAACCAGAAGTCGGTGTCGGCGGAGGTGCAGTTGACCCCCTGGAGGCCGCGCCCGGTGCCTGCCGCGACCTCGGTGGTCTCCTGCACGGTCCAGCCGGGGGCGTACCTGCCCTCGGCGGTGCCGACGTACGCGGGTCCGTCGGCGCCGGAGGTGTCCCCGGTGGCCGGGGTGCCGGGCGCCTTCGGGGTGAGGACGGGCTTGGACGCCTTCTTCTTCTTGCCGCTCGTCCCGTCCGCCGACTGCTCGGTGGCCGCCTGGAGTTCGGCCTTGCCGTCGCTCGTGGTGCCCTTGGTGACGGGCGTGTACGAGGTGTACGAGGTGTCGGCGATGTCGGACAGGCTCGGTGCCGGGCACAGCAGGGTGGTGCGCTCCACGGGCAGCTGGGCGGCCGCCTCGGCGGTGTGCGTGGGTGCGGCGGCAGGCGCGTCGAGCGCGGCGAACCCGGTGACAGCCGCGAGGGCGGCCGTACCGGCGAACAGGGACAGGGTGGTGCGGTTCACTGCTGGCTCCCGTCGTGGTGCTCGCCGCCGGTGCCGTGGCGGTGCTGGGCGGCCGGGTCATAGGCGGGGTCGTAGCCCTGCTGGTACGTCGGGTCGTACGCCGGCTGCCCCTGCTGTCCGCCGTAGGCGTACGGGTCGTACTGGCCGGTCTGGTACGGGTCGTAGGTCTGCTGGTCGTAGCCGCCCGTCTGGTACTGGCCGGTCTCCTGGTACTGGTCGGCGTAGCCGGGTTGGTAGCCGTCGCCCGCCGGGTAGGACGCGGGATCCCATTCGTCGTAGGACGGCTGCTGCGGGACCGCGACCGGGGGTTGCTCCTCCCCGGCGGCCGGGAAGTCCGCGCCGTCCTCCGTGGTCGCCTCCTCCTCGGACTCCGCCTGGGCGCGCAGGCGGCGGGCGCGGCGGCCCTCGCCCTCGACGGGCTGGGCGGGGATCGGCTGCTCCTCGGGGAGGTCGTCGTCGACGTCACGGCGGCGGCCGGGCAGGGCGAGGACGACCAGGACGACGGCGAGCGCGCCCTGGACCCACAGCCAGACGGTGTGGGTGAACGGGGTGTCGTAGGTGACGTCCAGCTTCCCGCCGGAGGAGGGGAGTTCGAAGCCCTGGGCCCAGCCGTCGACCGTGGTGCGGGTCAGCGGCCTGCCGTCAAGGGTGGCCGTCCAGCCGGGTGCGGCCGAGTCGGCCAGGCGCAGGATGCGGCCGTCGGAGCCGGTCGGGACGGTGGTGTGGATGTCGACGGGTCCGGCGGCGACGGAGTCGGGTGTGCCCGAGCCGTTCGCGGAGACGATGGTCGCGCGGGAGACCTGCTGGTCGACGCGCCACAGGGCGCTGCCGTTCTGCTGGCTGAGCCGGGACAGGCCGGGCGTGGCGTCCAGCACGCGCGTGATGTCACGCGGGGCGCCCTTGTGGACGAGGACGTAGCGCACCGCGAACCCGCCGAGCTGGTTGGCCTGGTCGGCGCCGGAGCCGGCGACCAGGTTGGCGACGACCTTGTCGAGTTTGGCGTTCTCGCCGTCGGCGGCGGTCACCTCGGCGTCTCCCATGCGGGCGCCGGAGCCGCGCACCAGCATGTAGTCCACGCGCGCGGTGCTGTCGCTGTCGAGGACGAGGGTGCGGACCTGGTCGGTGGTGGAGCTGTCCTCGGCGACGAAGGCGGGCACCTGGGTGGCGTCGCGCCGTTCGACCGGGCCGTCGGCGCCCGCGATCATCCAGCCGGCGGCGAGCAGCAGCGGGCCGGCGGCCGAGGCGAAGGCGATCAGGGCGGCCACCGGCTGGCGCCAGCCGAAGCTCTGCTCGGCGACCCGGGAGCGTGCCCCGTCGGCGCCGAGCGCGGCGGCGGAGACGATCGCGATGCCGTAGACGAGGGTCGCCGGGCCCGCCCAGGCGGACTTGTTGGACAGAACCGCGAAGACCAGGCCGACCAGTGCGACCGCCCAGGCGGCGCGGACGGCCGACTGGCGCTCGGAGCGCAGCAGGGCGGCCAGCGCGGCCAGGACGATGCCGATGAGCATCAGCCCGTCGACCGTGCCGGGGCCGCCCGGGCTGGCGCCGAGCAGGTCGAGGGCGGAGGCGGCCGAGGCGCCGTACTCCAGCCCGGCCTCCTTGAAGAAGCCGAACGGCAGCAGCGTCAGCGACCAGGGGGCGAGGACCAGCAGCGGGGTGCCGAGCTGGGTCAGCAGCCGCAGACCGGAGGCGACCAGGTCGGAGCGGCGCACGGCGAGCACGACGACACCGAGGACCAGGGCGATCGGCCAGACGATCGGTGTGAACGCGGTGGTGATGGTCAGCAGCAGCGCGTACGCCCAGGTGGCACGCCAGCTGCCGCGCCCCCCCGAGGTGTTGGTGAGGCCGCTGGCGGCGATGCCCGCGCGGGCGGTCAGCGGCAGCAGGACGGCGAGCACGGCGGTGCCGATGCGGCCGCCCGCGAGCGCGCCGGTGGCGGCGGGCAGGAAGGCGTAGACGATGGCCGCCCAGGCGCGCAGCAGGCGCGAGGTGACCAGCGGCCGGGAGGCGAAGTAGGCGGTGAACCCGGCCAGCGGTACCGAGGCGACCAGCAGCACGGTCACCGCGAGCCCGGTCGAGCCGAACAGCAGGGCGGCCAGCGAGGCGACGAGGGCGAGATACGGCGGGGCGGCCGGGGTGCCGCCGGCGCCGACCGCGTGCCAGGAGTCCAGGTAGCGGGACCACAGCTCGCCGGAGGTGCCCGGGGCGGGCAGCAGGGCGCCGCCCGCGAGCGCGCCGCTGCCGAGCAGTGCGCGGCAGGCGACCAGCGAGAACAGCAGCAGCACCAGGAAGAGCACCGGGCCCGGTTTGCGGGCGATGCGCTTGAGGCGGGCGAACTGCTCGATCTCCAGGAAGTCGGCGTCGTCGCCGCCGGGCCCGGACTCGACCGCGCTGCCGTGCCGGCCGGCCGCGGACAGTTCGTCGTCGGCGCCGAAGAAGTTGCCCGCGACCTGCTCGACGGTGGCCCGTACGGTCGCGCCGGGCGGCGGGAACAGCGGGCGCAGTTCGCCCTTGTCGAGTTGGGAGGAGCCGCGCCTGCGCCGCCCGGCGATGATCCGCTCGGGGCGCAGCAGGGTGCCCAGCAGACCGCGGATCTCGTCGAGGGCCTGGCCGGGGACCTTGCCGACGAGGTTGCTGACCGTGCGCAGCAGGGTGCCGAGGACCAGCCGCAGCAGGATCCAGGGCAGCGCGGCCGTACGGGCGTTGACGAGCAGGGTGTAGACGGCGCCGGCCTTGTCGACCTTGTGCGGGGAGGCGGTGGTGCGGCCCGCGCAGTCGACGGCGCGGCGCTCGCGGGAGGCGGCCTCGGCGTGCCGTACGACGGCCTCGGGGGCGATCAGGACGCGGTGGCCGGCGTTGTGCGCGCGCCAGCACAGGTCGACGTCGTCGCGCATCAGGGGGAGCCGGCGGTCGAAGCCGCCGAGTTCCTCGAAGACGTCGCGGCGGATCAGCATGCCGGCGGTGGAGACGGAGAGCACGGGCCGGACGTGGTCGTGCTGGCCCTGGTCCTGCTCACGACGGTCCAGGCCGGTCCAGCGGCGGCCGGAGTTGGCGATGGTGACGCCGACCTCCAGCAGTTGCCGGCGGTCGTACCAGCCGCGCAGCTTGGGGCCGACGACCGCCACGTCGTCGCGGCCCAGCTCCATCTCGTTGTCGACGACCCGGAGCAGCTGGGCCAGGGCGTCGGGTTCCGGGGCGCAGTCGTCGTGCAGCAGCCACAGCCACTGGACGGGCTCGCCGTAGGGCAGCTCGGGCATGTCGTAGGCGTCGTCGCGCCACTGGCGGGTGACCGGGTCCCAGCCGCTGGGCCGCTTCAGGTACGGCAGGTCGTCCGGGGTGAGGACGGGCGCGGTGCGGCTCGCTTCCTCGACGGCCTGGCCGAAGCCGGTGCGGCGGGCGAGGTGCACGACGTTGGCGTCGCCGAGGGACTCGGTGAGCAGCCGGGCGGAGTCGTCCGCGCTGCCGGTGTCGGCCGCCACCGCGTACTGGGCGGGGCGCTCCTGGCCGAGCAGCCCGGCGAGCGCGTTGGGCAGCCAGCGGGCGCCGTCGTGGGAGACGAGGACCGCGGTCACCACATGACGCGGGAACTCGGGCGGGCGGGTCGGGTCGAACCCCGCTGTGGCAGTTGTTGCCTGGGCTGCCTGGTGGCTGTGGACGGACATCGAGGTACGGGCCCCGGTTCGATGGACTGCGGTGGACTCCAGCGCCCGCTGGTGGCGGCGAGGCGTCTCGGACGAGCGCCCACACTATCGGCTGGGCATGTCGACGGCCCGCCCCCTGTGGACAACCCACGGGCGACGGGCCGTTCGCGCGGCTCGGTCGGGTGCGACGGGCGGACGCCCGGTTCAGACGGCGGCCTTCTTGAGACGGCGGCGCTCGCGCTCGGACAGTCCGCCCCAGATACCGAACCGCTCGTCGTTGGCGAGGGCGTACTCGAGGCACTCGGAGCGCACCTCGCAGGCGAGGCAGACCTTCTTGGCCTCTCTGGTGGAGCCGCCCTTCTCGGGGAAGAAGGACTCGGGGTCGGTCTGGGCGCACAGCGCGCGCTCCTGCCAGCCGAGTTCCTCGTCCGCGTCGTCGACCAGCAGTTGCTGCACCAGCTCGGTCATGTGCGCCCCTCGTCTGTCTTTCACGTCCCCGTGCCTGGCCGTTACCGATTTCGGCTGAACGACACGAGTGAAATTACAAGTGTGCTGCTCCGGGCGAGTCAAGCCGAGATCTGCTATTGGGCCCGTTATTCACTCTGCGGAACCAAGGCCATGCGGAAAGTGTTCAAATCGGCATAAACCTTGACACGCAGACGAAGCCCACGAGGGCCCCCGACCCCATACAGGGCTTGTACGGAGAAGGACGCCCAGATGTTCGATCGCGTTCCGCAGTGACACGCGCGCCCGGTTGTGCGCCATGTGTCCCGGGTGCCTGCTGAACAAACCTTTCGGCAGAGAGATGAACCGGATGAGGTGAAACATGTCCCACATACCGGGCGCCGAGTTGACACTGCGGGTGTGAACCGATGTCCTAGTGGGCATGCTCGCGAACTTGGCACTCACCTCGACCCGCACCGCCGGGTCCCACGGTGCTGCCCGCGCTCGCTGTAGCTGTTGCTGTTCCAGCTGTTGAGCCGTAGCCGTATCCCACCGCTCCAGCTGCAGACCGGGTCCCCAGGACTCGGTTTTCGCATTTCGTTCCCCGCTGACCTTCTTCACTGAGGAACCACCGCACCCCATGAACAGCGACAACGACCTGCAGATCGCCGGCGACATCCTCGAAGTCCCCCACCTGCTGCAGCCCCCGCGCGAGCACCCGGTCACCGTGGCCGAGTTCGCCGGCCTGGCCCGCACGATCGCCGGCGACCGCGCGCAGTGGGAGCACCTCGTGCGGTACGACGCGACCACGCGCTGGTACCACCGGCTGCGCACCGGCCCCGGCTACGAGGTGTGGCTGCTGTCCTGGGTGCCCGGTCAGGGCAGCGGGTCGCACGACCACGGCCGCTCGTCCGGGGTGCTGACCGTCCTGGAGGGCACGCTCACCGAACGCACCGGGCGCGGCACGCGCGCGCTGTCCGCCGGCGCACAACGGGTCTTCGCGCCGGGATACGTGCACGAGGTGGTGAACGACGCGCTGGAGCCGGCCGTCAGCCTGCACGTCTACTACCCGGGTCTCACCGAGATGCCGATGCACACGGCGCAGAGCTGCGAGGCGCGACCCGTGACTGCGTGACGCGTTGTCGGAGCCGCCTGCAAGACTTGGCGCATGCGCATTGTGGTTCTGGCAGGCGGTATCGGCGGTGCCCGGTTCCTGCGCGGTCTCAGGCAGGCCGTGCCGGACGCCGACGTGACCGTCATCGGCAACACCGGGGACGACATCCACCTCTTCGGGCTGAAGGTCTGCCCGGACCTCGACACGGTGATGTACACCCTCGGCGGCGGCATCAACGAGGAACAGGGCTGGGGGCGGACCGACGAGACCTTCCACCTCAAGGAGGAACTCGCCGCCTACGGGGTGGGGCCCGACTGGTTCGGTCTGGGCGACCGGGACTTCGCGACGCACATCGTGCGCACCCAGATGCTGGGCGCCGGCTACCCGCTGAGCGCGGTGACCGAGGCGCTGTGCGACCGCTGGAAGCCGGGCGTGCGGCTCATCCCGATGACCGACGACCGGGTCGAGACCCATGTGGCCGTCGAGGTCGACGGCGAGCGCAAGGCGGTGCACTTCCAGGAGTACTGGGTACGGCTGCGGGCGTCGGTGCCCGCCGAGGCGGTGGTGCCGGTCGGCGCCGAGCAGTCCAAGCCGGCCCCGGGCGTCCTGGAGGCCATCTCGGAAGCGGACGTGATCCTCTTCCCGCCGTCCAACCCGGTGGTCTCCGTCGGCACGATCCTCGCGGTGCCCGGCGTCCGGGAGGCGATCGCGAACGCCGGGGTGCCGGTGGTGGGCCTCTCCCCCATCGTCGGGGACGCGCCGGTGCGCGGGATGGCCGACAAGGTGCTCGCGGCGGTGGGCGTGGAATCGACGGCGGCGGCGGTCGCCGAGCACTACGGCTCGGGGCTGCTGGACGGCTGGCTCGTCGACACCGTGGACGCGGGCAGCATCGCGCGCGTGGAGACGGCCGGCATCCGCTGCCGGGCCGTACCCCTGATGATGACCGACCTGGACGCGACCGCGCAGATGGCGCGGGAGGCGCTGGCACTCGCCGAGGAGGTGCGCGGGGCATGACCGACGCGACCGAAGCGGCCGACCCGACCGGGGACGCGGTGCCCGGGTACCGGGTGTGGGCCCTGGCCGGGCTCCCCGAGGTGCAGCAGGGCGACGACCTGGCCAAGCTGATCGCCGCGGCCGCACCGGGGCTCACCGACGGTGACGTGGTGATCGTCACGTCGAAGATCGTCTCCAAGGCCGAGGGGCGGCTCGTCGAGGCGACCGACCGGGAGGCCGCGATCGACGCCGAGACCGTGCGGGTGGTGGCCCGGCGCGGCGCCCTGCGGATCGTGGAGAACCGGCAGGGGCTGGTGATGGCGGCGGCCGGGGTGGACGCCTCCAACACCCCGGCCGGGACCGTGCTGTTGCTGCCCGAGGACCCCGACGGGTCCGCCCGCGCGATCCGCGCGGGGCTGCGCGACGCCCTCGGCGTCAACGTCGGGGTCGTCGTCACCGACACCTTCGGGCGCCCCTGGCGCGCGGGGCTCACGGACGTGACCATCGGCGCCGCCGGGGTGCAGGTGCTGGACGATCTGCGCGGGGGCGTGGACGCGTACGGCAATCCGCTGGTCTCGACGGTCGTCGCGACGGCCGACGAGCTGGCCGCCGCCGGTGATCTGGTCAAGGGCAAGGCGACCGGCCTACCGGTGGCCGTGGTGCGCGGGCTCGCGCACCTCGTGGCCGAGGCGGGGGACGAGGGCGAGGACGCACGGGCGCTGATCCGGGACGCGGCCAGTGACATGTTCCGGCTCGGCACGTCCGAGGCGGTCCGGGAAGCGGTGGCGCTACGGCGGACGGTGCGGGCGTTCACCGCCGACCCCGTCGACCCCGGGGCGGTACGGCGGGCGGTCGCCGCGGCCGTGACGGCGCCGGCGCCGCACCACACGACGCCGTGGCGGTTCGTGCTGCTGGAGTCCGAGGAGTCGCGCGTCCGCCTGCTGGACACGATGCGGGACGCGTGGATCGCCGACCTGAGGAAGGACGGCAAGTCCGAGGAGTCCATCGCCAAGCGGGTACGGCGCGGGGACGTGCTGCGGAACGCGCCGTATCTGGTGGTGCCCTGTCTGGTGATGGACGGGTCGCACACGTACGGAGACGCGCGGCGGGACGCGGCCGAGCGGGAGATGTTCGTGGTCGCGGCGGGGGCGGGCGTGCAGAACTTCCTGGTCGCGCTGGCCGGGGAGCAGCTGGGATCGGCGTGGGTGTCGTCGACGATGTTCTGCCGGGACGTGGTGCGGGAGGTGCTGGCGCTTCCGGCGGGATGGGATCCGATGGGGGCGGTGGCCGTGGGGAAGGCGGCGGAGGAGCCGAGGGAAAGGGCGCCGAGGGAGGTCGGGGACTTTATCGAGGTGCGGTGAGCTTTTGCCGCCTTCGGTTCGGGGTCTACCGGTTCACCGGCGAGTACACGTTGTGGAGGTTGATCGCGCCCACGCGGCGGTAGCCGCATATCGGACACAGCCCCGCGCCCCTGAAGGGGCGCTCGATGCCTAGGATTCCTTGATGGCCGGACGTTTCACTCCACGGCCCACCCGTGCGACTGTGCGGGGTGGGCAGGTCGTCGTACCTGCTGGAGTGCCCCGGCAGGCGAGCGCGCCCGGCCGGGTTCGGCTGTGGAAGCCGGACGGGGCTCTTGATCTCGGGCTTGTGCTGGGGCCGTTGCGGCGGGGGCCCGGGGATCCGACGTTTCGGGCCACCTCCGACGGGTCCGTGTGGCGGGCCAGTCTCACGCCTGCCGGGCCGGGGACCCTGCGGGTCGCCGTGTACGGCGGTGAGGTGCGCGGGGAGGCGTGGGGAGCCGGTGCCGAGTGGCTGCTGGAGCAGCTGCCGGAGCTGCTCGGCTCCGCCGACGACCCGTCCCTCTTCGTGCCCCGGCACCGGGTTCTCGCCGCCGCCCGGCACCGGCGGCCGGGGTTGCGGCTGACCCGGACCGGGCTGGTGCTGGAGTCGCTGATCCCCTCGATCCTGGAGCAGAAGGTCACCACCGACGAGGCGTACCGGGCCTGGCGGTTGCTGGTGCGCGGGTTCGGGGAGCGGGCGCCCGGCCCCGCGGGGGTGGGCGAGCGGCCGATGTGGGTGATGCCGGCGCCTCGGACCTGGGCGCTGATTCCCTCCTGGGAGTGGCACAAGGCCGGCGTCGACAACAAGCGGGCGTCGACGATCCTGCGGGCGGTGCGGGTCGCCGCGCGGCTCGAGCAGGCCGTGGGGATGGCGGCGGAGGCCGCGCAGGCGCGGTTGGAGGTGGTGCCGGGGGTGGGGCCGTGGACGTCCGCGGAGACCGTGCAGCGCAGTCACGGGGCGCCGGACGCGGTGACGGTCGGGGACCTGCATCTGCCGGGGATCGTGGGGTTCGCGCTGGCCGGGGACCGGTATGCCGATGACGAGGCGATGCTGCGGTTGCTCGAGCCGTATGCGGGGCAGCGGCATCGGGCGGCTCGGTTGATCCTGCTGAGCGGGCAGGTGCCGAAGCGGCGGGTGCCGCAGATGCCGCGGTGGGATATCGGCCGGTTGTGAAGCGCCAGGGCGGGGGGCGCTCTCCGGCGTCGGCAGGGCGCCGCCCGCGCCCACCCGTGCCGCCGCAGAGCTATGTGGGAGACGGCTGAGTGGCGCCCCTTGAGGGGCGCGGGGAACTGCGCGAGCAGCCCCCGCGCGGCCGCAGTCGGCGTACCTGCTCAGCCACCCCCTACTGGTCCGAGGAGAACCGCACCGCCCCCGCCGGGATCGTCGCGTCGCACCACACCCGCGCGCCCTCCCTGAGCTCGTTGTCGGCGCCGACGGTCGCGCCGTCTCCGATCACCGTGCCCGTGAGGACCGCGCGTTCGCCGACGCGGGCGCGGTTGCCGATCAGGGAGTCGGTGATGACCGCGCCGGGCTCGATCACGGCGCCCGGCAGGATCGTGGAGCCGAAGACGCGCGCGCCCTCCGCCACGAACGCGCCCTCGCCCACCACCGTGCCGCCCGTCAGCTTCGCGTCCGCCGCGACCCGGGCCGTGGGCAGGATCAGGCGGTCACCGCAGCGGCCGGGGACCGCCGGGGACGGGGCGCGGCCCAGGACCAGGTCCGCCGAGCCGCGGACGAAGGCCGCCGGGGTGCCGAGGTCCAGCCAGTACGTGGAGTCCACCATGCCCTGGAGGTGGGCACCGGCCGACAGCAGCTCGGGGAAGGTCTCCCGCTCCACCGACACCGGGCGGCCGTGCGGGATCGTGTCGATGACCGAGCGGCGGAAGACGTACGCCCCCGCGTTGATCTGGTCGGTGACGATCTCCTCGGGGGTCTGCGGCTTCTCCAGGAAGGCGAGGACGCGACCCGTCTCGTCGGTGGGGACGAGGCCGTACGCGCGCGGGTCCGTGACCTTGGTGAGGTGGAGCGAGACATCCGCGTCCGTCGTCTCGTGCATCTCGACGAGCGCCCTGATGTCCAGGCCCGTCAGGATGTCGCCGTTGAAGATCAGGACCGGGTCGTCGGGGCCCGAGTGCAGACGGGCGGCCACGTTGCGGATGGCGCCGCCGGTGCCGAGCGGTTCCTCCTCGGTGACGTACTCGATGCGCAGGCCGAGTGCCGTGCCGTCGCCGAAGTACGGCTCGAAGACCTCCGCCAGGTAGCTCGTCGCGAGGACGATGTGGTCCACGCCCGCTGCTCTGGCTCTGGCCAGTTGGTGCGTCAGGAACGGCACGCCCGCCGCCGGGACCATCGGCTTGGGCGTGTGGACCGTGAGCGGGCGCAGCCGGGTGCCTTTGCCGCCGACCAGGAGGATCGCTTCTGTCACCTGTCGTCTCTGCTTCCTGCCGGGACCGGCCGAACTTCTCTGTCGGCCGGCCAGTGTATGCAGACCGTGCGACGGCGCCTTCGACGGCCGCGCGGTGCCACGCGGCATGGGTGTGCGGTTTCCCCCGACTGCCCCCGACGGCGTGGACGCGACCCCCTGTGCTCAGCGTCCCTGGAGGTGCGCGGAGCTGGTCCGGGCCGAGCCGAGTCTGGCGTAGAGCTTCGCGCCCGGACAGTCGGTTGCGTACCCGTCCCTATGGCCGGAGATCACGTTCAGTCGTACGTTCTTCCCCTTTGGGTAGAGATTGCCACCGCCGGACTTCAGATATGTCTTTCCCTTCGGATTGGCCCCGAAGAGCCCGAGCTTCCACGCGGTGAGCTTGGCGATGGCAGTCACGGCGGCGCCGGGCGGCTTGTGCGAGCCGAACGAGCCGATCACCGCGATGCCCGTGCTGTTGTTGTTGAAGCCCAGGGTGTGGGCGCCCCGGACGGACTTCGCCACTCCCCCGGCGCGGCCCTCGTAGATGGTTCCGCACTTGTCGACGAGGAAGTTGTAGCCGATGTCCCGCCAGCCCATGCTCACCACGTGGTAGCGGTAGATACTGCGGATGACGGACGGGGCCTGGGAGCACTTGTAACCGTTGCCGGAGGCGGTGTGGTGGACGAAGGCCGCCTTGACCTTCCCGGTGTAGACGAACCCCTTCTCGCGCAGTGACTCGTCGGCGCCCCAGCCACGGCGGGTGATGATCCTCGGGCGCGGTCCGATGTACGGCTTCGCGCGCGGGACGCCGGTCAGCTCCGCCAGTTCGTCCTCGGTCTCCTGCCGGTTCAGGGCCGGGATCTCGGCGGCGCCGAAGGGCGCGAGGTCGGTGTTGACGGCCGCCGCCGCGTCGGCCTCGGTGCCGGTGCGGGGGACGTCGGCCGGCGGCCACTGGGGCGGGGCCTCCTCACCGGGGTCGACGAGTTCGAGGCGCAGGCCGGCCGGGAGCAGGTCGTGTCCGCCGGTGGGGGTGCTGCCGCGCGGGCCGGGGTCGTCGTCGAGTTCGGCACGCACGCGTACGTCGACGCCGTCCGAGTCGCCCACCCACAGGGGCGCGGTGCCGCCGTGCACATGGCCGGAGTCGGCCTCCGCCGTGTCCGGGTCGGCGCCGTGGTCGGCGTTGTGTGTGTCGACGTCCTGCCAGCCCGTCCACCGGCCGGTGGCGGCGGACCGGGTGCGGACCTGGACCAGGCCGTGCAGTTCGGTTCCGGGGTTGTCCCAGCTGACGCCGACGAGTGAGAAGTGCTCCAGGTCGTCGCGGTACAGGCCCTGTTCGGGGGCCCGGCCGAGGACGCGCTCACGGGTGCGGGGGGTGAGGGGCAGTGACCGGGTGCTGCCGGCGAGGGCCGCGGTCCCGGCGGGACGGCCGGTGGTCGTGGTGGCCCGCTCCGCCGGTGCGGCGGCCGCGGACGGCACGTTCAGCACAGCCGCGGGGAGGGTGAGGGCCGCGCAGGTGACGCCGATCGAGGAAGTCAGGAATCCACGCATGCCCCTGATCTTGAACATAGTCAGACATATATGTCTATTGCGGAACTGACGGTCCGTCGGGACCGATTGCGCCGAACCGGTGGCCCCGCCGGTCGGTGCGGGCACCGGCCGCGGCGTACGCTTGCCCGGGTGAACGCCACCGATCGCACCCCTGCCGACCTGCTGCGTTCCGCGCTCGCCGCGGATCCCGGACGCCCCCTGGTGACCTTCTACGACGACGCCACGGGCGAACGCGTCGAATTGTCCGTGGCCACCTTCGCCAATTGGGTGGCCAAGACGGCGAACCTGCTCCAGGGCGACCTGGCGGCACAGCCGGGTGACCGGGTGGCCCTGCTGCTGCCCGCGCACTGGCAGACGGCGGTGTGGCTGCTCGCCTGTTCGTCGGTGGGCGTGATCGCCGACGTGGCCGGGGACCCGGCGGCGGCCGACGTGGTGGTGAGCGGGCCGGATTCACTGGAGGCGGCCCGGGCCTGCCGCGGCGAGCGGATCGCTCTCGCGCTACGGCCGCTGGGCGGCCGTTTCCCGGCGGTCCCGGACGGGTTCGCCGACTACGCGGTGGAGGTGCCGAGCCAGGGGGACCGGTTCGCTCCGTTCTCGCCCGTCGATCCGGAGGAGCCCGCGCTGATCGTGGCCGGTGCGGAGATGAGCGGGGCCGAGGTGGTGGAGCGGGCGCTCGGGGACGCACCGGGGCTGGATCTGACCGGGCCGGGGTCGCGCCTGCTGTCGGGGCTGGGGTTCGACACGTGGGACGGGCTGAGCGCGGGTCTGTACGCGCCGCTCGCCGTCGGGGGGTCGGTGGTGCTGTGCCGGCACCTGGGGGAACTGGGCGAGGAAGGCACCGCCAAGCGGATCGAGAGCGAGCGGGTGACTGCGACGGTTCGGTGAGGCCGTCCGCCGGGCGCGAGGCGCGGGCCGCCAGGGCCGTTCGTCGGCCGCGGGCCGGTGGGGGCCGTTCGCGCCCACGCGGCGGAGCCGCACATCGCTGCGGCCCGCGCCCCTGGGTGGGTCCGCTCACCCTTGTGGAGTAGTTGGCGCCCACCCCCGCCCCCACCCCCAGGCACCCTGGAGGAGTGACCGATGCCGGAGGGGCCACCGCGACCGGGGACGGCATTGCCCGGCGTCGGCGGCGGCGTTGGATACGGGGTACGGCGGTGGTCGCCGGGCTGCTCGCCGCCGGCACCCTCGTCTGCGGCTGGGTGCTCTACGACCGGCTCAGCGACAACATCACCCCGGACGAAGCGGCCGCCGCCGAGCTCGCCCGCTACGAGCGGGAGCGCCCCACCGCGCTGGTGCGCGGCGCGCAGAACATCCTCCTCATCGGGTCGGACACCCGCGCCGGGGACGGGAACCGCCGCTACGGCAAGGACCTGGGCACCGAGCGGTCCGACACCACGATCCTGCTGCACCTCGCCGCGGACCGGCGCAGCGCCACCGCCGTGTCCCTGCCGCGGGACCTGATGGTGCACGTGCCGAGCTGCCTGCGGGGCGACGGCCGGCGCAGCGAGCCCTCGTTCACGCTGTTCAACTCGGCGTTCGAGATCGGGGGTTCGGCCTGCACCATCCGTACCGTCGAGAAGCTCACCGACATCCGGATCGACCATCACGTCGTCGTCGACTTCACCGGGTTCAAGGACATGGTCGACTCGGTCGACGGGGTGCAGGTGTGCCTGAAGGAACCGATCAACGACAAGGCGGCCAAGCTGCGGCTGCCCGCCGGACGGGTCACCCTCGACGGGGAGCAGGCGCTGGGGTACGTCCGGGCCCGCAAGTCGCTGGGCAACGGCAGCGACACCGAGCGGATGGAGCGGCAGCAGCTGTTCCTGGGGGCGCTCGTCAAAAAGGTGCGGGGCAGTGACGTACTGCTGAACCCGGCGAAGCTCTATCCGCTGCTGGACGCGGCGACCTCCGCGCTCACCACCGACCCCGAACTGGCCAGTCTGCGCGGTTTGTACCAGCTCGTCCGCGGGCTGCGCGACATCCCCACCGAACAGGTGCAGTTCCTCACCGTCCCGAGGGAGCCGTATGTGTACGACTCCAATCGTGACCAGCTCGTGGAGGGCAGGGCGGACGCGCTTTTCGCGCTGCTGCGGGCCGACAGGCCGGTGCCGGTCACCAAGAAGAACGCTCCCTCTTCCGAAAACTCCGAGGCGCCCGGATTTCGCGGGAACACCGCCGCCGAGGACAGTTGCGGGTAATGCACCAGCCAAGGCGGCGAACTTCCTTGCTGTTCGTTGTCAGTTAAATGAGATGGATTGCCCGGTTGTAGGGAGGATGAATTTGTCACTGGCGTCACTCGACGCTGAACTGGACGGATAGTGTGAGCCCTCCGGTGCACCCGGCCGCGAGGTCCGTCCTGGGGTCGTGCACTGTTAACCGTGACCGAGCGCCTTGGTGGGGGGAAGGCGCCGCGTGGCCCCGACGGAGGATCGGACAACCGTGGACGCGCAAGGCCGTGGGCGGGCGGACGACATCGATCCCGCAGACCAGTGGGTACTCAATCCGAACACCGGCGAATACGAACTGCGACTGACACCTTCCGCACCGCAGTCGTCGGTACCCGGACCGCGCCGACCGACGTCGTCGCGCACCGGTGCGGACGCGCCGCGGAAGACCGCGGGACGGGATGTTCCGGGGCAGGTTCCCGGGCAGCTTCCGGGGCAGCGCAGACGGCGCGGCGAGCCCGAGCCGCCGGCCGGGCGGCGCTCACGTCGGCCGGTGAAGAAGAAGTCGAAGGCCAAGAAGGCGCTGCTGTGGACCGGCGGTTCGATGGCCTTCGTCCTGGTCGCCGTCTCGGCCGCCGGCTATCTGTACGTGAAGCACCTCAACGACAACATCACGTCCGTCTCCGACGACGGCGCGAGCACCGGTGGCTTCAGCAAGGACAAGGCGATCAACCTGCTGGTGATCGGCACCGACAAGCGCACCGGCAAGGGCAACGAGGGGTACGGCGACACGGGCAGCGTCGGGCACGCCGACACCAACATCCTGCTGCACATCTCCAAGGACCGCTCCAACGCGACCGCGCTGAGCATCCCGCGCGACCTGATCGTGGACGTCCCGGACTGCCCGACCGAGCAGTCCGACGGCACCCAGAAGGTCATCCCGGGCACCACCGACGTCCGCTTCAACACCAGCCTCGGCCAGGACGGCCGCACGGCCAGCTGCACCGTGCGCACGGTGACGGAGCTGACCGGGATCAAGCCGGACAACTTCATGGTGGCCGACTTCAACGCGGTCAAGACGCTGACCGACGCGGTGGGCGGCGTCGAGGTCTGCCTCGCCAAGGACATCGACGACTCGGACTCGCATCTGAAGCTGTCCAAGGGCACCCACAACATCTCCGGCGAGACCGCGCTGGCCTTCGTACGCACCCGGCACTCCGTCGGCTTCGGCGGTGACCTCAGCCGGATCCAGCTCCAGCAGCAGTTCCTCAGCGCGCTGATGCGCAAGCTCAGCTCCAACTCGACGCTCAGCAGCCCGACCAAGCTGCTGAAGCTGGCCGAGGTCGGCACCAAGGCGCTGACCGTCGACTCCAAACTGGACAGCATCGGCAAGCTGAAGGACCTGGGTCTGGAGCTCGGCAAGCTCAACCCGAAGAACCTGACCTTCACCACCGTCCCGGTCGTCGACAACCCGGCCGAGAAGGTCAAGACGACCGTCGTGCTCAACGACACGAAGGCCCCGCCGGTGTTCCAGGCCATCAAGGGCGACGTCTCCTTCACCGCGGTCAAGAAGAAGCAGGCGCAGGCCAGCAAGGACGCGGCGGCCGCCCGCCTGGAGGGCAGCAAGTCCGCGGCGTCCGAGGTGCGGGTGCGGATCCTCAACGGCGGGGCCGCGGACGGCAGCGCCCAGGAGGCCCTCAACTGGCTGCAGAACGAGCAGGGCGTCCTCAAGTCGGAGAACGCCGGCAACGCGGACGCCAAGCTCAGCAAGACCACGCTGGAGTACGCCCCCGACCAGGCCGCGCAGGCGCGTGAACTGGCCAGCATCATGGGGCTGTCCGGCTCGGCGCTGAAGCCGGGCAAGAGCGTGACCAACTCCCAGGGGCTGCCCGCGATGACCCTGACGCTGGGCAAGGACTTCCAGGGGGCGGGGGTGTCCCTCACCACTCCGACAAAGGCGCCGGACGTGGACAGCAAGACCACCGCGGACAAGGTGACCTGCGCCAAGTAGCGACAACCGGCGTCCGGTAGCGGGGAGTTGCTGCCCGACAACACCAAGTCACAGCGAATAAGCAGGTAACCCTATGGGTCCGTCATGCGTCTAACCGGGCGCGGGGCGGACCCGTGTGGTCCGCGAAGCGTCCGATGGGGGGCGTCGGCGGCGGGCCGGTGCGCGCAGGGCGCAGGGCGGGGAGGGCTGGAAGTTGACGCAGAGCGATGTGCGGGGGGAAAAGCCTGCGGTCGAGGACACGATGTCCCTCGCACCGAAGACAGCCGGGGCGCCGGGCGGTGCGGGCGGCGGTCGTCGCAAGGGCGGCAAGAGCGGCGGACCCAACGGGTCACACGGCTCGAACGGCGGCCGGCGCAGACGCGGACGGCGCGCGTTGCGCTGGTCGGCGACCGTGCTGTCGGTGGTGATCCTCGGTACGGCCGGTGCCGGTTACCTCTACTACCAGCACCTGAACGGCAACATCCACAAGGGCGAGCGCGACATCGGCGACGCCAAGGCGCGGAAGACCGCGGCCAACGCGGCCGGTCAGACGCCGCTGAACATCCTGCTGATCGGCTCCGACAGCCGTAACTCCGACGAGAACGTGAAGCTCGGCGGCGCCAAGTACGACCGGGGCAGCCCGCCGCTCGGGGATGTCCAGATGCTGATCCACCTGTCGGCGGACCGCAAGAGCGCGGCGATGGTGAGCATCCCCCGGGACACCCGCGTCGACATCCCCAAGTGCACGGACCCGGAGACCGGCAAGGTGTACCCGGCGACCAACACCATCATCAACGAGTCACTGGCCCGCGGCGGCGCCGGCTGCACGCTGGCCACCTGGGAGAACCTCACCGGGGTCTACATCGACCACTGGATCACGATCGACTTCGCGGGCGTGGTGAAGATGGCGGACGCCATCGGCGGCGTCGACGTCTGTGTGAAGCAGAACGTGTGGGACCGGCCGACGGCCGCGGTGTCCGGCGGCTCCGGGCTGAAGATGACGGCCGGCACGCACAAGGTGCAGGGCGAGCAGGCCCTGCAGTGGCTGCGCACCCGGCACGCCTGGGGCAGTGACCCGCTGCGGGCCAAGGCCCAGCACATGTACCTCAACTCGATGATCCGGACGCTGAAGGGGCAGAACGTCTTCACCGACACCGGCAGGCTGATGGACCTGGCCGAGGCGGCCACCAAGTCGCTGACGGTCTCCGAGGAGATCGGCACCCCGAAGAAGCTCTACGACCTGGGCATGCAGCTCAAGTCGGTGCCGACGGACCGCATCACCTCGCTCACGATGCCGAACCTCCAGGACCCGCAGAACAAGGACCACCTCGTGCCGGACACCGCGAACGCCGACAAGATGTGGCAGATGCTCCGCGACGACGTGGCGTTCGACAAGAACGGCGCCGCCAAGGAGAGCAAGAAGCCCACGGCGACCGCCGCGGCGACCAAGGCGCCCTCCGTCCCCGCCGGCCAACTCGGGGTGCTGGTGCAGAACGCCACCGGGACCTCGACCGAGGCCGCGGTCCCCCTTCGGGCCCGTACGATGGCCACGGAACTCGGCACCAAGGGCTACACCCGGGCGGCGGCGGACACCTCGTCGGCCACCGAGTCCGTGGAGAAGTCGGTCGTGGAGTATCCGAGCGCGGACCTGCAGGGCGACGCCCAGGCGGTCGCCAAGGCGCTGGGGATCCCGGTCGGCCAGGTGAAGCGGACCACCGATGTGTCGGGCGTCACGCTCGTCGTCGGTGCCGACTGGCGCGACGGGACGGCGTATCCCAAGCAGTCCGCGCCGAAGGCCGGTGACCTGCCCGACAACTCCGACGCCATCAACGGCTCGGACACCAAGCAGTGCATGGACGTGTACGCGCCCTATCGGTGGCAGTAGCCCCTGCAAGGACTTTACGGACAGGGCGGTCTCTTCACCTACAGGTCCCCACAGCTACGCACAGGCAACTCCTAAGCGACTGCATGACACTGCCGCCGTGCCCAGGTGCCCAGGTACCCGGGAGTCGGGTGCGGCGGCAGTGGCGAGCGGGAGGGCGGGCAGTTGGTGCGCGGCAATGTGCGAGGGGAGGTGTCCGGCGTGGCCGTGGTCGACGACACGATGACCCTGACGCCCCAGGGCGGTGACGGTCGGCACGGTGGCAGACGGGGCGGCGGCGGGGCGGACGGTGACCGCGGGCGGCGCAGACGCCGGGTACTGCGCTGGTCGGCCTCGGTCGTGGCCCTGGCGATAGCCGGCACCGCCACCGCCGGATACCTCTACTACGAGCACCTCAACGGCAACATCAAGAAGGAGTCCCTGAACATCGGGGACTCCAAGGACCGCGCGGCCGAGTCGAAGGCGAACGCGGCCGGGCAGAAGCCCCTGAATATCCTGCTGATCGGCTCCGACGCCCGGGACACCGCCGAGAACCAGAAGCTGGGCGGCGCCAGGGACATCGGCACCGCCGCCCGCGCCGACGTGCAGATGCTGCTGCACGTCTCGGCCGACCGCACCAACATGTCGGTGGTGTCCATGCCCCGCGACACTCTGGTCGACATCCCCGAGTGCACGGACACCGATACCGGCAAGGTCTACGCGGCGACCTCCGACACCATGACCAACTCGTCCCTGGAGCGCGGCGGCCCCGGCTGCACGGTGGCCACCTGGGAGAAGCTCACCGACATCCACATCGACCACTTCATGATGGTCGACTTCTCGGGCGTGGTGTCCATGGCGGACGCGATCGGCGGGGTGCCGGTGTGCGTGGACGCCGGCATCTACTCGCACACCTCCACGGGACACGGCTCGGGCCTGAAGCTGAAGAAGGGCACCACCGCCGTCAAGGGCAAACAGGCCCTGCAGTGGCTGCGCACCCGGTACGGCTTCGAGGACGGCAGTGACATCGCCCGCACCAAGGCCCAGCACATGTACATGAACTCGATGGTCCGCCAGTTGCGCTCCAACGCGACCCTCAGCAACCCCGACAAGCTCCTCAAGCTCGCCGAGACGGCCACCAAGGCACTGACGGTGGACGACGGCCTCGGCACGGTCACCGAGCTCTACGACCTGAGCAAGGAGCTGAAGAAGGTCCCCACCAAGCGCATCACGATGACGACGATGCCGTGGGTGTACTCCTCGGACGGCAACCGCGTCCTGCCCAAGCCCACCGACGCGGCCAAGCTGTGGCGGCTGGTCCGCGAGGACATCGCCCTCGACGGCAAGGACAAGAAAAAGAAGACGACGACCACGACGACGGTCACCGACAAGGCGGCGGCCGACGACCGGATCGCCGTGCAAGTGCAGAACGGCACCAGCGGCGGCACGGAGTCCGCGGTCACCGGCCGGGCCGCCGCCGTCACCGAACTGCTCGTCGGCAAGGGCTTCACGAAGGCGGCCGCCGACTCCTCGGCGCTGCTCAGCGAGGACCGGACCCTGGTGCGGTATCCGAGCGCCGACCTGGCGGGCGACGCCCAGCGGGTCGCGAAGGTGCTGGGCGTCCCGGCCGACCAGGTGAAGAAGTCCACGGACGTCGACGGGGTCACGCTGGTGGTGGGCGCCGACTGGCGCTCGGGCACGAGGTACACCGCCGACGACGATGACACCACGCCGGCCTCGGCGAGCGCCCTCAACGCCGCGGACACCAAGGCGTGCATGCACGTCGACCCGGACTACACCTGGTAGTCCGGGTCGCTCCGCAGGCGGGTGCTCAGCTGGAGGAGGAAGGGCTGAGCACCGCGGGACGGCGGGACGCGATGACCCGCTTCGCCAGGGCCTTGGGGCTGGTCAGGAAGCCGTACCCCCACGACATGTGCATGGTGGCGAGGGCAAGCGGGATCTGGAGCCGCGCCTTGAGGGACAGCCCCTTGCCGGCCGGGAGGGACCCGGCGGCGATCGCGGCGAGATAGCCGCCGGGGATCACGAACCCGAACGGGGTGACCAGGGCGCCGACTACTATCCCGGCGGCTATCGCGCACACCGCGGTGGGCGGGGCGAGGTAGCGCAGGTTGATGGAACCCTCGTGGTAGCGGGCGACGACGTGCCGCCAACGGCCGTAGTCCTTGTACTGCTTGGCGAGCGCCTTCATGCTCGGCCGCGGCCGGTACGACACCCTCAGCTCCGGCGAGAACCAGATCAGGCCGCCGGCCTCGCGGATCCGGAAGTTCAGCTCCCAGTCCTGGGCGCGAATGAACTCCTCGTTGTAGCCGCCCTGTTGCTCGAGGGCCTCGCGGCGGAAGACACCGAGGTAGACGGTCTCGGCGGGACCGGCCTCGCCGCCCGTGTGGAAGGCGGCGTTGCCGACGCCGATCTTCGAGGTCATGGCCGCCGCGACCGCGTGCTCCCAGGCGTTCTCGCCCTCGGCGTGCATGATGCCGCCGACGTTCTGCGCGCCGGTCTCCGCCAGGAGGCGGACAGCGGTCGCGATGTAGTTCGGGGAGAGCATGCCGTGGCCGTCCACGCGCACCACGATCGGATGCCGGGAGGCCTTGATCGCGGCGTTCAGCGCGGCCGGGGTGCGGCCGGTCGGGTTCGGGACGGTGTGCACGCGCTTGCTTTTGAATGACGCAGTGTCGGCCACGAGCTGCGCCGCGATCTCGTCCGTGCGGTCCGTGGACGGACCGAGGGCGATGACGACCTCCAGCTCACCGGCGTACTCCTGCGCGAGGATCGCTTGGACGGCCCCACGCAGATGCCGCTCCTCGTTGAGGACGGGCATGATCACAGAAACTGCGGGGTGCCGCACGTCGGGCTTGGCGTTCATAGGGGGCTCACGTTACCGCGAACGGGGGACACCGGTGCGCGCCGCCGGTGCCAAGCCGCGGGCTGAAGGTCGTATCGGCCTACGGTGCTCACGGATCCCACGTACGGCCTCGTCCGGAGGTGTCCTTTGGCCGCCAGCCCGCCCCGGTCCCCCGCCCGGCCCGCCCGGCCGCAGCGTCGACCACAGCCCACCCGTCAGGCCCCGCGGCCGCCGGTACGACCCGCGAGGCCCCGGCGGCCGCGCTGGGCCATGCGGGCCGTGACCACACTCTCGGTGGTGGTGCTGGCGTCGGCCGGGATCGGACACTCCGTGATGGCCAGTCTCGACGCGGACATCGCGCGGGTCGACCCGTTCAAGGACATGAAGAACCGCCCGGCCCCCGGCCACGGCATGAACGTCCTGCTGGTCGGCACCGACGGCCGCGACAAGATCACGGAGAGGGAGCGGCGGAAGTACCGGCTGGGCGGGGCGCCCTGCCACTGCACGGACACGATGATGATCGTGCACATCTCGGCGGACCGGGAGCGGGCGACGGTCGTCAGCCTGCCGCGCGACTCGTACGCCGAGGTCCCGCCGCACACCGACGAGACGACGGGCCGGGCGCACAGCGCCCACCCCATCAAGCTGAACGCGGCCTACGCGGAGGGCGGCCCGCAGCTGACCGTCCGCACGGTCGAGGCCATGACCCATCTGAAGATCGACCACTATCTGGAGGTCGACTTCATCACGTTCATGCGGACCGTGGACGTGCTCGGCGGGGTCCGGATCTGCACGCCCCAGCCGCTGAAGGACTCCTACACCGGCCTCGACCTCTCCTCCGGTACGCACAGGCTGAACGGCGGGCAGGCCCTGCAGTTCGTCCGCTCCCGGCACGTCGACGGGGCGAGCGACCTCGGCCGGATGAAACGGCAGCAGCGGTTCCTGGCCGCGCTGATCGAGCGGGCGTCGTCTTCGGGGGTGCTGCTCAACCCGATCAAGTTCCGGGACGTGACGCGGGCGGTGCTGGGCTCCGTACGGGCCGACATGGGCTTCGGCACGGACGAGCTGCTGGACCTCGGCCGGGCGATGCGGAACTTCTCCCCGTCCTCCTCCGAGTTCACGACCGTCCCCATCGGGCAGCTGGGGTACGCCGTGAAGGGCATCGGCTCGACGCTGAAGTGGGACCAGGCCAGGTCGGACCAGCTGTTCCAGTCCCTGCGCGAGGACAAGCCGCTTGCACCGCCGGCACCCGCGCGGCCCGCCCGTCCGGCGCCGGCGACCGTGGAGGTGGCGCCGGCACAGATCCATGTGCAGGTGGAGAACGGCACGGGGACGGCGGGGCTCGGGCGGCGGATGGACGCGGCACTGGCGGCGGCGGGGTTCGCGACGAACCACCAGCCGGTGACCGCCGCCCGGCACGACGTGCGGCGGACGGTGATCTCCTTCGACCCCCGCTGGGACCGCTCGGCCCGGTCGCTCGCGGCGGCCCTGCCGGGGAGCGAGCTGCGGGCGGTGAAGGGGATGGGCCCGGTGCTGCGGGTGACGACCGGGGCGGACTTCAAGGGGCCGGCGAGTGTGCGCAAGGTACGGGCCGAGGCCCCTGCACAGGGGGAATCCTCTGTGATCAGGGGAGATGAGACGGTGTGCTGAGGGGCGTGCCTCGGCTGCGGGTGCGTGGGGGCTTGTCGCGCAGTTCCCCGCGCCCCTAAAAAGCAGGGTTGCTGCACGAGCGCTTCTTCAGGGGCGCGGGGAACTGCGCGAACAACCCCCACCGGCCCGAAGTCGGCCGACGCCCCGGCGCGGCACCGCCCTAGTCCTCGAAGCCCTCCGCCACCCGGCGCTCGCGCAGTTCGCGGATCTCCCGCCGCCGTGCCAGCCGGTGCGTCCGCCTGATCTGGGCCTCCTGATTGCGCCGGCGGTCCCTGTCGGTCTCCGGTATCACCGGCGGTACCCGGCGCGGCTTGCCGTCGGCGTCGACCGCCGCGAAGACCAGGTAGGCCGAGCCGACCTGGGTGGCGGGGTTGGACTCGTTCCAGCGCTCGGCGAGGACCCGCACGCCCACCTCCATGGACGTCCGGCCGGTCCAGTTGACCTGCGCCTTGACATGCACCAGGTCACCGACACGGACCGGCTCCAGGAACGCCATCTCGTCCATGGACGCGGTGACGGCGGGACCGCCCGAGTGGCGCCCGGCGACCGCGCCCGCCGCGTCGTCGACGAGCTTCATGATCACACCGCCGTGCACCGTGCCGAGGAGGTTGGTGTCGTTGTGGGTCATGATGTGGCTCAGCGTGGTCCGGGACGCGGACGTCGGCTTGCCGGGAATATCGGACTCCGCCTCGGGGGCCTGGTCTGTCATGGCCCCTACCTTATGCCGAAGTGACAATCACGGAATTTGTGTCGGGTTCGCAACAGCGCTGCCCTGATTTCCCGACGACCCTTGTAAGAGGTACAGGCGCTGCCTGCACACTGGGGCCCATGAACGAATGGCCCGAGGGACGGTCGAACGACAACCGCGGCAACCGGTACGGACGCGGTAGCGCCAGCGCGCAGCCTGAGGGCGCCCGCGTGATGCGCCAGGTACGACGCGGGGAACCGTCGGCGCCGCCGTACGGCGCGCCGCAGCAGGGAGGCGGCGGCTACGCCGGCGTCCCGCAGCAGCCGGCGTACGGCAACGGGTACGACGACGGCTCCGGGTACGACAGCGGATACGACAACGGCTACAACACCGGCCAGGTCTACGGCGGCGGCCCCGGGGGCGGGGGACCCGGCGGCACCCGTGAGCGCGGCCCGCGTCCGGCACCGAACTGGCGCAAGCGGATCAAGTGGACCGCGATCGTCGTCCTGAGCGTGCTGATCGTCACATCCGTGGCGACCTACTTCTGGGCCGACTCCAAGCTGCACCGGGACGTCGACCTGTCGAAGGTCATCGACCGTCCCGCGGCCGGCGCGGGCACCAACTACCTGATCGTCGGTTCCGACAGCCGCAAGGGCATGTCGGCCGACGAGAAGAAGAAGCTGCACACGGGGTCGGCCGAGGGCCAGCGCACCGACTCGATGATGATCCTGCACGTCGGCGACAACGGCGACACGCTGATCTCCCTCCCCCGCGACTCCGACGTGGAGATCCCCTCGTACCAGGGGTCCACGTCCGGCAAGGTCTACCAGGGCACCGGCCGGCACACGAAGCTGAACGCCGCCTACGCCGAGGACGGCCCGACCCTGCTCGTGCGCACGGTCGAGTACAACACCGGGCTGCACATAGACCACTACGTGGAGATCGGCTTCGCCGGCTTCGCGGACATCGTGGACGCGGTCGGCGGTGTCACGATCGACATCGACAAGGGCTTCAAGGACAGCTACTCGGGCGCGAACTTCAAGGCGGGCAAGCAGACCCTGAACGGCGAGGAGGCCCTCGCGTTCGTCCGCACCCGGCACGCCTTCGCCGCGTCCGACCTGCAGCGCACCAAGAACCAGCAGAAGTTCCTGGCGGCGCTGGCCCACCAGGTGGCCACCCCCTCGACGGTCCTGAACCCCTTCAAGCTCTACCCCACCCTCGGGGCGGGCCTGGACTCCCTCACCGTCGACAAGGACATGAGCCTGTGGGACCTGGCCTCCATGTTCTTCGCGATGAAGGACGTCAACGGCGGCGACGGCACCTCGATGAACATGCCGGTCTCCGGCTCCACGGGCGGCAACCTCGTCTGGGACAAGGCGAAGGTCAAGACCCTGGTCGACGAGCTGAAGAACGACCAGAAGGTCACCGTCACCAGCAACTGAGGCCGGTCGTACCCGGTTCAGGGGCACCCCGTCGGGGTGCCCCTGGCGCCGTCTCAGCGGTGTGTCACATGGACGCGCCGGCCATCGAGCGGCACATCTCGGCGCAGCGGCGACACGCGTCGGCGCAGCGCTTCATCTGCGGGTCGTCCGGCATGGACATACACGCCTCTGCGCACATGTCACAGGCCCTGGCGCACATCGCGCACATCTCGGCCGACAGGGGCGAGCGCCGCATCATCATGTCGGCGCACATCCGGGTCATCTCGGAGCAGTCCATCAGCGCGCGCATGATCTTCATGTGGGCCTGGCCGCCGTCCATGGACATGCAGGAGCTCATGGTCTCCTCGCACATCGTGTGGGCGGCCATGCACGCGTTGACGCACTCCTGCATCTGCTTGCTCATGGCGGTCATGGGTCCGGTCTGGGTCATGGCTTCTCCAGGGGAGAGGGGAAGGGCCCGGGGCAGGCCCCGTTCGTCTTCCTTCTAAGCCCGACCGAGCGGTAGCGCCATTCGGCGACAGAGCGGGAAAAGGCGCCCCGGGGGGCGCCTTTCCGGTGGATTCCTTGCGGGTTACGGCAGGTTCCGGGCCATCACGATGCGCTGGACCTGGTTGGTGCCCTCGTAGATCTGGGTGATCTTCGCGTCACGCATCATGCGCTCGACCGGGTAGTCACGGGTGTAGCCGTAGCCGCCGAGGAGCTGGACGGCGTCCGTGGTGACCTCCATGGCGGTGTCGGAGGCGAAGCACTTGGCCGCCGCGCCCTGGAAGGTCAGGTCGGCGTCGCCGCGCTCGGAGGCGGCCGCGGCCTGGTAGGTGAGGGCGCGGGCGGCGGCGATCTTCATGGCCATGTCGGCGAGCATGAACTGGATGCCCTGGAAGTCGCCGATCGGCTTGCCGAACTGCTTGCGCTCCTGGACGTAACCCTTGGCGTAGTCCAGCGCGCCCTGCGCGACGCCCAGCGCCTGGGCGGCGATGGTGATGCGGGTGTGGTCCAGGGTCTTCATCGCGGTGGCGAAGCCGGTGCCCTCCGCGCCGATCATGCGGTCGGCGGGGATGCGGACGTTGTCGAAGTAGACCTCACGGGTCGGCGAGCCCTTGATGCCGAGCTTCTTCTCCGGGGCGCCGAAGGAGACGCCCTCGTCCGACTTCTCGACCACGAAGGCGGAGATGCCCTTCGAGCGCTTCTCGGGGTCGGTCACGGCCATCACCGTGTAGTACTCGCTGACGCCCGCGTTGGTGATCCAGCGCTTCACGCCGTTGAGGACGTAGTGGTCGCCGTCGCGGACCGCCTTCGTCTTCATGCCGGCCGCGTCGGAGCCCGCCTCCGGCTCGGAGAGGCAGTACGAGAACATCGCGTCGCCCTTGGCCAGTGACGTCAGGTACTTCTTCTTCAGGTCCTCGGAGCCGGAGAGGATCACCGGGAGCGAGCCCAGCTTGTTCACGGCGGGGATGAGGGAGGAGGAGACGCAGGCGCGGGCGACCTCCTCGATCACGATGACCGTGGCGAGCGCGTCGGCGCCGGCGCCGCCGTACTCCTCGGGGACGTGCACGGCGTGCAGGTCGTTGGCGACCAGCGCGTCGAGGGCCTCCTGCGGGAAGCGGGCCTCCTCGTCGACCGCGGCCGCGAACGGGGCGATCTTCGCCTCGACCAGCGCGCGGACGACGTCGCGGAGCATGTCGTGCTCCTCGGACGGGCGGTACAGGTCGAAGTCAGCCGATCCGGCCAAGGTCTCTCACTCCAGACGCAGTGGTGCTGACGCTAATTACTGTTAAGTAACTCAAAGTTTAGAGCGCAGCCCACGGAACGGTGACGTGAGGTACGCGACAGCGGGAAAGTTGCCCGCAGGAGGGCCCGGTTATGCTCGGCCCCGCAGCAGCACCAACATCCCCGAGCTGGAGCATCATGAGCCTCAAGATCACCGTGATCGGCACCGGCTATCTCGGCGCCACGCATGCCGCGGCCATGGCGGAGCTCGGCTTCGAGGTGCTCGGCCTCGACGTCGTACCCGAGAAGATCGCCATGCTGGAGCGCGGCGAGACCCCGATGTACGAGCCGGGCCTCGACGAGCTGCTGCGCAGGCACGTGGCGGGCTTCGAGGGCTCCAGCGGGCGCCTGCGCTTCACCACCGACTGGGCCGAGGTGGGCGCCTTCGGCGACATCCACTTCGTCTGTGTGAACACCCCGCAGAAGCACGGCGAGTACGCGTGCGACATGTCGTACGTCGACTCCGCGATCGCGTCGCTGGCCCCGCATCTCACCGGGCCCGCGCTCGTGGTCGGCAAGTCGACGGTGCCGGTCGGTTCGGCGGAGCGGCTGGCCGCCTACCTCGCCGAGAACGCGCCCGCCGGCGTCGACGCCGAACTCGCCTGGAACCCGGAGTTCCTGCGGGAGGGCTTCGCCGTCCAGGACACCCTGCACCCCGACCGGATCGTGGTCGGTGTGCGCAGCGAGGGCGCCGAGAAGCTGCTGCGCGAGGTGTACGCGACGCCGGTGGGCGAGGGCACGCCGTTCGTCGTGACCGACTTCCCGACGGCCGAGTTGGTGAAGACGTCCGCGAACTCCTTCCTCGCCACCAAGATCTCCTTCATCAACGCCATGGCCGAGGTGTGCGAGGCCGCGGGCGGTGACGTGGCCAAGCTGGCCGAGGCGATCGGGCACGACGACCGGATCGGGAAGAAGTTCCTGCGCGCCGGGATCGGGTTCGGCGGCGGCTGCCTGCCGAAGGACATCCGCGCCTTCATGGCCCGCGCGGGTGAGCTGGGCGCCGACCAGGCGCTGACCTTCCTGCGCGAGATCGACTCCATCAACATGCGGCGCCGGGGGCAGATGGTCGAGATGGCCCGCGAGGCGCTCGGCGGCGGGTCGTTCCTCGGGAAGCGGGTGGCGGTGCTCGGCGCGGCCTTCAAGCCGGACTCGGACGACGTGCGGGACTCGCCGGCGCTGAACGTCGCCGGGCAGATCCATCTGCAGGGCGGGCAGGTGACGGTGTACGACCCGAAGGGGATGGCGAACGCCCGGCGGCTGTTCCCGACGCTGGGCTACGCGGAGACTGCGCTGGAGGCCGTGCGGGGGGCACATGTCGTGCTGCATCTGACGGAGTGGCGGGAGTTCCGGGAGCTGGACCCGGCGACGCTGGGTGCGGTGGCCTCGGCGAAGGTGATCCTCGACGGGCGGAACGCGTTGGAGCCGGAGGTCTGGCGGCGGGCGGGGTGGACGTACCGGGCGATGGGGCGACCGACCGCGTGAGGCCGCCGCTGCGTGGGGGCTGAGCGCGCCCACCCGGCGGTAGCCGCACATCGATACAGCCCCGCGCCCCTGACGGTGCGCTCCGGTGCAGGGCGTCGGGGCACCGTATCCACCCAGGGCACAAGGACGACACCGGTTCGGCCGAGGCTCAGTCGGCCGAACCGGTGTCTTGTCGCATTCTGCACCATGCGGCACAGGTGTGGCCGGTGAACTGCCTGTGCCTTACTTGTCCTTGGCCCGGTACCGGCGCATCTTCGCGCGCGCTCCGCACACCTGCATCGAGCACCAGCGGCCGCGTCCGGCCGGGCTGCGGTCGTAGTACGCCCAGTGGCAGGTGTCGGCCTCGCAGGCCTTGAGGCGCATCCAGGTGCCCTCGACCAGGGCCGTGGCGACGGCGGCGGCGATCCGGGAGAGCAGCGGGGCCGATCCGGCGGGGGTGAGGGCCGCCGAGCCGTCCGAAGGGTCGACGGCGACATACAGGGGGGCCTGCGCGAGCAGCTCGCCCAGCGGGGTGACCTCGCGGTGCGCGGGGTGTCCGGCGTGCGCGAGAAGGGCGGCGCGCAGGGACTCGCGCAGAGTGCGGGAGAGCGGGAGTTCGGCCTCCGTGACGCCGAGGCGCGCCCTGCCGTCCGGCGTGTCGAGCGCGTCGGCGCCCGACTCGATGTCCAGCGTGTTCACCAGGGCCTCGACCAGGGCCAGGCCGCCCGGCGCGGGCGATCTCCCACTCATCCCTGCAAGCCTCCCGAATTCCCTTGCGAGGTTACCTCCGCTGCGGGAGCATGCGGTAACGGTGACTGGTTACCCGGCTCTACAGGTAACAAGCAACTCGGACTTCGAGGAGGAAGTCATGGCTCTCGCCAAGCTCGGTGCCGTCGTCCTGGACTGTCCCGACCCGTCCGCGCTCGCCGGTTTCTACGCCGGGGTACTGGGCGGCAGTGTCGAGGGGGACGAGGAGTGGGTGGATCTGGCGGTGCCCGGCGGGCAGGCGCTGGCCTTCCAGAAGGCGCCCGGTTTCGTGCCGCCGAAGTGGCCTGCGCCCGGCGATTCGCAGCAGTTCCACCTGGATCTGGTGGTGGACGATCTGGACGCGGCCGAGAAGGGGGTGCTGGAGTTGGGCGCGAAGCCGCTGGACGCGGCGGACAGGGGGCGCAGCTTCCGGGTGTACGCCGACCCGGCGGGGCACCCGTTCTGTCTCTGCGCCTGCTGACCCCGGGAGGACTCGTGGCGATCGTCGCCCGTCTGCGCAACGTAGTGATCGACTGTCCCGACCCGCTCGCACTGGCCCGCTTCTACGCCGCCGTGGCCGGGGGTACCCCGGTGGCGGAGGACGACGAGTGGGTCGTACTGCAGGTACCGGACGGGCCGCGGCTGGGCTTCCAGCGGGTGGCGGGGTATACGCCGCCCGAGTGGCCGCGGGCCGACCGCAACGCCCAGCAGTTCCATCTCGACTTCGACGCGGGGTCGACCTGGGAGGAGGTCGACGCGGCCCACGAGAAGGTGCTGGCGCTGGGGGCACGGCCGCTGGACCTGGAGGACCGGGAGAAGAAGGACTTCCAGGTGTACGCCGATCCGGCCGGTCATCCCTTCTGCCTGTGCCGGATCCCCTGATCCCCTGATCCTGACCGCCCTGATCCGGATCGCCCTGATCGCGACGTCCGGATCAGGGCGGGCGGGCTCAGCTCACGTCTCCGCTTCGGCCGGTCCCGCTCTGCCCGGGATCGGCTCGCGGCGGCCTTGGGCCGCGCGGGCGGTGAAGTCGGCGCTGCGCAGGACTCGCTGGACGTTTCCCCAGGTCAGCAGGGACAGCTCGGTGTCGGACCAGCTTCGCCGGAGCAGTTCGGCGATCAGGTGCGGGTAGCAAGAGGTGTCGGCGAGGTCGCGGGGATGGGTGGCGCCGGAGTCGTAACTGCCGGACAGCGCGACGCACTCGGGGCCGGCCACGATACGGACGTGGTCGAGATGGTCGGCGACGTCCGGGACGGTCGGCCCGGACTGCTCGGCGGTGAGCGGCACCATGCACAGGCCCCGCTGCTCGCCGAGTTGCGCGAGCAGCGCGTCGGAGAGGTTGGCGGAGTGGGGGCGTACGGCTGCGGCGGCGGAGCGGGTGCACAGGACCGGCGTCTTGGACAGGGCGAGCACCCGGGCCAGGACGGTCTCCGGGGCGCCGGACAGGTCGGCCAGCACGCCGAGCCGGTTCATCTCGCGGATCACTTCCTCGCCGAACCGGGTCAGCCCCTCCCGGTCCGCCCAGTCGGCGCCGGCCAGCGAGAGCACGCGCAGGCCGAGGGAGTTCAGGACGCGCAGGATGCCGAGGGAGTCGTCGACGGCGGCGGCGGAGGCGGGGCCGAGCACCACGGCGACCCGGCCGCAGTTGCGGGCATCGATGACCTGCCCGGCGGTGCGCACCAGCCGGAGCCCCTCCGGGTGCGTCTCGACCACCCGGCGCACCAGGTCCAGCTGTTCCAGCGTGGCCCCCACGGCCCGGTCGCCGCGCTCCTGCTCCGGCAGGTCCAGCGACCAGAACAGCGCGCCCACGTGCCCCTCGCGCAGCCGGGGCACGTCCGTGTCCACGGCCGCCTCGCCCAGCTCCAGGTCGTACCAGGGCAGCGGCCCCAGCGCCCGCGGCAGCCCGCTGTAGCCGTCCGCGACCGGGTGCGCGTCCAGCAGGACATGGGCCCGCTCCAGGAACCCGGTGTCGGTCGCCAAGGGGAACGGGTCGTCCGGGAAGCTGTCGTCCTCGCCGACCTCGGTCGTGGCGGGAATGTCGTGGAGGTCGGCCATTGCGGGCTCCGTACGTCGTCGTGAGCTACGTCGTGATGGGGCTGTAGCCCACCGTCGCACGCCCGCCCGGGAGGGTTCCTGGTGGACGCGGCGTTCGGGGGTACGACCGCCCGGACCGGTCACCCGAACCGGCGGCCGCACGAACCCGACCGGCCCGGCCGTCCCGATGCCCCATTCGCCCTCCGCCCGGATCACCGGCGGAGGGCGATCCGTTTTCCGTGGGCCGACGCCCCTTCAGTCACCCCGCTCACGGGAGCCCCAGTGAGCCGCCCCCCTGGGGTGACCTGCACAACTTTGCCGACGGACGTCGCCTGTAGTCGATTAGACATGTGTCGTTCGGGTAGGTGCTAGTCGATGGCGGCGAACATGCATCCGCCCGAACAACACCCGTCCGATGGAGTAGTCCGATAAGAATCCTGCCACTCCGACCCAATACGATGGGCAGGTTTCGGCCCGCCATGCGCGAGCCGCCGCCGTCACCATCGTAAGGAGCCACAATGCCCACGGCCGTGGACCCAAGTCTCAACCGCCGCAAGCTACGTCTCGCTCTCAAGACGGCCCGCGACAAACGGGGTCTCACCCAGCGCGAGGCAGCGGAGCAGTTGGAGTGGTCACTGTCGAAGCTGATCCGCATCGAAGCGGGCACGGTCAGTCTCTCGGTCACCGACCTGCGGGCGATGCTCCAGGAGTACGGGGTCACCGACCCGGACACCGTCGCGGAACTGGAAGAGGCGGCCCGGGGCAGCAAGGGGCAGTCGTGGTGGTCCGAGTACAACGACGTCATCAGCCAGCCGTTCGCCCAGTACCTGGGCTATGAGAGTGCCGCCAACGAGATCCGCGGCTACCACCCGAGCATCATCCCCGGACATCTGCAGACCAACGACTACGTCAACGCCCTCTTCGAGGTCGGACAGCCACTCCCCAAGGCCCAACAGCGCATCGACCTGCGCATGGCCCGGCAGGAACGGGTCTTCCAGGACGACGGTCCCCAGGTCGAGATGATCCTGGACGAGGCTGCGCTGCGTCGCCAGGTGGGTGGCCCGGCGACCATGCGCAAACAGCTGGTCTTCCTCAAGGAGCTGATCGCCGAGCGCGGGGCCGTTCTCCGTGCACTGCCCTTCACGGCCGGTGCGCACGACAGCCTGGACAGCAGCTTCTTCCTGCTCGGTTTCAAGGACGACGAGGACGTGCTCTATGTGGCCGGTCCGGGAGGCATCGTCACGATCCGGGACGACCGCGAGTTCGTCGCCCGGTATCAGGAGTGCTTCGAGGATCTGCGGAACAAGGCGCTGACCGTGGAGGACACGGTCACCCTGCTGGACGAGCTCATCGAACAATTCCACCGCACCTGACACCGGTTCAGGGTGCTACGGGGGCCCAGGGGAAGCCATGACGACCGACAACAGGAGGAACGAGCGCCGCGGGAGGGAACCGAGCCCCGCGGACGCCGACTCCATACGTCCGGCGGCCGCCCCTGGGCCCGACCGGCCTCCGGAGGAGAACACGCTCGCCCGGAGAGCGCTCGGCAGCCCAGCCGCCTGGGCCCGTCTGCTCCGCTTGAAGCGGGCAGAGGCCGACACCGACCTGCGCCGTCGACGAGCCCATGTGGACAACCTGCTGCGGGTCATCCGCAACCTCGCGGCGCTGATGGTGTTCTTCTCCGCCGTCTCGACACTGGTCGCCTACGCCGGCATCCGGATGGGCGTGTCACCGGAGGTCTGCTGGATCGGCACGGTCGGCGGCGGGCCGGTCCTCGTCAGAACCTTCATCAAACTCTTTGAGACGGTGCGTCCCTCGCTGCCGGACGCACCAGCAGATCGACCGTCCAGTGACGAGCAGTAGCGGGATACCGCGCCCACCACCAGCCCGCGACGGCGGCCAGTGCGATCAACACCGCCAGCCATGTGGTCAGCCGCACCCAGAGACTTCCGCCGAGCAACGAGGCGCCCGCACCCAGCGCCGCGCCGAGCATGCCGGTCATCAGGCAGTACCCGACGAAACCGGGCTCCCTCGCCTTCGCTCGCTCATGCCGCTCGCCGCTCATCGCACATCCGGCCGAATCCGAGTCACTCATAGCTCTGCCCGGTGCCGTCCCGGGCCAGGAACAACGCTATCGCGGCCCGCCAAGCATCCGCCCTGAAGGTCACTACGGCTCCGCCGAGATGCTTGGAATCGCGCACCACGACCTGCCCCGAGAGCACGGCGATCTCGCAGCAATTCCCCTCTGAGGTATTGCTGTAACTGCTCCTCCGCCAGGAAACCGCACCCCGATGCTCAGCCAACGCCGCCCCCTCTCGCAACGCCCAGCTGCACCCTCCCCTGGCAGGCCTGCCCAGGGCCGTATGACGGTCTTACCCGTTGTGGCGGCCCGTTCAACAGGCCGCCACCCGCTCCCTGCCTTCCGCGCGGTGTCATGCGCGCAGTTCGGCCAAGGTCGTGTCGGGCCGGACGTCAGCCGTCCAGCGACTCGATCGTCGCGTTCGACGGCCCCCGTGTCCCCTGGAGGTCCCGGGCCACGTCCTCCGCCGCGCCCAGGACGCGGACCGCGTTCTGCCAGGTGAGCTTGGCCAGGTCGGGGCGGGACCAGCCGCGGTCGAGGAGTTCGGCGATCAGGTTGGGGTAGCCGGAGACGTCGTTCAGGCCGTCGGGGGTGAAGGCCGTGCCGTCGTAGTCGCCGCCGATGCCGATGTGGTCGATGCCGGCGGTCTCGCGCATGTGGTCGAGGTGGTCGGCGACCGTGGCGGTCGTCGCGACCGGGCGGGGATGGCTCTCCTCGAAGGCCCGGTGGACCTTCATCGCGTCCTCGGTGGTGTCGAGGTGGTGGAAGCCGTGCGCGCGCATGTTGTCGTCGGCCGCCGCCGTCCAGTCGACCGCCGCCTGGAGCACGAACTTCGGCACGAACGTCACCATCGCCACACCGCCGTTGGCGGGGAGGCGTTCGAGGACGTCGTCCGGGATGTTGCGGGGGTGGTCGCAGACGGCCCGGGCGGAGGAGTGCGAGAAGACCACCGGGGCGGTGGTGGTGTCGAGCGCGGCCCGCATGGTCGTCGCGGCCACGTGGGAGAGGTCCACCAGCATGCCCAGGCGGTTCATCTCCCGCACCACCTCGCGGCCGAAGGCGGACAGACCGCCGGCCTTCGGCTCGTCCGTCGCCGAGTCCGCCCAGTCGTTGTTGTCGTTGTGGGTGAGCGTCATGTAGCGCACGCCGAGGGCGTACAGGCCACGCAACGTGCCCAGCGAGTTGTCGATGGAGTGGCCGCCCTCCGCGCCCATGAGGGAGGCGATCCGGCCCTCGACGCGCGCCGCCTCCATGTCGGCGGCGGTCAGCGCGGCCCGCAGGTCGGCCGGGTAACGGGCGATCAACTGCCGTACACAGTCGATCTGTTCGAGGGTCGCCGGGACCGCGCCCGGCAGGTCCGAGCGGACGTACACCGACCAGAACTGCGCGCCCACCCCGCCCTCGCGCAGGCGCGGGATGTCGGTGTGCAGGTGCGCGTTCTGGTGGCCGGCGATGTCACGGGCGTCGAGGTCGTAGCGGACCTGCTCGCGCAGTGCGTAGGGCAGGTCGTTGTGGCCGTCGACGACCGGGAACTCGCGCAGCAGGGACCGGGCTTCGTCGAGAGAGGTCATTGCGTATTGCTTCCCGGTGTCCTACTTGCCGAAGCCGAAGCCGTTCGAGCCGCCTTCGACCTTTGACCGAAGGCGCTTGCCCTTCTCGGTCGCCTGGTCGTTGAGCTCCTGCTGGAAGTCCCGCATCCGGGCCAGGAGGTCCTCGTCGTGCGTGGCCAGGATGCGGGCGGCCAGCAGGCCCGCGTTACGGGCGCCGGCGACCGAGACCGTGGCAACCGGGACACCGGCCGGCATCTGCACGATCGACAGCAGGCTGTCCATGCCGTCGAGGTACTTCAGCGGGACCGGGACACCGATGACCGGGAGGGGGGTCACGGAGGCGAGCATGCCCGGGAGGTGGGCCGCTCCCCCGGCACCCGCGATGATCACCTTCAGACCGCGCTCCGCCGCCTGCTCGCCGTACGTCACCATCTCGCGCGGCATGCGGTGCGCGGAGACGACGTCGACCTCGTACCCGATCTCGAACTCGTCCAGGGCCTTCGCGGCGGCCTCCATGACGGGCCAGTCGGAGTCCGAACCCATGACGATGCCAACAACAGGGCTCATTCGGTGATCGTGCCTCTCAGGTAGCCGGCAGCGTGACGTGCGCGTTCGAGAACGTCGTCCAGGTCGTCGCCGTAGGTGTTGACGTGCCCGACCTTGCGGCCGGGCTTCACGTCCTTGCCGTACATGTGGATCTTCAGTTTGGGGTCGCGGGCCATGCAGTGCAGGTACGCGGAGTACATGTCGGGGTAGTCGCCGCCGAGGACGTTGACCATGACCGTCCACTTGGCGCGGGGCCGCGGGTCGCCCAGGGGCAGGTCGAGAACCGCTCGCACATGGTTGGCGAACTGGCTGGTGATCGCGCCGTCCTGGCTCCAGTGGCCGGAGTTGTGCGGGCGCATCGCCAGCTCGTTGACGAGGATGCGGCCGTCGCGGGTCTGGAACAGCTCGACGGCGAGGTGGCCGACCACGCCCAGTTCCTTCGCGATCCGCAGCGCCATCTCCTCGGCTCGCAGGGCGAGGGACTCCTCCAGGTCGGGGGCGGGCGCGATCACCGTGTCGCAGACGCCGTTCACCTGCCGGGACTCGACCACCGGGTAGGCGACGGCCTGGCCGTGCGGGGAACGTACGACGTTGGCGGCCAGCTCGCGGACGTAGTCGACCTTCTCCTCGGCGAGGACGGGCACACCGGCGCGGAACGGGTCGCTGGCCTCCTCGGCGGTCTCCACGACCCAGACGCCCTTGCCGTCGTAGCCGCCGCGGACGGTCTTCAGGACGACGGGGAAACCGTCGCCCTCGGCCGCGAACCGGACCACGTCCTCCGGGTCGGCCACGATCCGGTGGCGCGGGCAGGGGATGCCGATCGCGTCGAGCCTGGCCCGCATCACGCCCTTGTCCTGGGCGTGCACCAGAGCGTCGGGGCCGGGGCGCACGGGGATGCCGTCCGCCTCCAGGGCCCGCAGATGCTCGGTGGGCACATGCTCGTGATCGAAGGTGATCACATCGCAGCCGCGCGCGAACGCGCGCAGTGTCTCCAGGTCGCGGTAGTCGCCGATGACGACATCGCTCACCACCTGGGCCGCGGAATCCTGAGGGGTGTCACTGAGGAGCTTGAACCTGATGCCCAACGGGATGCCCGCTTCGTGCGTCATACGCGCGAGCTGGCCCCCGCCGACCATGCCGACTACCGGGAACGTCACACCCCCAGGGTATCGGCCGCGCCACGGTGGCCGGTTTCCGCGCCCGCGACCAGAGCTCTTACCGGCCGCTTCGTCTCCTCTTGCCCCGCTTTTCCGGTGTTCTTTCCAAGCCCTTCCCGACCTGTGTCGTCATCCACAGGCACGGGACATACTGGATCGTTAGCATGGCTGGGTCGCCAACACCTACGGACGGGAGCCCTCACAACCATGGAACGTGGTTCCTCGGGGCTGCAACGGCTCGTACGCGAGGTCGCCAAATTCGGCGCCGTCGGCGGCGCCGGCATTCTCGTCAATCTCGGCGTCTTCAACCTGGTCCGGCACCTCACCGAGCTTCCGGTGGTGCGGGCGAGCGTGATAGCCACCGTCGTCGCCATTGTCTTCAACTACCTCGGCTTCCGCTACTGGACGTACCGGGACCGTGACAAGGGCGGCCGCACCAAGGAACTCACCCTCTTCCTGCTGTTCAGCGCGGTCGGCCTGGTGATCGAGAACGGTCTGCTGTATCTCGCGACCTACAGCTTCGGCTGGGACAGCCCGCTGCAGAGCAACGTCTTCAAGTTCGTCGGCATCGGTGTGGCGACGCTGTTCCGCTTCTGGTCGTACCGCTCCTGGGTGTTCAAGGCGCTGCCGGCCCGTGAGGCGGTCGCCGACGCGGAGGCGATCCTGGAGCAGGCCGCCGACTCCCCGGAGCCCAAGCCCAAGCAGTGGGTCTTCTGAGTCTTCCTAGCGGACCGTCGGCCGGTCGTCGTCCGGCAGCTTGTGGGCCGACAGGGTGCGGGACAGGAACAGACCGAACACCGGCGGCTGGGCCTGGAGCAGTTCCAGACGGCCGCCGTCAGCCTCCGCGAGGTCACGGGCCACGGCCAGCCCGATCCCGGTGGAATTACGGCCGCTGATGGTGCGCTCGAAGATGCGGTTGCCGAGATCCGCGGGCACCCCGGCGCCCTCGTCGGTCACCTCGACGACCGCCTGATTGCCGGTGACCCTGGTCCGCAGGGCGACCGTGCCGCCGCCGTGCATCAGCGAGTTCTCGATCAGCGCGGCCAGCACCTGCGCGACCGCGCCGGGCGTGCCCACCGCCCGCAGATGCCGCTTGCCCGAGCTGACGATCGCCCGGCCCGAGCTGCGGTAGGCGGGGCGCCACTCGGCGAGCTGCTGCTGGATGACCTCGTCCAGGTCGAAGGAGACCGCGGAGCCGGTGCGCGGGTCGCGGGAGTTCGTCAGCAGCCGCTCCACGACATCGGTCAGCCGCTCCACCTGCGTCAACGCCACGTTCGCCTCCTCCTTCACGGTGTCCGGGTCGTCGGTGAGGGTGATCTCCTCGAGGCGCATCGACAGCGCGGTCAGCGGGGTGCGCAGCTGGTGGGAGGCGTCGGCGGCCAGCCGCCGCTCGGCGGTGAGCATCCGCCCGATCCGCTCGGCGGAGGAGTCCAGCACATCGGCGACCCGGTCCAGCTCCGGGACGCCGTACCGCTTGTGCCGGGGGCGCGGGTCACCGGAGCCCAGCCGCTCGGCGGTCTCGGCGAGGTCGGTGAGCGGGGAGGCGAGCCGGTTGGCCTGCCGGATGGCCAGCAGCACGGCGGCGATCACGGCGAGCAGCGCGACGGCCCCGATGATCAGCAGCGTACGGCCGACCTCCCGGGTCACCGTGGACCGCGGCTCCTGGACGGTGACCGTCTCGCCTTCCTCGCCGTCGACGGTGTAGTGGATGACATCGCCCTCGGGCCTGACCCCGAGCTCGATCGGCGCCTTGCCCGGGATCCGGATGACGGCGTACTGGTCCTTGCCGACCTGGCTGTGCAGTATCTCGGCGGTGATGTCCTCGTCCCCGAGGATGCGGCTGTCGACGATGCTGGCGAGCCGGAGCGCCTCGGAGTCGACGCGTTCCTGGGCACTGTTGCTGATGGTCCGCGATTCCACGATCACGAGGGACACGCCGAAGACCGCGATGACGACCAGGACGACAGCGAGGGTGGACTGGATCAGACGACGACGCACAGGATTCTCCGGGGAACGGCGACTTCAGCGCCCCGAAAGGGGCGCGGGACGCTGACATGTGCGGCTCCGCCGCGTGGGCGCGACCAGCCCACCACGACGGCCGGTCGCACACACCGCATCAGCCACCCACGGCGCGACGCGCGTAGCCGACCTAGCTCTTCTCGAAACGGAACCCGACACCACGCACCGTAGCGATGTACCGCGGGTTCGCCGCGTCGTCGCCGAGCTTCTTGCGCAGCCACGAGATGTGCATGTCGAGCGTCTTGGTCGAGGACCACCACGTCGTGTCCCAGACCTCACGCATCAACTGGTCACGAGTAACCACCCGCCCGGCGTCCCGCACCAGCACCCGCAGCAGGTCGAACTCCTTCGCGGTGAGCTGGAGTTCCTCGTCCCCCATCCACGCCCGGTGCGACTCGACGTCGATCCGCACACCGTGCGTGGCCGGCGGCTGCGCGGGCTCCGCGGCGCCGCGGCGGAGCAGCGCCCGTACCCGGGCGAGCAGTTCGGCGAGCCGGAACGGCTTGGTGACGTAGTCGTCGGCACCCGCGTCCAGGCCGACGACGGTGTCCACCTCGTCGGCCCGCGCGGTCAGGATGAGGATCGGTACGGCGTGGCCCTCGGCACGCAGCCGACGCGCGACCTCCAGGCCGTCCATGCCGGGCAGCCCGAGGTCGAGCACGACCAGGTCGATGCCGCCCTGCATTCCGGCGTCGAGCGCGGTGGGTCCGTCCTCGCGCACCTCGACCTCGTAACCTTCCCGGCGCAGTGCGCGGGCCAGCGGCTCCGAAATGGACGCGTCGTCCTCGGCGAGCAGTACACGGGTCATGAGGTGATGGTAGTCCGATTACGCGCTGTGCCGGGGTGTGATCGGCACCAGGGATTCTTACCTTGGGGCACAGTGGTACGAACCTGTGAGCGAGAGGTGAGACGGTAGAGGGGCCTTCGAAAGCGGGTACGCGGTTCCCCCGACACCTGTGATCCGTGTCTCAAGTCCTTCCATATACGGCAGTGTCCTGACGTAGAGTGACGTGAACGCCTGTAGTACACCCGGGGACCTTTGGTGGGCTTCTTGACACTGAAGGTCTCTTTTGTGTGCGGGTCGGCCCCGGTCGGCCTTGAAAGGAATGACCTCTGGCCGGGCTCCGGACGCGACACAGCGTCACGGGGCGTGGATCCCGGTGGTCGCCGTCCGCCGCTCCGTGATCCGGGGTGGACTCCCCTGGGCGTGGGGTGGACGGTCCGACCCGCCGGTGCCGGCTACTCCCCCCACGGGCGCGCACAGCCCCACCGCGCGTCCCGACCAGCAAGGAACGACCCATGGCGTCCAGCCTGACGAAGGACTCGGTCCGACCGGGCACCCCCGGTTCCGAGAAGACCTTCTTCGGCCACCCCCGCGGACTGGCCACTCTCTTCATGACCGAGATGTGGGAGCGATTCTCCTACTACGGCATGAAGGCCCTGCTCCCGCTGTACCTGGTCGCTCCCGGCGGCCTGCACATGACCGCGGCCACGGCGACGGCGATCTACTCCGTGTACCTGTCGCTCGTGTACCTGCTCGCCCTGCCGGGCGGCTGGTTCGCCGACCGTGTGCTCGGCCCCCGTAAGACGGTCGCCGTCGCGGGCGCGATCATCATGCTCGGCCACCTGACGCTGGCGCTGCCCAGCTCCGGTACGTTCTTCGCGGGCCTCGGCCTGGTCGCCATAGGCTCAGGTCTGCTGAAGGCCAACATCTCCACGATGGTCGGTCACCTGTACGACGGTCCGGACGACCCGCGCCGTGACGGTGGCTTCACGCTCTTCTACATCGGTATCAACGTGGGCGCGTTCGCCGCGCCGCTGGTCATCGGCACGGTCGGCGAGAACTACAACTGGCACCTGGGCTTCGCCCTTGCCGCGGTCGGCATGGCGCTGGGCCTCGCCCAGTTCCTGCTGGGCACGCGGCACCTGAGCTCGCGTTCGGACATCGTCCCGACGCCGCTGTCCGCCGCGGAGAAGAAGGCGACGCTGACGAAGGCCGGCTTCTGGGCCGCCCTCGCCGCGGTCTTCTACGTCGTCGTGGGTGTCTCCGGCGTCTACACGCTGAACTGGCTGCTGGTCCCGATCACCGTCGCCGGTCTGCTGATCCCGGTCATCGTCATCGCCCGCATCAAGCGCGACAAGGACCTGGACCGCGCCGAGCAGTCCAAGATGAGCGCGTACATCTGGTTCTTCGTGGCCGCGGCCGTCTTCTGGATGATCTACGACCAGGGTGGCTCGACCGTCTCCCTGTTCGCCGACGCCTCCGCCAAGAACACCATCTTCGGCTGGAACTTCCCGGTCTCCTGGTACCAGTCCGTCAACCCGGTCATGATCATGGCGTTCGCGCCGGTCTTCGCCTGGGCGTGGCTGGCGATGGCGCGGCGCGGCAAGGAGCCGAGCACGGCCGTGAAGTTCGCCGGTGGTCTGGTGCTGATCGGTGCGTCGTTCTTCCTGTTCCTCGCGCCGCTGTCGATCGCCGACGGCGGTCACAAGGCCGCCGCGATGTGGCTGGTCGGGATCTACTTCGTGCAGACCGTGGGTGAGCTGATGCTGTCCCCGGTGGGTCTGTCCGTGACGACCAAGATGGCTCCGGCGAAGTACGCGTCCCAGATGATGGGCGTGTGGTTCCTGGCGGTCACCGCGGGCGACGCGACGACCGGTCTGCTGTCCATCGCGGGCGTCGACCTCAACAAGACGGGGATCGTGGCGTTCCAGGCGGTGCTGGCGGTGCTCGCCGGTGCGGCTGTGTGGATGTACCGGAAGAAGGTCCGGGAGCTCATGGGCGACGTTCACTGATCGTCTTCTGACAGAGGGCCACCGCATTCTTTTGAATGGGGTGGCCCTCGTCGTGTCTCGGCTAACGGTTGGTGGGGGTTGCCCGCGCAGTTCCCCGCGCCCCTGACCAGGTCACCTCGTCCTCTTTCGAGGCATGAAGGTGAACACAGCGCCGCCCAAGAGGATCGCGGTGCCCGCCACCAGTCCAAGTGCCTTCACTGCGCCGTTGCTGCTGTCGCCCGTCTCCGCCAGGCCGCCGCTGCTGCTGGAGCTGCCGGAGGAGCCACCGGACGTCGACGAACCCCCCGACGCGCCGCTCGCCTGCTCGGTCGTGTCCAGCGTCAACGACACCTCCGACTTGGTCGGCGTGCAGGTGGTCGTCGTACCGAGCGCGTTGACCGTCAGGACTCCCGGCGACAGCGTCGACTCGCCGCTCGCGCCCGGCTTGTACGTGCCCGTCAGGTCCGGGATGTCGATCGGGTCGCCGGACTTGATCGCGGAGGAGTTGGTGGGGCCCTCCACATGGACCGTGCCCTTGTCGGCGCCGCCCAGGACCACCTCCATCGACGGCTTCACCGAATCCGCCGGAATGTCCGCGGGGCTGTCCATCACCGACCCGTTGAACTGCACGGTGAGGTCGAAACTCCCGCCGTTCTTCGTGGCGTTGATCTGCACCGGCGAGGTCGCGTTCTTGTCGCCGATGGGCGTCTTGCAGGCGTAGGGGACCTCGACCTCCTTGCCCGTGAAGTCGGTCTGGCCGGTGCCCGTGCCATCGGAGGAGGAGGCGGAGGCGGATACCGAGTCGGACGGGGAGGCGGAGGCGGACTCCGACGCCGAGTCCGAGGGGGACGGGGAGGCCGAGCCGGTGTCGGTCGGGGTCGCCGAGCCGCTGGAGCCGCTGCCGGTCACCTCGATCGTCGCCGCCTTCGGCACCGTCCCCGAGGGGGTGCACACGGTGTCCGTCCCGAACGCGTTGACCTTGTACCCGTCCGGGGTGAGCGTCACCTCGCCGGGTGACGTCAGTTTCAGCGTGCCCGTCATGTCGGACAGCACCATGTCTCCGCCCTTGGGGATCGCCGGGTTCTCCCGCGGCCCCTGCAGGGCGATGTCGGCGGTCTGGGCGCCGGCCGCCTTGAGCGTGCCCGACGGCTGGACCGAGTTGGCGGGCAGGTCGATGATGTCCGGGTTCTTGGACGCGGCCTGCACGAACTTCCAGGTGATGTCGACCGTGTCGCCGACCTTCGCGGTGGCGGGCGCGGTGATCTCCACCTTCGTGGTCCCGTCGACGGGGTCGGCGACCCCGGCGGGCGGTACGCAGTGGGTCGCGAACGACACCTCGGCCGCCTGTGCGGTGCCGGCGGCCGCGCCGAGCAGGGCGCCCGCCCCGGCGAGGACCAGCGCGGCCGCCGCCGCACCCGCTCTGACCGGTGTCACTCTCCTTCGCATGGTCACGTGGTTCCCTTCCTGGTGGGAGTCGTGGGACTCGTGGAACTGTCTTCGTGCGGTGCGGAGAGCCGACCGGCCGCCGTGCCCGGATCGTTGTCCGGGGTGAACCACGGCAGGGTCGAGGTCGTGTCGGGCGCCGGCTCCGGCGCGCGCAGGCGCGGCAGGCGCAGGGTCGGGCGGTGCACGCCCCGGTGGCGGATGCCGCCCGCGCGGGGCGGCCGCACCCGGTCGACCACCGCCATGCCGATGCGGAAGACGGCGGCCGGTACGACCACGCAGAGCAGGAGCCAGAACAGGGTCACGCCCCAGGGGCGGCCGACGCCCCAGGGCTGCTCGGCGAGGACCTTGCCGTCGTACTTCAGGGAGACGGTGTAGTCGCCGTGCGCCCCGGCGGAGAGTTCGACGGGCAGCTTGATCTGCGCCTTCTTGCCGGGCGCGAGGGTGCCGCGCCACTGCTGCTCGTCCCACTGAGGGGCGAACACACCGTGTGCGGTGCCCACTTGGAAGACGGGGTCCTTGAGGGTGGTGGAGCCCGCGTTGCCGATGGTGAAGACGAGGGTGCGGGAGGGGGGTGCGCCGAACCAGGTCAGCAGGGACGAGGAGCCGTCGAGGCGGGTGTCGGTGAGCATCGAGAGGCGTCCGCCGGTGGGCTCGGCGGGCAGCGCCTTCACGGGGTGCCCGGCGACCTGGAAGACGGCGTCCGCGTCGGCCTTCGCGCCGGTCACGGTGGCCACGTGCACCACGCAGGGGCAGGGCACCGGTGGCTCGGCGACCGGGAGTCGCTTGGCGAAGCCGCCCTTCGCGTCGGTGGTGACGGCGCGTCCGTCGGCGTTGGCGCAGGAGTTGGTGCCGCCGATCACTCCCCGGGCGGGGGTGGCCTGCCCGCAGATCAGCATCATCACCAGGGCGTGCGGCCGCCAGCCGGTGCCGCTGACGGTGATCGACCCGCCGGTGCCGGCCTGGGCCTCGGAGACCTTCACGGCCGGCCCGTCGGCGGCCGCGGCCAGGGGCGTCAGGAGCAGCGCGAACACCGCCGCCAGCGCCGTCGATATCGCCATCGCACGCGCTCTCACCTCGCCGCTCCCGTCAACTCGGCCTCCATGGTCTGGGGTTCGGTCGTCGCCTGGCCGGCACGGCGCCTGCGCAGTCGTACGACCGTCACGGCGGCGCCCGCCGCCAGCGCGCCCGCGGTCCCCGCGACCGCGCCCCAGGGCACGAACCGCGCCCGGGCGGCCGCCGTGTCGTGCGCGCCGCCCGCCGCCGTCGCCGTCAGCCGGACCTCGACCGCGTCCAGGGCGGGGTGGCCGGGCCAGGACTCGCTGAGTTCGGTGCGGCTGCCAGGGGCGAGGCGGACCGGGAGGGTGCGCGGGGCCCGGTCAAGGAGGTCCCGGCCGAAGACCCCGTCCGCGTGCACCGCGAGCTTCGGTACGAGGACGGTCGTCCCCCGGTTGACCAGCTCGTACGTGATGCGGTCACCGTGGACGGCGACATGTTCGACGGTCAGCGCGGTCAGGGTGGGGCCGCCGACGCGCAGCCGGACACGGACGGTGGCGGTGCGGCCGTCGGCGTCCTTCGCGACGAGCGCGCCGGGGAGGTCGCCGGGGGCGGCACCGGCCGGGACGGTCACCGTGAAGGGGACGTCGGCCCGGGTGCGGGCCGGGACACGGACGCTCGGCCCGGCGAAGGTGACGGGGACGCCGGTGCCGGACAGCCGTACCGTGACCGGGTGTCCGCCGCGGTTGGTCACCGACACGGTGTCCTGGAGGACGGCCCCGGGGGTGCCCTCGGCGTAGAACGACGGGCGGCCGCCGCCCGCGGGCGCGAGTGACCAGCCCCCGGCCGCCGCCGCGCGCGGGGCGGTGGCGAGCAGGGTCAGCACGGCGAGGCCGAGCACACGGGTGACGGACTGGGCGGACGGCATGGGCGGCTCCGGCGGTCGGACCCCGAGGGTCAGCGGCGTACGGGCTGGTTCCGCCGGGTCAGCCAGAGGGCGCCGGCCGCGCCCGCGAGCAGCACGGTGCCGCCGAGGGTGCCGAGCGCGACGAACGAGTCCTCGGGACCGGTCTTCGGAAGGGTGCCCGCGGAGTCGGCGCCGGTGCCGCCGGACGACGAGCCGGAGCCGGTCGAGCCGGTGGAGCCGCCCCCGCTCGCGGCGCTCACGTCCAGGGTCAGGGACGGGCCGGGGTTGTTGGTGGGGGTGCAGGTCGTCGTCGTGCCGAGCGCCTTGATGGTGAGGATGCCCGCCGTGAAGGTCACCTTGCCGGTCTTCTCCGGCGTGTAGGTGCCGCTCAGGTCGTTGATCTTGATGGGCGTGTTGGCGGGGATCGCGGCCTGGTTGGGCGAGCCGGTCACGTGCAGGGTCCCGCTGTCGGCGCCGCCGAGCTTGATGGTGGCGCTCGGGTTCATCGCGCCCTTGCCGAGTTCGACGGGGCTGGAGGAGACGCCCTTCTGCCAGGACATCGTGATCTTGTAACCGCTGCCGCTCCGGACGCCCTTGATGTCGATCGGGGAGACGGCGCTCTTGTCGCCGATCGGCGTCTTGCAGGCGTAGTTGACGTCGACGACGGTGGCGTGCGCCGCCGGAGCGGCGAGCAGCACCGCCGAGCCGGCGAGGGCGGCGGCGGACGCGAGCACGGCGGTGCGTTTCGGGTACGACGACACGGTCGGTCCACCCCATTCGCTACTGACGAGGTATCAGATTCGGCCGTCAAGGTACGCCGGGGCCCATGAGGAGGGAAGAGAAAGGGCGTGGCGGAAGTGTGAGCGCCCCGTGAGCGAGACGCCCGCAAGGGCACGGGGCATTATCGATTCACGGCTCCGCCGCGTGGGCGCGAGCAACCGACACAACCCGCAGCCGCTGTCCGCCACAACCCGGCACCCCCGTGGGCGCACCGCAACCGCCGTCCGCCACAACCCGGCACCCCCGTGGGCGCACGCCGCACCCCCCTAGGCCGGCGCTCCCAGTTCCGCCCAGACCGTCTTCCCGGCCTCCCCGGACGCCCGTACAACCCCCCAGTCCAGGCACAGCCGCTGCACGATGAACATCCCGTGCCCCCCCGGCCGTCCCGCCCGGTGCGGGGTCCGCGGCGTCGGCTGCCCGGCCCCCCGGTCGGACACCTCCACCCGGATCACCTTGTTGTCGCAGGCCAGGACCAACTCGTCCGGCCCCTCCGCATGCAGGCACGCGTTAGTGACGAGCTCCGAGACGACGAGCAGTACATCCTCGGCGGCGGCCCTGCGGTCGGCGGACGCGGCGGGCAGCCAGCCCCACGCGTACAGCGCCTGGCGGGCGAAGTCGCGGGCGAGCGGGACGACCCCGCTCTCGCCGGCGAGGCGCAGCCTGCGGACCTGACGACCCCCCGACGAGGCGGACGGCACGTCGGACGCCGCCGCCTCGGACATCCCGGAAACGCCGCTGGTCTCCGGGCCGCGGTCGCCCGGCGGGTAAGGCCGGGTGGTGCTCATCAGCGCTTCACCTCACCGTTTCACCGGTTCACGATTCATAAACTCGCGTTGCTGCACTTCGTACGGGCCTGTCGGTATGGCCTACTCAACCGGGGCCGGGTCGGCCGCCGATAGATCTCTCCTGCCCGGGCGATCCGCCGGGACACCCCCTGGTTGCGAACACCGGGCCGGAACTCAGCTCTCGCCGCCGGTCTCGCCGGTCAGGGCCGCCTCGACGGAGTCGTGGACGGTGAAGACCGCCTCGGCCCCCGTGATCTCGAACACCCGGGCGACGACGGGCAGCATCCCGGCGAGGTGCACCCCGCCTCCGGCGGCCTCGGCCCGTAGCCGGGCGCCGAGCAGCACATTCAGCCCGGTGGAGTCGCAGAACTCAAGGCGCGAGCAGTCGACGACAAGGCGCGAGAACCCCTTGTCGAGGAGATCGTCGAGTGGCTCGCGCAGCAGATCGGCGGTGTGGTGATCGAGCTCACCCGCCGGAGTCACGACGGCGCTGGGGCCCTCTTCCCGCACCTCCACCAGCAGCCGGCCCGACTGTGCGCTGCCGACCGTCCCGTGGTCCATTGCCGTCTCTCTCCCGAGGTCTTGACGCTTTTGCCACCGTCTGACCGATGTCTGACGATGCCCACCGATGTCCGCCGAACGCCGTGCCGACGCCCTCGAACATTACGCCTTCTCCACGCGCTCCGACACCCGAACAACCTCTCACAATCGGACAAATGCTAATAGAACGGACTTGCGAGTGACTCGCCGAAGCGGGTAGGGCTAGTAGAGACACCTAAACCGACACGGCCGGCTTTGGAGGCGCCGCACTCCGCAGTGCACGCACGGCTTCGGCAGCCTTATGCCGAGAACGATGGAGGACACCATGTCACCCCGGCTCGACGCATCGCATACCCGGACGGCGACGTCGACACCCCCACCGGAACAACTGGATGCCATCGAGGGATCCGTCGCGGGGCTCGACCTCCCCGAGATCCCCCCGTACGACCAGGTCGACGCGGTCGACGCGCGAGCCCTGTCCAAGACCCTCTTCGAGCGGCTGGAGTCGCTGGAGGAAGGCACGTACGAGTACTCGTACGTACGCAACACGCTCGTCGAGCTGAACCTCGCGCTCGTCAAGTTCGCCGCCTCCCGGTTCCGCTCCCGCAGCGAGCCGATGGAGGACATCATCCAGGTCGGCACGATCGGCCTGATCAAGGCGATCGACCGCTTCGAACTGGCTCGTGGCGTCGAGTTCCCCACCTTCGCGATGCCTACCATCATCGGCGAGATCAAGCGTTTCTTCCGCGACACGTCGTGGTCGGTACGGGTCCCGCGCCGCCTCCAGGAGCTGCGTCTCGACCTCGCCAAGGCGGGCGACGAGCTGGCCCAGAAGCTGGACCGCGCCCCCACGGTCGCGGAACTCGCGGAGCGCCTCGGCCTCTCGAACGAGGAGGTCGTCGAGGGCATGGCGGCCTCCAACGCCTACACGGCCTCCTCCCTGGACGCACAGCCGGACGAGGACGAGTCCGAGGGCGCCCTGGCGGACCGCATCGGCTACGAGGACCACGGTCTCGAAGGCATCGAGTACATCGAGTCCCTGAAGCCGCTGATCGCCGAACTCCCGCCCAGGGACCGGAGGATCCTCTCGCTGCGCTTCGTCGCCGGCCTGACCCAGTCGGAGATCGGCGAGGAACTGGGCATCTCGCAGATGCACGTGTCCCGGCTGCTGTCCCGCACGCTGGTGCAGCTGCGGAAGGCGCTGACGCTGGAGGAGTGACCGGAGCGGTGACCTGGGTCGTCGTACGGCTGCGGGCGCGTGGGGACCGGTCGTCCCACGCGCCCGCAGCCGTATGCCGGACCCGGACCCGCGGCCCCTGTGTCCCTGTGCCCCTGTGCCCTGGAGGGGCGATTCCCAGCCGCCTCTTTTCGCCAAAGGCCTCCCTCGCGCCCCACGCACACCCCAAACTGGCCGGTACGTCAGCAAGGACGGGCCCACGGCGGGCCGGCGCGAAGGGGTGCACCATGGTCCAGGACAACCCACCCTCGGACGCACGCCTGACCGAACTCCTGCGCACGCCCGCCGCCACTGCCTACCCGGCCCTCCAGGAACTGCGCGCCCGCCACCACCCCGCGGTCCTCGGCTACGCCCGGCTCTGCGCGGCCGGCGACGCGGCGGCCCGCCGGCTCACCGCGCAGACCTTCACCACCGTCGCCCGGGACATCGCGCGCGGCGCCGAACCGGTCGTCCCCCTCCGCCACCACCTGCTCCTGCTGACCGCGCGCCTGGCCGCCGCATGGTCGCACGACGAACGCTCCGCCGCCCTGGACCCCACCCTCCTCCTGGTCCTGAACTCGACGGGCGCCGCCGAGCCGCCCGCCCCGCCGCTGCTCGCGGCGTTCCAGTCCCTGCCGTCCCGCACCCAGGGCCTGCTCTGGTACGGCGTACTGGACCAGGAACCCCCGGCCCGGACCGCCACCCACCTCGGCCTGACCCCCGAGGACGTCCGGTACGACACCCCGCCCACGCTCCAGTCGCTGGCACAGGCCTGTCTGCGCAGCCGCCTGGCCGCCTCCGACGACCCGCGCTGCCCGGACTTCCGCCGGCTGATCGAGGAGTCGGTACGCCCGGAGAACCCCCGGCACAGCGCCGACCTGCACGCGCACATGGCCCACTGCCCGCACTGCACGGCCGCGTTCGAGGATCTGACCGCGCTCAGGGACAGTCCGCGCACAGCCCTGGCGGAGGGCCTGCTGCCCTGGGGCGGAACGGGATACGTACGGCAGGAGATCCCGGCCGAGGCGGCCGCCGAGCCCGGCCCGGCGCGCGGACGCCGGTCCCCGTCCCGCCGCGTCCTGCTGACCTCCACGGCGCTGGGCGTGGCCCTCGTACCGCTGCTGCTGGTGCTCCTGAGCCGCCCGGCCGGGCACACCCGGACCCCGGCGGCCGCGACCCCGGCGCCGCCAGCCACCCCCCAGGTGACCGTGACGGCGACGGCGACCGTCGCCCCGTCGTCCTCCCCCACGAAGCCGTCGCACAGCCCGACCCCGACGCACTCCCCGTCGCCCGCCCCGGCTCCGACGCACTCCGCGTCGCCGACGCCGTCGCCCACCCCGAAGCCGCCGGGCGCCGGCTACGCCCAGGTCGTGAACGCCGCCACCGGCCGCTGTCTGGACGTCCGGGACGGCGACTTCGACAACGGCACCGACGTCGTCACCGCCGCCTGCTCCGGCTCCGCCACCCAGCGCTGGCGGGTCGACACGGACCGGGGCGTGCTGCAGTCCGCCGCGGACCCCGACTTCTGCCTGGACAGCCGGGGTTCGGTCGACAAGGGCGTCGGCATCTGGGAGTGCTCGTCGGTGGACGGCGACCACGGCGACAACCTGCGCTTCACGGTCGTCTCCGACGGCGAGATCCGCCCGGAGATCGCCATCGAGACGGCCCTCACCCCGAACGGCGACGACCAGCTCTCCCTGGACCCGGTGAGCGACGGCACGGCCCAGCTCTGGCGGGCCGGGGCGAGCTGACTCAGCCGGCGACGCGGACGCCCCTGCGCCACACCCCGGCGACCAGCGGAACACCCGGCCGGTAGGCCAGATGGACGTGGCTGGGGGCGTCCAGCAGGGTCAGATCTGCGTAGGCGCCCGGGGCGAGCCGGCCGATGTCGTCCCTCCGCAGAGCCTTCGCGCCGCCCGCCGTCGCCGACCACACAGCCTCGTCGGGGGTCATGCGCATGTCCCGGACGGCCAGGGCGATGCAGAAGGGGACGGAGGAGGTGAAGGAGGAGCCCGGGTTGCAGTCCGTGGAGAGGGCCACGGTGACGCCCGCGTCGAGGAGACGGCGGGCGTCCGGCCATTCGGCCCGGGTGGAGAACTCGGCGCCCGGCAGGAGGGTGGCGACCGTCCGGCTGTTCGCGAGCGCGTCCACGTCGGCGTCCGTGAGGTGGGTGCAGTGGTCGGCGCTCGCCGCGTCGAGTTCCACGGCCAGCTGGACACCGGGACCGTAGGAGAGCTGGTTGGCGTGGATGCGGGGGGTCAGGCCCTTGGCCTTGCCCGCGGTGAGGATCGCGCGGGCCTGGTCGCCGTCGAAGGCGCCCTTCTCGCAGAAGACGTCGACCCAACGGGCGTACGGGGCACAGGCGTCGAGCATCTCGCCGGTGACCAGGGAGACGTAGGCGGCCGGGTCGCCGGCGTAGTCGGGGGAGACGATGTGGGCGCCGAGGTAGGTCACCTCGTCGGTGTGGGCGGCGGCGATGCGCAGGGCCCGCGCCTCGTCCTCGACCGTCAGGCCGTAGCCCGACTTCGTCTCGAAGGTGGTGGTGCCCTGGCGGAGGGCCTCGGCGAGGTAGTGCGTGAGGTTCGCCTCCAGCTCCGCGTCGGTCGCGGCGCGGGTGGCGGCGACGGTGGTGCGGATGCCGCCCGCGGTGTACGACCGGCCGGACATCCGGGCGTTGAACTCCTGGGTGCGGTCGCCCGCGAAGACCAGGTGCGAGTGGGAGTCCACGAAGCCCGGCAGCACCGCCCGGCCGCCCGCGTCGACCCGGTTGTCAGTGGCGGGTGCTTTGCTGGCTTCACCGGTCCACACGATGCGGTCGCCGTCCATGACGACGGCCGCGTCCAGGATCAGACCGAGAGGGGAGTTGTCACCGAGGGAGGGGTCGTTGGTGACCAGCGTGGCGATGTTGGTGATGACGGTGCTGCAGCTCATGGTGTCCTCGTGGGTGGTCGTCAGGCGCGGGGTGCTTCGACGGCCCGTCAGGCGCGAAGGGCTTCCACGGCCCGCGCGAGGGCCTGTGGCGCATCGGGGACGAGGGTGTGCGCACCGTCTCGTACGACGTGCCGCCCGCCCACGACCGTGTGCCGTACGTCCGCTGCCGTCGCGGCGAATACGGCCGTCTCGGCGCCCAGCCGGGGCAGCGGCCCCGCCGTTCTGACCGAGTCCAGCGCGATCGTCGTCAGGTCGGCGAGCATGCCGGTCTCGATGGTGCCGGCGTCCTCCCAGCCGAGCGCGGCGTGGCCGTCGGCCGAGGCGGCGCGCAGCAGGGCGGCGGCCGTCCAGTGGCCCCGGGTGCGGGTGCGCAGCCGCTCGTTCAGCTCCATCGCACGTGCCTCTTCGAGCAGGTCGATGACGGCGTGGCTGTCGGAGCCGAGGGAGAGCGGTGAGCCCGCCCGCTGGAGGGCCACGGCCGGTCCGATGCCGTCGGCCAGGTCCCGCTCGGTCGTCGGGCACATGCAGGTGCCGGTGCCGGAACCGCCGAGCAGGGCGATGTCCTCGTCCGTGAGGTGGGTGTTGTGGACGCCCGTGGTGCGCGGGCCGAGGACACCGTGGTCGGCGAGCAGGCGGGTGGGGGTGCAGCCGTGGGCGGCCAGGCAGGCGTCGTTCTCCGCCGTCTGCTCGGACAGGTGCACATGGAGCGGGGCCCGCCGCTCCTCGGCCCAGCGGGCCACGGTCGCCAGCTCGCCGGCGGGCACGGCCCGTACGGAGTGGACGGCCGCCCCGATCCGCGCGTGATCCCGTTCCTTGAGAACTGAACAGCGTTCGGCCCAGGCCTCCGCGCTGCCGTCGGAGAAGCGGAGCTGGTGGGCGTTGGGCGGCTCGCCGAAGCCTGCGGAGAGGTAGGCGGTGTCGAGGAGGGTGATGCGGATACCGGCGTCGGCGGCGGCCGCGATCAGCGCCTCGCCCATGGCGTTGGGGTCGGCGTACGGGGTGCCGCCGGGGGCGTGGTGGACGTAGTGGAACTCGCCGACGCAGGCGATGCCCGCGAGCGCCATCTCGGCGTACACCGCGCGGGCGAGCGCGTGATAGGTCTCCGGGGTCAGCCGGTCGGCGAAGGAGTACATCAGCTCGCGCCAGGTCCAGAAGGTCCCCGAACCGACCTGGACCGTGCCGCGCAGGGCGCGGTGGAAGGCGTGCGAGTGGGCGTTGGCCAGGCCGGGGAGGGTGAGACCGCGCAGGATCTCGGCCCCCGGCGGCGGGGTGGGGGTCTCCGTGCGGACGGCGCTGATCCGGCCGTCCGCCACCTCCACGGCGACACCGGGCTCGACGTAGGTGTCCAGCCAGGCGTACTCCAACCAGTACGTCGTCCGTGTCGTCACCCGCAGGCCAGCCCTTCCAGTACGTCGGCGAGCGCGCCCACCCCGGCCAGGCAGTCGTCCTCGGCCGCGAACTCGGCCGGGGAGTGCGAGACACCGGTGGGGTTGCGCACGAACAGCATGGCGGTCGGGATGCTCCCCGAGAGGATCCCGGCGTCGTGTCCGGCACCGGTGCCCAGGACGGGCACGGTAAGACCGGTGTCCCGGCCGAGGACGCGGCCGAGTTCGTCCCGCAGGGCGTGGTCGAACTCGACGACCGGGGTGAAGGACTCCCGGACCACGTCGAGGTCGATGCCGTGCGCCTGCGCGTACTCCCGGGCCGCCTTCTCGATGCCGCCGACGACGGTGTCGAGGGTGGCCTGGTCGGCGGCGCGCGAGTCGAGCCAGCCGCGCACCAGGGAGGGGATGGCGTTGACGCCGTTCGGCTCGACGGAGATCTTGCCGAAGGTGGCGACGGCACCGGCGAGTTCGGCCTCGCGGCGGGCGGCGAGCACGGTCTCGGCATACGACAGCATGGGGTCGCGGCGGTCGACCAGCCGGGTCGTGCCGGCGTGGTTGGCCTCGCCCCGGAAGTCGAACCGCCAGCGGCCGTGCGGCCAGATGGCACTGGCGACGCCGACCCGGTCACCGGACAGGTCCAGCGCCCGGCCCTGTTCGACGTGCAGTTCGACGAAGGCACCGATACGGGCGAGCCGCTCGGGGTCGGCGCCGATGGCGTCGGGGTCGTAGCCGGCGGCCTCCATGGCCCGGGGCAGGGTGACCCCGTCCCCGTCGGTCAGCCGGTGCGCCTGCTCGACGGTGAGCTGCCCGGCGGTGAGCCGTGACCCGACACAGGCGAGCCCGAACCGGGCACCCTCCTCGTCACCGAAGTTGACGAGGGCGACGGGCTTGGTGAACTCCGCTCCCCTGCGGCGGAGTTCGTCGAGCGCGGCGAAGGAGGACACGACACCGAGGGGGCCGTCGAAGGCCCCGCCGTCCGGGACGGAGTCCAGATGCGACCCGGTGACGACGGCGTCCCCGGCGGCGGGGTCGCCGAGCCAGGCCCACTGGTTCCCGTTCCGGTCGACCTCGTACGTCAACCCACGCGCCTCGGCCTGCTCCTTGAACCAGGCGCGGCACTCGGCATCGGCCCCGGTCCAGGCGAAGCGCCGGTAACCGCGGGACTCGGGATGGCGGCCGACGGGAAGCAGTTCCCGCCACATCTCGTGGAAGGAGCCGCCACCGCCGACCGGCTGCACAGGCTGCGCCGGTACAGCCTGGGCCGCTCCGGTCCGTGCCGCTCCGGGCTGTGGGCAGTCGTTCCGCAGGGCGGAACGGGTGGGCACAGCCGCACCCGCGCTCGGCGACGAGGCATCGGCCCCCACCGGAGCGCTGCCGCTACGTCCACCCTCACGAGGATTCACGCGTCGTCGCCCTCACGCATCGGCACCCGCACGCCCCGCTCGTCCGCCACCGACTCCGCGATGTCGTACCCGGCGTCCACGTGCCGGATGACGCCCATGCCGGGGTCGTTGGTGAGGACCCGGCGGATCTTCTCGCCGGCGAGCTTCGTACCGTCGGCGACGGTCACCTGCCCGGCGTGGATGGACCGGCCCATGCCGACCCCGCCGCCGTGGTGGATGGAGACCCAGGACGCACCGGACGCCACGTTGACCATCGCGTTCAGCAGCGGCCAGTCGGCGATCGCGTCGGACCCGTCGAGCATGGCCTCCGTCTCGCGGTAGGGCGAGGCCACGGAGCCGCAGTCGAGGTGGTCGCGGCCGATCGCCAGCGGCGCCGCCAGCTCGCCGCTCGCCACCATGTCGTTGAACCGCTCGCCGGCCTTGTCCCGCTCGCCGTAGCCGAGCCAGCAGATACGCGCCGGCAGACCCTGGAAGTGGACCCGCTCACCGGCCAGCTTGATCCAGCGGTGCAGGGACTCGTTCTCGGGGAAGAGGTCGAGGATCGCCTTGTCGGTCTTGTGGATGTCGGAGGCCTCGCCGGACAGGGCGGCCCAGCGGAAGGGGCCCTTGCCCTCGGAGAAGAGGGGGCGGATGTAGGCGGGGACGAAGCCGGGGAAGGCGAACGCCCGCTCGTAGCCCGCCAGCTGTGCCTCGCCGCGGATGGAGTTGCCGTAGTCGAAGACCTCGGCACCGGCGTCCATGAAGCCGACCATGGCCTCGACGTGCTTGGCCATCGACTCCCGGGCGCGGGTCGTGAAGCCCGCCGGGTCCTTGGCCGCCGCGTCCGCCATGTCCTCGAAGGCCACGCCCACCGGCAGGTAGGCCAGCGGGTCGTGTGCCGAGGTCTGGTCGGTGACGATGTCGATGGGCGCGTCCATCGCGAGCAGCTGCGGAACCAGCTCGGCCGCGTTGCCGAGGACGCCGATGGAGAGCGGGCGGCGGGCGTCGCGGGCCTCGGTGGCCAGCTGGAGCGCGTGGTCGAGCGAGTCGGCCTTCACGTCCAGGTACCGGTGCTCGATGCGGCGCTCGATGGCGCGCGGGTCGACGTCGATACAGATCGCGACGCCGTCGTTCATGGTGACGGCGAGCGGCTGGGCGCCGCCCATGCCGCCGAGGCCGGCGGTGAGGGTGATGGTCCCGGCGAGGGTGCCGTTGAACTTCTTCGCGGCGACGGCGGCGAAGGTCTCGTAGGTGCCCTGGAGGATGCCCTGGGTGCCGATGTAGATCCAGGAGCCGGCGGTCATCTGGCCGTACATGGTCAGGCCGAGGGCCTCCAGGCGGCGGAACTCCTCCCAGTTGGCCCAGTCGCCGACCAGGTTGGAGTTGGCGATGAGGACACGCGGGGCCCACTCGTGGGTCTGCATGACGCCGACCGGGCGGCCGGACTGGACCAGCATGGTCTCGTCCTGCTTGAGGGTGCGCAGCGTGCGGACCATGGCGTCGAAGGAGCGCCAGTCGCGGGCGGCCTTGCCGGTGCCGCCGTAGACGACGAGCTTGTCGGGGTGCTCGGCGACCTCGGGGTCGAGGTTGTTCTGCAGCATCCGCAGGGCGGCTTCCTGCTGCCATCCCAGGGCGCTCAGTTCCGTACCGCGCGGTGCTCGTACGGGGCGGGGTCCTGACATGGTCTGCCTCCTAGCGAATACGGCCAGTGAAGTGTTCCTGCGGTTATTCGGTTATTCACATCCTGGCCCGCTGAATAGAACTAGTCAATACATCGGTCCGCCAGCGCGGCCGCGTTCCGGGTGTTTGGCTGGACTTATGGGCCTTAAGGGTGCGGACGACGACATGTCGGGGGACGACGTGGCGGACGGCAGGACGGGCAGCGAAGCGGGCAGGGACGGTTGGGTGGACGACAGTGAGCGGGTGGTGCGGCGGGACGACGCCGTGCGGGCGGCGGTGGAGCAGGGACTGCTGGGGCCGGACGCGCCGATCGTAGGCCTGCTGGACGTGACCGGCATCCGCGCCTCGGCGGCGGCACTGCGCCAGGCGTTCGAGGCGGTCGCGGCGCCCGGCACCCCGATACTGCACGCCTTCGCGGTGAAGGCGAACCCGCTGGTACCGGTGGTGCGGCTGCTGGCCGGGGAGGGCATCGGCGCCGAGGTGGCCAGCGCGGGCGAGCTGGCCCTGGCTCGGGCGGCCGGGGTGCCGGCGGAACGGACGGTGTTCGACGCGCCCGCCAAGACCGGGGCGGAGCTGCGCGAGGCGCTGGCGCTGGGCATCGCCGTGAACGCGGACAACCCGCAGGAGCTGACCAGGATCGACGCCCTGGTGACCGGCGGCGCCCCCCGCTCGCCGCTCGGGATCCGGGTGAACCCGCAGATCGGGGCCGGGAGCATCGGCGCCACCTCCACCGCGACGGCGACCTCGAAGTTCGGGGTGGGGCTGCGGGACGAGGGGGCGCGCGAGTGGGTCGTGCGGTCGTTCGCGGAGCGGCCGTGGCTGACCCGGCTGCACGCGCACATCGGTTCGCAGGGGATCTCGCTGTCGCTGCTGGCGCGGGGCGTGGCGGAGACCTACGCGCTGGCCGAGGAGATCAACGCGCGGATCGGGCGGCGGCAGATCGACACCCTCGACATCGGCGGCGGGCTGTCGGTCAACTTCGCCTCGGAGGCCACGGAGCCGACGTACGCGCAGTACGGGCGGCTGCTCGCGGAGGTGGTGCCGGGGCTGTTCGACGGGCGGTACGGGCTGGTGACGGAGTTCGGGCGATCGCTGCTGGCCCGGCACGGCACGGTGGTGGCCCGGGTGGAGTACGCCAAGAGCTCCGGCGGACGGCGGATCGCGGTGACGCACGCGGGCGTACAGGTGGCGGCCCGGACGGTGTACGTGCCGGGGACGTGGCCGCTCAGGATCGCCGGGTACGACGGCAAGGGGCGGCCCAAGGAGGGGCCGTCGGTGGTGCAGGACGTGGCGGGGCCGGCCTGTTTCTCGGGGGATCTGCTCGCCGAGGGGCGCGCGCTGCCGGCGCTGGAGCAGGGGGACTACGCGGCCGCGCTGGACACCGGCGCGTACTACTTCGGCACCCACTACTCCTACAACTCCCTCGTCCGTCCCGGGGTTTACGGCTTTGTGCCGGACGGCGCCGGAGGCGTGGCGTTCGCCGTCGTACGGCAGCCGCAGACGGTCGCGGAGATCGTGGCCGAATCCGGAGGGGCGCACGCCGACGCGCTCACCACCCTGCGCGCAACCGGAAGCCGTTGAGAGACCCGGGACAGAGGGATCAACTGGTGTGAAAAGCAGCTCAGTTGACCAACACTAGCCTGCCGTAAGCATGTTCCACTGGAAAATGCCAAACGCATCCCTCCCGTCGCACACGTTGCGTAGTGTCTGCGTCACTCAACCGGAGAGCCAGGCGGTGGGAGGGGAGCCACGGTGCCCGGAATCGACGAGTGCTTACTGGAAGCGATGCGACTGCCCGGTGCCCGGGGGGCCGCGTTGGTCGACTGGACGAGCGGACTGGCCCTGGGCACGGTCGGGGAGGCGCCCGGCGGTGACCACGAGACCACCGCCGCGGAGGCCGCCGAACTGGCCCGACTGGCCGCCGAGCACGGGGCGTTCAGCACGGAGGACGACACCGAGGTGAACCCTCCGGTGGAGGACCTGATCATCAGCAACCGGGACAGCTACCACCTGCTGCGGTTCGTGGTCACGTCCTTCGACGCCACGGTGTTCCTGCATCTGTGGCTGGCCCGCGAGGACGGCAATCTCGCCCTCGCCCGGATCCGGCTCGGCGAGATGGCCGAGCGGCTGGTGCTGGGATGACCGTGGTCGACATACCTCCGCCGCTGCCGGTCCGGGGCCGGGCGGCCCCGCACGACGGGGCGGCCGGCGCGCTCTCACCGATGCTGATACGCCTCGCCGAGGAGCGGGCCACCGGTGTCCTGGTCCGCGAGCACGGCACCCTGCACCTGGCCGAGGGCCGCGTGGTGCACGCCGAGAGCCCACTCGCCCCTGGCCTCGACGTGCTCCTCACGGCCCACGGCACGCTCGACGCGGCGGTCTGGCCCTGGACCGACGACATACCCGCCGCGGTGCACCGGCTGCTCGACGCCGGTCTGCTGCCGAAGGGGGCGCTGGAACTGTGCCGCCTCGGCGCGCTGTACGACGCCGGGTACTTCGCGCTCGCGCCCAGCAGCACCCCGGGCCGCTTCCGGTACGGCACCCCGGGCGCCACCGAGCCGTTCCCGGCGGTCCCCGTCACCGCCCTGGAACGCGAGACCCTGCGCCGCCGCGAGCTGCTGTACCGGATCTGGCCCGACCCGTCGACGGACGGCACCCCGCTGATCCGCGCCGACCCGGTCGCGGCACCGCCGGTAACCCAGCGCCAGCGGGCGGTCCTGGGCCGGGTGGACGGCGTCCGCACGGCTCCGGAGATCGCCCGCGAACTGGGCCGGCCGGCCTTCCACACCCTGGTGGACATACGGCGGCTGGCGGCGGCCGGGCTCCTCGCCCCGAGGAGCAGCACGGCCGCACCGCCCCGCCTCCCCCCGGTCACCGACCCCGACATCGCGCTGCTGAAGAGGCTCAGGGATGCGCTGGAGGCCCTTTGAACGGCACCGCCCCGCCGAGAGGAGACAGCTGATGGCGGCAGAACCCGGCAGCTCCGGCAGAGAGGCCGTCCTCGACGAACTACGCCGGTTACGCACCCGGATGCCCCAGCTCACCGGCGCCCTCGCGGCCGGCGTCGACGGCCTGGTCGTCGCGCACGACTGTCCGGGCGTCGACCCGGAGGGCCTCGCCGCCCTCACCGCGGCCGAGCTGGGCGTCGCCGTGCGGGTCTCCGACGCCACCGGCAAGGGTGAGCTCAGGGAGCTGCTGGTACGCGGCGAGGACGGCTATGTCGCCACCTACGCAGCCGGCCGCAGCGCCGTGCTCACCCTGCTCGCCGAGGACCGGGTGAACGTCGGCCGGCTCCACCTGGAGGGCCGCCGGGCCGCCGCCCGGATCGGCGAGCTGGTCGACGCCGCCGAGGCCGCCGCCAAGGCCCTGCGCCCGGCCCGCAGCACAGCAGCCACACGGACCAGATCCACGCGCACGCCACGTACCAGCACCACTACCGACGCGCGCACCGCAGCAACCGACAGTTGAGTTGAAAGGAAACAGAGAGTCATGGCCAACACCGAAACCGCGCTGAAAGAGGCCCTCACCTCCATCGAGGGTGCCACCGGCGTCGCGCTCGTCGACTACACCACCGGCATGGCGCTGGGCACGATGGGCGGCAGCAAGACCTTCGACCTCAACGTGGCCGCCGCGGGCAACACGGACGTGATCCGCGCCAAGATGCGCACCATGGAGCACCTGGGGCTCAAGGGCGAGATCGAGGACATCCTGATCACGCTCTCCACCCAGTACCACCTGATCCGGCTGCTCAAGGGCCGGGGCGGCAACGGCCTCTTCCTCTACCTGGTGCTGGACATCTCCCGGTCCAACCTGGCGATGGCCCGGCACCAGCTGAGGAAGATCGAGGAGGACCTGGAGGTCTGACCTCCGGGTCCCGGGTTCACACCAGCGCAGCGGTGCGGCGGCGGGCCCCGCCCGGGGCCGCGTCGCCGGCCGCGATGCCGGTACCGCGGTAGGCCTTGACGGCCTTGCCGACCGGACGGCCGCCGCACCCGTCGAGCCAGTCGACGCGCAGCCACACCAGCTGCTCCCCGGCCCGCTCCCGGCGGCCCAGCCAGGCCGCCTTCAGCCGCAGCCCGGTGCCGGTGCCGGCGAGCAGCATGCCGCCGGCGGCCGGCACCGCGAAGGCGCTGCCGAGCGCCACGGCCCAGGCCAGCAGCAGCCACCAGCGGTGCCCCCGGCGCCAGTTGCGCACGGTCACCGCCCGGTCCTGGAGCACATCGTGCTTGCCGGCCCGGGCGGCCCCGCGCAGCAGTGCGGTGTACCGCTTGCGGCGGGTGAGCGCCACGACGGCGGCGCCGACGATGAACAGCGCGGCCCCGGCCATGACGCCGATCCGGCGTCCGGTGATCCCCTCGGGCAGCACGCCGATCCCGGCCGCGAACACCCCGAACCACCACAGCGGGGCGGCCCCGGCCCGTACGACCACGGCCACCCGGGCCAACCCCTGTCCGCCCCGTGCCCCTCGTACCGCACGCGCCATGTCCGCAGCCTCCTCGCCCGTATCGGCCCAGTCAGTCCGTAGGGCGGGACGCTAACCAGAGAACGTGAGACGAGTCTTAAAGCCGGTCGTTCGACAAGCCCGTCGTTCGGCAAGCCGCTCGTCCGATCGGGCGGGCTATTCGACGAACAGCCCCCGGGTCGCCGCCCGCGCGTCGAACTCCTCCAGGCGGGCCTGCGCGTCCGGCAGGTCGTCGGCCATCGCCTCCAGGAGCACCCGGCCCAGCAGCATCGGCGCGCACGCCGTGTCGAAGGCGAGCCCGGTGCCGACGGCGGCCGGCAGCAGCAGGTCGGAGACCTTGGCCACGGGCGCGAAGGCGGAGTCGGCGACGGTCACGACGGTCAGCCCGGCCGTCCTGGCATAGCCCAGGGTGTCCACGACCTCGCGCGGATGCCGGGGCAGCGCGAAGCACAGCAGCGCCGTCGCACCCGCCCGTACGGCCGCGTCGATACGGTCGTGGATCATCGTGCCGCCCTCGTTGAGCAGCCGGACGTCCGGGTGCACCTTGGCGGCGAAGTAGGCGAAGCCGTAGGCCTGCGAGGCGGCGGCGCGCAGGCCGAGCACCGGCAGCGGCCGGGACGCGGCCAGCAACCGGCCGGCCTGCTGCACCGGGCGCGGGTCGGCGAGCACCTCGGCGAGGTGCCGCAGGTTCTCGATCTCGGCCTCGACGGCCTGCTGGTACTCGTTGTACGAGCCGTTGCCGGCCGCCTGTTCGGCGGGTACCACCTCGCGCAGGTGCTTGCGCAGCGCCGGGTAGCCGTCGAAGCCCAGGGCGACCGCGAACCGGGTCACGGACGGCTGGCTGACCCCGGCCAGTTCGGCCAGCTCCACGCTGGACAGGAAGGGCACGTCGGCGGCGCGCCGCACCATGCTGTGCGCGATGCGCCGCTGGGTCGGCGTGAGCCGGTGCCCCTCGAAGAGCGCCTGCAACCGTGTCGCAGGGCTGTCGGTCACGTTCATGACGTGCTCCCCCTCCAGATGTCCGTGAACCGGTCGAGCAGTCCGGCCGCCGCCGTGACGTCGTCCGTGAGCGGCCGGTCGGCCGGGTCCGCCTCAAGGACCGCCTCGGCGAGCTCCAGCGCCAGCCCCACCCCCAGCCCGGGTTCGGGCTTCAGGTCGCGCTGGCGCAGCGCCCGTACGGCGGCGACGAGTTCGCAGCCGACCACCAGACGGTACGCACGGCAGGCGCGCAGCGTTTGACGGGCGGCGAGCGAGGCGAAACTGGCCTGCTCCTCGACGCCTCGGGAGAGTACAGCGTGCCCGAGGGAGGCGGGCGCGGAGAAGGCGCGCAGATCGCCGAGGGCGGCGCCGGCGGCGTACTCCAGGATCATCACGCCGGAGGAGGCGGGCTCCGGGTCGGCGAGGAAGGGGCGCAGGCGGGTGAAGGCGGGCTCGTTGAGGGAGGAGAGCCGGGAGGTGGACAGGCGCGCGACCTGGGTGACGGCGAGCCGGAAGTGGTCGAGGGCGAGGGCGAGTTGGGCCTGGTAGAAGCCGCCGTGGTGGTAGGCGGCGAGGTCCTCGGATGAGATGAGGGGGTTCTCGGCGGCCGCGTTGATCTCGATCGCGAGGACCTGCTCCAGGGCGTCGGCGGCGTCCAGCGCGGGGCCGTGGATCTGGGGCAGGCAGCGGAAGCCGTAGGGGTCCTGGATACGGCCCAGCGGCGGGGTGGGCCGGTCGGCGGCCCCGATCAACTCCCGCATCCGGCGGGCGACTTCGACACTGCCCCGGTGCGGGCGGGCCGCGTGTACCGGGGCGGCGTAGGCCTCGTGCGAGCCGTCGACGGCGAGCAGCGACAGCGCCGCCACCACCTGGGTGGCCTCGATCAGCCCGCGCAACTCGTGCAGGGCGAGCGCCGACTGGCCGAGGGTGAGGGCGTTGCTGCTGATCAGGGCGAGGGCGTCGTTGTTGTCCAGCGGCTGGGGATCCGGGGCCCGCTCGCCCCGCCAGGGGTGTTCCCCGGCCAGCGCCAGCCCCACCTGGGCCAGCGCGGCGATGTCCCCGGTGCCGACCGAGCCGAACTCGTTGACGACCGGGTAGGCGCCCGCCTCCAGCGCCTCGCACAGGGCGGTGACGACACTCGGCCGCAGTCCCGCGCCGCCCGCCAGGAGTTGATTGGCCCGCACCGCGAGCATGGCGCGCACCTGCCGGGCGGGCAGTTCCTCGCCGATCGCCCCGGCGTGGCTGCGCAGCAGCCGCAGTCCGTGTCCGGCGGCGGCCTCGGTGGGCACGTCCTCGTTCCGGTTGGCGCCGACGCCGGTCGAACGGCCGTAGACGCGGCCGGTCGCGGCGATCTGCCGGGCGGCGTTCCAGGACTCCTCCGCACGCCGCATCCCGTCCGTGCCGGGGACCGGCCGGGCGGCACCGTCGGCGAGTCGTACGACATCCTCGACGCCCATTCCGATGCCGTCGAGGATCACCAGGCCGGAATGTTCTGTTCCGGGTGCGTCCACGATGCGAGACGACAACACGCCCAAACTCCCCTCGATCCGGACACCCGATCTTGCGTTGCGGTCATCCGTTACCTCGGATTAACGCCAGACCGTTGACAAGCTATTCATCTACGAAGAACTCTGCATGACGTTATACAGCCGGGCAAGGGACATCTCATGATCCAGTTCGACGCGGTCCACAAGCGCTTCCCCAACGGCACGACAGCAGTCCACGATCTCTCCCTGGAGATGCCGGAGGGCGGGGTGACCGTCCTCGTCGGCTCCTCCGGCTGCGGCAAGACCACCACTCTGCGGATGATCAACCGGATGGTCGACCCGACCTCCGGCACCATCCGGGTCGGCGGCAAGGACGTCCTCGAACAGGACGCGGCCGAGCTGCGCCGCTCCATCGGGTACGTCATCCAGCAGGCCGGGCTCTTCCCGCACCGCACGGTGCTCGACAACATCGCCACCGTCCCGCTGCTGCTCGGCTGGAACCGGAAGAAGGCCCGCGCCCGCGCCGCCGAACTCCTGGAGACCGTGGGCCTGGCCGCCGACTCCGGCAAGCGGTACCCGCACCAGCTCTCCGGCGGTCAGCAGCAGCGCGTCGGCGTGGCCCGTGCCCTCGCCGCCGACCCGCCGGTGCTGCTGATGGACGAGCCGTTCGGCGCGGTCGACCCGGTGGTCCGCGCCCAGCTCCAGGACGAACTGCTCCGGCTCCAGAAGGAGTTGAACAAGACCATCGTCTTCGTCACGCACGACATCGACGAGGCGGTCCGGCTCGGCGACCGGATCGCCGTCTTCCGCACCGGCGGCCATCTCGTCCAGTGCGCGCCGCCCGCCGAGCTGCTGGCCCGCCCGGCCGACGACTTCGTGGCCGACTTCCTGGGCGCGGAGAGGGGACTGAAGCTGCTGTCCCTCAAGACCCTCGCCGACGTCCCGCAGGGTCCGGCACCCCAGGGCGGCTGGACCCTGGCGCTCGACCCGGCGGGCAAGCCCCTGCACTGGCGGTCCAAGGACGCCGAACTCCCCCTGCGGCCCCTCAAGGACGGCGACTCCCTGCTGGCGGCGCTCGACGAGTCGATCGCCTCCCCCACCGGGCTCGTAGCCCGGGTCGACGCGGACGGCGTCCTCACCGGCGTCTCGTCCCGCGACGACATCCACGCGCACGCCGGCCAGGCGCACACCGAGGCCCGGGTGGTGGCGGCATGACCATCGACTGGTCGTGGATAGGCGACCACACCGACGACCTCACCAGCCTCACGTTCTCCCATCTCCAGGCGGCGATGACCGCGGTCCTCCTCGGCCTGCTGATCTCGCTCCCGCTCGCGGTCCTCGCCCACCGGGTCCGCCCGCTGCGCGGCTTCCTGCTCGGCCTGTCCAACGTGCTCTTCACGATCCCGTCGATCGCGATCTTCGTCCTGCTGCTGCCGATCAGCGGCCTGACCCGCACCACCACGGTCATCGGCCTCACCGTCTACACGCTGGTCGTGCTGCTGCGGAACACGGTCGAGGGCCTGGACTCGGTCCCCGCGAAGACCAAGGAGGCGGCCAAGGCGATGGGCACCCGCCCGCTGCGCACCCTCCTCACGGTCGAGTTCCCGCTGGCCCTCCCGGTGATCATGGCGGGCGTCCGGATCGCCACGGTCATGTCCATCTCGCTCGTGAGCGTCGCCACCTACATCGGCGACGGCGGCCTCGGCCAGCTCTTCACCGACGGCTTCCAGCGCGACTTCCCGACCCCGGTGATCGCCGGCGTGGTGCTCACGATCCTGCTCGCGGTGGTCGCCGACGCCCTGCTGGTGGCCCTCCAGTACGTACTGACCCCGTGGCGGCGGAGGCGAGCCTGACATGTTCGAACTCTTCAAGAACCTCGGCACCTGGCTGACCAGCGGCTCCCAGTGGGCCGGCTCCGACGGCATCGCCCACCGCCTCGCCGAGCACCTCCAGTACTCGCTGCTCGCGACCCTGATCGCCGCCGCGATCGGCCTCCCGATCGGCCTGCTCATCGGGCACACCGGCAAGGGCGCGTTCGTCGCCATCAACCTGGCGTCCTTCGGCCGCGCGCTGCCCACCGTCGGCCTGGTCGTCCTGGTCTTCCTGGCCGGCGGTCTGTCGATGCTGCCGGTGTACGTGGCGCTGGTCGCCCTCGCCGTACCGGCGATCGTCACCAACACCTACGCCGGGATGACGGCCGTCGACCCGGACGTCCGCGACGCCGCCCGCGGCCAGGGCATGCGCGGCCACCAGGTCCTCTTCCAGGTCGAGCTGCCGCTGGCGCTCCCGCTGATCATGACGGGCCTGCGCCTCGCGCTCATCCAGGTCGTGGCCACCGCGACCATCGCCGCCTACGTCTCCTTCGGCGGCCTCGGCCGCTACGTCTTCGACGGACTCGCCCAGCGCGACCTCGTCCAGGTGCTCGGCGGCGCGGTACTGGTCGCCGTCGTCGCCATCGCCCTCGACCTGCTCCTCAGCAGCCTCCAGCGCTTCCTTTTCCGCCACCGCACTGCCTAGGGACCCTCGATGAACCGACGTACGCTCCTCGGCGGCCTCCTCGCGGCGGCCTCCGTCCCCACCCTCTCCGCCTGCTCCAGCGGCATCACCTCCCTGAACGAGAGCAGCGGTTCGGCCGCCGGCGGCGGCTCCAGCAAGAGCGGGATCACCATCGGCACCGCCAACTTCACCGAGAACCAGGTGCTCGGCTACCTCTACGCGGCCGCCCTCAAGGCCGCCGGGGTGAAGGTGAAGGTCCGCCCCAACCTCGGCACCCGGGAGATCGTGATCCCCGCGCTCAAGGCCGGCGACATCGATCTGCTGCCCGAGTACCAGGGCGCCCTCCTCAACTACCTGGCCCCGAAGGACACCTCGGCGGACCCTGGCACCATGCAGAACGCGCTGGCGATCGCCCTGCCCGGCGGCCTCCAGGTACTGCCGTACGGGCAGGCGGCCGACTCCGACTGCTTCGTCGTCACCCGGGCGACCGCACAGAAGTACGGCCTGACCTCGCTGGCCGACCTGGCCAAGCAGAACGGCAGGCTGGTCATCGGCGCGGCGCCCGAGGTGAAGAAGCGGCGGGTGGGCGCGGTCGGGCTGCAGGACGTGTACGGCGTCCAGTTCAAGGAGTTCAAGTCGCTGGACTCGGACGGACCGCTGGTCAAGGGCGCCCTGAAGAAGGGCGACGTGGACGTGGCGAACCTCTTCACCACCGACACCGACATCGCCGCGAACGACTGGGTGGTGCTGGCCGACCCGAAGAACCTGATCCCCAGCCAGCACATCGTCCCGCTGATCGCCGACCGCAAGGCCGACTCCACCGTCCGCAAGGCCCTCGCCCGGCTCGGCAACCTCCTCACCACCGAGCAGCTCACCGAGCTCAACAGCCAGGTGGACAACGACAAGAAGGACCCGGAGGACGTGGCGGACGCCTACGCCAAGCAGCACGGGCTGACCTGATCACGAAGCCGTATCGCAAGATCGATGACCTGACGACGGAAGTACCAAATGTCCGCAAACAGGCACACGGAGTGACCAGACGTGTGCTTACGGTGAGGAGGTGTCAACAGCACCGCACCGGATCTCTGTGAACTCTGAGGAAGCGTCATGGCCTCGAACCGCAGGGCCTTTCTGACCGCCACCGCAACCGCAACCGCCGTCGGCGCGCTGGCGGTCGCCCCCACCCCGGCGACGGCCGGCACCGGCCGACCGGGCGCCCCCGCTCCCGCCACCGCCGGCGCCGCACTGGACGAACTCCTCGCCGGCAACCGGCGGTACGCGGCCGGCCGGCCGCGCCGCCCGCACGACATCGCCGGCCACCGCCGGCTGCTGGCCGGCGGACAGCACCCGTTCGCCGTCGTCCTCGGCTGCATCGACTCCCGGGTCGTCCCCGAGCTGGTCTTCGACCAGGGGCTCGGCGACCTGCTGTGCATAAGGACGGCCGGGCAGGTGCTGGACGAGGCCGTGCTCGGTTCGATCCAGTACGGCGTGGAGGAGCTGCGCGTCCAGCTGGTCGTGGTGCTCGGCCACGAGCGCTGCGGGGCCGTCGCCGCCACCCTGGGCCGGCTGCGCACCGGCGCGCCCGTCCCCGGCCACCTGGAACTCCTCGTCGAGGAGATCGCCCCGGCCGCCCGCCGCACCAGGGCGCTGCCCGGCGACTGGGCCGAGCACACACTGCGGGCGCACACCGCGTGGGTGCGGGACGCGATCCGGGCGGACCCCGCGTTCGGCGGGGCGTCGGTGGTGGCGGCACGGTTCGACCTGGACAGCGGGCTGGTGTCGCTGCTGCCCTGAGGGCGGGCCCCCGGAGAATTGCGGGGGCTTACCCCAGTGCGCCGGGCGTCCCGGCTCCCTACCGTGGGCTCCATGACGGACGCGCATGACACCGACCTGAAGAAGGAACTCGACGCCACCCTGCACGCCCGCAGGGAACTGGGGCCCGAGTACGAGTCGGAGCTGGCCGACTCCTTCCTGGAGAAGATCGACCAGCGCATCGACGGTGCCGTGGAGCGCCGGCTGCGCAGGACCCTGGCCGAGCAGCAGCTCCAGGTGGCCCGGAGCACGCGGCGCGGCAAGGGCACCGACTCCTGGGGAGAGCGGTTCGGTTTCGCGATCGTCTCGCTGGTGCTGGCGGTCCCGCTGTCGGCGCTCGGCGGCACGTTCGGCGGCACGACCGGCCTGATCGCCACCTGGCTCGGCATCGTCGGCGTGAACATGGCCCAGGCGGTCCGCCTCAACCCGGGCATGTTCCACCGCTCCGACCGCGAGAACTGACCCGCGCCCCCGCAGGTCACACCTGCCGGGTCGGCAGCACCACGACCTGGCGCAGGTTGACGTGGCGGGGCCGGCTCGTCACATAGCCCACCAGGTCGGCGACGTCCTCGGCGGCCAGCGAGCCCATCCCCTCAAACATGCCGCCCAGTTGCTCCCTCAGTTCGGCCGACCCGATGTGGTCGGCCAGTTCGGTCTCCGTCAGCCCCGGCTCGACATTGGTGACCCGCACGTCACGCGGCCCGAACTCGGTGCGCAGCAGCTGCGAGAGATGGGTGACGGCGGCCTTGGTGGCGCCGTACACCGCGTAGGTGGGGAAGACGGCGTGCGCGCCGATGGACGACACATTGACGAGATCGGCGGTACGGCCCTGCGCCGCGGCTTCCACCAGGTCCCCGGTGAAGGCGCGGAGCACCCGCAGCACACCGGTCACATTGGTGTCGATCATGCGCTGCCACTCGTCGATCCGGCCGTCGTCGACCGGGTGGGGCAGCATGACGCCGGCGTTGTTGACGACGAGATCGACGGTCCCGAAGGCCTCGTGCACGGCGTCCGCGGCGGCCCGCACCGACGCGTCGTCGGTGACGTCGGCGACCACGGCGAGGGCCTGTCCGCCGCCCGCCCGGATCTTCTCCACGACCGTCTCCAGCCGGTCCGCGCGTCGGGCCAGCAGTGCCACCCGGGCGCCCGACCCGGCGAGCCGCAGGGCGACGGCCGCTCCGATCCCGCTGGCGGCCCCGGTGACGACGGCGGTACGCCCGGACAGGTTGTCGTACGACATGAGGTACTCCCTGAAGAGGGCCGCCGGGCCGGTCCCGGTGGCGTGTCTCCACCCTCGCCGGGTCCGGGCGCCCTACCCAGGGATGCGCTTTTCCTGGGTCTGGCAGAACCAGGTTGGAAGCCCACCGCTCCCCTACGATCGAACCCATGGACGGGGAACTCGGAGACTTTCTGCGCTCGCGCCGCGCCCGGATCCGGCCCGAGGGGGTGGGGCTGCCCACGCACGGGCGGCGCCGGGTGCCGGGCCTGCGCCGCGAGGAAGTGGCGCAGCTCGCGGGCGTGAGCGTCGACTACTACATCCGGCTGGAGCAGGGGCGCGGCCCGAGCGTCTCTGACGCGGTGCTGGACGCGATCGCCCGCGTCCTGCGCCTGGACGAGACCGAACACGCCTATCTGCGGACGGTGGCCCGCCCGGGCAAGGACACCAAGCGCGCCAGGCACCCCGCCGGCCCGCGCGTGCGCCCCGGTGTGCAGCTGCTGCTGGACGGCATGGACCGGACGGCCGCGTTCGTGCTGGGCCGCCGGATGGACGTGCTCGCCTGGAACGCGCTCGGCGACGCGGTGAACGGCTTCAGCGCGCTCGCCCCGGCCGAGCGCAACGTGCCGCGCCAGGTCTTCCTCAACCCGGCGGCCGAGGGCTTCTACCCCGACTGGGCGGCCGTCGCGGCCCAGACCGTGGCGAACCTGCGGATCGACGCGGGCCGCCACCCCGACGACCCCCGCATGGCCGCGCTGATCGGCGAACTGTCCCTGAAGAGCGCGGACTTCCGCCGGCTGTGGGCGGACCACGAGGTCAAGGAGTGCGCGTACGGCGTGAAGCGCATCCAGCACCCGGTGGCCGGACTGCTCACCCTCCCCTACGAGACCCTCACGGTCCCGACGGCCCCGGACCAGACGGTCGTGGCGTACACCCCGGAACGGGGTTCGGAGACGGCGGAACGGCTTGCGCTGCTGGGGAGCTGGGCGACGACCGGCTGAGCCGAGCCGAGCCGGGAAAAGTAATGCGCGGGGACCGCCGCACCCCCGTTACCGGGGGGCGGGACGACGGCGGTCCCCGCGAGGGACATGGACCGGGTCAGGGCCGGGTCTCACGTCCAAGCGTCCATGGAGGTCCGGGAGCCGCTCCGGAGGTCCTTGGACGTTCGGTGTCGGCCGAGGCGGGGAGCCGCTCCCGCCCTGCCGACACCCACCAATGTGCCGGACCCGTGTTAAGCGTGTGCTGCGTGGACGTGACACGCTCGTACCACTTCCGCGAAGTCCACCGCTTGGACAGCGGACAGCAAGTTCCCCGGTGTCACGGCCGGTTCACCGGACGTTCGCTAGTGCTTGCCGCCCTTGGCGAGAAACGCCAGCAGGTCCTGCCGGCTGACGACGCCCTTGGGCTTGCCCTCGACGAGGACGATCGCCGCGTCCGCCGCGCCCAGCACCGACATCAGGTCGCCGACCGGCTCACCGGAGCCGACCTGCGGCAGCGGCGCGCTCATGTGCTTCTCCAGCGGGTCCTGCAGGGAGGCCCGCTTGCTGAACAGCGCGTCGAGCAGCTCCCGTTCGACGACCGAGCCGACGACCTCGGCGGCCATCACGTCCGGGTGCCCGGCGCCCGGCTTGACGACCGGCATCTGCGAGACGCCGTACTCGCGCAGCACCTCGATGGCCTCCCCGACGGTCTCCTCCGGGTGCATGTGGACGAGGGAGGGGATGGAGCCGCCGGCCTTGTCGCTCAGCACGTCGGCGACGCGGGCGCTGGGGCCCTCGTCCTCCAGGAAGCCGTAGTCGGCCATCCACTCGTCGTTGAAGATCTTGCTGAGGTAGCCGCGGCCGCTGTCCGGCAGCAGGACGACGACGACGTCGTCCGGGCCGAGCCGCTCGGCCACCCGCAGCGCGGCCACGACCGCCATGCCGCAGGAGCCGCCGACCAGGAGGCCCTCCTCCTTGGCCAGTCGCCGGGTCATCTGGAAGGAGTCCTTGTCGGACACCGCGACGATCTCGTCGGCGACGGTCCGGTCGTAGGCGGTGGGCCAGAAGTCCTCACCGACGCCCTCGACGAGGTACGGCCGCCCGGACCCGCCGGAGTACACGGAGCCCTCCGGGTCCGCGCCGATCACCTGGACCCGGCCGTCGCTGGCGTCCTTCAGGTAGCGGCCGGTGCCGGAGATGGTGCCGCCGGTGCCCACGCCCGCCACGAAATGGGTGATCTTCCCCTCCGTCTGCTCCCACAGCTCGGGGCCGGTCGAGTGATAGTGCGAAAGGGGGTTGTTCGGGTTGGAGTACTGGTCCGGCTTCCAGGCGCCGGGGGTCTCCCGGACGAGCCGGTCGGAGACGTTGTAGTACGAGTCCGGGTGCTCGGGATCGACGGCGGTGGGGCAGACGACCACCTCGGCGCCGTACGCCCGCAGCACGTTGATCTTGTCGGTGCTGACCTTGTCGGGGCACACGAAGATGCACTTGTACCCCTTCTGCTGGGCCACGATCGCCAGCCCCACCCCGGTGTTTCCGCTGGTCGGCTCGACAATGGTCCCGCCGGGCTGAAGCTCCCCGCTCTTTTCGGCGGCCTCGATCATCCGCAGGGCGATGCGGTCCTTCACGGAGCCGCCCGGGTTGAAGTACTCGACCTTGGCGAGCACGGTGGCCTGGATGCCCTGGGTGACGCTGTTGAGCCTCAGCAGCGGGGTGTTGCCGACGAGGCTGATCATCGAGTCGTGGAATCGCACCGTTGTCTCCGGTTGCTTTCAAAAGAAGTGGTCCTGGTGGTGCCGCCAGCCTAAGGCCCGCTTCGGAGGTTCACTCACCGTTGAGATTGGCGGACGGCCGGTACGGGGCAAGGAGTGGATGTACGGGCAACGAGGAGGTGGCTGCAACGTATGTCGAGCATGTCTAGGGCACGGGTGGCCCGGCGGATCGCGGCCGGGGCGGCGTACGGCGGAGGCGGGATCGGGCTGGTCGGCGCGGCCGCGGTGGGCCTGGTGCTGGCCGAGGTCCGGATGGCCAGGACCCGGGTGAACAACGGCAACAGCGGCGGCCGGGTACCGGCGGCGGACGGCCGCTACGGCGACACGTACGGCACCGGTGAGCCCCCGCTGCGCCTGACGATGCTCGGCGACTCCACGGCGGCGGGGCAGGGCGTGCACCGGGCCGCGCAGACGCCGGGCGCGCTGCTGGCGTCGGGCCTCGCGGCGGTGGCCGAACGCCCGGTCGAGTTCACCAACGTGGCCCAGCCCGGCGCCCAGTCCGACGACCTGGACCGCCAGGTGGCGCTGGTCCTGGGCTCGGCCCCGCCGCCCCCCGACGTCTGCGTGATCATGATCGGCGCGAACGACGTCACCCGCCGCATGCCGCCGACCCGCTCGGTGCGCCATCTCTCGGCGGCGGTACGACGGCTGCGCACCGCGGGCGCGGAGGTGGTGGTCGGCACCTGTCCCGACCTGGGCACGATCGAGCCGGTACGACAGCCGCTGCGCTGGCTGGCCCGGCGGGCGTCGCGCCAGCTGGCGGCGGCCCAGACGATCGGCACGGTGGAGCAGGGCGGCCGCACGGTGTCGCTGGGCGACCTGCTGGGCCCCGAGTTCGCCGCGAACCCCCGCGAACTCTTCGGCCCCGACAACTACCACCCCTCGGCGGAGGGCTACGCCACGGCGGCGATGGCGGTGCTCCCCACGGTCTGCGCGGCCCTCGGCCTGTGGCCGGCGGAGGAGGAGCGCCCCGACGTCACCCGCCGCGAGGGTTTCCTCCCGGTCGCCCGTGCGGCGGCGGAGGCGGCGGCGGAGGCCGGCACGGAGGTCACGGCGGCGATGCCGACGGGGCCGCGGGGACCGTGGGCCCTGCTCAAACGCCGCCGGCGCCACCAGGTCGACGAGCCGCCCACCCTCCCGACCGACCCGGCTTCCGAAGAGGCGGGGTCGAGGGCCGCCAGAACCGACTAGAACCGGGAGACGGCGAGCTGGGCGCGGGACGGGTGGGGGACCTGTCACGGGCCTCCGCATGAGGCGCCCCGAAAGGGGCGCGGGGAACTGCGCGAACGGCCACGACGGCGCCGCGGACGAAGACCGGAACGGCCACACAAAAAGCAAGCGCTTAGAAAGTGCGGCCAGTGTCACACCGCGGTACCGGTGACCAACGACATACGTGCGGGTAACTTCCCAAGCAGCCCTGTCAATCCCGCACGCCACTGGAGCCGTGAGATGCCCGAAGCCGTCATCGTCTCGACCGCCCGTTCCCCGATCGGCCGTGCCGTCAAGGGCTCCCTGAAGGACCTGCGCCCCGACGACCTCACCGCGACCATCATCCAGGCCGCCCTCGCCAAGGTCCCCGAGCTCGACCCCAGGGACATCGACGACCTGATGCTCGGCTGCGGCCTCCCCGGCGGCGAGCAGGGCTACAACCTCGGCCGGATCGTCGCCGTACAGATGGGCATGGACCACCTCCCCGGCTGCACGATCACCCGTTACTGTTCCTCGTCCCTCCAGACCAGCCGCATGGCGCTGCACGCCATCAAGGCCGGCGAGGGCGACGTGTTCATCTCGGCCGGTGTCGAGACGGTCTCCCGGTTCGTCAAGGGCAGCTCCGACGGCCTCCCGGACACCACCAACCCGATCTTCGCCGACGCCCAGGCCCGGACCGCCGCCACCGCCGCGTCCACCGGCTCCACCTGGCACGACCCGCGCGAGGACGGCCTGGTCCCCGACCCGTACATCGCGATGGGCCAGACCGCCGAGAACCTGGCCCGCGTCAAGGGCGTCACCCGCCAGGACATGGACGAGTTCGGCGTCCGCTCCCAGAACCTCGCCGAGGAAGCCATCAAGAACGGCTTCTGGGAGCGCGAGATCACCCCGGTGACCCTCCCCGACGGCACGGTGGTCAGCAAGGACGACGGCCCGCGCGCCGGCGTCACCATGGAGGGCGTGGCCGGCCTGAAGCCGGTCTTCCGCCCCGACGGCCTGGTCACGGCCGGCAACTGCTGCCCGCTGAACGACGGCGCCGCCGCCGTGATCATCATGTCCGACACCAAGGCCCGCGAGCTCGGCCTGACCCCGCTCGCCCGGATCGTGTCGACCGGCGTCACCGGCCTCTCCCCGGAGATCATGGGCCTCGGCCCGGTGGAGGCCTCGCAGCAGGCCCTGCGCCGCGCCGGTCTGACCGTCGACGACATCGACCTGTTCGAGATCAACGAGGCGTTCGCCGCCCAGGTGATCCCCTCCTACCGCGACCTGAACATCCCGCTGGAGAAGCTGAACGTGAACGGCGGCGCCATCGCCGTCGGCCACCCCTTCGGCATGACCGGCGCCCGGATCACCGGCACGCTCATCAACTCCCTCCAGTTCCACGACAAGCAGTTCGGCCTGGAGACGATGTGCGTCGGCGGCGGCCAGGGCATGGCGATGGTCATCGAGCGCCTGAGCTGAGCCACCGCAGGGCCCCGAGCAACCTCCGAGTGATCCCTGAGTGACCGTCACGGAACCCACCGTGACACCACGGCCCGGTGTTCGAGAAAACTCCGAACACCGGGCCGATTTGTGATCCAATCTCCCCCAGGATGTGACCTATCTCCCTCTGCGGATATATCACCGCAGGTCAGCCGGGTCGCCCAACCAAACCCGAGGGTCAAAGTCCTGTCCCTTTCGTGACGTTACGCACTGACAGCTTGATAGTCCGCCCTTCAAGCTGATGTAGGAAGTCGGGGGTCGACTTTGAACCGGGAGTACGTCAGTGAGCGCCATGCCGATCGCCTTGCTGCTCACCACGGCCGCCACGGGCGCCGTGGGCGTCGCTGTCCTGCGCAGTGTGCTGAAGCTGCGCCGCCAGGTCGCCGAGCTGCACACCCAGCTTGCCCAGAACCAGGCCGCCGCGATGCGCGCGCTGCTGCCGGCCGCCCGCAGTCATGCGGACGCCGAGCAGATACGCGCCGCCGTGGCCGAGGCGCTGGCCGAGGAGCGGGAGCGGGAGCTGGCCGAGGCGCGGGCCTTCTGGGCCGCGCAGGAGGTGCGTGACGCCTCCGACACGCCTTCGCTGCTGGGCCTGGCGGACGGTGAGCCGTTCCTGCCCCGGCACAGCGACTTCGTGGGCCTGGAGCCGGTCGCCGAGCAGGCGACGGAGGCCGACGACTTCGCCGGGGGCGCCGCCGCCGAGTCGCCGGAGCTGGCCGCGGCCCGCCGCCGCCACCCGTCCCACCCGGACTTCGTACCCGTGCAGTCGCCGGTGGTGAACGACCATGAGCGCACGGTCGCGACGCTGGAACAGCTGGCCGAGTCCCAGGTCGAGCTCTCCGACGTGCGCCCGGGGCCGCTGGGCACGCTGGACGTCTATGTCTTCGCCGACGGCACGACGCTGTGCATGACGCCGGGGCACCGGGAGACGGCGGAACGGCTGGCCGCGGCGCTGAGCGCGGGCGAGACGCCGTACCTGCTGGGCGGGTCGGGGATCTCCGGCGCCTACACGCTGACGTTCGCGTGCGGCGAGGAGAACGTGTACATCCTGGCGGACCGGGTCATAGCGTCGCTCTGAGCCGCTGAGGGTGCGTGGTCGGGTGCGGGACCGTCGTGGCTGGTCGCGCCCACGCGGCGGAGCCGCATATCAGATACAGCCCTGCGCCCCTGACAGCAGGGCGTTGCGGCGAGCGCCCCTTCCGGGGCGCGGGGAACTGCGCGAGCAACCCCCACGCACCCGCACCCGGCAACGCACCGCCGCCCTCAGACCCCCGCCTTCTTCTGGGCCTCTTCCACCAGGCGCACCGCGTCCCCCACCTCGGCGTCGCTCCTCAGCACCACCGCCAAGTCGTTCCCGGCCACCGTGATTTGGTCGGCGACCGCGAACATCCCCGCGTCCGGCATCTCCCGGGCCTCGCCGCCCGGCTCCTCGACATCCTGCGCCCAGTCGGCCAACTGCCTGGCCAGCGCCAGCGCCTCCGCGGCCGCCCCCCTCTGCAGCCGACTCTGCGGCGCCGCCCTCAACTTGTCGGCGAAATGCTCCACGGCACGGGTAAGAGGCGTCGTATCAACCACGCCGTGAGCGTAACGCCTGACGTCGGCTGTCCTGTCCCGACTGTTGCCAACACGCCAACACTCAGGCACGGTGACGTGAAGGACCGGCTACAACCCCCTTTGCGCACCGGAGGCGCCGATGTCCCAAGTCTTCTCCGAGGAGACCCATCGCAACATGCTCGCCCGCATCCCCCACTGCACCGGTCGTGAAGTGTCCGACTGGCTGCGTACCGTCGCCGAAGGCCCTTCCCTCTTCCGCTTCGAGGAGAAGGTCAGCTGGCTCCGCCACGAGCACAACCTCGCGTACGGCCACGCGAAGGCGTTGATCCACGAGTACGACCTGAGGAGGGCCGCGCGCAAACTTCTCTAGGCGCGCACAGACGACGAAGGGCCCCGGGGGTGCCCCGGGGCCCTTCTCGGCTCTCTTGCGAGAGAAGGTCGTACCGCTAGTCGTTGCTGCTGAAGATCGCCACCAGGCGCAGCATCTCGACGTAGATCCACACCAGCGTCAGGGTGAGGCCGAACGCGGCCAGCCAGGCCTCGTTCTTCGGGGCGCCGTACGCGATGCCGTCCTCGATCTGCTTGAAGTCGAGGGTCAGGAAGAACGCGCCGAGCAGGATCGCGATGATGCCGACGATCGCGCCGAGCGGACCGAAGCTGCGCAGCCCGCCGTTCTCGGCGACGCCGAACGCGACCAGCAGCAGGTTGACCGCCATCACCAGCACGAAGGCGATGGCGATGGCCATGCCGACGCGGGCGTAGCGGGCGGTGACGCGGATCCAGCCGGCCTTGTAGACCAGCAGGGTCGCGGCCGTGACCGCCATGGTGCCGAGCACCGCCTGGAACGGGGCACCGCTCCACCGGCTGTTGTACATCTCGCTGATCACGCCGAGGAAGACGCCCTCGAAGGCGGCGTATCCCAGGATCAGCGCGGGCACCGGGGTGCGCTTGAAGCTCTGGATCAGGGCCAGGACCATCGCCACGATCGCGGAGCCGAAGGCCAGGCCGTAGCTGGTGCTGGAGACCGGCAGCAGAGCCCAGGCGAGGGCCGCGCCGACGGCGACCGTGCCCAGCGTCATCGCCGAGCGCAGGACCACGTCGTCCATGGTCATCCGGCCGGTGGTGGCCGGGGCCTGCGGCGGGGCGCCCTGCTGGACGTCCTGCTGGGCGTAGGGGTTGTTCGCGTACGGGTTCTGCGCGTAGGGGTTGCCCTGTGCGTACCCGGCCTGCGGCGCGGTGTTGAAGCCCGCGTAGCCGTTGTCGCGGCTGAACCCCCGTCGCGAGAAGACCGGGTTACTGCTCCTCATTTCGCTCCTCCATGGCCACGCTGCGTGGCCTTGGCGTCAAGAGTAATGGATTGGCAAAAGGATGACCCTAGTACCTGGGGAGGATCTTTCCCTCGCCGTGCTGCGCAACACGCTACGCGGACCCCTCATTCCCGGCCATGGAGGGCTTCATTCCATGACCGAGTCGCTACACGGCCGGAACCGGCCGGAGATGCCTCAGGCATCCAGCGGGAAGCCCGTGTACGCCTCCGCCAGGTCGGTCTCGGCCGCCCGGCAGGAGGCGATCCGGCCGAGCCGGGCCAGCTGGAGCCGGGCGTCGAAGGGGGTGTCCCCGGGGCCGCGGTGCAGCAGGGTCGTCATGTCGTAGGAGAACCGCTCGGCCTGCCAGACCCGGCGCAGGCAGGTCGCCGAGTAGGTCTCCAGGAGCTCGGGCGAGCCCGTCTCCCGCTCGTGGGCGAGGGCGCGGGCGAGGGTGACGACGTCACCGACGGCGAGGTTCAGCCCCTTGGCGCCGGTCGGCGGCACGATGTGGGCGGCGTCCCCGGCGAGGAGGACCCGGCCGTGCCGCATGGGCTCGTGGACGTACGACCGCATGGGTGTGACCGACTTCTGGGTGATCGGCCCGCGCGCGAGGCGCCAGGCGTCGTCGGTCTCCAAGCGCCGTTCCAGCTCGTCCCAGATCGCCTCGTCGGTCCAGTCCTCGGCGTCCGTGTCGGCCGGGACCTGGAGGTAGAGGCGGGAGACGGACGGGGAGCGCATCGACAGGAGGGCGAAGCCGCGGTCGTGGCGGGCGTAGACCAGCTCGTCGTGGGAGGGGGCGACATCGGCGAGGATGCCCAGCCAGGCGTAGGGGTAGGTGCGCTCGAAGACCCGGGAGAGGGACTCGGGGAACGCGCCGCGGGCCACCCCCCAGAAGCCGTCGCAGCCGACGACGTACGTGCACTCCAGCACGTCCTCCCGCCCCTCGTGCCGGAACCGCACCCGCGGCCGCTCGCTCTCGGCGCCCTCCACCGCCAGCGCCTCCGCCTCGAAGAGCAGCGGCCCGCCCTCCTTGAGCTGGAGGGCGATGAGGTCCTTGCAGACCTCGGTCTGGGCGTAGACCGTCACGGACCGCCCGCCGGTGAGCCCGGGGAAGTCCACGCGGTGGCGCTGTCCGGCGAACCGCAGCTCGATGCCGTCGTGGCGCAGGCCCTCGCGGTCCATCCGCTCCCCGGCGCCCGCCGCGCGCAGCACGTCCACCGTGCCCTGCTCCAGGATCCCGGCGCGCTGGCGGTGTTCCACGTAGGAGCGGTCGCGGCTCTCCAGGACGACCGAGTCGATGCCGGCGTTGTGCAGCAGCCGGGCGAGCAGGAGCCCGGCGGGTCCGGCTCCGATGATGCCGACGGTGGTGCGCATCGGTCGTTCCTTCCGTGGACGGGGCGTCGTCGCCCGCTGCGGAGACTGCGGCGTTCACCTGGTTCGCCTGTTCGTCTGGTGAAATTTACTTCACCACGTTCTTCCGAGTCTCCGTCCGCGCCTCCCCCCTGTCAAGGCCCGGCCCCGGGCCCGGGCGCCCGGGGCGGCCGGCCCCCCGGGCCGCCGGAGGCGGTGGTGGGCCGGGCGGCCGGTGCGCGGAGCGGTGGGGCGGGGGTCAGCGGCCCGGCCAGCCGTCCAGGTGGCGGTGCATGGTGACATCGGTGCGCGGGTCGCCCTTCGGGGCGTTCGCGACCGCGTCGTGCAGGACGGTGGTGACCTCGGCGGCAAGCCCGTCGGCCTGCGTGCGCAACTCGTCGGCGGGGAGCGTGGAGCGGCTCAGCTCGTCGAGTCGGCGGTGGATGTCGGCGAGCTTGCCCCGCGCGGTGGCGTCGAGCAGCAGCGGGTTGGGCGTGGCGACCACGAACTGGTAGGCACCGGCCAGGGTCTGGCAGCCCGTGCACTCCTTGTTGGCGGCGTCGCTGAGGTTCACCGCGTTCAGCCGGGTGTGCTCCCCGGCGACCGTGACGATCTGGAAGGACAGCGCGACCGAACGGCAGTGGTCGTCCGCCGAGCAGCCGGCCGAGACGGCGTTGGCCTGGTTGCGTACGGCGGCGGCGTTGACCTTGCCGAACTGACGGACCGTGAACGAGTCCCGGACCTGGGTGTGGTGGCCGCGGTCGGCGTGGCTGAAGACATGGTCGGAGGCGACCGCGGCGTGCGGCACGGCGGTGGCCGCCTGTGCGGGCAGGGCGGTGGCCGCGCCGGCGACCCCGGCGGCGAACAGGCCGATCCGGACGGCCCGCCGGGTGAGCGGACCTGAGGTGGTGCGTGGTTTTCGGTGACTGCTCATGGATGCTCCAGTGCTCCTGTGCTTCTGCGGTAGGTGGTTCGGTGGCCGTGCGCCGGCCGGCCGCGTGGTGGTGGCCGGCCAACCGGCCCGCGCGGTGGCCGTACGACGGCCCGGGGCCGCTCGTCAGGACGTGGCCGGGGCCGGGCTGGGCGAGTCGCTGGCCGGCGGCGGGGACGGGCTGGGCGTCGGGGACACCGGGACGCTCTCCGACGGCGTGGGCGACGGCTCGGGCTCCGTCGTGCCGGGCCCGTCGGAGGGCGAGGGCACCGGATCGGCGACCGTTCCCCCGCTGGACGGCACCGGCGACCTGGAGGCACCGTCGCCGGGACCGCCGGGTACCGAGGCGGACGGCGACGCCGAGGCGGACGCCTGGCGCGAGGACTCCGTCGGCGAGGGCCCGGCGCTCGCCCCGGCCGAGACGGCCGGCGCACCGGCCGCCGGGTCCGACGGGCTGCCGGATCCCGTCGGGCGGTCCGGGGTCGTGGCCTGCCGGGCCGGCGGTGCCTCGGTCGGCACCCCCGGCTGCAGGATCGGCGCGATCGGCGGCTGCTTGGGCAGCGGCTTCGGCGTCACCCCGGAGACCCAGGCATAGCTGAGACCGGTGAGCCCGGCGAGAGCGAGGGCGCAGACCGCGAGCCTGAGCCTCGGCCGGCCCGCGGTGGTGCGTTTGGCGGCCCGGATGATCCGCCCGCCGATCTTCACGGACAGATAGACGACGCCGGCCATCGGGCACAGCAGCATCACGCTGCCGATGGTCCCGACCAGCCCCTCGACGATCTTCCCGTCCACGAACGCCGAGCCGGTGCCGACGAGTTGCTCGGTCAGGGAACGGGTCATGGTGGTGAGGATCCGCGGCAGGTTCCACAGCGCGTACCCGAGTTCGCCGATGATCAGCGGGACCATCGTCAGCACCCAGGTGGCGACGATGGCACGCGCCGACTTCTTCAGCCCGGCGACCTCCTCGCGGGCCTTGTCCCCCCGCGGCCCCGGCACCAGGGCCAGCAGGATCGGCTTGATCTTGCCGTACAGGTCCGGGACCCCGGCCAGGTCGCCGAGGATGTAGTAGCCGTCCAGCCGTACGGCCGGCATCAGCTGTTCCAGGATCTCGAAGTGCCCGAGGTAGACCGTGGCCAGGAAGAACTGTGCCCCGGTGGCGAAGTAGGCACCGGCCATGGCCAGCATGAAGACGATGTTGAAGTAGACGCCGCCGAGGTCGGTGCGGAGCCGGCCGGCCCGGCCGATCCGGTAGACGTCGGTGACGTCGGTGTACATCGAGGGCCAGATGAGGAAGAGCCCGCACCCGATACAGCCGGGGCGGGCTCCGCCGTATCTGCACGCGGAGGCGTGGCCGAACTCGTGGAAGACGAGGGAGGCCACGGTGAGCACGAAGACGACGAGGATCAGGACGGGCTGGTCGAGCACCTCCAGGACGGGTTCTATCGCCCCGAAGAACCCGAACAGCCAGACGTCCATGCCGACGACCGCGGCCAGCACCAGTGCCACCACCACCGGTCGGTGCAGCCAGGCCAGCGAACGGGCGATCTTCGCCGTACGCCGCTCGTCGAAGATCACCCGGTGGCCCTTGAGGGCGAGCAGCAGGTCGGAGCGCGGGGCGTCGACCTCGTCGTCCTCCTGACCCTCCGGGACCGTCACTCCCAGCGGTTCGAGCTTCTTCTCGACGAGGTAGCGGATGTTCTCCCCGCTGATCTCGCGGCCGAAGCGGGCGCTGACCCGGTGGGCGATGGCCTCGGCATCGCGGACGCCGTCGACCGACGACGCCACCAGGTACAGCAGCCTGGACAGCTGCACGACCTGCCCGTCCCCCCGACGGGCGATGTACTTGGGCTCGGTGAATCCCGACCCCTGGTACTCGCCGTGCAACCGCAGTCCCGCGCTCAGCCTCGGGATCGGCGACGGCGGGTCGACCACCGGCAGGTTGCCCGTCGCGACCTGCTCGTAGGTGACCGGCCAGCCGCCGGGTCCGGGCACCGGGCCCGTGTCGTACAGTGCGGCGGTCCCGTCTCCGAGCACCGTCATGTGTGGTCTCCCCCCGGATCCCGCATGCAGTTCCCCCCCTTGGCGCCGGTCCGGCGCCGGGCGCGGGGGGGCCCCCCCGGGGGGGGGGGGGGGGGCGCCCCGGGGGGGGGGGGGGGCGCGGTTGGGGTGGGGGGGGGGGGCGGGGGGGGAGGGCCCCGAGGGGTGGTGG
>NZ_JBSHAF010000009.1:281966-291722 GCF_053611365.1 Streptomyces sp. NPDC054813 | reverse complement strand
GTCCCAGAGCTCTCGCGCGTGGGGGGTGCCCCCCCCCCCCGCCGCCGCCCCGCGCCCCCCCCCCGGCGCCCCCCCCGCCCCCCGCCCCCCCCCCCCCGCGGGGGGGCGGGGGGGCCCCCGCTCCCGGGGACTACTGGGTGACGCTGATCGTCTGCGCGGCCTGCGAGGTGGCGGACGACCACGAGGAGTGGTCGTTCAGGGCGGCGGACTGGTTGGACGCGTCGATGTTGGCGATGTGCTTGGTGACGTTGACGGTCTTGCCGAAGCTGAACTTCAGGCGGCCGAGGGCCTCACGGCCCGGCAGCAGCTCGGCGGACTCGTTCTCCAGCTCGTTCATGTCCATGCTCATGACGGATGTCCTTTCGTTTCGTGTGCGATGAGGTCGAGGTCGGCACCGGCGCCGTGCGCCGGCGCGGTGTTACTGGGTGACGCTGATGGTCTGGGCGGCGCCGGAGTCGGCCACCGACCACGACGAGTGGTCGTTCAGCGCGGCGGACTCGTTGTGGGCGCTGATGTTCGCGACGTGCTTGGTGACGTTGACCGTCTTGCCGAAGCCGAACTTCAGCCGGCCCAGGGCCTCACGACCCGGCAGCAGCTCCGCGGACTCGGCCTCGAGCTCATGGGCGTCCATCATGATCGCTTCCCCCTCAGGGATAGACATTTCCGATCGGACCGAGTCAGGTTCCCCCCGGACTCTGTCCAATCTGGTCGGACGAGCTGTCCAACGAGATTGGACACTAGGGCCTCGGGAACCCCCCGCGCAACCCGTTCGGGAAATCACCCTCTCGGCCGATCGCGGCGGCGACCGTAGAATCGGCGCGACATGGCGGACTCCGCAGGCGGCGAGCAGGAAGTGACTCAGTGGCCAACGCACTGCAGCAGTTGATCCGTGAGCACCTCGACCGCAAGGGCTGGTCCTACGGTGACGTGGCGCGGCGCGGTGGTGTCCCCCGCTCCACGGTCCACCACCTGGCCACCACCGAGCGGGTGGTCCGCATGCCCCAGACGACGACCCTGGAGGGCCTGGCCAAGGGCCTGGAGCTCCCGCTGGAGAGCGTGCGCCGGGCCGCCGCCGAGGCGTGCGGGATCCACGTGTACGACACCTCGCCGGACGCCGGCGCGAACGGCGGCGCCGCCGACCCCGAGGTCGCGCTGCTCATCGCGAGCGTCCAGAAGCTGTCGGCGGACGACCGCCGCCATGTCACGGCGCTGGTCGAGTCCCTGCTGGACCGTTCCTCCGGACCCGCCAAGGAGAAGTGACCGCCTCCGGACGGCTCCTCGAACGCTCTCGGACGGTCTGTCGCCAAGTCGGAAAAAGAATCCGACTCCGCACGAAACCGTGAAGATCCAGGACTAGTCTCTCGTCCTGCCCGGGACGCGAGAGCCGCACGACCACGGGCTCTCAGGGGGAAATGTGTTGTTCGTGCACGGCGGACCGGCGACGGCCGTGGTCCGGGGACCCGACGGCGAGTCCGTCGTCCTGCTGTCCGGGGAACTGCCCGAGGTGCTCACCGACGCCTCGGTCACCGAACTCCTGGACCTGGCCGCCGCCATCCTGGGCGCCGGTGAACTCGCCCTCTTCGAGGAATGCCTGCACACGTTGCGCCGCAACGGCATGCGGGCGGGCCGCCGCATCGAGGTCGACGGCGCGGTCCTGACCGTCTACGAGGGGTGAGCCGACCCGATACCCGGGCAATGCCGCCCTTCGGTTTTCCGGTCGTGTCGAGCCCGTCCACGGATTCGGGATAATCACCCGTCCACCGGCTTGACGATGAAGGGATGGCCGTGCCGGGCCCCGAACCTCTCCAGCGCGGCCCGGTCCTCGGCCACGGCGGCGGCGACCGCGCCTGGTCGGCCGGCCAGGTGCCCCCGCATCCGGTCTCCACCCGCCCGCCGATGAGCAGCACCGTGCGGCTGCCGCCGCCCGCCGCCACGGTCGTGCCCGCGTCCGAGCCCATGCGTCCGTCTCCCTTCCTCTCAGTGCCTGGTCAGTTGGTGTTCGGCCGCGTCGGCGGTGTCCGGCACCGCCTCCCCCTGGCCGGCCAGGGTGCGCTCCCCCCATCGCACGACCGGCACCATCGCCAGGCCCGCCGCGACGAAGAGGGCGCCGAGCAGGATCCAGCCGGGTGCGCCCCAGTAGACGAGGAGCCCGGTCAGCGCGAGCGGGCCCACGATCTCGGCCACCGTCAGCCCCGACCCGAAGAACGCCTGGTACTGGCCGTGCTTGCCGTCGGGGGCGAGCCCGAAGCTGATCTCCCAGCTGCCGGCCATCTGCATCATCTCGCCCACCGTCTGCACCGCCGCGGCGGCGACCAGCAGCAGCACCGCCGACCAGGCGGAGTCGCCGCTGCCGGAGAAGGCGAAGACGACGCAGCCCGCGCCGAGCAGCAGCCCGCCGCGCACCACGTACCGCGCCCCGCTCGCCAGGTCGGTCACCCCGCGCGCCACGCGCACCTGGAGGACCACGACGGCGAGCGTGTTGAGCACGAACATCACCGACAGCACCCACTTCGGGGCCTCGGTGTGCCCGACGATCCACAGCGGCAGCGCCACGTCGATCAGCGGCACGTGCAGCACGAGGACCAGGTTGAGGAGGCTGACGGCGACGTAGGGCCGGTCCCGGAACACCGTCTTCGTCCGCTCGCCGTCGGCGGGTGCCGGGGCGGGGGCGATGGGCGGCACCCGCCACAGCACCGCGGCGGCCATGGCGAAGGCCACGGAGTTGAGCGCGAACGCGGCGAGATAGGCCCCACGCGTGTCGAAGAGCAGCACCACGCCGCCGAGCGCGGCACCCAGGGAGAGCCCGGCGTTGTAGCTGGCCTGGAGGATGGCGCGGACCTTGGTGAGGTTCTCCTTGGGCACCACCCCGGCGAGCAGAGCCTGCTGGGCCGCGGAGCCACTGCGCTGCCCCACCGCGTACAGGCACGCGGAGAGCACGAACAGCGGGAAGGAGCGCACGACCAGGTACGAACCGACGGCCACCGCCGCGCACAGAAAGAAGAACACCGCCGTCCCCCGCGCCCCGCGGCGGTCGGCCAGATGTCCCAGCGGCACGCTCAGGGCCAGCGCCACCGTCCAGGCGATGGTCAGCCCGAGACCCAGCTGGGCCGCGGACAACCCGACGACCTGGGTGAAGAACAGCGCCGCCGTCACGTAGTACGCGCCGTCACCGGTCCTGCTGATCAACTGGGCCAGGGCGAGCGTACGCGCCGGTCCGGCCGGAGGGACCAGGTTCTTCGTGTTCATGTGACTCCTTGGGCGGGCCCGTCGGGTCGTGGGCTCACGGTTGCGGTGGGGGACGGTCATGAGGCGATCGGGCCGAGTGCCTCCACAGCTGCTGTCAGCTGGGAGGTCTCGTGGAGCGCGGAGAGCGCGAAGCGTATGAGCCCGGTGCCCTTCGCGACGGTCGGGAAGAGGGCGGGCAGTACCAGGACGCCGGCCGAGCGCAGCCGCCTCGAACGCCGCCTGCTCGGTGGCGAAATGGGCCCCGCGGACGACGAACGCTGCCCGGCACTGACGAGCCGGCCGTCGGTCAGCTCGTCGAAGAGAGCGGCGTTCCCCCACAGCCGCTCCTGCAACCCGGCCACCTCGCCGCTCAGGTGCAGCTTGGCCGCGGCCATGTCCGCCGCGAGCAGCGGCAGCATGATGGAGTGCCCGAAGACCAGCGGACTGGCGAACTTGCGCAGCACCCGCACCTCCTCCTCGCCGGGCAGCACGACGAAACCGCCCGCACCGCCGAAGGCCTTGGACAGCGAGCCGACCAGCACCACGTTGCCGGGCAGCCCGTCGGCGCAGGCCTCGCAGGCGTAACCGGCGCCGTACGGGCCGTCGATGGAGATGCCGTGCGCGTCGTCGACGTACAGCAGCCCGCCGGCCTCCCCCAGCGACCGGGCGAGGGAGTCGACGTCGATCAGGCCGCCCATCGAGCCGACGCCGTCGACCAGCGCGATGGGGGTGCGGCGCTGCTCCCGCGCTTCGGCCAGCCGGGCCTCCAGGGTCAGCGGGTCCGCCAGGTCGAACCGGTGCACGGGGCCGATCTGCTCCAGGACCCCGGGCAGCACCTGCATGGGCCCTGGTTCGTCTCGGTCAACGTCACCCTGTGAGCCAAACACACCCGCGAGGACGCCCCCAACGCTTTTAGCCCCCGCTAAAACCGAGCCGGGGCACACGTCCTCGACGGTTCGGCCGACCGGTCTCGCGAGCCCAGGTCAGGCCGAGAGGCGTCCGCCACCGGGCGCCACGGCACCCCGCACGAGCGCCTCGCCCGTCTCGGTGAGCGAGTGGATGACGCGGCGGCCGTGGCGTCGGCTCGTCACCAGGTCGCAGTCGCGCAGCACGGCGACGTGCTGGCTGATGGCGCCGGGGGTGACGTTGATCGCCGCGGCGAGATCGCCGGTGGAGGCGGGCACCAGCAGGGCCTCGAGCACCGCGGAGCGGACGCCGCCGAGCAGCGCGGCCAGCGGGCGCGGCTGGTCCGTGGCGTAGCGGTGCCACAACTCCTCGACGCCCGGCCTGGGGTAGACGATCATCGACTGCTGCGGCGGCGTCATGGTGAGCACCTCCGGCCCGCAGAACACGCTCGGTACGAGCACGATGCCCCGGCCGCCCAGGTCCTTCTGGTAGTCGTAGGCGCTGCGCACGGTCAGCTCCTGGTCCCTCCAGGCGATGCGGGGGTGGAGGGAGGAGAACACGGGGGCCGCCCCGGAACTCTCGATCACCTGCATGCGGGAGCGGATGTCGGACTGGAGTCTGCCGTGCAGCCGCCGCCAGTGCGGCTCCAGCGCGAGGTCCCAGTACGTCTGAAGCTGTTCGGTGATCCGGGCGATGGCCTGCGCCGGCTGAGCCAGCATCTGCCGGTGCAGCGGCGCCGCCTCCTGCCGCCAGGTCACGGGCGTGCCGGGGTCGGCGGCCATCCATGACACCTCGGCGACGAAGTGTTCACTCGGGGTCGCCCGCACCAACTCCAGCTCTTCGGTGATCCTCCGCGGCCCGGAGCCGTCCGGCGGCGGGGTGAGGAAGTCCGGGACGTATCCGGTGGGCGGGATCAGCGCGCGTAGCGGCAGAAGATCCAGGGTCCGCAGCTTCGCGCGGACGTCGTCGACCCACGGCTGGTGCCGCCTTCTGCGTTCCGCCGAGGCCAGCATGCGGATGCTGTAGACGGCCTCCCCCAGCGGAGAGGGCGAGAATCGAACCCTTGCGATGTCGTCCACGGTCGCCGAGAAGCGGATCATGTTTCCCCCATGTCCCCGTCAGTGCCGCTCCGGTGGGTGGCAGAGCGACGCATAGAGACGCTAGGTCCCCGTGCCGAGAGCCGTAGCTCTCCCGTGGCGCGATTTCAACTGGTGCGATCCCGTACGGAAGCATGCAATCCCAGACCCACCGAAACGATGGCCGCCCACGGGCCACTCCGGGCAGTTGGCCGGAACCATGAAGGCCGGCCGGGGACGGGGGCGGAACTTTGACGCGATTCCGGCGCGTCGCGTGCGGGAGCGGCTGCCGGGCCGTCCGACGAGGAGGAGCGCCTGCGCGACGGCGCGGCAGTTCGGCCTTCGGGGAGCCGGCGTCCGCCTCGGAGATCCGGTTGACCATGTGACGTCGCAGAGGGGGTGAACGCGGTCGCGTTCGGCACGGGCCCGGCGTGCGGCGGCGATCTCGGCCGCGTCGGCGTGCTCCACGGGGAAGCGGTGCCGTCCATCGTCGATCGAATCCCGGGCAACCGGCCTCCGGGCCTTCGTCGGTGGGGTCGAAGCGCTGCCCTCTGTCGCGACTCGCACGAGGGACGGCGCCAACCGACCTTATCGGCAGGGTCGGCGCAATGGCAGCGAAAGTGCCCGGAACCGGACTTGAACCGGTACGCCCGCGAGGGGCAGCGAGGTTTAAGCTCGCCGTGTCTGCATTCCACCATCCGGGCAGGCCATGGGCTCCGCAACGAGATTCCGAGCCTATCGGGAGGCGTCCCCCGAACAGCGGACGGGCGACCCGATGTTGTCTTATTTTATTGACGTCTGAGGGTGCATCAGCCCCCGGAACGAGCCATCCGCACTTGCCAATAGCGTTACGCGCGGTGGGTGCACGCGTACGGGGAATGACGGAATTTCACCGTCCGAACAAGGGGGCTCCACCTGTTCTGGACAGATGGGAGCGACCGGTTCCGGATCAGGTCAGGTTCGGTTCGGTTCGGTCAGGTTCGGTTCGGTCGGTCCGCTCGGTCGGTCGGTCGGTCGGTCGGTCGGTCGGCCTAAGGGTCCGCCGTCATCCCCAGGTATGACTCGGCGCGCTCCGGTCCCCCCTCGGTCGCCCCCCGGAACCGGAACTGCGGCTGACTACACGGGCCCGTGCGGCCGGGACGATGGTCACGTCCCCATGAACGCCGTCGTCCCGACAGGAGCACCCTTCCGTGTCCACCACACCCATCGTCGACCGGCGGACCACCTCCGTGGCCGCTCGCGCCACGGAGCTGTCGAAGATCTACGGACAGGGTGAGACGCAGGTCGTCGCCCTGGACCGGGTCACCGTCGAGTTCCGGCAGGCCGAGTTCACCGCGATCATGGGGCCGTCGGGCTCCGGCAAGTCCACGCTGATGCACTGCGTGGCGGGCCTCGACACCTTCTCCTCCGGCTCCGTGCGGATCGGCGACACCGAACTGGGCACCCTGAAGGACAAGCAGCTCACCAAGTTGCGCCGGGACAAGATCGGGTTCATCTTCCAGGCGTTCAACCTGCTGCCGACGCTGACCGCGCTGGAGAACATCACGCTCCCCATGGACATCGCGGGCCGCAAGCCGGACAAGCAGTGGCTCGACAGCGTCATCCAGATGGTCGGCCTGAAGGACCGGCTGAGCCACCGGCCCGCGCAGCTCTCCGGCGGCCAGCAGCAGCGCGTCGCCGTCGCCCGAGCCCTCGCCTCCCGGCCGGAGATCATCTTCGGCGACGAGCCGACCGGAAACCTGGACTCCCGCTCCGGCGCCGAGGTGCTGGGCTTCCTGCGCAACTCCGTGCGGGAGCTGGGCCAGACGGTCGTCATGGTCACCCACGACCCGGTGGCGGCGGCGTACGCGGACCGTGTCGTCTTCCTCGCCGACGGCCGGATCGTCGACGAGATGTACCGCCCGACGGCCGAAACGGTCCTGGACTTCATGAAGCAGTTCGACGCGAAGGGCCGGACCAGCTGATGTTCCGCACCGCCCTGCGCAACGTCCTCGCGCACAAGGCCCGGCTGCTGATGACCGTGCTCGCCGTCATGCTCGGCGTCGCGTTCGTCTCCGGCACCCTGGTCTTCACCAACACCATCTCGGACGCCTACCAGAACAGCTCCGCCAAGGGCTTCGACGGCGTCGACGTGGCCGTACAGGCCAAGTACCAGGACTCCAAGGGCGATCAGGTCGGCAAGACCCCCGACCTCACCCAGGCGCTGCTCGACAGGGCCGCGAAGGTCCCCGGGGCCGCCTCCGCCACCGGGGTCGTCTCCGGCTTCACCGCGATCGCCGACAAGGACGGCAAGCTGATCGGCGGCGGCTGGCAGTCCGAGGGCGGCAACTACTGGGGCACCAAGGACGCCCGCTACCCGCTGGTCGGTGGTCACGCGCCGAGCGGTGCGAACGAGGTGCTGATCGACTCCAAGACCGCCGAGCGGGCCGGCTACCAGGTCGGCGACACCGTGCGCATCTCGGTGAACGGCCCGGTCCTCACGCCCACCGTCGCCGGCATCTTCACCACCGACGACGGCAATGTCACGGCCGGCGGCAGCCTCGCCCTGTTCGACACGGCGACCGCGCAGCGGCTGTTCGGCACGAAGGGCGCGTACGACGAGATCGACGTGACCGCGAAGTCCGGCACCGGCCAGGCCGCCCTCAAGGCCCAGCTGGACCGGGCGCTGCCGAAGAAGCTCGTGGAGACCACCACCGGCCAGCAGCTCGCCGACGACCAGGCGAAGTCCATCGCCGCCGGCATGAGCGGCCTGCGCCAGGGCCTGCTGGTCTTCGCCGGCATCGCCCTGTTCGTCGGCACGTTCATCATCGCCAACACCTTCACCATGCTGGTCGCCCAGCGCACCAAGGAGCTGGCGCTGCTGCGCGCGGTGGGCGCCTCCCGCCGCCAGGTCACCCGTTCGGTGCTGATCGAGGCGTTCGTGGTCGGCGCGGTGGCCGGGGTCGCCGGTCTGGTCGCCGGTATCGGCATCGGCGCCGGACTGCGCGCGCTGATGGGCTCGTTCGGCGCGACCGTCCCGGACGGCCCGCTGGTCGTCAGCCCCGGCACGGTGGCCGCCGCCCTCGCCGTCGGCGTCGTCATCACGATGCTGGCCGCCTGGCTGCCCGGCCGCCGGGCCGCGAAGATCCCGCCGGTCGCCGCGATGAGCGCGCTGCACTCGGCGCCGACCACCAAGTCGCTGGTGCTGCGCAACACGATCGGCGCCCTGTTCTCGGCGGCGGGCGTGACGGTGATCCTGGCGGCGACCACGATGAGCGGCTCGGACGGCCAGGCGCCGATGGGCCTGGGCGCGGTCCTCCTGATCATCGGCGTCTTCGTCCTCACCCCCCTCCTCTCCCGTCCGCTGATCGCGGCCGCCGCGCCGCTGCTGCGCGGGTTCGGGGTCGCCGGGAAGCTGGCCCGGCAGAACTCGGTGCGCAACCCGCGCCGTACCGCCGCGACCGCCTCGGCGCTGATGATCGGCCTGACCCTGATCACCGGCATGACCGTGATGGCGGGCAGCCTGCAGAAGTCGATCGACAAGATGGCGAGTTCGGCGATCCGCGCGGACTACATCGTCTCGATGGCCAACGGAAACGCGCTCTCCCCCGACGTGGCGAAGAAGGTCGCGACCGCCGGCGGGGTGACCGCCAGCAGCCCGCTGCGCAACGCGGCCTCCCGGATCGACGGCGACACCGAGTACCTGACCGGCGTCAACGGCTCGGCGATCGGCAAGCTGACCGACCTCACGGTCGACAGCGGCTCGTTCAAGGTCGGCGGCTCGGACGTGGTCGTGGACGACGACACGGCCAAGTCGCACGGCTGGAAGACGGGTTCGAGCTTCACCGTCCACTACGAGGACGGCAAGGCGCAGAAGATGACCGTCGCCGGGGTCTACGAGGGCAACGAGGTGATCCGCGGGATCATGCTCGACGACGCCGTCCTCACCCCGCACCAGACCGACCCCGCCGACATGCAGGTCATGGTCAAGACGGCGGACGGCGCGTCGGGCGCGGCCAAGGACAAGCTGGAGAAGGTCCTCGGCTCCAACCCGGCGATCAAGGTCCAGGACAAGCAGGACCTGTCCGACTCCATCGCCCAGGCGTTCACGCTGATCCTGAACATGGTCTACGGCCTGCTCGCGATGGCGGTGATCGTCGCGGTCCTCGGTGTCATCAACACCCTGGCCATGTCGGTCTTCGAACGGCAGCAGGAGATCGGCATGCTCCGTGCGATCGGCCTGGACCGCAAGGCGGTCAAGCGGATGGTCCGGCTGGAGTCCCTGGTCATCTCGCTCTTCGGCGGGGTGCTGGGCCTCGGTCTGGGCGTGTTCTTCGGCTGGGCGGCCGGTCAGCTGGTCGGCGCGAAGATGCCGACGTACGAACTGGTCCTGCCGTGGTCCAGGATGGCGCTCTTCCTGGTGCTGGCCGGCGTGGTCGGCGTCCTGGCGGCCCTGTGGCCGGCCCGGCGCGCGGCGCGGCTGAACATGTTGTCGGCGATCAAGTCCGAGTAGTCCAGGTCCGAGTGGCCGCAGACACGGCGAAGGGGCCCCGCACGCGTGGTGCGGGGC
>NZ_JBSHAF010000009.1:253355-281956 GCF_053611365.1 Streptomyces sp. NPDC054813 | reverse complement strand
CCCCGGGCGGGCCCCCCCCCCCCCCCGGCGCCCCCCCCCGGCGCCGCCACCACCCCCCCGCCGGCCCCCCCCCGGGGGGGCCGCCCCCCCCCTTCGCCGTCCTGCCGGTCTACCGGTTCCAGGTACGGGCGCGCAGCGGCAGTCCCGACGCCCCCGACTCGGGTGTCCTGACGGCCAGCACCTGGTTGACGCCGATCCGGTTGCGTTCGAAGGCGAGGGCCGAGGCGGCCATGTACAGCCGCCAGACGCGGGCCCGGCCGGGGCTGGTGAGCCGTACCGCCCGTGCCCAGTCGGCCTCCAGGTTGACCACCCAGCGGCGCAGGGTGTGGGCGTAGTGCTCGCGGATCGACTCCACGTCCCGCACCTCGAACCCGGCCCGTTCCAGCTGGGTGACGGTGGTGCCGATCGGGGCGAGTTCCCCGTCCGGGAAGACGTAGGCGTCGATGAACGGGTCGACGTGGTAGTCCGCCTCGTCGCGCTGCGGGCGCCGCGCGATCTGGTGGTTGAGCAGCCGCCCGCCCGGCTTCAGCAGCGCGTACAGATCGCTCGCGTACGCCAGGTACTTCTCCGCTCCCACGTGCTCGGCCATCCCGATCGACGAGATCGCGTCGTACGGCCCGTCCCTGACGTCCCGGTAGTCCTGGACCCTGATCTCCACCCGGTCCGTCAGACCCTCGTCCGCGACCCGTTTACGGGCGTACGCGGCCTGCTCCTGGGAGAGGGTGACCCCGACGACGCTCACGCCGTGCTCGCGGGCCGCGTGGATCGCCATCGAGCCCCAGCCGCAGCCGACGTCGAGCAGCCGCTGACCGGGCCTCAGGCCGAGCTTGCGGCAGACGAGTTCCAGCTTGTCGCGCTGGGCGGTCTCCAGGGTGTCTGCATTTTCGACGGCCCCCCAGTACGCGCAGGAGTAGACCATCGACGGCCCGAGGACGAGCTCGTAGAAGTCGTTCCCCACGTCGTAGTGGTGGCTGATGGCCTGCTTGTCACTCCGACGGGTGTGCAGATGGCGGCGTCTGCGCACCTCCTCGCGGGGCGGGGCCGGCGGGACGGGCGGTCCGGCGAGCTTCAGCAGCTCCCGGACGGCCGCCCGCACCTCGGGGTCGCGCAGGGCCTGGCCGAGGGTACGGTCGTCCTCCCCGCGCTCCCAGATCAGTCCGGACATCACCGCCAGGGCGCTGTACAGGTCGCCCTCGATGTCCAGGTCGCCGGCGACCCAGGCCCGGGCCAGGCCCAGTTCACCCGGTTTGAACAGCATGTAACGCAGGGCACGGCGGTTGCGGATCACGATCGCCGGGGCGTCCGGCGGTCCGGCCTGTGATCCGTCCCAGGCCCGCAGCCGTACCGGGAGCGGGACTCCCAGCACCTGCTCGGCAACACTCCTCAGCCGCGACGCGGCGTCGGCCATGGCGTACACCTCCAAGACGACGATCCCGGATGCCGGTTACCACGTAAACACCGTGAGGTCAGCATCGCAGTCCCGCAAAGGAGTTACGACTGGGCAAAACAGCTGTAGCGGCCACGCAGTTACGGGTGGGCCCGGGAACGCCGAAGGACCTCCCGCACCACGGATGGCGGGAGGTCCTTCGGGTGGTGTCGCGGGAGATCCTCGAGGTGGTCCGACGGCCGAGGCCTGCGGACCTCGACCCGGGAGGCCTTGACCCAGAAGGCTTCGGCTAGGAGGCCTTGGCCTTCTCCTCGGTCTTCGGGGCGGCGACCGGAGCCGGCTTGGCTGCCTCGTAGAACTCCTCACGGGGGTTCTCCATGGCGCCCAGGGACACGACCTCGCGCTTGAGGAACATGCCCAGCGTCCAGTCGGCGAAGATGCGGATCTTCCGGTTCCAGGTCGGCATCGCCATACCGTGGTAGCCACGGTGCATGTACCAGGCGAGACGGCCCTTGACCTTGATCTTCGTCTTGCCCAGGACGATCATCGCGACGCCCTTGTGCAGACCCAGACCGGCGACCGCGCCCTTGTTGGCGTGGCTGTACTCCTTCTGCGGGAAGCCCCGCATGCCGGAGACCACGTTGTCGCCGAGGACCTTGGCCTGACGGAGCGCGTGCTGCGCGTTCGGCGGGCACCAGGCGTTCTCGACACCGGCCTTGCGGGCGGCGACGTCCGGCACCTGGGCGTTGTCGCCCGCGGCCCAGATGTAGTCGGTGCCCTGGACCTGGAGGGTCGGGGCGGTGTCCACGTGGCCGCGCGGGCCGAGCGGGAGACCGAAGCGGGCCAGCGCCGGGTTCGGCTTGACGCCCGCGGTCCACACGATCGTGTTGGAGTCGACCTCCAGGCCGTTCTTCAGCACGACGTGGCCGTCGACGCAGGAGTCCATCGAGGTGGAGAGGTAGATCTCCACACCGCGGCTCTCCAGGTGCTCCTTGCCGTACAGACCGAGCTTGGGGCCGACCTCGGGAAGGATCTTGTCGGCTGCGTCGACGAGAACGAAGCGCATGTCCTCACGGGACACGTTCTTGTAGTACTTCGCCGCGTCCCGGGCCATGTCCTCGACCTCGCCGATGGTCTCCGCGCCCGCGAAGCCGCCGCCGATGAAGACGAAGGTGAGCGCCTTGCGGCGGATCTCCTCGTCGGTCGTGGAGTCGGCCTTGTCCAGCTGCTCCAGGACGTGGTTGCGCAGGCCGATGGACTCCTCGATGCCCTTCATGCCGATGCCCTGTTCGGCGAGGCCGGGGATCGGGAAGGTGCGGGAGACCGCGCCGAGTGCGATGACCAGGTAGTCGAAGGGCAGCTCGTACGCCTCGCCCACGAGGGGGGCGATCGTGGCGACCTTGCGGTCCTGGTCGATGGTGGTGACCCGGCCGGTGAGGACCTCCGCCTTCGGCAGCACGCGTCGCAACGGGACGACGACATGCCGAGGGGAGATGCTGCCGGCGGCGGCTTCGGGGAGGAAGGGCTGGTAGGTCATGTACGACCGGGGGTCGACGACCGTGACGGTCGCCTCGCCATAGCGCATCTTCTTGAGAATGCGCCGAGCTGCGTACAGGCCTACGTACCCACCGCCTACTACGAGGATCCTGGGACGCTCCGTGGTGCTCATGGCATCGAGTATCCACCCGCCCCAGGGGGGCCGCTCGTGCGCCCCTTCACAAGCTTCCACGGGGGTCGTGCTACACTCCGCCGCCCACGTGACACAGGTCATGGTCAACAGTGGGAACCCACTTCCGATACGACCCGTTGTCAATGCCGCGTGAGCTGCTCGTCCAGGCTTCCGGGGGCACCACGGGGGCACCGGATGTCACCCGCACGAGCACCTCCGGGAACACCCCCGGAACGCTCTCCTGAGCACGCGCCCGGGGCTGTTGAGACCCCGAACGGGCCAACGGGGCCCCCTGGACCCCTCACCTGCACCGAATTCCTTGTGAAGAACTTCACGAAGTTTTCCGCGGGGGTGTCGTGGCACGGCGTGTCACGGGCCGTCCGGGACGCTCACCCGCCACCTCGTACGCTCATCCGAGGAGGTCGGGAGGGTCGGGCAGGGCGTTCGGAGAGGGCCGGCGAGGCGGCCGGAAAGGCCGGTCGGGAGGGTCAGGCGACGGACCAGGCGATGCCGTCCAGGATGTCGTGCTCGCTCACCACGACCTCCGCCGCGCCCACCCGCTCCATGATCGACAGCAGTACGAGGGCGCCGGCACCGATGACGTCGACGCGCCCGGGGTGCATGGAGGGGATCGCGGCGCGCTCGGCGTGGGTGGAGTCCAGCAGCCGCTCGGTGATCTCCCGGACCCGGGCGTAGGGGATGCGGGAGTGGTGGATGGCGGCGGAGTCGTACTCCGGCAGGTCCTGGTGGATCGCGGAGAGGGTGGTGACCGACCCGGCCAGGCCGACCAGGGTGTGCGCCTCGCGCAGCGGCACGGTCCGCTCGGCGAGGTCGAGGGCGCGCTCGATGTCGGCCCGTATGGCGGCGACCTCCGTCCCGGTCGGCGGGTCGCTGACCTGTCCCCCGTGCACCAGGTGCCGCTCGGTCATCCGCACACAGCCGACGTCCACGGACCGCGCGGCCCGCACCCCCTCGTCCCCGACGACGAACTCGGTGGAGCCGCCGCCGATGTCCACGACGAGGAAGGGCTTGGGGAGGTCGTCGCGGCCCGTCAGCTCCTTCGTCGCACCCGTGAAGGAGAACTCGGCCTCCTGGTCACCGCTGATGACCTCCGGCTCGACGCCGAGGATGTCCAGCACCCCGCGCACGAACTCGTCCCGGTTCTCGGCGTCCCGGGAGGCGGAGGTGGCCACGAACCGCAGCCGCTGCGCCCCGTACTCCTTGATGACGGCCGCGTACTCCCGGCAGGCGGCGAAGGTCCGCTCCAGCGCCTCCGGAGCGAGCCGCCCGGTCCGGTCGACCCCCTGCCCGAGCCGCACGATCACCATCCGCCGGTCCAGGTCGACGAGTTCCCCGGTCTCCGGGTTCGCGTCGGCGACGAGCAGCCGGATGGAGTTGGTACCGCAATCGATGGCGGCGACGCGGGTCATGGCTGGGTGTTCCTCACTCTGTACGTGACCTTGTGACGGACCGAGTCAACGGGTGGGTGGGCGAAGGTCTCGGGGGTCCAGGGGGCAAAGCCTCCTGGGGGCGTCACTCGCCGGTGACCACGCAGGCGCCCTTGGCCCACCACTCGGGCAGCATGGCGATCGCCTCGTCGCCGAGCGGGTTCACGCCCGGCCCCGCCGCCAGCGAGTGCGCCACCAGCACGTGGAGGCACTTCACCCGGTCCGGCATCCCGCCGGCGCTCGGGAACCCCGTCAGCTCCTCGATCTCGTCCCGGCGCCGGATGTAGTCCTCGTGCGCGGCCCGGTACGCCGCCGCCAGCTCCGGATCGCTCTCCAGCCGCGCCGTCATCTCCTTCATCACGCCGTTGGCCTCCAGGGTGCCGATGGCGGACGCGGCCTTGGGGCACGTGAGGTAGTACAGCGTCGGGAACGGCGTGCCGTCCGGCAGTCGCGGCGCGGTCTCCACGACGTCCGGCTGCCCGCACGGGCACCGGTGCGCGATCGCCCGCAGCCCGCGCGGCGGCCGCCCGAGCTGCTGCTTGAAGGCCTCGACGTCGGCGTCGGTCGGCTCGGTGCGCGAAGTGGAGGGCGGAGGCGTTTGCATGACTGTGTTCTGTGTGGCTTTCTGTCGGTTCACTGGTCGGACGCGTCGGACTTGTCGACGCCGTCCCAGACGTTCGCGTACCAGGGACGGTCGGCCGCCCCGAGGTAGGCGTGCGCCTGCCTGGCGGCAGCGGGGTCGATCACGATGTACCCCGTCTCCCCCGGCATCACGTAGTGCAGCCGCTGCCGGATCTGCTGCTCGGCGTACGCGTCGTCCTGCCACCGGGCCTTGACGTCCCGCAGCTGCTCGACCCGCTGCCGGGCCTGCTGCTGCTGGCGTTCCTGGTCGGCGATCTCGGCGCGCTGGGAGACGTACTGCCGCATCGGATACGCGAGCGCGACGATCATCGTGCACAGCACGATCGCGAGCAGCGCGGCGCGGCCGGTGAGACGGGAGCGGCGGGCCTGCCGCTTGGTCTGGGAGCGGTAGACCCGGGCCGCCGTCTGCTCGCCGAGCAGCTTCAGCCTGGTCGCGGTGGAGAACCGGTCCCGGTCCTTCACGGCCATGTCCCCGCCTCCCGTTCACACGCGCGTACGTCCCCGCACACGGTACGGGACCGGTACGGGGACGTACGTACGACTGGCGCAGCCTTGACCCTTAACGGGTCAGCGACCCCTGACGGGTCAGCAACCCGCGACGGGTCAGCCCTTGAAGCGCGGGAAGGCGCTGCGGCCGGCGTACACCGCCGCGTCGTCGAGGATCTCCTCGATGCGCAGCAGCTGGTTGTACTTGGCGACGCGCTCGGAGCGGGCCGGGGCGCCGGTCTTGATCTGGCCGCAGTTGGTGGCGACGGCGAGGTCGGCGATGGTGACGTCCTCGGTCTCGCCGGAGCGGTGGGACATCATGCACTTGAAGCCGTTGCGCTGGGCCAGCTCGACGGCGTCCAGGGTCTCGGTCAGTGAGCCGATCTGGTTCACCTTGACAAGCAGGGCGTTGGCGGCGCCGTCCTCGATGCCGCGGGCCAGGCGCTCCGGGTTGGTGACGAAGAGGTCGTCACCGACGATCTGGACCTTGTCACCGAGCTTGTCGGTGAGGACCTTCCAGCCGGCCCAGTCGTCCTCGAACAGCGGGTCCTCGATGGAGACCAGCGGGTACGCGGCGACGAGCTCCTCGTAGTACTCGGTCATCTCGGCGGCCGAGCGGGACTTGCCCTCGAACTCGTACTTGCCGTCCTTGTAGAACTCGGACGCGGCGACGTCGAGCGCGAGCGCGATCTGCTCGCCCGGTACGTAGCCGGCCTGCTTGATGGCCTCGAGGATGAGGTCGAGCGCGGCGCGGTTGGACTCCAGGTTCGGGGCGAAGCCGCCCTCGTCGCCGAGGCCGGTGGACAGGCCCTTGTTCTTCAGGACCTTCTTGAGGGTGTGGTAGACCTCGGCACCCCAGCGCAGCGCCTCGGAGAAGGACTCCGCGCCGATCGGGGCGATCATGAACTCCTGGATGTCCACGTTGGAGTCCGCGTGCGAGCCGCCGTTGAGGATGTTCATCATCGGCACCGGCAGCAGGTGCGCGTTGGGGCCGCCCAGGTAGCGGAACAGCGGCAGGTCGCTGGCCTCGGAGGCGGCGTGGGCGACGGCGAGGGAGACGCCGAGGATGGCGTTGGCGCCGAGCGAGCCCTTGTTGTCGGTGGCGTCCAGGTCGAACATCGCCTGGTCGATCAGGCGCTGCTCGGTGGCGTCGTAGCCGACCAGCTCCGGGCCGATCTGCTCGATCACGGCGAGGACGGCCTTCTCGACACCCTTGCCGAGGTAGCGGTTGGGGTCGCCGTCACGGAGCTCGATGGCCTCGAAGGCGCCGGTGGAGGCGCCGGACGGAACGGCGGCACGACCCGTGCTGCCGTCGTCGAGGCCGACCTCGACCTCGACCGTGGGGTTGCCTCGGGAGTCCAGGATTTCCCGGGCTACGACGACGTCGATGGACGGCACGAGCATCTCCTTCTTGGGATCTGACGCTGGTTGTGCGGGCGCACGCGGGCCTTGTCGGCCCTTGCTCAGCCTTGCGACTAGAGCCTAACCGCCCCAGGGCCGTCGACCGGCACGACCGACCGACCCTTGGACACACAGACGGTACTCATTGTTCACGCACGGAACAAAGGGGGGCCCGATGAAGAACGGAAGAAGAGCGGGCCAAGAAGAAGACCGCGGTCCTCTCGCGAGAGGACCGCGCAAGGACCGCGGGAGGCCCGCGCAAGGACGGCAAAGAGAAACCCCGCCCCGGTGCGTACGGGGGAGAACGCACCGGAGCGGGGGCTCGTGGGGGACGGGGGTGACCCTCACGCGGTCTCCACTATGGGGACCACGGCTGTGCGGGCGCTGTGGTTCAGCTGGCGCCCTCGTATTGCTTCGGGCGCCTACTTCAGGTGCAGCAGCTGGCCCGGGTAGATGAAGTCGGCGTCGTCGACGATGTCCTTGTTCAGCTTGAACAGCGCCTGCCAGCCGCCCTTGACCTTGTGCTTCTCGGCGATGGAGCTGAGCGTGTCGCCCTTGACGACCTTGTACTCGCCGTCACCCTTCTTGACCTTCTTGCCGGTCGGGGTGGTGACGGTCTTCTTGGCGGCCGGACGCTCGGCGGAGCGGGAGGCGGCCTGGGTGTCGGTCGTACGGCTGCTCGTGCCGCTGTTCGCGGAGCTGGAGCCGGAGGAGGAGGAAGAGGAGGAGCTGGTGCTGCCGCCGGCGTAGGCGGCGCCGGACAGGCCCGTGCCGCAGACCGGCCAGGCGCCCTTGCCCTGCGCGGCGAGGACCTTCTCGGCGATCTCGATCTGCTGCGTCTTGGTGGCCTGGTTGGCCTGTGCGGCGTACTGCGTGCCGCCGTACGCGGCCCAGGTGGAGGCGGAGAACTGCAGACCGCCGTAGTAGCCGTTGCCGGTGTTGATGGCCCAGTTGCCACCGGACTCGCACTGGGCGACGGTGTCCCACTCGGAGGCGGTGGCGGCAGAGGCGGTGCCGGAGGCCATCAGCGGAGCGGCGATGGCGACACCGGTGACGCCGGCGAGCGCGGCGGCGCGGCTGGCCCTGGACGGACGACGGTGCTTGCCCTTGCCGGAAAACAGCATGGAGGATCCCCTCACCGACGCCTGCGAGGTGAGCTGTCGGGTTCGGGCCGGTTGAGTTGCCCGGCCGCACACCTCACGGTGCGCGGCTTCACCCCGAGCCGGACACGGCAGTCTCAACTACCGGTCCCGGCACTTACCTTGGGTCCCCCGCTCCTGCCTACGGCGCTTGACGCGACGACTGTTCCCGGGCAGCCGCTGGCAGGACTCGGCGTTGCGACGGCCGGGGCTCGTGGTGACGAGCGGCCTCGACCGTAAACAGGCGATCAGGTGAATTTCAAAGATGATCAGGGCTTCTGAGACTCATCCCACACTTTCACCAAACCGGACATTTAACTTCGAAGTAGGGCGGCCCGAAGCGCCAACTCCCGCTACTTTTCGTCCGTTTCGCTGCCGAGTTTCAGGGTCTGACCGGGGGCGATGTCGTTCGGGTCGGCACCGATGTCCGCCTTGTTCGCGGCGTAGAGCGCACGCCATCCGCCGTGGAGGTCAAGGGAGTCGGCGATGGAGGCGAGGGTGTCGCCGTCCCGGACGGTGTAGGTGCCGGCGTCCCGGGAGGCGTGACGGCCGGAAGAAGTCACACTCTGACCGTTTGTCACGCTTTCGTCCGCCGAGCCGCCGCGATGCTTGCCGCCGGTGCTGACGGCCCCCGTGTCGACCAGATCCCAAGAGCTGCCCGTCTGCCACGAATTGTCCGAGTCATCGGCTTCGGGCACGACGGGATTCTCGCTCGCCTTCGAGGCATCGGAGCCCTTAGATCCCGACTTGTCCGCCTTCGTGGAGTCGGCAGGGGTGCCTTTACCGGAGTCGTCACTCGCACTCGGGGACGGAGTGGCGGAGCCGGAGTCCGTGGCGCCCGAGGAATCCGACGAGGGGTCGGACGAGCCGGAATCCGATGAACCGGATGAATCTGAGGAACCAGACGAAGAGGTCGAATCCGACAATCCGGAGGACGAGTCGGCAGAGCCGGACGTGTCGCCCGATCCGTCGAGGCCCGTGTCGACGTTCACCGAGGCGTCGTCCGAGGAGAGCCCGGCGATCAGGGCGCAGGTCCGCCAGGGCTTGGTGCCCTGGTCGGCGAGGATCTTCTCGGCGACAGAAATCTGCTGCGAACGGCTCGCCTGGTCCGGCGTGGTGGCGTACTCCTGGCCGCCGTACTCGTCCCAGTCTTCCTGGGACATCTGCAGGCCGCCGTAGTAGCCGGTGCCGGCGTCCATGCTCCAGGAGCCGCCGCTCTCGCACTCGGCCACCCTGTCCCAGGTGCTGCCGTCGGCCGCGTTGGCGCTCGCCGCGCCCAGGAGCGGGATGGCGATGGCCGAGCCGGTCACGCCGGCCGCGACGAGGAGAGCCGGAGCCTGACGAGGGCGACGGTGACGACCGTTCCCGGAGAGCATGCGGAAACCTTTCGAGCGACAGCGGTGACCGGCGCGACGGGTCCCGCCGGGGCGCCGCACTGATGGGTGAACGTATAGGCAGACGATCACTTGTCACAAGTTAATGCCGCGTAGATCACGTGAAGATCACAGAGTTGAACGCTGGTCATCTTTGCGGGTGGAGGGCCAGGTGGAGGGGTTGGTGGGCGCCAGTGGGGGGCTTGGCGGAGGGTCAGCGGGGGCTTGGCAGGGCGCCAGCAGGGCCTGACGGGCGTCTGTCGGGGCCTGGCGGGCGCCCGTGGGCTCATCGGCCGTCGGGGGTGAACTTCACGGGGAGCGTGCGCAGTCCGCGCATGATGAGGCCGCCGCGCCAGCGCAACTCGCTCTCCGGCGCCGCGAGTCGCAGGTCCGGGAGGCGGGTGAGCAGGGTCGCGAGCGCGCTCTGCCCTTCCAGGCGGGCGAGCGGGGCCCCGAGGCAGTAGTGGATGCCGTGGCCGTACCCGAGGTGCTGGTTGTCCCGCCGTGCCAGGTCGAGCGTGTCCGGCTCGGCGAACCGCTCCGGGTCCCGGTCCGCGGCGGCGAGTACGACGAGCACCGGGTCGCCGGGGGCGACGCGCTGCCCGCCGATGCCGAGCGGCTCGGTGGCGAACCGCCAGGTGGCGAGCTCCACCGGCCCGTCGTAGCGCAGGAGTTCCTCCACCCCCGTCTCCAGCAGCCCGCGCTCGCCTGCGGCCAGGGAGTCCTGGAGGCGGCGGCGCTGTTCCGGGTGGGTGAGCAGGGCGTACGTGCCGTTCCCGATGAGGTTGACCGTCGTCTCGAAGCCGGCGAACAGCAGGATGAAGGCCATGGCGGCGGCCTCGTTCTCGGTGAGGTGCTCGCCGTGGTCGGAGGCGCGGATGAGCCCGGAGATGAGGTCCTCGCCGGGGGCCGGCTCGGCCGACAGCGCCTCCCGCTTCCGGTGGATCAGCTCGGCCAGATATCCGCGCATCTTCTTCACGGACCGCGCGACCCCGCCCCGCGGCCCTCCGCCGTGCCGGATCATCATGCCGGCCCAGTCCCGGAAGTCGTCCTGGTCCTCGCGCGGGACGCCCAGCAGGTCGCAGATGGCGTAGATGGGCAGCGGGAAGGCGAACTCATGGATCAGGTCGGCCTCGCCCCGGTCCGCGAACCCGTCGATGAGCCGGTCGGTCAGCTCCTGCACGCGGGGCGCGAACTCGGCCACCCGGCGCGGCGTGAACGCCTTGCTGACCAGCCGGCGCAGCCGGGTGTGGTCCGGCGGGTCGATGTTCAGCAGGTGCGTCATCAGCTCGGCCTTGCGCTCACCGGGGATCCCGGTCTTCCCCTTGGCGTGCGCGGGCTCGTCGTGATGCGCCGGGTTCTTGGACAGCCGGGGGTCGGCGAGGGCCTGCCTGGCGTCGGCGTAGCGGGTGACCAGCCATGCCTCGACCCCGCTGGGGAGCCGGGTCCGGTGCACGGGCGCATGCTCCCGGAGCCAGGCGTAGGCGGGGTACGGGTCGGCGGCGAACTCCCAGCTGAAGAGTTCGGGAGCGGTGGTGTCGTCGGGGCTGGGCTGGTTGGTCACCTGTTGACGGTATCCGGCGGCGGAGGATCCTGGAGCCGACTGATCCCAGGGCAGTCCCTACGCATCCGCCCCCTCCGCAGCCCGTACCGCGTCCCGGTACGCCCGGGCCGCCGCCCGTAGGGCCGCCTCCGGGTCGGTTCCCTCCGCCTCGGCCCGGGCCGCGAGTGCGAGCAGCTCGTACCCGATGCCCTGCGCCTGCGGCAACGGCACCTCCAGCCCCGCCGTCCGCACCCGGGAGGCGAGCTTCGACGCCAGCGCGAGACCGGGCTGGGCGAGGGGTATCCCGTCCGTCACCGACTCGCGCCGCTTCTCGATCGCCTTCGTGCGCAGCCAGTGCTCCTTGACCTCCTCCGGTGTCGAGGCGGTCTCGTCGCCGAAGACGTGCGGGTGGCGGTGGATGAGTTTCGCGACGATGCCCCCGGCCACGTCGTCGACCGAGAAGGGGGCGTCCGGGTCCTCCTCGGCGATGCGCGCGTGGAAGACGACCTGGAGGAGCACGTCGCCCAGTTCCTCCCGCAGTTCGTCGCGGTCGCCGGCCTCGATCGCCTCGACGAGTTCGTACGCCTCCTCGATGGCGTACTTCGCCAGTCCCTCATGGGTCTTCTGCGACGACCAGGGGCACTCCGCGCGGATGCGGTCCATGACCTGGACGAGGTCGAGGAGGCGGGCGCCGGGCAGGTCGTAGGAGGCGGGGAGCAGCTCCAGCTGGGGCATCGACACGCGGCCGGAGCCGGCGAGGCGGGCCAGGCCGTCGGTGAGGGCCGGCTCGCCCTCGGCCGTCGCCACGACCACCACCGTCCGACCGCCGGCGCAGGCGTCGACCAGCTCCTGGGCGGTGGGGGCGGCCTCGTCCACGGTTGTCCCGGCCTCCCGCAGATAGGGCAGCTGCGGGTGCGCGCCGTCCGCGCACAGCACACGGTCCGCCGAGCGCAGCGCCTGCCAGGCGGGCCAGGACAGCAGGCCGGGGGCGACACGGTGACTGGTGGTGAGCAGGATGACCCGGCCGGGGTCGGGGACGGTGGGAACGGGAGCTTCCGAGCTGGTGGTGTTCACGATCCGAACGTAACGCACCCGCGCCGCCGGCCTCGGGCGTTGTCCACAGGGCGGGGGCGATCAAGTGATCGTACGACCGCTCGCGTCACACCCGCCGGTCTCCACCCGCGCGACTCCACCCGCCGGCCTCCTTCCGCCGGCCCGCCGATCCGGCCTGCCCTACGCCGTCACCGGTGTCCCCGACGACGTGACCTCCCGTACCCACGGCGTCTTGGCGTCCACCCGGCTGCTCTTCTGGACGTCCCAGGCCCCGTAGCGCGGGTTGAGGTCGACGTGGAGTTCCTGGGACGCCTTGGACAGGGCCTTCCAGAAGGCGGGCTGGGTGGTGTCGGTGCCGAGGAGCTGGGCGAGTTTCTGGGCCTCCAGCTGGAGGCGGAGGTTGTCGTCCAGGCGCTTGGGGGCGATGCCGTACTTCTGGAGCCAGGCGTTCTGGAGCGCCTTGGAGCCGCCGGCCTGCTGTGCGAGGCCGGTGCGCATCTGCTGGATCTCCCTGCGGCTGACGCTGATGCCCGCGTCCTGGGCGGCCCGGTGCAGCACCTGGTCGAGGACCATGTTGTGCAGCGTGTCCCGGGTGAGGCTGCTGGTGGCGGCGAGAACCTGCTGGTACTGCTGCTGGTCCGGCACCGCGGCCCGCTGGGCCTGGCGCACCTCGTTCACCCGGGTCTCCAGCTGGGCGACGGAAATGCGCTGGCCGCCGACGACGGCCGCCGCGCCCGGGTGCGCGTCGCTTCCGCAGGCGGTGAGGAAGGGGGCCGCGGTGGCGATCGCGGCGGACAGGACGAGCGCGGTGCGACGGCGGCGGTGCAAGGATGCCTCCCGAGGAGATTGTGCGACGGTGCACAAAGTCTTGCGGTGATCGATGGTAGGCAGTGGGCAAGCTCTGGCCAACCCATTCGACCAACGATTCACACGCGCGTCCGGCACCGCCGCGCCACCCTCCGCAAGGGTTTGCGGGTCGGTTCGCGGGATTCGCCGGGCGGCCCGAAACCTCGACCCGCCCTCGTTTCGCGCTCGGCCCGCGCTCGGCCCGCGCTCAGCCCGTGATCGCCACCGGGGCGTCCCACGCGTCACGGTCCACGGTGATCGTGTAACCGCCGCGCGTCTCCTTGCTGTTCACCATGTACTGGTGCGCCCGGCTGTGCCCGGTGAACTGGGTCGCGCCGAACGGCCAGTCCGCCGTGGTGGTGTTGTTCTTGTCCCACAGCGCGTACCAGAGGTTGCCCGGCAGGTCCGTCTTGTTCGTGGCGTTCGCGATCGCCTTGGCGCTGGAGCTGGTGAAGCCGTAGAAGCCCGCGCGGTACGTCTTCAGGCGCAGCTGCTTGTCGAAGGCGCGCACATAGGTGAGCACGGCGTTGTTGCACGCCGTGTTCGTCGTGTCGTACGCCTCCATGTCGAGGTAGATCGGGCTGCCCGCCTTCATACCGAGGGCGGCGGCCTTGGCGACCGCGTCGGTGGCGTCGCTGGTGCCGAGGGAGGCGGCGTTGGCGGTGGTCATCTTCTCCGGGTTGGAGCCGCTCTGGCAGGACGGCTGGGCGCCGACGTAGAGCGGGATGAGCTTCCAGCCGACCGCGGAGACGGACTTGACCCAGGAGGCGGTGAGGTTGGGCTGGGCGCAGCCGCGGTTCTTGCCGCCGACGTAGACGGCGGCGGCGCCGTAGAGGCCGCCGTGCCAGGCCTTCATCGCGGCCAGCGAGGGCGCGGTGCAGGTGTCGAAGGCGCGGCCGGTGTACGTCTTCTGGGCGGGCCAGGTGGTGGCCGCCATGGAGGTCTGCGCGGCGATCCCGGCGCCGGCGACGACCGCGGTTCCCGCGACGCCCCAGGTGATGTATCTGCGCTTCTTCGACTGCCGATGACTGGACATGCCCGAACCCCACCCCTGTTGTCTGAATCTGTGCTGTGCGAAAAGCCGTACGCGAAGTAGGTGCAGTATGAACTGCGCGGGGACTAGCCGCGCACCTGCCCCAGCCACTGCAGCGTCCGCCGGACTTCTCCCGCCATCGGATGACCGGGCCCGTGCAGCCGTTCCACGTCGAACAGCAGCCGGGTGAGCGTGTCCTGGCCGGCCGGCCGGTCGCCGAGCGCGAGCAGCAGGTGCCCGATCCGGCGGCGCACGTCGTGCGCGAGCTGCGGATCACCGGCCACGTACTGGTTCTCGTAGTACGGCAGCAGCGCGCGGTACTCGGCGAGCGCCGCGGCCGGTTCGCCGAGCTGTTCCAGGCACTGGGCGGTCTCGTAGCGGAATCGCAGGGACTGCGGGTCGGCCTGGCCCGCCTCGGCGGCGCGTTCGTCGGCGAGCCGGCGCAGTTCGGGCAGCGCGCGCCGGTACTGGCCGTCGTCCATCAGGGTGGCCGCGTACTGCTTGCGCAGCGTGCGGACGACCGTGGAGCGCTCGCCGTGCTGGTCGGCGGCGACCGGCAGGATCGCGCCCAGGATGTCGACGGCCTGGGTGATGCGCCCCTCCCCGAGCAGCCGCTTGACCTCGTCGACGGCGGAGACGACATCGGGTCTTCCGGGTACGGCGGCCACCGGGGCGGCGGGCTGCGGCGCGGGCAACCGCGCGCGGTCCGGCCAGGGGGCGTGCGGGCGCAGGAAGGGGCGTGTGGGGTCCAGGGGCGCCCCGGTGTGCATGCCGCGCGCGGGCAGGAGCGGGACGAGGTTCTCGTACACCTCCTGCGCCGAGGCGGGCCGGTGCTGCGGGTCCTTGGCGAGCAGCCGCAGCACCAGCGCCTCCAGCGGCTCGGGCACCTCGGGGCGGAGCCGGCGTACCGGCACCGGCTGCTCGTACAGATGGCGGTGCAGCACGCCGAGCGAGGTGGAGCCGGCGAACGGCACCTCTCCGCTGAGCAGTTCGTGCAGCAGCACCCCGAGCGCGTACAGGTCCGTGTACGGGCCGACCGCGCCGCCCATCGCCTGCTCGGGCGCCATGTAGGCGGGCGAGCCGATGGGGGTGCCGGTGTGGGTGAGGCGGGTGCTGTCGGTTTCCATCACGGAGGCGATACCGAGGTCCAGGACGGTGATGGTGCCGTCCTGCTTGACCATCAGGTTGCGCGGCTTGAGGTCCCGGTGGACGATCGGCACGGCGTGCACGGCGCTCAGCACGGCGCACAGTTGCGCGGCCACCGCGACCGCCCACGGCCAGGGGTACGGATCGTGCTCCGCGAGGTGACCGGCGAGGTCGGTGCCGTCCACGTACTGCATGACGAGGAACAGCTCCTCGCCCTCGGTACCCGCATCGTGCACGGTGACCAGGCCGGGGTGGTCGACCTGCGCGGTCACCCGGCACTCCCGCAGGAACCGGCGGCGCAGTTCGTCGGCGTCCGCGCCCGCCACCTTGTCGGGGCGCAGCAGCTTCACTCCCACCCGCCGGTCGAGCCGCTGGTCGTACGCCGTCCAGACCTGGCCCATGCCGCCCTGCCCGATGAGCGTGGACAGCTGGTAGCGGTCGGCGACGACTCTCCCTGTCGCCACGGTCACCTTCCGCCCTCGTCGCGGCCGTCGTGCTTGCGCAGATAGTCACTGAGCTCGTCGAGCTCGGCACGCACCTGCTCGATCCGCGCGGGCGCCGGACGCCGGGGCGGCGCGGGTATCGGGGGCTGGGACAGCGGCGGCCCGGGGACCGGGGGCACGGTGTGCGCGGGCGGGGTGTGCGGCGGCTGTGCGCCCAGGGGCGTCGTCGTCGTGGTGTACGGGGACGCGGGGGGCGGGTAGCCGTACGTATGCGCCGTGGCCTGCGCCGCGTACGCCTCGCGCTGCCGCTGGAAGTGGCGTACGTCGGCGGCGAGGTAGTAGACGACCGTGGCCAGGAGCGTGCCGAACAGCAGCGTGATCCCCAGGTAGCCGCCGGCCGTGTGCACGTCGTCGCCGGGTTCGGTGGCCAGCAGCACGATGCTGAGGATGTCGGCCGCGGCGACCGCCACCAGCAGGCCGTAGTCCGCCGATCTACGGGTCACCACGGCCAGCCGCAGCATCATCGCCCAGGCCAGGAAGCCGACGCTGAACACCCCCATCGCCACGAACACCACGCGCAACAGGACCAGTACCGCGTCGTGCGGCGGCCGCTGCACCGGCTGCGCATGGCCCTGGCCTTGCATGATCGCTCCTGTATTGCCTGAAAAGGGCGTACGTGCCCGCCCGGTGCGTCCGCTGACGGACAGCACCGGTCGTGCGTTGGTCGCTTCGAGCATATGGCCCGACACCGACGTGGGGTCCGGGTTGTATCGAACCGTTGTGTGGCGATCGCCAGGGCGCGTCCGCGCGCACCCTGGTTCACAGCGAACCGGGGTGCGCGCGCCGGGTACCTCGATGCGGCCCGCGGTGCGGAAAGGTTTCCGTCGTCGGGACCCGTTGTGCGGGCCGTCGCGTCAGTGGGCCTTGAACCGGGACGGCGCCTTGGTCGGGTTGCCGCCCGCGGGAAGCTTCTGACCGGGGCAGGTGGCGAGGACCTTCTTCATCGCGGCCTTCTCCGCGGCGGTGGCCCACAGCCCGTACTTCTTCTTCACGGCGACCTGAGCGGCGACATAGGTGCAGCGGTAGGCCTTGGCGGGCGGCAGCCAGGTGGCCGTGTCGCCGTCACCCTTGCCGCGGTTGGCGCTCGCGTCGACGGCCAGCAGGTTGAGCGGGTCGTTGGCCAGGGCTATGCGCTTGCTGGCGTCCCAGTACTTGGCGCCCGTCTGCCAGGCGTCCGAGAGGGCGACGAGGTGGTCGATGTCGACCAGACTGCGGCCACGCTTGTAGGTGACGTCCTTGCCGGAGTAGGGGTCAGGGTCCAGCACGCCGGCGGAGACCTTGCAGTCGCCGTCGGTGAACTTCACCTCCTTGAGGTCCCGCTTGAGTATGTCGTCCCTGGTTATCTACATCCCCCTCTCCCCTGCGATTCACGTGAGCGACAACCGTGTCCTCCCGTTGTGCCTCGCCGTTATCAGTCACACCAAGAGGCACATGAGCGACATGCTCAGACAGAGGGGATCAATGGTGTTACGTACGGAGAAGGCCGTCTCGCCCACCACGGGAGAGGTCACCTGGTTGCTCGTCGACGAGGAGACGTACCAGCCTCACCCCGAGGCACGGGAGTTCTCGCTCTACCTGCGGGGTGCAATGCGCTCGCCACAGACGCAGCGCGCCTACATTCCTCGGATCGGACGCTTCCTCAACTGGTGCGCCGGGCGGGGCACCGACTGGAAGACCGTCGGGCTCGGCGACATGACAAGATTCAAGTTCCATATCGAGCGGACACCGATCCGGCAGGGGCAACTGCCGTCAGGTAAGACAGTCAACGCCGTTCTCACCGCCGTCTGCGAGTTCATCCGCTTCTGCGCCGTCCAGGGTCACGTTGCCCATGACATCGCCGCGCGACTGAACGAGCCGCGCTTCCTGACATCGCCACCAGTCGGCTTCGATCCGGGTGAAGGCGGCCAGCACCTCATGGTGAAGGCCCGGGTACTGAAAGCGCCGGAGATCGAGACGGCGCCTGCGACACTCACCGCGTCACAGGTGGCCCAGGTACTCGATGCGGCGCCCACCGCTCGCGATCGGCTGCTCCTGACTGTGCTCGTGGAAGGTGGGCTGCGGATCGGCGAGGCTCTCGGGCTGCGGCGCGAGGACATGCACCTGCTGCCCGACTCAACCCACTTGGGCTGCCGAACACGTGGCGCGCACCTGCACGTACGACCGCGTCAGGACAACGTCAACGGGGCACGCGCGAAGGCGGGTCGGCACCGCATGGTGCCGCTCACGGGAATCACTGTTCACCGGTACCGCGGCCATCTCGCCGAGCGCGAGACCGTGCCCGAGGCTTCCCGCTGCGACTACGTCTTCGTGAACTTGGTCGGCGCCCACGCAGGCAGGCCTATGACGTACTCCAACGCCAAGCAGATCGTCGAACGGATCGGCAGACGGTGCGGCTTTCGCACGCGCCCCCACATGATGCGGCATACGGCAGCAACCAACTGGATTCGCAACGGAGTCGCCCCTGACGTCGTACAGGTGCTTCTGGGGCACGCGTCATCGGCGAGCACCGCTGTGTACGTGCACGCCCGGGACGATGACCTCCGCGCGGCCGTCGACGCCACCGCCACGGGGGCGGAGCGATGAACCGAACGATCGGTGCAGCCACCTTGAGTGCGCCGCGCCCACGGGACCCCGTATGGGCCGAATGGCTTGAACAACGGCTGGTTCCCGGGTGGCGGATGAAGGAGTGGGACTCGGCCACGTCGCGCTACACAGCAGACCCCGGCAACCCTTCGACGAGTGTGTTCACCTGCGTAGTGGCGGCATGCTCGACACATGTGGCGAGCAGCGGCAGCCGCTGTGAGTCCTGCCGTCGCGCCCGCGTACGCCAGGGACACCCGCTGGACTTCGACTCGACCTACGTTCCTCTTGCGGCTCGGCGCAGGCCCAACAGCACAGTCACGGCTGCTCTGGGAGTGTCCCAATTCTCGCTGGCCGAGGTGTCTCCGGCCGTACGACATGAGGTGCTGTACGGCCTCCAGCAGCGTGACGCCGCCGGGATCACCCTGGTTCCCCAGCGCATCCGCCGTGCCGTCGCTGCTCTCCCCTCCGGGCTGCCCACCCTCCCGGACCTCGACGAGTCGTTCATGCGTGGGTTGCCGGAGGACCTCGCCGGGATGTTGAACGGCATCTTGCAGCACGTCCGACGCGTGCGCTTGGAGTACGACGGCACCGATCCGACCTCGGGAGATGTCTGGGAATCCGCTCTGTTGGGACTCACCGCCGGACGGGGCCGGAGGTACCCCGCGGTGCATGGCGTCATCGACTTCCGGCCGGTCCGCCAGCCGTGGTTGCGCGAGTTGGTCAAGGAGTACGGACGGGCTGTCCGTCCCAATGTCTTCGACCTGCGTCAGACCGTGTACGCCGTGACGCTCGCGTCCAACGCCCTGGCCAACCGCCCCCATGGGGACAGGCCAGAGAAGTTGTCGATGGCGGACATGAGCATCGTGGTGGACGAGTTCCGCATCGCCAGGCGTCCCGAAGACAGCCATGACTACTCGACGGGCCACCGGCGGGCGCTGCTTCGCCTGTGGCGTGCGTTCCTCGAGTACACACGACAGGCCGGGCTGATGGATCACGTGCCCGGCGGTTTCGCCCTGAACCCGAAGATTCACACCATTGCCGCGCTCGAGGTCTCCGAGGACGAGATCGGCCGCGCAATCCCCGAGCACGTCATCGCCCAACTCGACCTTCACATCGAGTTGCTCGGAACATCGAGCAGGTACGAGAGCGGTGGCTGGACTGCTTCCGACTTCGCGCGGATGTACCAAGCGGCATACAGGATCCTTCGGGACACCGGTCGGCGCCCTGGTGAGGTGACCAGTTTGCGTCGCGACTGTCTGGAGTGGGTCGACGGCAAACCGACTCTGATCTACGACAACCACAAGCGGCGCCGACACGGCCGCCGCCTGCCCATCACCGAGGCAACTGCCCAGGAGATCGAGTTGTGGCAGAAGGAGCTTCAGCGTCTGCCGCAGGTTCCGGTGTGCGCGCAGTGGCTGTTTCCGTCACCAGGCCAGCGCAACCGCCCTCGGCGCGGTCACCTCACCACCGCGCAGTTCTGCAACCGGATCTTCCGCGACTGGGTCGACGAGCTCATTCCCGTACTCGTGGACGAGCGCCTGGGCGCCGACGGCGAGCCCTTGTCATACGACCGCACCCAGATCATCCCGTACGGGTTCCGCCATGCCTACGCGCAGCGCCACGCGGACGCCGGCACCCGCCCCGATGTCCTCAGAGACCTCATGGACCACCGCTCCCTCGACGTCACGATGGGCTACTACAAAGTCTCACTCAGCAGAAAACAGGAAGCCGTCAGGACAGTCGCCCGCCTCGCCGTCGACCGACACGGATCTCCCAAGCGCTTCGAAGACCCCCTGGCCTACGAGGTCGAGAGCGTCGCGGTCCCCTACGGAGGCTGCACCGAGCCCAGCAACGTCAAGGCGGGCGGGGGACACTGCCGTATTCGCTTCCAGTGCGCCGGATGCGACTTCTACCGGCCCGATCCCTCCTATCTGCCCGCGCTGGAGCAACAGGTTGCGGATCTGCGGGCGGACAGGGAGGCCGCCCTGGCCATGGAGGCGGCGGACTGGGTGGTACGCAACTTCGACGACCAGATCCGGGCCTACGCCGAGTCGGCCGACAAGATGCGGCGACAACTTGAAGAGATGCCCGAGGAGGAACGGGCCACAGTCGAGGCCGCCTCACGCGAACTGCGCAAAGTCCGCTCAGCCGCCGCTTTCATCCCGGTCCAGTCTCTGACCTCGCGGAGAACCTCATGACCCGTACCGCCTCTCATGACACCGCAGGCAAAGAAGCGCGGATCCGGCGTCTTCGTGCCGCCCGTGCCCAGGACAGTGAAGCCAAGGCGGCTCGCGCCCTGGACGTGGTCCGTGACCTCCTCGCCTCGGGGCAGCGGATCACCTGCGCCCGGGTCGCCCGCGAAGCCTCGGTATCCACATGGTTCGTCTACAACCAGCCGAAGGTGCAGGATGCCGTCCAGGCCGCCATGCACGAACAGCGTCAGCACGGACGCGGGACCACTACCGGGCCAAGCTCGGGACAGGTCACACCCGCCGGCCTGCAGACCGAACTCGCCCTGGCTCGGGAAGAGATCAAGGATCTGAAGAAGGAGCAGGGCCGTCTCCGGGAACGCGTACGGCTCTCTCTGGGCGCGGAACTGGACGATGTGGGCCGTGGTCAGCTGGTCGAGCGGATCCGGCAGCTGGAACAGCAGAACACGGAGCTGAGACGTGAGCTGTCAGAGGCCGGGGACCGCCTGACCGATTCAGAACGACGCCTGCAGGAGGCGGAAGACGACCTCACCGCCGCCAGGGCAAGTCTTCGTCGCGCGATGCGGGCGGTGCCTTCGAAGTGACCAATTGCGGGAACCGGTAACAGGCCCGCCGCAGACCATGTTGTGGCAGGCAGGGTTCGTGATCGGCCGCCTCCCCCTTGACCAGCAACTTGAGTGCCTGCGTGAGACGTTGTTCCGAAACGAGGTGTTGACGGAGATACTTGCACGCATCGCGACGTTGGGTCTGCCGGGGTGGTACGTGACGGCCGGGTGCCTGTTCCAGACGGTGTGGAACGTGGTCACGGACAGACCGCCGACCAGAGGCATCAAGGACTATGACGTCTTCTACTTCGACGCCGGCGATCTGTCCTGGGAGGCGCAGGACGCTGCGATCAAGGCCGGACGGGAGGTTTTCTCCGGCCTGCCCGCAGAGGTTGAGATCCGGAACGAGGCGCGGGCGCACCTCTGGTACGAGGACAAGTTCGGGGTGGCGTGTCCTCCATACGAGTCCACCGAGGCGGCGATCGACAGCTTTGCCGCAACCACGTGCTGTCTAGGGGTACGTGCCGAGGCGGACAACAAGTGGCGTGTGTATGCGCCACATGGGCTGTCGGACGTGTTCAACCTCATCGTCCGACCGAACCCGGTGCTCGCGCCGCGGTCGGTCTACGAGGCAAAGGCGGCATGGCGACGCGAACAATGGCCTGAACTGACCGTCCTCGAATGGCCCTCCACGAGCACCACGACTTCCTCGGCCCGCGGCTGATGCCGACCGCGTCGGCCTTTATCAGCCATCGCACTGCGTCAGCATCATCCGCTTGTCCGCGACCGTCACCGGAAGGCCGTACTTCAACGACACCTGAGCGAATCGCACCACATAGGAGCAGCGGATCTGCTTGTTCGGGGGCAGCCAGGTCGCAGGTCCCGAGTCGCTCTTGGCGCCGTTGGTGGGGCCGTCCACGGGAATCAGGTTGAGCGGGTCGTTGGCGATGTCCTCCCGCTTGTCCTTCGTCCAACGGGAAGCACCCATCTGCCAGTCGTACGACAGCGGCATGACGTGGTCTATCTGCACCGTCGTTGCGTGGGACTTGATCCACTCGATGGTCTTGCCGGTGTACGGGTCGTGCAGCGTCATGGAGGCGACGACGCAGTTGGAGCCGGTCCGGAAGCGGACTTTCTCGCCATCGCGTTTCAAGAGATCGTTTCGCGAGTCACAGCCGTTGTGCGCAAAGGGTATGCCGCCTGGAGCCGAGTCCATCCAGGCATAGCCGAACTTGTCCCTCTCGTACCCCGTCTTCGGCCCACGTCCCTTCGTCGCCACTTTTTCGATCACCGACCGTGCCTTCGCCTTGTCCGCGGTGGACGTGATCGCCCCCAGCCCCGGTTTCGTGCCGTCCGGATTGTCCAGTGGGTTCACAGCCCGGCCGTCACCGGCGGTCGAAACGGCGGAACCGGAGGATCCGCTGCCCGCAGGTGGAGCAATGTCCTTGCAGCCTGCGATCAGGAGTCCGGTGGCCGCCAGCGCGGCGAATGCCAGAACAACACGCCGGCCTCCGACGCTGTGCCTCATGTACCTCTCAGTACGCATAACGCACCGCCCCCTTAATGAGCTGCGAAAACCCTGCGATCACGTTGTGCAGCATAGAGATAACCCTGGTGTCACAGGAGTTGGAGTCGGTGTCCGCCCAGGCGGAGCCGAACTTCTCCCGGGTGTAACCGGTCTTCGGCGCCCGGCCCTTGACGGTCAGCGCGTCGGCGGCGGTCAGCGCCGCTCCCCCGCCGCCCGCGCCCTGGGCTCCCGGGCTCCCCTTGTCCTGCAGGTCCTTGCAGCCGGCCACGGCGAAGATCATGACGACAGCGATGACCGCCCCGCCCCTCAGACGCGTCACGTGCGCCCCCTCTTCCATCCCTCTTTCCGCCTCCACGCGGGCGGATCTCTCCTGGCTCACGGTAGCCGCCGCGCGGTTCACGCCGAATGGCACCTAAAGGGGCAGATGGCAATCAACTCCCCCTTATCGGAACCGCTTTGACGCACCGGGAGAAGCCCGGGCGGTACGCCTTCGCGCCCGCTCACACCACGCCACGGTCGCACGCCGTACCGCACGCCTTGCCGGTTCGCGGCGCGCCAAACCGCCAGGGACGAGCGCCGGTCAGCGGTCAGCGCAGGATCGGCGGGCCGAAGGTTGCCGTGGCGGTCGGGTCGACGGCGCGGTCCGGTGTGCAGGGGCGGACGTAAAACTGGCCCGCCCCGCAGGGCCCGGTGAACTCGACCGCCCCGCGCTCGCGCATCGCCCTGTGCACCAGGTCGAGCTGGTCCCCGCGGCCCACGAGGTATGACGGTGGGCTCACCCCGGGTTCGTGCGGGAGCCGGACGAGCCCCGGGGCGGGCAGGCGCAGGGGCAGGCGCCGATGCGTCAGCGATGGGGATGGCGGGTGGGCGCGGGCGGCGTCAGGGAAACCGGCAAAAGCCGCGCCGCGGCCGTCCGCGGCCCCAGGACCGACGGTCCTGCGACCCCGGCACCGGCCGCCCTACGACCCCAGCACCGACGCCAGGAACTCACCGACCCAGCCCAGCAACTCCCGTCCCACCAGCGGCTTTCCGCCCACCTTCGCGGTCTTCGGGCGGGGCACCAGCACCTGGTGGACGGCCGGCTTGATGACGGTCCCCGGGTACAGACGCTTGAGCCGCAGCTCCTGCGATTCGCGCAACTCGACCGGAGCGAAGCGGATGTTGGTGCCCTGGAGGACGATCTCGCCGACTCCGCACGCGCGGGCGAGCATCCGCAGCCCGGCGACCAGGAGCAGGTTCTCCACCGGTTCGGGCAACTTGCCGTAGCGGTCGGTGAGTTCCTCGCGGACCGCCTTGATGTCCTCCTCGGAGTTGGCGGAGGCGATGGACCGGTAGGCCTGGAGGCGCAGCCGCTCGCCGGGCGCGTAGTCGTGCGGGACGTGCGCGTCGACGGGTACTTCGATCTTGACCTCCAGCGGCGGCTCTTCCTCGATCTCCCCGGTCTCCAGCTGCCGCCGGTAGTCCGCGACCGCCTCGCCGACCATGCGGACGTACAGGTCGAAGCCGACGCCCGCGATGTGCCCGGACTGCTCGCCGCCGAGCAGGTTGCCGGCGCCGCGGATCTCCAGGTCCTTCATCGCCACGTACATGCCGGCGCCCATCTCGGTGTGCTGGGCGATGGTGGCGAGCCGTTCGTGCGCGGTCTCGGTGAGCGGCTTCTCCGGCGGGTACAGGAAGTACGCGTATCCGCGCTCACGCCCTCGGCCGACCCGGCCGCGCAGCTGGTGCAGCTGGGAGAGGCCGAAGGTGTCGCCGCGTTCGACGATCAGGGTGTTGGCGTTGGAGATGTCGATGCCGGACTCGACGATCGTCGTGGAGACGAGGACGTCGAACTTCTTCTCCCAGAAGTCGACGACGACCTGTTCCAGCGCCGATTCCGACATCTGGCCGTGGGCGGTGGCGATCCGCGCCTCGGGGACGATCTCGCGGAGGCGGGAGGCCGCGCGGTCGATGGACTCGACGCGGTTGTGGATGTAGAAGACCTGGCCCTCGCGCAGCAGTTCGCGGCGGATGGCGGCGCCGATCTGCTTCTCCTCGTAGGGGCCGACGAAGGTGAGTACCGGGTGCCGTTCCTCCGGCGGGGTGGTGATCGTGGACATCTCGCGGATGCCGGTGACCGCCATCTCCAGGGTGCGGGGGATCGGGGTCGCGGACATGGTCAGCACGTCGACGTTGGCGCGCAGCTTCTTCAGCTGCTCCTTGTGCTCGACGCCGAAGCGCTGCTCCTCGTCGACGATGACCAGGCCGAGGTCCTTGAACTTGGTCTCCGAGGAGAACAGCCGGTGGGTGCCGATGACGACGTCGACCGCGCCCTCCCTGAGCCCCTCCAGAGTCGTCTTCGCCTCGGTGTCCGTCTGGAAGCGGGAGAGCGCCTTCACGCTCACCGGGAACTGCGAGTACCGCTCGGAGAACGTCCCGAAGTGCTGCTGCACCAGCAGCGTGGTGGGGACGAGGACGGCGACCTGCTTGCCGTCCTGTACGGCCTTGAAGGCGGCCCGTACGGCGATCTCCGTCTTGCCGTAGCCGACGTCGCCGCAGATCAGGCGGTCCATGGGGACCGTCTTCTCCATGTCGTCCTTGACCTCGGCGATGGTGGTCAGCTGGTCGGGGGTCTCCGCGTACGGGAAGGCGTCCTCCAGCTCGCGCTGCCAGGGCGAGTCGCCGGCGAAGGCGTGGCCGGGGGCGGCCATGCGCGCGCTGTAGAGCTTGATCAGGTCGGCGGCGATCTCCTTGACGGCCTTCTTGGCGCGTGCCTTGGTCTTCGTCCAGTCCGCGCCGCCCAGGCGGTGCAGGGTGGGCGCCTCGCCGCCGACGTACTTGGTGATCTGCTCCAGCTGGTCGGTGGGGATGTACAGCCGGTCGCCGGGCTGGCCGCGCTTGGCGGGCGCGTACTCGACGACCAGGTACTCGCGGGTCGCGCCCTGGACGGTGCGCTGCACCATCTCGATGTAGCGGCCGACGCCGTGCTGCTCGTGGACGATGTAGTCGCCCGCCTCCAGGGTGAGCGGGTCGATGGTCTTGCGGCGCCGGGCCGGCATCCGGGCGCCGTCCTTGCCGGCCGCCTTCTGGCCTGACAGGTCGGTCTCGGTGAGGACGGCGAGTCTGAGCGCCGGGTCGACGAAGCCGTAGTCGATCGAGCCGCAGGACACCTGCACGACCGAGGGGCTCAGCTCGCCCAGGTCGACGTCCAGCCGGGCCGCGATGCCCTCGCCGCCGAGCACCTCGACGGTGCGTGAGGCGGGGCCGTGGCCCTCGGTCACGTAGACCGTGCGCCAGCCGTCGGCGAGCCAGCCCTTGGTGTCGGCGAGGGCCTTGGCGGTGTCGCCGCGGTAGCTCTCCGTGGCGTGCATGCCGAGCTTGAGGGTGTCGGCGGACAGCTCTTCGTCGGCGGCGAACGGCGACACCGACCACCACATCATGTCCCGCTCGCGCGCCCGGTCGCGGACGTCCGCGATCGACCACAGGGAGGCCGCGCCGACGTCGATGGGCGCCTCGCCGCCGCCCGCGGTGGCCGCCCAGGAGGCCTGCAGGAACTCCTGGCTCGTGGCCACCAGGTCGGCGGCCCGCGTCCGCACCCGTTCCGGATCGCACACGACGGCCATCGCGCCCTTGGGCAGCACGTCGAGCAGCAGCTCCATGTCGTCGACCAGGACGGGGGCGAGGGACTCCATGCCCTCGACCGCGATCCCCTCGGCGATCTTGTTCAGCAGTTCGCCCAGCTCCGGGTGCGCTTCGGCGAGGGCACGCGCGCGTGCGCGGACGTCGTCGGTCAGCAGCAGCTCGCGGCAGGGCGGCGCCCACAGTCCGTGCTCGGCGACCTCCAGGGAGCGCTGGTCGGCGACCTTGAAGTAGCGGATCTCCTCGACGTCGTCGCCCCAGAACTCGACGCGCAGGGGGTGTTCCTCGGTGGGCGGGAACACGTCCAGGATGCCGCCGCGCACGGCGAACTCGCCGCGCTTCTCGACGAGCTCCACGCGCGCGTAGGCGGCGGCAGCGAGGGCTTCCACGACGTCGTTCAGATCGGCGCTCTGCCCGGTGCGCAGTGCCACCGGCTCGAGGTCGCCGAGGCCCTTGACCTGCGGCTGGAGCACGGACCGTACGGGCGAGACGACGACGGAGACCGGGCCGGTCTCGGGGTCGTCGGTACTGGGGTGGGCGAGGCGGCGCAGGACGGCGAGGCGGCGGCCGACGGTGTCGCTGCGCGGGCTGAGCCGCTCATGGGGCAGCGTCTCCCACGAGGGGTACTCCACGACGCCCTCGGGCGGCAGCAGTGTGCGCAGTGCGGCGGCCAGGTCCTCGGCCTCCCGTCCCGTCGCCGTGACCGCCAGCACCGGGCGGCCGGCGTCGCGGGCCAGGGCGGCGACCGCGAAGGGGCGGGCCGCCGGGGGACCGACCAGGTCGACGTGCATGCGGTTGCCGTCGGCGGACGCCTTGATCGCTTCCGCGAGGGCGGGGTCCTTGACTACGGCGTCGAGCAGACCGTGCAGGCTCATGGGAGTTCCATCCGGGGAGGGGCACGCAAACAGCCCGACACGTCACACGGGCCGGGGCTCTCCAGCCTACGGCGCCCGCTGCCCCAACCGCCCCACCCGACCGGAACGGGGCCCTGCCGGGCCGACGTCACGACTGCGCGTGACTCCGGCTCGGCATCAGGCGGCGTCGTTCCTGGCGAAGGCGACTGTCACGCCGCGGCCCGGCTCGACCGTCACCAACAGGTCCGATCCGAAGGCCTTGGCGATGCGTTCCAGTAAAGGGAACGTGGGCATGCATTTCCCGCGCTCCAGCCGGGAGATCGCCGCTTGTGTCATACCGGAGAGTTCGGCGAGCCGCACCTGAGTCATCCCGACTTTCCCCCGCCGTTCTCGGACGGCTTTCCCGAGGATTTCCTCGACGTTTTCTCTCCGTCCGACACGCTCCCAGGCCATCCCCCGTTGATGACGCTGCACCTTCACTCCCGAATCGCTCTTCATTCGCCGACGAATCGCGGAACAAAATACGCCCGCGAGGCTAGCCGACGTCCGGTCCCCCCGGCCGCCACTTGAGCAAGATCTGAGCTTGATCCCACGCCGTCGGCTGCCGCCACCCGGGCCCTCGCACCACGCTATGACATTCCTGAAATATAGCGGGACTGGCATAACGGCCCACGGCTCACACGGACGCCAAGGTGAAGCAGCATGGAATGACGTATTCCGAATTTCTCGAACCGTCACGCGCCAGAAAGTCGATTGCCCCCCTGGCGCGGACATGCCATCGTTGCCGCCACCTCAACCGGAAAGGGAACTCAGCCTTGATCAAGTTACGCGCCAAAATTCCTGCCATCGCCCTTTCGGGCCTCGTCCTCATCACGGGGGCGTCGCCGGCCCTTGCCGACTCCGCGACATCCCACGGAGCCGTTTCGCAGACGGTAACCGCCTCTGTGACCAAGGCGCAGAAACTCAGCAAGCTGAAGACCCTGACGGGTAATTCGGAGGACTCGGAGCTCAAGTGGGGCGCGGCGCTCGATGACCACACTGCCGGCCGACAGTCGATCGAAAAGTACAAGTTCAACTGGCACACCGATTACTGCACCTACTCTCCGGATTCACTTCCCGGCGGCTACGTCTTTAAATGGGGCTGCTACCGACACGACTTCGGCTATCGCAACTACAAGAACCTCGTAGGCAACGCCGCGTTCAAACGGGATCACAAGCTGCGCGTCGACAAGGCCCTCCTTGGCGACCTGAACCGGGTCTGCGGCCAGCGTTTCTGGGACGACCCGTACCCGGCCGCGCAGCGCAAGAAGCTGAAGGATGCCTGCTACAAGGCCGCCAAGAAGTACTACAACGCGGTGCGCGCCGCCGGCTGACCGCCGGGCTCTGCCCGTCGTCGAGGGCGTGTCCGGAGCCCGGAACACCGCTTTGACCAGGGGCAAGCACACGGACGGCGGGGCGCGGAGTCGATCTCAGCGCCCCGCCGGCCGATCGGGTCGGCGTGGTTGCCGTGTACGTGGCGCTCGCGGTGAGAAAGTTAATCCAGCCGGCCCCGGACCCCGGGGTGAGCGCCGCGAACAGTCCCACGACTGTGTCT
>NZ_JBSHAF010000009.1:245322-253345 GCF_053611365.1 Streptomyces sp. NPDC054813 | reverse complement strand
CGCCCGCGGGGGCGCCCCCGTGGGGCGTGGGGGGGGCCGGCCCCCTCAACCCCGTTTCCCCCCGGGGCCAACCCCCGGGGGGGGGGGGGGGGGCCCCCCCCCCCCCCCCCCCCCGTCCGATCGTCTCGGCGTGCTTGCCTAGTCCGTCGCGATCGCGTTCAGAACGTTCATCCTGCCTGCCCGGAACGCCGGGATGAGCGCCGCGAACAGTCCCACGAAGGCCGAGCCGACGAAGACCGTGCCGATGGTCGGCCAGGGGATGTCCAGGACCTTCAGCCCCTCCAGGGCGAGCAGCTTCTGGGCGGTGGCTCCCCAGCCCATGCCGAGGCCGAGGCCGAGCAGGGCGCCGAAGAGAGCGATGACCACCGACTCCAGGCGGATCATACGGCGCAGCTGGCGGCGGGAGAGACCGATGGCCCGCATCAGGCCGATCTCCCGGGTCCGCTCCACTACCGACAGGGCCAGGGTGTTCACCACGCCCAGGACCGCCACGATGATCGCCAGCGCCAGCAGGCCGTAGATCATGTTCAGCAGCTGGCCGATCTGGTCCTTGAGCGCCTTCTTGTAGTCGGTCTGGTCGCGGACCTTGTACTGCGGGTACTCGTGCAGGGCCGATTTCAGCGCCTTGTACGCGGCGGCCTGCTGCCCGTCCTTGGCGGTGGCGAAGACCAGCCGGTCGAGCGGCCTCTTGTCGGCCGGCACGTACTTGTCGAGCGTGGCGATGGAGGTGTACTTGGCGCCCTGGTCGATCACGTCGTCGCTGCTGGTGATCGCGCGGACCGTCAGGTGGGCGATGGAGCCGTTCTTGAAGGCGACCGTGACCTTCGAGCCGAGATGGATGCCGTGGGCCTTCGCGAACTTCTCGTGGACGGACATCGAGTCGGGCAGGTAGGCGTCCTTGAGGTCGCCGGCCACGGTCTTCTTGCGCAGATCGCTCGCGTAGGAGGGGTCGGCCGCGGTGATGTCGGTGTCCTTGAGCGTCTGGCCGTCGGGGGTCGTGTAGTCGGCGACGGTCGTCTTGTACTCGGTGATCCGCGCCAGACCGGGCGTGGCCTTGATGACCTGCACCGCCTGCGGGGTGATGAGCACTTGGTCCTTGTCGCTCTGGATGATGAAGTCCGTACCCACGGTCTTGTCGAGTTGGTCGGTGGCGGAGGCCACCATGGAGGAGCCGACCACCGACAGACAGGCGACCAGCGCGAGGCCGATCATCAGGGCCGCGCCGGTGGCGCCGGTGCGGCGCGGGTTGCGCAGGGCGTTGCGCTCGGCCATCCGTCCGACGGGGCCGAAGACCCGTAGCAGTACGGCACTGAGCACCCGCACCAGGCCGCCGGCCAGCAGGGGGCCGATGACGACGAAACCGATCAGGGTGAGCACGATGCCCAGGCCCAGCCATGAGGAGCCGTCCTTGGCCTTGTCGGCGGTGGCGGCGGCGTACAGGCCCATGCCACCGGCGCCGGTGAGAACGGCGCCGACCAGGGCCCGTATCCACCCGGACTTGGCGTCGGACGGGGCGCCCGCGTCGCGCAGCGCGGCCATCGGGGAGACCTTGCCGGCACGCCGGGCGGGCAGGTAGGCGGCCAGGACAGTGACCACGACACCGAGGAGCAGACCGATCACCGGGGTCGTCCAGGCGACCGTCAGATCGTCCGTCGACAGATGCATGCCCATATTGCCCATGAGCTTCATCAGGCCGACCGCGATACCGACGCCCGCGCCGACGCCGAGCACGGACCCGACCACACCCAGCAGCAGCGCCTCGGCCAGCACCGAGCGGTTGACCTGCTTGCGGGAGGAGCCGATGGCCCGCATCAGGCCGATCTCCCGGGTGCGCTGGGCGACCAGCATGGAGAAGGTATTGATGATCAGGAAGATGCCGACGAGGAACGCGATCCCGGCGAAGCCGAGCATCGCGTACTTCATGACGTTCAGGAAGCTCTCGACCTGCTTCTGGTTGGCGTCGGCGACCTCCTTGGCGGTCTGCACCTTGTAGCTGCCGCCGAGTTCGGCCATGACGTTCTTCTTCAGCCCGTCGTCGGTCACGCCCTTGGCCGCCGTGACGTTGACGTTGGTGTAGACGCCGGTCTGGCCGACGAGCGTCCGCTGCGCGGTGCGGGTGTCGAGGTAGAAGATCGCCGCGCCGGGGTTGGTGACGGTGAAGTCGGCGATGCCGGAGATCCGCGCGGTGTGCGTGCCGACCGCGCTGATCACACCGATCTCGTCACCCAGCTTCAGGTGGTGCTTGTCGGCGGTGTCGGCATCCACCATGACCTGGCCGGAGTTCTTCGGCGCCGTACCGGAGCCGATCTTCATGGTGCGGGCGTCGTTGGAGTTCCAGCTGCCGACGATGGTGGGCGCGCCGCTGGACGGCGACAGGCTGTCCTTCTTCGCGTCGACGACGGTCACGGACGTCGAGAAGACCGTCCCCTCGGCCGCCTTGACGCCGTCCGCCGCACGGACCTTGCTGACCACCGAGGCCGGCATGACCGCCGGCTTGCCGTTGTCGGAGGTCGTCTCGCCGGTGTCGGAGGCGCCCTTGGCGCTGACCGTCACATCGGACGAGGTCGCCGCGAACAGCTTGTCGAACGTCGTGTTCATCGTGTCGGTGAACACCAGCGTGCCGCACACGAACGCCACCGACAGCAGCACGGCGACGGCCGACAGGGCCATGCGTCCCTTGTGCGCGAAGAAGTTGCGCATCGAGGTCTTCATGACGGTCATGACGTACGCCCCCGCGCGTCGAAGTCCTTCATGCGGTCCAGGACGGTGTCCGCGGTCGGCTTGAACATCTCGTCCACGATCCGGCCGTCGGCGAGGTAGAGCACACGGTCCGCGTAGGAGGCGGCCACCGGGTCGTGCGTGACCATCACGATCGTCTGCCCCAGGTCGTCGACGGAGCTGCGCAGGAAGCCGAGGACCTCCGCGCCCGCGCGGGAGTCGAGGTTTCCGGTCGGCTCGTCCCCGAAGATGATCTCGGGGCGCGCGGCGAGGGCGCGCGCCACGGCCACGCGCTGCTGCTGACCGCCCGAGAGCTGCGTGGGACGGTGCTTGAGCCGGTCCGCGAGCCCCACGGTGTCGACCACGCGCCCCAGCCACTCCCTGTCGGGCTTGCGCCCGGCGATGTCCATGGGGAGCGTGATGTTCTCCAGCGCGTTCAGCGTCGGCAACAGGTTGAACGCCTGGAAGATGAACCCGATCCGGTCCCGGCGCAGCTTCGTGAGCTTCTTGTCCTTCAGGCCGGTGATCTCGGTCTCGTCCAGGTAGATCTGACCGCTCGTCACGGTGTCGAGTCCGGCGAGGCAGTGCATCAGGGTGGACTTGCCGGACCCCGAGGGGCCCATGATCGCGGTGAACTGACCCCGCGAGATGTCCACGTCGACGTGGTCGAGAGCGACGACACGGGTCTCTCCGGACCCGTACGCCTTGACGACCTGCCGCGCCCGCGCGGCAACGGCCGTACGCCCTCCAGTACCCCCGTGCCTGGGAATGGTCACAGCCGATGTCACGGTATGTCTCCTAAGTCGGTCAGCGAACGGACGGCTTTGTGCCGCGTCCTGCTGCGAAGCGTTTGGTACGACGATGAGTCTCGCGGTGCGCGGGGTTGCTCCGCGCTGGTGCGAAGCCCCGTCTTTCCCGGGGGAAAACCCCACCCCCGCCGGTTCGGTCAACCGCCCCCCGGCGGCATAAAGCCAGGTTAAGGACGACAGGGGTGCCGTCTCCTCCTCCGGCGGTACGAACCCTCCCCGAGCCGTAGTACGGAGAACCCCCTAGGGGAAGTCCACCGCCGGGTGGAGTCCTTCTCCGGGTCCGGCTCCACCCCCCTGCGCGGTCAGCCTCCTCCCTCTCCTCGCGTGAGGGTCAAGTGGATGCGCACTCCCGCCAGGTCGGGGCGGATGGGAAGCTGTCGCACGCGACATAGATGCAAGGGGAACGTATGGGGAGGGGATCCGGCGTGGAGAACACGAAAACCCGCGATACGCGCGGCCGGGCGCGATGCCGGGACGGGCCGGCGGGGGGCCGTGGTGGCCGCCCTGATGCTCGCGATGGCACTGGCGGCGCTCGACTCCACCGTCGTCTCCCCCGGCGCCGCCTGGTAGCCGACGCTGCTCATGCTCGTGCTGGGCGGCGCGCTCGGCCTGTTCCAACTGCCGCTGATCGTCGGCGTGCAGTCGACGGTGGGCTGGGAGGAGCGGGGCACGACGACCGCGTCGGCGCTCTTCTGCCGGCAGACCGGACAGACGATCGGAGCCTCGGTGTTCGGCGCGATCGCCAACGGGGTGCTCGCGGCCCGCCTGGGCGGCGCCGGCGACCTCGACTCCGTCACGCGCGCGCTGGACGACGGAACCGCCCCCGAGTCCACCCGCCACGCGATCGCGGACGCGGTCCACGCGGTGTACCTCGCAGCGGCATGCGCTGCCGCACTGGCGTTCCTCGTCCTGCTGTTCGTGGCACCGCGACGCTTCCCGGTCCTCACGGACTGACACCTGACCCTGCGTCGACACGGTCCCCGAGAACCGACTCCCACCCCCCGGTTAACGCGGGTAACACCCGAGGTCAGACACCCTCTCGGCCAGTAAGCGCATACCGGCCGGCCAGTTGGCGAAAAACACCGCGAGCCTCGGCTACTTGCGAGTAGGGTGCGTGACCCCGCTCCCTCCTCTCCCTGCGGTCCGCCGCCACGGACCCGAGCCACGCAAGGAGCACCGGGATGTCCCAGGACCCTTCCCCGCGCGATCCGTCGTACCTCACCTACCCCTGGCAGCCACTGCCGCCGGAGCCGCCGGCACCCCGTCATGTGCCGCACCGGGAGCCGGTCGGCCACCACAGCGACCTGCGGCTGCTGCGCGGCGCCTATCGCCTCCAGCGGCGCACCGCCACCCTCACCGCGCTCGGCTACTTCACCCTGTTCCTGGTGCTGTCCGCGTTCGCCCCGCGCGTGATGACGAGCACGGTCGCCGACGGCGTACCCGCCGGCCTGCTCCTCGCCCTTCTCCAACTGCCCGTCACCTGGCTGGCGATCGCCCTGTACGAGCACACCGCGCGCCGCCACGTCGACCCGCTCGCCGACCGCATCCGCAGAACGGCGGAACTGGACGCCAGGCGAGGAGCCGTGCGGTGACCGGCTTCAGCGACTCCGCGCAGTCCATGTCCCTGGTCGCCTTCACCGCCGTCGCCACCCTCACCCTCCTGCTGTGCGTGCTGACCGGCCCGGACCGCGACGACCTCGACGCGTTCTACACCGGCTACGGCTCCCTCTCCCCGCTGCGCAACGGCCTCGCCATCGCCGGCGACTACATCTCCGCGGCCACCGTCCTCGGCACCGGCGGCGTGATCGCCCTGTGCGGCTACGACGGTGTCGTCCTCGCCCTCAGCACCGCACTGTCACTGATGCTGCTGATGTTCCTGCTGGCCGAACCGCTGCGCAACGCGGGCCGGTTCACCATGGGCGACGCGCTGGCCCGCCGGATGCCCGGCCGGTGCGTGCGGATCACGGCCTGCGCGGTGACCATCGCCGCCCTGCTGCCGCTGATGCTGGTCCAGCTCGCCGGCGCCGGCCAGCTGATGGCGTTCATCCTCGGCTTCTCCGACGAGTCCGTGCAGACCTGCTGCGTCATCGGCCTCGGCGCGCTGATGATCAGCTACGCGGCCATCGGCGGCATGAAGGGCACCGCCCTCATCCAGATCCTGAAGATCGTGATGCTGCTCGGTTCCGGCACCGTGGTCGCCCTGCTGGTCCTGCACCGCTTCGACTGGGACCCCGGCGCCCTGCTCGCCGCGGCGGCCCGGGGCAGCGGCGCCGGAACCGCCTACCTGCACTCCGGCCTGCAGTTCGCCGCAGGGCCCAACCCCCGCCTGGACATGATCAGTTCGGAGCTGACCATCGTCCTCGGCGGCGCCTGCCTGCCGCACATCACCATGCGCATGTACACCGCCGCCGGCGCCCGCCAGGTCCGCCGCTCCATGTCCTGGGCCGTGTCGAGCGTCGCCCTGTTCGTCCTGATCATCAGCGTCATCGGCTTCGGCGCCACCGCCCTGGTCGGCCGCACCGCCATCACCGCCGCCGACCCGCAGGGCAACACCGCCTACCTGCTGGGCTCGCGCGCGGCGTTCGGAACCGACGTGTCGACGGCGGGGACCCTGCTCTTCACCACCGTCACCACGGCGATCTTCCTCACCCTGCTCGCCTCCGTCGCCGGCATGATCCTCGCCTGCGCCAACTCCCTCGCCCACGACGTCCTCGCGACCCGCGCCGAGGAGACACCGGCCCGGCGCGAGATGAAACTCGCCCGCGTCTGCGCGCTCGCCATAGGAGTCCCCACGATCCTGCTGGCGACCCTGGTCCAGCACCACAGCCTGCAGCCCCTGGCCACCCTCTCCTTCTGCCTGGGCGCCTCCGCCCTCGCCCCCGCCCTGGTCTACGGCCTCTTCTGGCGCCGCTACACCCGCACCGGCCTGATGTGCACTCTCCTCGGCGGCACCCTCACCGTGCTCCTCCTGATGCCGGGCACGAACCTGGTCTCCGGCTCGCCGGGCGCGGCCTTCCCGCACGCCGACTTCAACTGGTTCCCCTTCACCACCACCGGCATCGTCTCCATCCCGGCCGGCTTCCTCCTGGGATGGCTGGGGACGATCGCCTCCGGCCGGCGCGGGGCGGCGGAACAGCGCCGGCAGTACGAGGCGGTGGAGGGCTGGATCCTCGCGGGCGCCGGGCGCCGGGGGGCTTGAGCGGAGCGGAGGTGGCGGGCTGGGGGCGCGAGGGCGGGGAGCAGGGCGCTATTCGGCCGTCGCACGCCCCGTCAGGGACATGAGGCTGTCACGCATGTGGTCCATGTGCGCCTGTACGTCGTCCCAGGTCTCCCCGTGCTCACGCAGCACCCGCTCGGTCTCCCGCGCGATGCGCTCCTCCCGGACCCGCGCCTCCGCGAGAATCTCGTCGGCACGCACCCGTGCCGCCTCCTGGGAACGGTGCTGCCACTCCTCCGCGTCGCCCAGGGCGCGCTTCGCCTCGGACAGGGCGGCCTCCGCACGGGCGATGCGGTCGGCCATCTCCGCATCGGCCTCGGCGGCGCGCGCGGCCTCCTCGTCCTCCGCCTCGATCCAGCGTTCGGCGTGCTCCTTGGCCTGCTCGGCAAGCATCCCGGTGGTGCGCTGCCGCAGCTCGCGCAAGGCCGCGAGGGCCTCGCCGCGCGCCTCCTTCACCTCCAGCCGGGCGCCGATACGGATCTCCTCGGCCTCGGCCTGCGCGGCGAGCAGCAGTTGGCGGGCGCGTTCCTCGGTGGCCGCGCGGAGCGCGTCCGCCTCCTCACGCGCCGCACAGCGCTCGTTCTCGGCGCTCGCCTCTGCCTGCACTACCCCGTCGGTCAGAGCGCGCCGGGCGTTGTCGCGCAGCGCCGTCGCCTCGTCCACCACGAGCCGGAAAATACGCTGCGCGCGGTCCCCCAGCGTCTCGTAGGTCTGGGGCGGCAGCTGCTCGACGACGGCACGCAGGTGTGCGGACTCCGCCTCCATGTCCTTGGCGAGCACGGTGAGCCGCGCGGCACGCTCCCACGCCGCGTCCCGGTCCTGCGAGAGTGCCGCCAGGAACGTGTCGACCTGTTCGGGGCGGTAACCACGCCCGCGGACGGTCACGAAGTCGTACGGCGGCATCGATGCGCTGCTCACCCTGGAACCCCTCTCCGCCGGACCCGCACGAAATGATGATTTCGCGCACATCTTGATGGATAGGGCGTAAGTGTTCATAACGCGACACTCCGCAGACATGTCACGGCCGGAGCTCCGCGCATCGCATCCGGGCCCGCGAGAGCACCAGGAGGCGTGAACTCTCAGCCGCGCGCCCCCCGTGGTACCGGCTCGGCACCACCTCCCCGGCCCGGTCCCGGGCAGAGGCGTGCACGCACGCGTGGGGGGGGGGGGCGGGCCCCCCCCCCGCCCCCCCCCCCCCCCCCGGCGCCCCCCCCGCGCGCCCCCCCCGCCGCCCCCCACTGTGCCCGCGAAACCCACCACCCCCGCGCACGCGGCGCGC
>NZ_JBSHAF010000009.1:210198-245312 GCF_053611365.1 Streptomyces sp. NPDC054813 | reverse complement strand
GGGTGCCCGCGGGGGGGGGGGCGGTGCCGTACCCCCCGCCCGGACCGCCCCCCACCGGCTGTTCCTACCGCCGGGCTACAACAGGCCGTCCCACATCTGCTCCAGCAACACCGACCACCAGCTCTCCGGCGAACCGAGCGCCGCCGGGTCCAGGGAGGCCAGCTGAGCCTGGAAGTCGACGGTCCAGCGGCCCGCCTGCTCCTGGTTCAGGCCGAACCTGAGCCGCCACATCCGGCCCAGCAGCGCCAGGCAGCGCGCGAACTCCGGCAGCCCGGTGTTGACGAACTGCGGCGGCACCGACGCCCCGCCCGGCCCCGCCTCCACCGGCACGGCCACGATGTTCGCGGTGCCGTACTGCACACAGATCGCCTTGCCGAAGTCGGTACCCATCACGAGGTACGACCCCGCGTCCGGCGCCGGCTGCACGCCGCGCTCCTGCGCCAGCTCGGCCAGCGTCGGCACCGGACGGCCCGGCTGGGCCTGCGCCCAGAAGAACGGCCCCATGTCCAGCGGCAGTCCGGCCGCGACCAGCGTGTGCGCCACGATCGGCGGCACCCCCTGCCGCGACACCGCCGCCTGCTCGAACCGGAACACGCCCGGCCCGAACGCCGCCCCCAGCTCCTGCGCGATCGCCTCCGGCGGGATCGGCGGCGCCGCCTGCACCGGCGGCAACGGCGCCCGCACCGGCGCGGGCCGCGCGGGACCCGCCGCCACCTGGTGCAGCTCGCCCTGGTGCGCCAGCAACTCCCGCATCCCCTGCTGCCGGCTCGCGTGATCCGTCCCGTACGGCGCGATGCTCGCGAGCCGCGCCTGCGGCCACTGCTCCCGGATCATCCGCGCGCAGTAGGCACCGGGCAGCTCGCACGACTCCAACTCCGTGTGCAGCTCCAGCACCTGGTCCGGCGGCACGTTCATCGCCCGCAGCTCGTGGTAGATCTGCCACTCCGGGTGCGGCGTCCCCGGCGCCGAACGCCGTATCAGCTGCTGCTCCGAACCGTCCTGCGCGCGGTAGCGCAGCACCGCCTGGTAGCCGGGGCCCACGGTCGGCTGGCCCTGCTGCGGGTAGCCGTACGCCGGCGGCTGCTGCCCCGGCAAGGGCTGCCCGGGGGGCGGCATCGCGCCGGCCGCCATCGGCGGTGGCATCTGCGGGGCGCCCTGCGGCATACCGGGGGCGCCCGGTGCCGCGGGTACGCCGGGGGCGGGCGGCGGCAGCGGTGCGCCAGGGGCCCCCACCGGGGGCCCGGCCAGCACGGTCTCCGCGTGGTGAACCGCCCCATGCGCACCACCGGCAGAGCCCTGCACACCCGGCGCGGGAGGCATGCCGGGGGCGCCAGGGGGCTGCGGTGCACCCGGGGCGCCCGAGGCCTGCGGTGCGCCCGGCGCGAAAGGTGCACCCGGGGCGTATGACGGCGGCTGTGCGCCGGACGCGTGGGGTACGCCCGGGGCGCCCGGGGCTCCAGGAGCACCGGGCGGGTTCGGCATGCCCGGGGCGCCCGGAGGCTGAGGCGCGCCCCCGCCCCTCGCGTTCGGGTCGGCCAGCATCGTGGCCGAACGATGGACATCGCCGGGGGGCGTGCCACCCGGAGTGCCCGGCGTACCGGGCGGGTTGGGGGCGCCCGGCGGAGTCTGCGCGCCCGGCGCCTGAGCCGGACCCCCAGGCCCCTCGGGACCCAGCGCCGACACCATCTGCGTCGGCACATACCCGCCCGCCGGCCCACCCGGCGCGGGCGGCTGAGGCGTACCCCCGAGGCGCGCGCCCGGCGTTCCCGGGGCGCCAGGCGGCGGAGGCGGCGCACCGGCCGCGCCGCGCGCCTTGCGCGGAGGAGGTGCGGCCCGGCTCGTCGCGGCATCCGCTATGTCACTGGCGTTCGGTGCCAGCGGGCGGCTCGGAGCGGCCGGACCCGCCGGAGGCTGGGGCACGCCCGGAGCACCGGCCGACCCCTGCGGGTAGCCGTAGCTCGGGGCGGCAGGGTTCTGCGGATAGCCGTAAGAGGGCGCGGGCGGAGCCGCGGGCGCCGGCGGACTGGCCGGCACGCCCGGCGCGGGCGCGGCCGGAGCCGCCGCCGGCCCCTGCGGATAGCCGTACGTCGGCGCGCCCGGCGGAGGCGGCGGAGGCGTGCTGCCCTGCGGCGCGCCGGGCGCGACGGATGAACCGTGCGCCCCGGGTGCACCCGGCACCCCCGGCACACCAGCAGCTCCACGCGCCCCCGACGCACCACCCTGCCCGCCATGCACACCCTGCACACCCTGCGCGCCCTGCACTCCTGGCGCGCTCGCGTCGTCGAGCGCCGGAGACACCGCCGTGCGCGGCAGTTGGCTGCCCCCCGACATCAGCGCCGTCTCGGCGTCTCCCAGCGCACCGTTGTCGGAGTCGCTGAGCGGCGGCGCGAACACCGTCGCGGGCAGCGGAACGGAACGGTCCTCACCGGCATCGGCGTTCGTGTCGGTTCCCGCCCAAGGAGTCGCGCCGGCAGGCACGTTGGGCGCGCCCGGCGCACCGGACGCACCCTGCGCCCCCACAGCCGCCCCGGCACCCGCACCCGCACCGCCCCCGGCCGCCGGCCAAGAAGCCCCACCGGCACCCGCCGGACCGACCCCGGCACCAGCCCCACCGGCACCCGCGGGCACTCCCGCCTGCGTCTCCGCAAGCCCACCGGAACCCACACCCGGCCCCGTGCCGGACCCCACCGCGGACCCCACACCAGAGCCCGTCCCCGAACCCACACCAGAGCCCGCCCCGGACTCCCCGGCCGCGCCCTCGGCCGACGGCCCGTCACCTCCCGCTCGCCGATCCGGAATCCCCAGCTTGTCCGCCGCCTCCTGGAGCCACTCCGGGGGGCTCAGCAGGAACGAGGTCTGGTTCAGGTCGACCCGCGCCGCGGGCGCCGGTACCGCGTCGGCGACCTCCGCCTCACGGCCGTACTCCTCCTCGTACCGGCGGATCACCTCGCCCACCGGCAGCGCCGGCCACAGCGTCGCGTCGCCGGTGTCCCGGGCGATGACCAGCCGCTGCCCGCCCGCGTCCGAACGCGGGCCCTCGGCACGGTCCTCGCCCCACACCACGAACCCGAGGCCGAACTCCCGTACCCGCACCTCGCGGTGCTGGTACGCCGGCACGTCGCCGTTGATCCACTCCTCCGCGCGCTCCTGCGCCTGCGCGAACGTCACCATGCCGAAACTCACTCCCCCGAGCCAACAGAGACGGCACGGGCGAAACCGCCGTCCACCATCAGGTTCGCCACCGTCTCCAGCTCCGGCGGGGAACCCGCCAGCCGGGACAGGAACACGTCGAAGTCCTCACCGCAGGGCAGCAGCAGCCGTTCCACCCGCTCGGCCGGCGGCCACGACGGATCCACGTCGCGCACATCGTCGTACGCGCAGAACCACACCGAACCGAGCCGGTCGCCCTTCACCTTCACCGCCAGCAGACCGCCCTGCACGAAACACACGCCCAGGTAGTCCTTGGTCAGGTGGTCGCGCAGGCACTTGTTGACGTACACGAGGTCGTTGACCGCCGCCTCGTCGCGGACCGTGAAGAACGGCTGGTCCAGCAGCAGACCGAGTTCGGCGTCCAGCGCAGTGCCCACCGGTGCGCATCCGCCCGCCGCCTTCAGGAAGGAGCGGTACGCACCCGGCAACCGGTAGCCCAGGTCCTCCTCGACGCCCTGCACCTGCGACTCCGACACCGCCACGCCCGACTTGGGCAGCCCGACATGGGCCGGGCGGGTCTCCTGCAACGGCCGCGTGCCCCGCTTGCCCTGGTCCACCCGGGCCGTCGCCACCCCGCCGTGGTGCCGCAGCAACGCCTTCACCTCGACCGGGACCAGCTCCAGCCGCCGCGAGCCGGCCACGTGATGCCACGTCCAGCCGTGCGGCGTCGCCACCGCCGGCACCGTGTCCCACAGTTCATGACCCGAGGCGGACAGCACCGCGTTCGCCGACACGTAGTCCGTCAGCCGCAACTCGTCGACGCCGAACCCCTCCGGCGGGTCCGCGATCTCGGCCGCCGCGCGCGCGTAGGGCGAGAAATCGGGGTAGCCGTTCTCGTCGACACGTACCCCTCTCGGGTGACGTGCCGCCCGGACCGGATCCGGGAAATGCACGACCTGCCCGGCGTAGGCCGAGTTCGGCGGCACGGCTTGTCCCCCGGCCTGGCGGCTGGGCGGTGCCCCCATCCCGAGCCGACCTGTCGTCATGACGGTTGCCCCCTGCGGCACTCTGTACGAACCGAAACCACACCCCAAAGGCGCGCCCCGGCCCGTATCCGGCTGTCTCTCCCACGTCCCAGACGCGTCGACCGCGCCCATCGCGGTGCCGACAGCCTATGCGGTACGCGAACCCCGGTCACCGGGCCTCCGCTTCCGTGACCAGCCGTCACCCCGCCGTGACAGGCTGCCCAAACCCGGGCGTGTCGCACCGCCCCAGCTACCGCACCCGCCACGGGATTTGGCAGTCTGTGACTTTCGGGGGATGCCCGGGAGGGGACAACGATCATGAACGCCACACAGACGGGACCGCACACCGCGATGCCCGGCGCCGGTCACGGCGCCACCACCGGCGACCCCCGGATCGGCTGGAGCAGCACCGAAATACCTCCCGCGCCCACCCTCCGGCACCGCCGCGACGGCATCCTGCCCACCGTCGCGGCCGCCCTCTCCGTCCGCGGCGCCACCCTCACCGGCACCGCGGCCCGCGGCGACCAGCCGCCCCCGCTGCACCCGCTGGTCCAGGAGTTCCTCGACACCCTGCCCAGCGGACAGCGCGACCGTTTCACCGGCCGCTGCGCCGAGGCCATCCTCATCTCACGGCACATCGCCTCCGCCGACAGCGCCCGCAGCAAACGCGCGGTCCGCAAACCCATGACCAACGGTGAGGCCCGCAAAGCCCTCAAGCAGGCCAAGCTCACCGCCCGCCGCATACGCGAGGACGGCGACCCCCTGCACGGCAGCTTCGCCGCCCCCTGCCGGGCCTGCGCCGCCCTCACCGCCCACTTCGGCGTCCGCATCGTCGACCCCACCGCCACCGACGACTGACGCACCCCCCCACCCGCACAGCACCCAACACCCCGCACCAAACACCACACGCAGCGACCGCACCCGCACCCGCACCAAACACGAACGAAGGGCAGATGCACCCCGACCGCACCTCCACCACGCGCTTCTCGGTGCCCGTCGACGCGGCTCTGCGCGCCGCCGGTTGGCAACCCGGACGCTGGGACATAAAACAGGCCGAGGTCTGGGCCGACGCCCTCCGCGAGCACACCTCACCCGCCGGACACCGGCACGCCGTCTTCCCCGCCGCCGTGGAGGCCTGGGCCGAATTCGGCGGCCTGCACATCAACCCCACCGGGCCCGGCCGCCAGATCGCCCCCGCCACCCTCCACCTCGACCCCCTGCACGGCCTCCACCTCGCCCGCACCCTCGGCGACCTCGGCCGCGCCCTCGACACCGAGGTCTGCCCCCTGGGCGAGGAGACCGAGACCCGCTCGCTGCTCGCCATCGACACCGAGGGCCGCGTCTACACCCTCGACCACACCGGCGACTGGTACGTAGGCCCCGACATCGACCACGGCCTCACCACCCTCATCGCAGGCGTCGAACCCCAACGCCTCACCACCCACGCCTGACCGCCACCCAGGCACCGAACCCACTCACTCACGCACGCACGCACCACACACCGAAACCACTCACCCACCCACCCACACGCACCACCCACCACGCCCCCACTCACAACAACCTCTCACCCACCCACGACACCCATCCGCAACGCCCACCCACGACACCCACTCACCACCCCCGCTCACGCCGCCGGAATCACCGCGGACACCCGGAAACCCCCCGCGTCCGTCGGCCCCGACACGAACACCCCGCCCAGCCCCAGCACCCGCTCGCGCATCCCCACCAGACCGTTCCCGCCCGACGGCAGACCCGCCGACGCCGCCGACGCCGGCTCCGGCGGCGGCTCGTTCTCCACCTGCATCGCGATCTCCGCCACCCGATGCGCCAGCCGCACATGGGTCTTGGCGCCCGCCGCATGCTTGTGGACGTTCGTCAACGCCTCCTGCACCACCCGGTACGCCGTCTGCTCGACCGCGACCGCATACGACCGCACGTCCCCCTCCACCGACAGGTCGACCACCATCCCGGCCGCCTCCGACTGCCCGATCAGCTCCTCCAGCTCCGACAGGTACGGCCCCTCCTCCTCGGCCACCCGCGAGGCCGCCGCCGCGGCGGCCACCCCCACCGCGGCCAACGGCAACGCCGCGACCGCCGACGCCGTACGCCGCCGGTCGCCGTCCCCGGAACGCAGCACCCCGAGCATCTCCCGCAGCTCCGTCAACGCCTGGCGCCCCATGTCGCCGACCAGCGCCGCGTTCTTCACCGCCTTCTCCGGGTCCTTCCGCGCCACCGCCTGCAAGGCCGCCGCGTGCACCACCATCAGGCTCACCCGATGCGCTACGACGTCATGCATCTCCCGCGCGATCCGGGTCCGCTCCTCGCCCCGCGCCCACTCCGCACGCTCCTCCGCGCGCTCCGCGAGCAGCTGAAGCTCCCGCTCCAGGCTGTCCGCGCGCTCCCGCAGGCTCTCCATCAGCCGCCGCCGCGCACCCACGTACAGGCCCAGCAGCACCGGGGGCGCGGTCAGTCCCAGCGAGGTCGCCAGCGCCGCGAAGGGGACGAACCAGTCCCCCATAGTCAGATCCCCGCGCGCCATGCTCTGCCGGACCCGCACGAACGTCACGATCAGCGTGCCCAGGAACGTCATTCCGGACAGCGCCACGATGATCCGTCGCGGCACCTCGGCCGCGGCGAGGGTGTAGAGGCCGACGATGCCCATCAGGAAGCCCATCTGGGCCGGCGTGATCGCGATCGACACGAGTACGACGGCGATCGGCCATTTCCTGCGCAGCAACAGCACCGAACCGGCCAGCAGGCCGAACACGATCCCGGCCGACACCGGAACACCCGCGTCCCGGGCGAAGGGGATCCCCTCGGCGCCGCACTCCAGCGCCGACACCAGTGCCAGACCGCCGTCCAGCACCGCACTACGCCACCGCGACCACCACCACGGCCCTGCCAAGGCCGTCGTGCGGTCTGCCCCCGTCGTGGTCATGCGTCCAGCCTACGGGCGCGGGGGTGGGCTTTTCCGGTGAGTTTCGTCTACTGGCCTACACCACCCTCCGTAACCGAACAACACCGAAACCCCCCTGTATCCCTCGAACTGCTGAACCATGACCGTTCAGCCTCGGAATCGACCATTCCGCCCGGACGGTATGCCCATGGCACATTCAGACAGCAAGTACCGGGACTTCGAGGGGCTCCGGGAGCAGGCGGTGGCGCTGCGGCGGTCCGGACTCAGCCGACGCCAGATCCGCGACCGGCTGCACGTCGACAACAACGACATCCTCAACCGCCTCCTGGAGGGCGAGCCGCCCCCGGAATGGACGAAGCGCCCGAACGCCAAGGACGACTTGCGGGACAGGGCGCGAGAGCTACGGCTCCAGGGCTGGACGTATGACCGGATCCAGGTCGAGCTGGGGTGCTCGAAGAGTTCGATCTCGTTGTGGGTCCGGGACCTGCCGAGGCCGGAGCACAAACGCACGGCCGAGGAGTCCTCGGCGATCGCCGGGCGAGGCTTGGAGGCAACCCTGCAACGCCGCGAGAACGAACGCCGGCACACCAAGGCGACCGCCGAACAGGCCGTCGGCGAACTGTCCGACCGTGAGGTGTTTCTGGCAGGCGTAGTCCTCTACTGGGCAGAGGGCGCCAAGGACAAGCCGTACAACCGTCGCGAGAGACTGCAGTTCATCAACAGCGACCCGAACGTGATCAGCTTCTACCTGCGCTGGCTCGGCATGCTCGGCGTGGAGCGAGAGCGCCTGCGCTTCCGGGTGAGCATCCACGAGTCGGCCAACGTGTCGGACGCCGAGGAGTTCTGGGCCGACCTGGCGGGCGTGAAGCCTTCCGAACTCCAGAAGGCCACTGTCAAGAGGCACAACCCGAGGACGAGTCGCGAGAACACCTCGGAGGCATATCGAGGCTGCCTGACCGTCTATGTACTCAAGAGCGCGGACTTGTATCGTCGCATGGAAGGCGCCTGGTACGGCATAGTAGGAGGCGCCATTCGACGGCCTGACTGAATGTCCGGTTTCGTCGATATATTCCCCCGTGGTGTAATTGGCAGCACTGTGGCTTTTGGTGCCATCTGTCCGGGTTCGAGTCCTGGCGGGGGAGCCGCACTCATTCGGGCCCTGACCGCCGACAGCCCCGTCAGGGCCCACTCTCATGTCCCCCATGAAACGCCCCGGTATCCTGCGGATGTCACCCCCACCATCCAAAAGCCGAAGGGCAACTCCGTGAGCGCCATTCGCCCGGCAGCCGTCGTCGTTCTCGCAGCGGGTGAGGGCACCCGTATGAAGTCGGCCACAGCCAAGGTCCTGCACGAGATCTGTGGCCGTTCCCTGGTGGGCCATGTGCTCGCCGCCTCCCGCGAGTTGAACCCCGAGAACCTCGTCGTCGTCGTCGGGCACGCGCGTGAGCAGGTCGGCGCGCATCTCGGTGCGGTCGACCCCGCCGCCCGTACGGCCGTTCAGGAACGGCAGAACGGCACCGGGCACGCGGTACGGATGGCGCTGGAGGAGCTGGGCGGCCCGGTCCAGGGGACCGTCGTGGTCGTCTGCGGGGACACCCCGCTGCTCACCGGTGCGACCCTCGCCCGGCTCGCCGAGACGCACCACGGCGACGGCAACGCCGTGACCGTGCTGACCGCCGAGGTCCCGGACGCGACCGGTTACGGCCGGATCGTGCGCGACGGCGCGTCCGGCGCGGTGACGGCCATCGTCGAGCACAAGGACGCCTCCGACGCGCAGCGGGCGATCCGGGAGATCAACTCGGGTGTGTTCGCGTTCGACGGGCAGCTGCTCGCGGACGCGCTGGGCAAGGTGCGCACGGACAACAGCCAGGGCGAGGAGTACCTGACGGACGTGCTGGGGATCCTGCGCGAGGCCGGGCACCGGGTCGGCGCCTCGGTGGCCGCCGACCACCGCGAGATCGCCGGGATCAACAACCGGGTGCAGCTGGCGGAGGCCCGCCGGATCCTCAACGACCGGCTGCTGGAGCGGGCGATGCTGGCCGGCGTGACCGTCGTGGACCCGGCGACCACGTGGGTCGACGTGACGGTCACCTTCGAGCAGGATGCCGTCGTCCACCCGGGGACGCAGCTGCAGGGCTCCACGCACCTCGGCGAGGGTGCCGAGGTCGGGCCGAACAGCCGGCTGAGGGACACCCGGGTCGGCGCCGGGGCGCGGGTGGACAACACGGTGGCCGATTCGGCCCATGTCGGTCCGAACGCGTCCGTGGGACCGTATGCCTATCTGCGGGCGGGCACGCGGCTGGGGGCCAAGGGCAAGATCGGCACCTATGTGGAGACCAAGAACGCCTCGATCGGGGAGGGGACCAAGATTCCGCACCTCTCCTATGTCGGCGACGCGTCGATCGGTGAGTACTCGAACATCGGTGCGGCGAGCGTGTTCGTGAACTACGACGGCGAGAGCAAGCACCACACCACCGTCGGGTCGCACTGCAAGACGGGTTCGGACAACATGTTTGTGGCGCCTGTCACGGTCGGGGACGGTGCATACACCGCTGCCGGGTCCGTGATCACGAAGGACGTACCGCCCGGTTCGCTGGCCGTGGCCCGTGGCCAGCAGCGGAATATCGAGGGTTGGGTGGCCCGGAAGCGTCCGGGAAGTGCGGCGGCGAAGGCCGCCGAGGCGGCCTCCCGGCAGGGCACGAACGAGGACTGACCGGAAACAGGTGCGCCGAAGACGTCGTACCGTGATAAGTACACACCCGCACCTAACCAGCTGATTCGGCCTCTCGCGCCCAGCCGAGGGGTCGCTGGCAGCCAGCAGGCTGTACGGCTGAGACACCTCTGAGGAGACAGTGCTGTGACCGGGTTCAAGACGACCGGCGAGAAGAAGATGATGTTCTTCTCCGGCCGCGCCCACCCCGAGCTTGCCGAGGAGGTCGCCCACCAGCTGGGTGTCGGGGTTGTCCCGACGAAGGCCTTCGACTTCGCGAACGGCGAGATCTACGTCCGCTACCAGGAGTCGGCGCGCGGTGCCGACTGCTTCGTGATCCAGAGCCACACGGCTCCGATCAACCAGTGGATCATGGAGCAGCTGATCATGATCGACGCGCTGAAGCGCGCGTCGGCACGTTCCATCACGGTGATCGTGCCGTTCTACGGTTACGCCCGGCAGGACAAGAAGCACCGGGGCCGTGAACCGATCTCGGCGCGGCTGATCGCCGATCTGATGAAGACGGCGGGTGCGGACCGGATCCTGACCGTGGACCTGCACACGGACCAGATCCAGGGGTTCTTCGACGGGCCGGTGGACCACCTGTTCGCGCTTCCGCTGCTGGCGGACTACGTGGGCACGAAGGTGGACAAGGGCAAGCTGACGATCGTGTCCCCGGACGCCGGCCGGGTCCGGGTCGCGGACCGCTGGTGCGACCGGCTCGGTGCGCCGCTGGCCATCGTGCACAAGCGCCGTGACAAGGACGTCGCGAACCAGGTGACGGTCCACGAGGTCGTGGGCGAGGTCAAGGGCCGGGTCTGTGTCCTGGTCGACGACATGATCGACACGGGTGGCACGATCTGTGCCGCGGCGGACGCGTTGTTCGCGCACGGTGCCGAGGACGTGATCGTGACGGCGACGCACGGTGTGCTGTCGGGTCCGGCGGCGGACCGGCTGAAGAACTCGCGGGTGAGCGAGTTCGTGCTGACGAACACGCTGCCGACGCCGGGCGAGCTGAGCCGGGACCTGGACAAGATCACGGTGCTGTCGATCGCGCCGACGATCGCGAGCGCGGTGCGCGAGGTGTTCGAGGACGGTTCGGTGACGAGCCTCTTCGACGAGCAGTGAGCGGCGCTTCATAAGGACCGTGCAGTGAGGTTTCTGCACAGGCCGCACGGCCTGCGGTGCCGGTGCTGAAGATCCTTTTGGTACGGCCTCCCCCGCCGAGTAGACTGCACAGGTTGCTCGGCGAGGGAGGCCGTACCTGTTTTCGTACAGGTGTCGGCGGTCCGTTATCGACGCGCTCTTCGTAGCAGGCCGTTCGTGGCCGGGTGACCACGTCCGTTCCTAATCTCTACGAGGAGTGATCACCATGTCCGAGGTGAAGATCGCCGCCGAGTCGCGCACCGAGTTCGGCAAGGGCGCCGCCCGCCGTATCCGCCGCGACAGCAAGGTCCCCGGTGTCCTGTACGGCCACGGTTCGGACCCGATCCACCTGACCCTCCCGGGCCACGAGCTGCTGCTCGCGCTGCGCACCCCGAACGTCCTGATCTCCCTGGACATCGACGGCAAGTCCAACGAGCTGGCGATCCCGAAGTCCGTGGTGCGCGACCCGATCAAGGGCTTCCTGGAGCACGTCGACCTGCTGCTGGTCAAGCGCGGCGAGAAGGTCAACGTCGAGATCCCGGTGCACACCGAGGGCGAGCTGGCCCCGGGCGGCAACCTGCTGGAGCACGTGCTGAACGCGCTGCCGGTCGAGGCCGAGGCCACCCACATCCCCGAGTCCGTCACCGTCTCCGTCGAGGGCCTGGAGGCCGGTGCCTCCGTCCTGGCCAAGGACATCACCCTGCCGTCCGGCACCACGCTGGCCGTCGACGGCGACGCGGTCGTCCTGCAGGTCCTGGCCGCGCAGGCCGAGGAGTCCGCCGAGGGCGAAGTGGGCGAGTCGGGCGAGGAAGTCGCCGAGGCCTGATCCTCACCTTCGTTTCATCGTCCGTCAGCCGCTGCTCCCTCCCGGGAGCGGCGGCTGGCGCGTATCAAGGAGACATGGACGTGACCACCCCCGCAGCCGCCAACGCCCCCTGGCTGATCGTCGGCCTCGGCAACCCCGGACCGGAGTACGCGATGAACCGGCACAACGTCGGTTTCATGGTCGCGGACCTGCTCGCCGGGCGGATCGGGGGGAAGTTCAAGCGGGCCGGCAAGGCGCAGGCGCAGGTCGTGGAGGGGCGGCTCGGGGCGCCGGGTCCGGCGAGCCGGCGGGTGATCCTGGCCAAGCCGATGTCGTACATGAACCTGTCCGGCGGTCCGGTCAACGCGCTGCGCGACTTCTACAAGGTGCCGGTGGCGAACATCGTCGCGGTCCACGACGAACTGGACATCGACTACGGCGTCCTGCGGATCAAGCTCGGCGGCGGCGACAACGGCCACAACGGGCTGAAGTCGATGACGAAGGCGATGGGTGCCGACTACCACCGGGTGCGGTTCGGGATCGGTCGCCCGCCGGGCCGTATGCAGGTCGCGGACTTCGTGCTGAAGGACTTCTCCTCGGCCGAGCGCAAGGAACTGGACTACTGCGTGGACCGGGCGGCCGACGCCGTGGAGGCGCTGGTCACCGAGGGACTGGAGCGGGCGCAAAGCTCGTACAACTCCTGACTTGTCCCCCACCGCAGTTGACCGGCCGTAGGGACATGGCCAATGATCCCGGCCATGCCTGCTGCCTCGGTCCCCTCCTCCCGTACGCCTCCGGTCGCCGCGCTGCGGTTCGGCCGGGTCGTGTCGATGGGCGCGGTCGCCGTGCTGATCCTGGTCGGCGGGGTCTGGGGCTCCTGGGGCACGGCGCAGCACGTGATGCTGACGAAGGGCAAGGAGCGGGGCACGATCGAGGTGACCGCGTGCGGTGCGGACACCTGCACGGGCCCGTTCACCCCGGTCTCGTCCGGCGCCTCCGCGCGCTCCCGGGTGGTCGTCGACAAGTCGGTGGCGGTGCGCAAGGGGCAGACCTACGACGTGATCGTGAAGCCCGGTACCGACGACGTGGTCCGGTCCGGCCCCGCCGGGATCCTGCTCGCCTGGGTACCGCTCGGCGGCGCGCTGTTGCTGGCGTCGGTGGTGGTGGCCGGAGGGCTGCGGCTGACCCGGGTGGCGTGGGGACTGGGCGGTTCGGGGATCGCGCTGCTGACGGCGGCTTTCTTCGCCGTGCAATGACCACGTACGGCTGCGAGCACGTACGGCTGTAAGCACATACGGCTGTAAGCACATACGGCTGTAAGCACATACGGCTGTGCCCCCGGGTGTACGACCCCGGGGGCACAGCCGTGTGCGGTGGCGCCGGTCAGCCGGTGTTGCGCAGGCCGGCCGCCACGCCGTTGACCGTGAGGAGCAGGGCGCGGGCGAGCAGCGGGTCGGGTTCGGCGCCGGCGGCGGCCGCGTCGCGCTGGCGCTTGAGGAGGGTGACCTGGAGGTAGGAGATCGGGTCCAGGTAGGCGTCACGGATGCCGAAGGTCTGCTTGAGCACCGGGGTGGCGTCCAGCAGTTCGCTCTCGCCGGTGATCTTGAGGACCTCGGCGACGGTCAGCTCGTGCTCGGCCCGGATGGTGTCGAAGACGTGCTTCAGCTCGTCGGGGACGAGGGTGTCGACGTAGTGCTGGGCGATCCGCAGGTCTGTCTTGGCGAGGGTCATCTCGACGTTGGAGACGAAGTTGCGGAAGAAGTGCCACTGTTCGTGCATCTCGGCGAGGACGGTGTCCAGGCCCGCCTCGCGCAGCGCCTTCAGCCCGGAGCCGACACCGAACCAGCCGGGGACGATCTGCCGGGACTGGGTCCAGCCGAACACCCAGGGGATGGCCCGCAGACCGTCCAGACCGGCGCCGGAGTCCGGGCGCCGGGAGGGGCGGGAGCCCAGGTGCAGGTCGGCGAGCTGGTCGACGGGGGTGGCGGCGAAGAAGTACGCGGGCAGGTCGGGGTCCTCGACCAGGCGCCGGTAGGCGCCGTGGGCCGCGTCGGAGACCACGTCCATGGCGGCGTCCCAGCGGGCCAGGGCCTCCCCGGACTGGCGGGGGGCCGTGTGCAGCGCGGACGCCTGCAGGGTCGCCGCGACCGTCAGCTCCAGGTTCTCCCGGGCCAGGGAGGGGATCAGGTACTTGTCGGAGATGACCTCGCCCTGCTCGGTGACCTTGATCTCGCCCTCCAGGGTGCCCCAGGGCTGGGCGAGGATCGCGTCGTGGGAGGGGCCGCCGCCGCGGCCGACGGTGCCGCCACGGCCGTGGAAGAGCCGCAGACGTACGCCGTAGCGGTGGGCGACGTCGCGCAGCCGGCGCTGGGCGCGGTGGATCTCCCACTGGCTGGTGGTGATGCCGCCGAACTTGGAGGAGTCGGAGTAGCCGAGCATGACCTCCTGGACGTCTCCGCGCAGCGCGACCAGGCGCCGGTAGGAGGGATCGGAGAGCATGTCCTCGAGGATGGTGTCGGCGGCCTTGAGCTCGTCGGTGGTCTCCAGGAGGGGGACGATGCCGACCTTGGCCCAGCCGGCGTGCAGGTCCATCAGCCCGGCCTCGCGGGCCAGGACGGCGGCGGCGAAGACGTCGTCGGCGCCCTGGCACATGGAGATGATGTACGACTCGACGACCTCGGGCCCGAAGACCTCCAGGGCCTTCTTCACGGTCTGGAAGACACCGAGGGTCTTCTCCCCGGCCGCGTCCACCGGCGCCGGGGTGGGCGCGAGCGGCCGGCGCGAACGGAGTTCCTTGGCGAGGAGCTTGCCGCGGTACTCGCGGGGCATGTCGGCGTAGCGCCAGGACTCCTCGCCGAGGCGGTCGAAGAGCTGGCCGAGGGCGTGGTGGTGGGCGTCGGCGTGTTCGCGGACGTCCATGGTGGCGAGCTGGAGGCCGAACGCGGCCAGGGTGCGGATCGTACGGGCGAGGCGGCCGTCGGCGAACAGCCCGCCGCGGTGTTCGCGCAGGGACGCCTGGATCAGCCGCAGGTCGCCGAGGAGTTCGGCGGTGCCGAGGTAGTCACGGCCGGGCTGGTGCGGGGTGTCGGTGGCGAGGCGCTGCTTGGTGTTGACCAGCTTCTGCCGGATGCAGGTGGCCTTGAGCCGGTAGGGCTCCTCGGCGTTGAGGCGCTTGTAGCGGGGGCTGATCTCGGGCAGCAGCTCCAGGTCGGCGCGCAGCGACTCCAGCAGTTCCTCCGTCGCACCCGTGTAGCGGATGGAGTTGGAGAGGAAGCCGCGGAGTTCGTCGATCATCTCCAGGGCGTCGTTGATGCCGTGCTCGTGCTGGAGGATGAGGACGTCCCAGGTCACCTGCGGGGTGACGTTGGGGTTGCCGTCGCGGTCGCCGCCGATCCAGGTGCCGAAGGTGAGCGGGCGGGTGTCGTCGGGGAGCTTGACGCCGACCCGCTCCAGCTCCGCGGTCAGGTCCTCCAGGACGTCGCCCACCGCGTCGGCGTGCAGTTCGTCCAGGTAGTAGATGGCGTTGCGGGCCTCGTCGGCCGGCTCGGGGCGTACGACGCGCAGTTCGTCGGTCTGCCAGACCAGGTCGATGTTCTCGGCGAGGCGGATGTCGGTACGGCGGCGGTCCGACTCGATGACCGGGGTGTCCAGCAGCGCGGCGATACGCCGGAGCTTGTTCAGGACCGAGCGGCGCGCGGCCTCGGTGGGGTGGGCCGTGAACACCGGGCGGACGTTGAGGTTCTGGACGGTCTGACGCAGGTGGTCGGCGTCGGCGTCCTTGAGCCGGTCGGCGGTACGGGCGAGCAGGCCGCCCTCGGCGGCGCGCCGGGTGCGCAGTTCGCGACCGCGGTGCACCTGCTCGGTGACGTTGGCCAGGTGGAAGTAGGTGGAGAAGGCACGGACCAGCTTGGCGGCGGTCTCCAGTTCGATGCCGCGCAGCAGTTCGGCGGCGGCCTCGCCGTCCTCGCGGGTGAGACGGCGGACCTTCTCGACGAGGTCCAGCAGCTCGGGGCCCTCCTGGCGGACGAGGGTCTCGCCGAGAAGGTCACCCAGCCGGCGGATGTCGGCGCGCAGCTCACTGCTGGTCGTGGTGGTCTGGTCGTCGGCACTGCTCACAGGTGCGGCTCCTTGCAGTGTTGAAGCTCGTCTGGAGGGGACCCGTCCGTCGGCCGGGCGGCAGGCGGGGCCTGTCCGCATAGGGGCCGGACATCCGGGAAGGAAACAGAGCGGACCGCGCTGTCCGACCGACTCCAAGGATAGGTGTCCATGAGGACGCGCAGGCTATGGGGCTCTTGCCGCGAGACGCCTCGCTGCCATACTTACGTCGCCGTAGGTTACGGAACCGTAGGGAAGAACCCTTATCGTCCCGTCCGGTCGCCGCGGATCGGCACCCTCAACCCTCGACCCCCCAGGGGACGCGCATGACCTCGTCTAGTTCCGATGTGATCGACGACGCCCACAAGCCGGCCGACGCTGCGGCCACGTCCGCCACGCTGGGCGGCGAGAAGAAGGGTTCGGTCGAGCAGATCGCCCTGCTGCTGTTCATCGTCGTGCCGTTCCTCGCGCTGCTGGCGGCGGTGCCGCTGGCGTGGGGCTGGGGCGTGAGCTGGCTCGATCTGGGCCTGATGGTGTTCTTCTACTATCTGGGCTGTCATGGCGTGACGATCGGTTTCCACCGTTATTTCACCCATGGCTCCTTCAAAGCGAAGCGGCCGCTCAGGATCGCGTTGGCGATCGCGGGTTCGATGGCAGTGGAGGGGCCCCTGGTGCGCTGGGTGGCCGACCACCGCAAGCACCACAAGTTCTCCGACGCGGAGGGCGACCCGCACTCGCCGTGGCGGTTCGGCGAGACCATGCCGGCGCTGATGAAGGGCCTGTGGTGGGCGCACATCGGCTGGCTGTTCGACGAGGAGCAGACCTCGCAGGAGAAGTACGCACCGGACCTGATCAAGGACCCGGCGATCCGGGCGGTCTCCCGCCAGTTCATCCTCTGGACGGCGCTCTCGGTGGGGCTGCCGCCGCTGATCGGCGGTCTGGTGACCATGTCCTGGTGGGGCGCGTTCACCGCGTTCTTCTGGGGTTCACTCGTCCGGGTGGCGCTGCTGCACCATGTGACCTGGTCGATCAACTCGATCTGCCACGCCGTGGGGAAGCGGCCGTTCAAGTCGCGGGACAGGTCGGGCAACGTGTGGTGGCTGGCGGTCCTGTCCTGCGGCGAGTCCTGGCACAACCTGCACCACGCCGACCCGACCTCGGCCCGGCACGGGGTGGAGCGAGGGCAGCTGGACTCGTCGGCACGGATCATCCGCTGGTGCGAGCAGCTGGGCTGGGCGTACGACGTGCGGTGGCCGTCACGCTCACGTATCGATTCGCGCCGTAACAGCGGGGAAGGCAGCTCCCGACGAGGGGCGAAGAGCGTCGAGGCGGCATGATTGACGCCGTGGCGACCGACTCCAGCACCCCCAGTCCCGAAAAGCCGCGGCGGACACGTCGCACCCGGATGACCGGTGCGGAGCGCCGCCAGCAGCTGTTGGAGATCGGTCGCACCCTCTTCGCCGCAAAGGGTTTCGAGGGCACCTCGGTGGAGGAGATCGCGGCGAAGGCCGGGGTCTCCAAGCCGGTGGTGTACGAGCACTTCGGCGGCAAGGAGGGCCTGTACGCGGTGGTGGTCGACCGGGAGATGCGCCGGTTGCTGGACATGGTGACCGGCTCGCTCACCGCCGGCCATCCGCGTGAACTGTGCGAGCAGGCCGCGTTCGCCCTGCTCGACTACATCGAGGAGTACACGGACGGGTTCCGGATCCTGGTGCGGGACTCCCCCATCCCGCAGTCCACGGGTTCCTTCGCGTCCCTCATCTCGGACATCGCCACCCAGGTGGAGGACATCCTGGGCCGCGAGTTCAAGCTGCGCGGCTTCGATCCCAAGCTGGCGCCGCTGTACGCGCAGGCGCTGGTGGGCATGGTGGCGCTGACCGGCCAGTGGTGGCTGGACGTGCGCCGCCCGAAGAAGGCGGAGGTCGCCGCCCACCTGGTCAACCTGGCCTGGCACGGCCTGGACGGCCTGGAGCCGAAGCCGCGGCTCATAGGGCACCGCAAGGCGTGAGACCGCCCCGCCGGGCCCCTGACCACCTCCTCAGCACCTGAGGGTGCCCTCAGTGTCTGAAGGTAGGCCGTTCCTTCTTGGTCCTGGCCTTCGGCTCCCGCTCAGCGGAGCGGTTCCAGGAACTCCAGGCGGTTGCCGACAGGGTCCTCGCAGAAGAAGCGGCGGTGGCCTGGGAGGTCCCCGTCCCAGGCGACGGGCCTGCCGTGGGCGGTGAGCCGGGCCGCGTAGGTCTCGATGCCCGTCACCAGCAGGCCCGGGTGGGCCTGCCTGGCCGGCCGGAAGGCCTGCTCGATCCCCACATGCAGATGGATCTCGCCGGCCCGGAACCAGCAGCCGCCGCGCGCCGCGAGCACGGGCGGTTTGGGGACCTCCGTCATGCCGAGGGTGTCCACGTAGAACGTCCGCAGCCGGTCCTCGGAGCCGGGCGGGGCGGCGAGCTGGACGTGGTCGAGGGCGGCGAGCATCAGTTCTCCTCCTTGTGGGCGACGGCGAAGATGCGCCGGAACGGGAACGGGGTGCCGTGCGGGCCGGCCGGGTAGGCCTCGCGCAGTGCGGTCCGGTACTCGGCGAGGAAGGCGTCACGGGCCCTGGGATCGTCGGCGAGGGCGGTGAGGACCGGGCGCAGTCCGGTGCCCTTCACCCAGTCGAGGACCGGGTCCTCGCCGGTGAGCAGATGGATGTACGTCGTCTCCCAGACGTCGGCGGCGCAGCCGAGCGCGGTCAGCCGCTCCAGGTAGGCCTCGGGGGTGAGGACGGCGTCGTCGTGGCGGAGGGCCTCGGCGAGGCGGCCCCGCCAGCGGGGGGACTCGGCGAGGGTGCGCATCAGCCGGTGGCTGGAGGCGGTGAAGTTGCCCGGGACCTGGAAGGCGAAGGTGCCGCCGGGGGCGAGGCCGGCGATCCACTCGGCGAACCGCTCGGCGTGCCCCGGGACCCACTGGAGCGTGGCATTGCTGACGATCAGGTCGTACGGCCGCTCGGGCGCCCAGGTGCGGACGTCGGCGTGGGAGAAGTCCAGGCGGCCGCCGCCGGCCGTGCGGCCCTCGTACTCCACGAGTGCCTTGTCGAGCATCTCGGGCGAGTTGTCGTAGCCGGTGATGTGGGCGGTGGGCCAGCGTTCGGCCAGCAGGGCGGTCATGTTGCCCGGGCCGCAGCCGAGGTCGGCGACGGCCGGGGGTTCGCCGGGGAGCGCGGGGATCCGGGCGAGGAGGTCGGTGAAGGGGCGGGCACGGTGGCCGGCGTGACGGAGGTACTGGGCGGGGTCCCAGGCGGGAGTCGTCATGGACTCCACATTCCCCGCCCGGATATCTCGATGTCAAGAAGCTCGATATCAAGAGACTTCATGTCGACACAACCACTACACTGATCGCCATGGAGGACGAGGTCGATCGGCTGGTGGCTGCGTGGCGCCGGGAGCGCCCGGACCTCGACGTGGAACCGCTTGAGGTGCTCAGCCGGGTGAGCCGACTGGCCCGGCACCTGGACCGGGCACGTCGGCTGGCCTTCGCGGAGCACAGCCTGGAGCCCTGGGAGTTCGACGTGCTGACCGCGCTGAGGCGCGCGGGGACGCCGTACCAGCTCTCCCCCGGGCAGCTGCTGACCCAGACCCTGGTCACCTCGGGGACGATGACCAACCGGATCGACAGGCTGGCCAAGAAGGGCCTGGTGGAGCGGTTGCCGGACCCGAGCGACCGGCGGGGCGTGCTGGTGCGGCTGACCGAGGAGGGCCAGGACCGCGCGGACCAGTCCCTGGCCGGACTCCTCGACCAGGAACGGGCGATCCTCGCCGAACTCTCCCGCACCCAGCGCGCCGAACTCGCCGGCCTGCTACGCCAGTTGACCGCCCCGTTCGACAACATCCCCGGCTAGGTCGGCCGGACCGACCCCGGCACGGCGGGCGAGGGCGACGGCGGCCAGGGTGGAGTGGACGCCCAGCTTGCCGAGCACGTTCTGCATATGGGTGCGGACGGTGTGCGGGGACAGGAAAAGGCGCTCGGCGACCGCCTTGCGCCCCAGGCCCGCCACCATGCACCGGAGCACTTCCCGCTCCCTCGGCGTGAGGGACTCCACGAGCCGTTCGCTCTCGGTGCGGTGCTTGCGCGCGGCCGTCAACTCCCGCAGGACTCCGGTCAGCAGGGCGGGCGGCAGATGGGTCTCGTCGCGCAGCACCCCCCGGATGACGTTCAGCAGCCGGGACAGCGAGCAGTCCTTGGCGACCCAGCCGCAGGCGCCGGCCTGCAGGGCCAGGGCCGCGCGCCGCGGGTCGTCCTTCTCGGCGAGCACGACGACACGGACGGCGGGGTGGGCCGAGCGGACCCCGGTGACCAGGGATATCCCGTCGACCAGGCCCTCCTCGTTGCCCTCCTGCACCGGTACCGCCGGGCGGCCGCCGGGCAGTTGGCCGCCCAGATCGGCGTCGACGAGCAGCACGTCGTAGCGGCGGCCCTCGGCGACCGCGCGCTCCAGGCAGCGCAGCGCCGCCGGACCGCTGCCGGCCGCGGACACGTCGACATCGGGCTCGGCGGCCAGTGCCGCGGCGAGCGACTCGGCGAAGATACGGTGGTCATCGACGACCAGAACTCGGATACGAACCACGAAACCCCCTTCCCCAAGCTCTTCACGAGCAGGGGATACCCCAAGATGCTCAGATCGACGGATCACACGGACACGACACCCGCGGGAGGACCGAACCGCACGGCCGCCGCCGTGCCTGAACTGCTACCCCCACCGCGGGTGCCGTACCCGACTTGTCTCGCCCCCTGATCAGCACCGGCCCCCACCGGTGCTGCTCTTCAGGGTACGGAAGGGGGGCGGGAGCGGAAGGCAATTTGCAGAACTGCCCGGCCGACGCGTTTATGGTGTGCCGCATGTTTCGTATTGAGGCGGAAGTCGACAAGGAACGGCGGGAACTGCTCCGCACCCGGCTGCTGGACACCAACACCGCGGCCTCCCCGGTCCTCGCCGCCCTGCGCGGCACCCCCGGCGAACGCCAAGTGCCGCTGCACGTCTGGGCGATGGACGAAGACTCGGGCGAACTGGCAGGCGGTCTGGTGGGGCACACCTGGGCGACCTGGCTGCACGTCACCTATCTGTGGGTGGACGCGCGCCGTCGCGGCGCGGGTCTGGGCGGCCGGCTGCTGGCCGAGGCGGAGCGCATCGCCGGGCAGGACCGTGCCTGCTCCGCCGCGCGTCTGGAGACCTGGGACTTCCAGGCGCCGGACTTCTACCGGAAGCAGGGTTACGTCGTGGTGTGCGTGGTCCCCGACTATCCGCCGGGGATCACGGAGTACACGCTGACGAAGCGGCTGGGCTGAGCCTCAGCTCTCCCGGCGGGCGCCCGCCGACGGCACCGCCTCGAACGTCCGCGGCGCCTTGAAACCGGCCGCCGCGAACGCCTCTTCGACCGCCTTGGTGATCGTGTCGACGTCGGACGCCTCCGCGAGGACGATCGCCGAGCCGCCGAAGCCGCCGCCGGTCATCCGGGCGCCCAGGGCGCCGGTGGCGAGGGCGGTGTCCACGACCAGGTCCAGCTCCGGGCAGGAGATCCGGAAGTCGTCGCGCAGCGAGGCGTGGCCCTCGGTGAGGACCGGGCCGATGGCGCGGGTGTCGCCGGCCTCCAGCAGGGCGACGACGCGTTCCACGCGGTGGTCCTCGGTGACGACGTGCCGGACCAGGCGTCGTACCTCCTCCTCGTCGCCCAGCCGGTCGAGCGCCGCACCGAGGTCGTCGTAGGCGATGTCCCGCAGCGCGTCCACGCCCAGCAGGGCCGCGCCCTTCTCGCAGCCGGCCCGGCGCTTGCCGTACTCGCCGCCGCTGTGGGCGTGCTTGACCTGGGTGTCGACCACCAGCAGGCGCATGCCCTCGGCCGCGAGGTCGAAGGGGATCTGCTTCTGCGAGAGGTCCCGGGTGTCCAGGAACAGGGCATGGCCGTGCTCGCAGCAGGCGGACGCCGTCTGGTCCATGATGCCGGTCGGCGCCCCGACGTAGACGTTCTCCGCGCGCTGGCACAGGCGGGCCAGCTGCCAGCGGGCCAGGCCCAGTCCGTGCAGGTCGTTGAGGGCGAGGGCGATCACCACCTCCAGGGCCGCGGAGGAGGACAGGCCGGCGCCGGTCGGGACCGTGGAGGACAGGTGGACGTCGGCGCCGGTGACCGGGTGGCCGGCCTCGCGCAGCGCCCAGACCACGCCCGCCGGGTACGCCGTCCACTCGTGGTCGGTGCCGGGTTCCAGGGCGTCCAGGGAGAGTTCGACGACCCCGCCCTCGATGTCGGCGGAGTGCAGGCGCAGCACGCCGTCGGTGCGGCGGGAGACCGCGGCCGTCGTCACGTGCGGCAGCGCGAACGGCATCACGAAGCCGTCGTTGTAGTCGGTGTGCTCACCGATCAGGTTGACCCGGCCCGGTGCCGACCAGACCCCTTCGGGCGCGCTTCCGTAGAGCTCCACGAAACCGTCCCGGACCTGCTGTGCCCCCACTACTGCTCCCTCGAGGTGTGCTGCGCGAACTCCCAGGCGTCCGCGACGATTCCCGCGAGGTCCGCGCGGGTCGGGTTCCAGCCCAGCTTCTCGCGGGCGGTGGCCGCCGAGGCGACCAGGACGGCCGGGTCGCCGCCCCGGCGCGGGGCCACGACCTCGGGGATCGGGTGGCCGGTGACCTGGCGGACGGTCTCGATGACCTCGCGTACCGAGAAGCCCTCGCCGTTGCCGAGGTTGCAGATCAGGTGCTCGCCGGGGAGCGCGGCCGTCAGGGCCAGCAGGTGGGCGTCGGCCAGGTCGGCGACGTGGATGTAGTCGCGGACGCAGGTGCCGTCGGGCGTCGGGTAGTCGTCGCCGAAGACGGAGATGGCCTCCCGCCTGCCCTGGGCGACCTGGAGGACCAGCGGGATCAGGTGCGACTCGGGGTCGTGGCGCTCGCCCTGCGCGCCGTAGGCACCGGCCACGTTGAAGTAGCGCAGGGAGACCGCGCCCAGGCCGTGGGCGGCGGCCTCGCCGGTGATCATGTGGTCGACGGCGAGCTTGGTGGCGCCGTACGGGTTGGTCGGCTTCGTCGGGGCGGTCTCGACGATCGGGACCTGCTCCGGCTCGCCGTAGGTGGCCGCCGTGGAGGAGAAGACGAGCTTGCGGACGCCGGCCTCGCGCATCGCGCCGAGCAGCGCCATGGTGCCGCCGACGTTGTTCTCCCAGTACTTCTCGGGCTTCACGACCGACTCGCCGACCTGGGAGAACGCGGCGAAGTGCAGCACCGCGTCGTAGGAGGAGTCGAGCCACTTCGCGGCGTCGCGGATGTCGCCCTCGACGAAGGCCGCGCCCGCCGGGACGCCCTCCCGGAAGCCCGTGGAAAGGTTGTCGAGGACGGTGACCTCGTGGCCCGCCTCCAGCAGGTGCTGGGCAACCACGCTGCCGACGTAACCCGCCCCGCCCGTCACCAGGTACTTCATCAACTCGCTACCTCTCGCAGTCGCTCGGCCGCGCGCTCCGGCGGCACGTCGTTGATGAACACGTTCATGCCGGATTCGGAACCCGCGAGAAACTTCAGCTTGCCGGACGTTCGGCGGATGGTGAAAAGCTCCAGGTGGAGCGCGAAGTCGTCGCGCGTGACCCCGTCGAACTCCTCCAGCGTCCCGAACGGCGCCTGGTGCCAGGCGGCGATGTAGGGCGTGGGAGGTTCACCCTCACCGAAGATACGGTCGAAGCGCCTCAAGAGTTCCAGATAAACCTGGGGGAACTCTGAGCGTGCCGCCTCGTCGAGACCGAGCAGGTCGGGGACGCGGCGCTTCGGGTACAGGTGGACCTCGTAGGGCCAGTGTGCCGCGTACGGCACGAAGGCGGCCCAGTGTTCACCCTCAAGGACGACGCGCTCGTCGGCGAGTTCACGCGCCAGGACGGCATCGAAGAGGTTCTCCCCGCCGGTCGCCTCCTTGTGGGCCGCGAGTGAACGCAGCATCAGCGCGGTGCGCGGGGTGGTGAAGGGGTAGGCGTAGATCTGGCCGTGCGGGTGACCGAGCGTCACGCCGATCTCCTCGCCGCGGTTCTCGAAGCAGAACACCTGCTGGACGGAGGGGAGATGCGACAGTTCCGAGGTCCGGTCGGTCCACGCGTCGAGGACCAGGCGCGCCTGCTCCTCGGTGAGGCTCGCGAAGGACGCGTCGTGGTCCGAGGTGAAGCAGACCACCTCACAGCGTCCGGAGTCGCCGGCCAGCGAGGGGAAACGGTTCTCGAAGACCACCACGTCGTACGAGGAGTCCGGGATCTCGCTCAGCCGGTCGCCCTTGGTCGGGCAGAGCGGGCACTGGTCGGCCGGCGGGTGGTAGGTGCGGCCCTGCCGGTGCGAGGCGATGGCGACCTGGTCGCCGAGCAGCGGGTCACGGCGGATCTCGGAGGTGGTGTGCGTCCGCTCCAGCGGCCGGCGGTCCACCGCGTCCCGCACGGTGTCGTCCCGCAGGTCGTAGTAGATGAGCTCGCGACCGTCGGCCAGCCGGGTCGAGGTCTTCTTCACTGCGGACTCCCGAAAATCGAGCGTTGTTCGAGTCAGCCAACCATCAAACAGAACCGAACACACCAAAACACAACTCACCAGGTGAGTCAACATCGCAATCAATCAAGGTGAGACAACAAAAGTGTTGAATTACTGGGTGCAAAACCCCACCAATGCCCCTGCATCCCCCACATACCTCGCGACATCCCTGGCGGCGGAGCTACGGCTCCCCACCAACGGCCTCGACTACGCGATCCTCGCCATCTACTTCGTGGTGGTGCTGGGCATCGGCTTCGCGGCCCGCCGCTCGGTGAAAACGAGCCTCGACTTCTTCCTCTCGGGGCGCTCACTGCCCGCGTGGATCACCGGGCTCGCGTTCATCTCGGCGAACCTGGCCGCCACCGAGATCCTCGGCATGGCCGCCAACAGCGCGCAGTACGGCGCGTACACCGTGCACTGGTACTGGATCGGCGCCATTCCGGCCATGGTCTTCCTCGGCCTGGTGATGATGCCCTTCTACTACGGGAGCAAGGTCCGCTCGGTCCCCGAGATGCTGCTGCTGCGCTTCGACAGAGCCGCACACCTGCTGAGTTCGATCCTGTTCGCCTTCGCCGCCATCCTCATCGCGGGTGTCAACCTGTACGCCCTCGCGATCGTCGTCGAGGCGCTGCTGGGCTGGCCGCAGTGGGTGGCGATCGTGGTGGCCGGCGCGTTCGTGCTGGCGTACATCACCCTCGGCGGCCTCTCCTCGGCCATCTACAACGAGGTGCTCCAGTTCTTCGTGATCCTGGCCGCCCTCATCCCGCTGTCGGTGCTCGGCCTGAAGAAGGTCGGCGGCTGGAACGGCCTGGTCGACAAGCTCGACGCCACCCACGGCCACAACTTCACCACCGCCTGGGGCGGCACCGGCATCGGCAGCGTCAACCCGCTCGGCGCGAACTGGCTGACCATCGTCCTCGGCCTCGGCTTCGTCCTCTCCTTCGGCTACTGGACGACCAACTTCGCCGAGGTCCAGCGCGCCCTGTCGGCGAAGAACCTCTCCGCCGCCCAGCGCACCCCGCTGATCGCCGCGTACCCGAAGGTCTTCATCGTCTTCCTGGTGATGATCCCGGGCCTGGTCGCCGCCGCGCTGGTGCCGAACATCGGCACGTCCGGCTCCGACCTCCAGTACAACGACGCGATCCCGTACCTGATGTCCCAACTGCTGCCCAACGGCGTCCTCGGCATCGCGGTCACCGGCCTGCTCGCGGCCTTCATGGCCGGCATGGCCGCCAACGTGTCGTCCTTCAACACCGTCTTCACGACGGACATCTGGGCGAAGTACGTGGTCAGGGGCCGCGAGGACGCGTACTACGTCCGCTTCGGACGCCTCATCACCGCGATCGGCGTGGCCGCGTCCGTCGGTACGGCGTTCCTGGCGTCGTCGTTCTCGAACATCATGAGCTACCTCCAGACGCTGTTCTCCTTCTTCAACGTGCCGATGTTCGTCGTCTTCATCGTCGGCATGTTCTGGAAGCGCGCCTCGGCGAAGTCCGGCTTCTGGGGGCTGCTCGCGGGGACGGTGACCGCGATGGTCAACTACTTCGTCCTCTACAAGAAGGACATCATCAGCATCCCCACGGACCAGGGCGCCAACTTCGTCTCCGCGATCGCCGGCTTCGTCGCCGGCGCGGTGGTGATGGTGATCGTGTCCCTGTTCACCGCGCCCAAGCCGGAGGCGGAGCTCGCGGGCCTGGTCTACGGCACGCGCTCCCCCGGCATGACCGAGGCGCCCGCGCCCGGCGACGAGGCCTGGTACCGGCGGCCGGCGCTGCTGGGCTGGGGTGCGGTGGTCCTCGCCGCCCTCTGCTACGTCCCGTTCTCGTTCTGACCCCGGTGCCCGCCCTGGTGCCCGGGGAGAATGGAGAGACCTTGACTTCCTCTCCCTCCTGCGAGGAGGGGGATTCCTACGGCTCGCGCTGTAGGGGTTCCTGCTTCGTCGCCGACTGCCCTCCCGGAGAACTCCGTTGAGGTCTTACACCGGCTCCACAGGCCGACACCGCCAGCCCGGCGGCCAGAAGGCTCTTCGCGGCGTTTCCGTCGCGATCATGAGTGATACCGCAGGCGGAGCATGTCCAGGTGCGAACGTGCAGGGGCATCTTGTCCTGCAGGGCTCCGCAGTTGGAGCACAGCTTGGAGGAGGGGAACCAGCGATCCACCGCGATCACCTCGCGGCCGTACCAGGCTGCCTTGTACTCCAGCATGCCGCGGAACTCGCTCCACGCCGCGTCACTGATGGCGCGCGCGAGTTTGCCGTTCTTCAGCAGGTTGCGGACAGTGAGCTCCTCGATCACGATCGTTTGGTTCTCACGAACGAGCCGAGTGGTGAGATTGTGCAGGTTGTCGCGTCGCCGGTCGGCGATGCGGGCATGGATGCGTGCGACCTCCCGGCGTGCCTTCTCCCGGTTCGCCGACCCCTTCGCCTTGCGGGCGTGCTCGCGCTGGGCTTTGGCGAGGCGCGCACGGTCGCGCCGCTCGTGCCGGGGATTGCCGATCTTCTCGCCGGTGGACAGCGTCAGCAGGTGGTCGAGACCGGCGTCCACACCGACCGCCGTGTCAGTAGCGGGGAGGGGATTGACGCCGGGATCCTCGCACAGCAGCGACACGTACCAACGTCCTGCCGCGTCCTGCGACACGGTCGCCGTGGACGGCGTGGCGCCCTGGGGCAGGGGACGGGACCACACGATGTCCAGCGGCTCCGCCATCTTCGCCAGCGTCAGCTTCCCGCCACGGAAACGGAACGCGCTGGTGGTGTACTCGGCGGACTTGCGGGACTTCTTCAGCGACTTGAACCGCGGGTACTTCGCCTGGTTGGCGAAGAAGTTCGTGAACGCTGTCTGAAGGTGGCGCAGCGCCTGCTGGAGCGGGACGGAGGAGACATCGTTGAGGTACGCGAATTCCTCCGTCTTCTTCCACGCGGTCAGCATGGCCGAGGTCGCGTTGTAGTTGACCCGTTCCTGCCGGAGGATCCACGCCCCCGTGCGCGCCGCGAGCGCGAGATTGTAGACCTTCCGCACGCACCCGAACGTGCGCGACAGCTCTGCCGCCTGCGCATCGGTCGGATAGAAGCGGTACTTGAACGCCCGCTGGACATAGGCGGCCTTCACGTCTCACATGATAGCCAGCCAGTTTGTGAGCTGGGGAAATGAGAAACAGACGCCGGTTCACTTCGAAGGGGACAAGATGACCGACAACTCCGGGCAGTCCGGGTTCCACTACTCCGAGCAGGACGTCCACCGAGAAGTCTCCGAGCTGGAGAGCAGGTCCACGACCGCCGCGCGCATCTTCGACCTGCGGCGGATCATCGGCGGCCTGTTCGTGCTGTACGGGATCATCGTCACGATCACCGGGATCACGGACTCGCAGGCCGAGATCGGCAAGGCACAGGGGATCAACATCAACCTGTGGACCGGGATCGGGATGCTGTTGCTGGGGGTGTTCTTCCTGGTGTGGCTGTGGCTGCGGCCTACTCCGCCGCCGGTACCTCCGGTGGAAGAAGAGAGGAAGGCGGAGTAGGGCGCGCCCCCTCAGGGGGTTTCCGTCCCGCCGTTCAGAGGCCCGGCCCTGTCGAGCAGGCCCGTCCTGGCCGCCAGGGCCGCCGCCTCGAGCCTCGACCCCACCCCCAGTTTCATCAGCACCCGCTGGACATGAGTGCGGGCCGTGCTCGGGGCGATGCCCATGCCCGCGGCGATCAGGCGGGTGTCCTCGCCGTCGGCGACCCGGACCAGGACCTCGACCTCCCTCGGGGTGAGCATCTGGAGCAGGCGCTGGCCCTCGTCGTCGGGCTGGGCGGCGGGGTTGAGCAGTTCACCGAACGCGCCCTGGAGCAGCGCGGGCGCCACGGCCGCCTCACCGGCCCGCGCCTTCATGATCGCCCGCTCGACGCCCTCTATCCGTTCGTCGTGCCGTACGTACCCGGATGCGCCCGCGGCGAAGGCCGCCGCGATGCCCCGCGGCGACGGCACCGGGCCGAGGACGAGCACGGCGACCTGCGGCCGCTCCCGCTTGATCTTCACCACCGGGTCGAAGATCCCCGGCTCGGCCGGTGTCGCCGTACCCAGCAGGCACACCTCGGGCGCGCGTGTGATCACCAGCTCCGCCGCGCCCGCCGCCGGCGCCGCCGCCGCGAGCACCCGGTGGCCGCGCAGTTTCAGCGCCGAGGCCAGCGCCTCGGCGAGCAGCCGGTGGTCGTCGACCACCATGAGCCGCACTCCCATAGAGCAACCCCCCAGTCCCCCCAATGGATGCCCCACTATGGATGCCCACTGGTCCGCGTGGACAGAGGGCCCCCCGGCACCTCGTCCTTCATGCCCCCGGAAGCTACACGCTTGTTCGACGTTGCGCTGCCCCTACTGATGAGAAGTGCCCCGGATCGGAGGAATCTCTGGCTTCTCTCGTATTCGCGGGTGAAGAGCTGGTGTGGTGCGGTACGCGCCCGGTCCCGCCCCTGAGCAGGGACGGGACCGGAATCACGGGCCGGGTGATTCGGGCGTTTCCGCTTGACGAACCGTCAGCCGCCCGTACCGAACGCGGTGACCAGGTACTCCTTGCCCGACACCGACGAACCGGCGGCGTGGGCGTACACCGCGGACAGGTACAGGTGCCCCTGGGAGTAGAGGACCTCCGCGTTCTCCGGGGACATGGCGGTCTCCACGGCCCTGACCGCCGCGGTCGCCGGGTTCTCCAGCAGTTCGGTCTCCTTGAACGAACCGCCGTCGATACTGACGATCTGACCGCCCTTGTCGTACGGCGGGTCCTTGTACGCGATCACATTCGGACCGTCCATACGCAACGGCGTGATCGTGTAGTTGTCGCCGGCGTCGGCGCGCTGGCCGGTCTGCTTGCCGGTGGCCAGGTCGAAGGCGACGATCTCGTTGGTCTTCGCGAGGTCCCCGCTGCCGTCGTGCTCCTCGGTCGCCAGGTACAGCCGGTCGTTGCCGACCACCACTCCCTGGCACTTCTCCACCTGGTAGATGCCGTCGCAGCGGGCCGCGTAGGAACTACCCGGCGTGGAGATACGGGTGCGCAGCCGCCCGGTCGCGTTGTCGACGGAGAAGACGTCCGAGAAGCCGCTGCCGTCGCCCGCACTGTCGTTGACGTCGGCGGCCACCACCAGCGGGTCGGTCGACACGATGCTCGCGTAGGGGATGCCCGAGGTCATCTCGTACTCGGAGATCACCTTGCCGGAGACCGGGTCGATGGTCTGGATGTGCAGCTGCGCGGTGTCACCGCTGCCGCACCTGCGGACCGCGACCAGTTTGGCACCGCCGCCGTAACCCGCGTCGTAGCAGGTGTCGGCCGGCTTCGGCTGCCAGCGGACCTTGCCGGAAGCGAGGTCGAAAGCGGCGCCGCCGCTGGTGCCGCCGACCGCGACCGTCTGCCCGGCGACCGTCACGTTGCTGAAGTTGACCGGCACGTCACCGGACTTGATCGTCTGCGTCCACAGCTTCTTACCGGCGTTCAGGTCGATCGCGGCGACCTGGGTACAGCCGGCCGTGAAGCCCTTGGGTGGCATTTTCGGCTGGAAGACGACGGCCGTCCTGCCGTCCGCACCGACGTGCCCGGTGGCGTAGCAGACCGGGCCGGGCAGCCGGACCGTCCACAGCTCGGCGCCCAAGTCGCGGTCGTAGCCGACGATCCGGGCGACGCCGGTCTTCGCGTACACCTTGTCGGTCAGCCAGGAACCGGCGGTGACCGTGGTGTCGTTCGCCGTGGGCAGCGGGACCTGGAAGAGGACCCTGGAGGCCGGGTTCGCGGGCACCTTCTCGCTGCCCCCGCCTCCTCCCTTGCCGCCGTTGCCGCCGGTGCCGCCGTTGCTGGGGCCCGTGGTGTCGTCCTTCTTGCCGTCGGCGCCCGAGGACTTGGAGTACCAGATGCCACCGCCGACGATCAGCGCGATCACGACAACCGCGGCGACGACGATGAACAGCGTGGCGTTGTTCCTGCCGGAGGTGGGGGTGGGGGTGGGGGCGCCCGGCCCGCCCGGCCGGCCGCCCGGGTAGCCGTAACCGGGTTGCTGGGCGTAGGGGTTGGCGGGGGTGGGGGGCTGCTGGGTGTACGGGTTCGGGGGCTGGGCGGGGTAGCCGTAGCCGGGCTGCGGAGGCTGGGGCGGGTGGCCGTAGCCGGGCTGCGGGGCCGGGGGCTGCTGCGGGTAGCCGTAGCCCGGCTGGGCGACCGGGGGTACGGGCGGCTGCGGCGGGCCGGCGGGGGCGCCGTAACCGGGCTGCTGCGGGGGCTCGTTGGGCGGTGGCGGAGGTGGCTGGGTCATGACGGGGTACCTCTGGGGACGGCGCGGAAGACGGCTGGGGCGGTGTGGGGCGGCGCGGGACGGGGCGGGTCCGCTCAGTTGCCGAAGGCCATCATCAGCTTCTCCTTCGCGTCGTCGCTGCCGGTCAGCCGCGTGGAGGAGAGGTAGAAGCGCCCGTCGACCCAGTCGACCGCGCCGTCGTAGAAGCCGTCCTCGATGCCGGCGGTGTGCTGCGGGTTCTGCAGCAGCCTGGTGGTGGTGTGGGCGGAGCCGGCGGTCGGGATCGACACGACCTGGCCGCCCGAGTCGTACGACGGCCGTACGTAGGCGACGAGTCTGCCGCCCTCGACCTTGACCGGGTACATCGACTCGTCCGTCGGGGACTTCGTACGCCACTTCGCCTTGCCGTCGGCGAGGCTGATCGCGACGATCTCGTTGGCGCCGCCGTTCGTGTCCGTCGGCAGGTAGAGGGTGTTCGCGTCGACGGCGACGCCCTGGCAGCCCTGGAGGTCACGGGCGAGGACCGCCCAGCCGCACTCGGGGGCGAACTTCTCGTCGACCTTCACCTCGGACCGGAACGTGCCCTTGGCGTCCAGGGTGGAGATGTTCCAGGCCTTCTTCTCCTCGTTGGTCATGTAGACCACGAGCGGGTCGACGGAGTACATCCGCTGGACCGACCAGCCCTTCTTGACCGGCTGGGTCCACCTGACCCTGCCGGTGGCCGGCTCCAGTTCCGAGATCTCGTCGTGCTCGTTGCCGCCGCCGACCCCGCAGGAGGCCACCTCGACCAGCCGGTTCGTGCCGCCCGCGAACGCCGTCGGGAAGCAGGACGCGCCGTACTTCTTCTTGTCGTACAGCTTGTCGCCGCTGCCGAGGTCGTACGCCGTGCCCGACTGGGAGCGGCCCACCACCAGCGTCTTTCCGCTGATCGTCAACTCGATGCTGAGCGCGGTGTCGAACAGGCCGCCGTCGGCGACGGTCGCGGTCCAGCCCTTGCGGCCCGTGTCGAGATCGATCTCCTGCAGCTGGTTGCACTTGGCCCGGTCGCTGGTGCCGTTCATGTACGCCACGACGACCTTGCCGTCGGCCGACCGGTCCGGGGTGACCGCGCAGATCTTCTGCGGGAACGTGATCGGGGCCCAGGCCGGATCGCCATCGCCCACCTTGTAGGCGAAGACCTGCTTGTACGCCGCCTTCACCGCGGTCTTGCCGGTGATCCACATGCCGGGTGCGTCGGCGCCGGACGCGGGGGCGTCGGGTGCCGACTTGTACCAGAGCACCTTGGCCTCGCCGGACTTGCGGCCCTCGTTGAGGTTCTCCGGATCCGCACCGCCGTCGCCACTGCCGTCACCCGGGTCGACCGGGGTGTCGGTGCCGGAGGCCTTGGGGTCGTCGGACTGCTGGGCGACCGGCTTCCTGCCGTCGTCCCCGCCGCTGGTCACCGCGTACACGGTGCCGCCGACGACCAGCAGCCCGGCCACGGCCGCCGCGACGACCAGCCCGGGCTTCCCCTTGAACGGCCCGCCGCCCCCGCCCCCGGGCGGCGGAGTGACGCCGGGTGCGCCCGGGTACTGCGGCGGATAGCCGTAACCCGGCTGAGGCGGTTGCCCGTACGGCCCCGCCTGCTGCGGCTGGCCGTAAGGGCCGGGCTGCTGCGGCTGGCCGTAGGGACCGGGCTGCGCATACGGTCCCGGCTGCTGTGGATGGCCGTATCCCGGCTGGGGCGGCTGGGCAGGAGGCGGGGGCGTGCCCTGGGGTGCACCGAAGCCGCCCTGAACGGCCGGCTGTTGCGGGGCGCCGAAGCCACCACCCGCTGCCGGCTGGTCCTGCGGTGCGCCGAATCCGCCCTGCTGCGGCGGCTGATTGGGTGGCTGAGTCATCAGCGATCTTCCCCCGTTACTGATTTTTAGCCACGCCCCGAGGCTCCCGACGGGCCTCAGGCCGTTCTCAGACTGCTCTCAGACGGACCTTTCTATCACTCGGGACCGACAGGCCACGGACCCTCGTCAGCCCCTGTTCCCAAGGAAGAACCGCCCCGTGATGCGGCCGTTACGCGCCTTCACGCTCCCTACACGGGGCGCACGCAAGGGGGTTGCGCGCGGGGGTGCGACGGGCGGGGGCGGCGCGGGGGTGGGTGGTGCGCGCCGTGGGGTGGCGCGCGTGCGCGGCCGATTCACGCCGGTGGGTGGGGGTGAGCCCGCCACCACGGGTCGCGCGCCCACCGGAACGGCGCGCACGCCGAGTTGCACGCCCACCGCCACCGCGCGCACGCCGAGTTACGCGCTGCGCACACGCCGAACTACGCGCCGCCCGGCACCGCGTGCACGCCGAACCAGGCGCCGCCCGGCACGGCGCGCACGCCGTGCTACGCGTCCTCCGCCAGCTCCAGCCAGCGCATTTCCAGTTCCTCGCGCTCCCCGGCCAAGTCGCGCAGCTGGGTGTCGAGTTCGGCGACCTTGGCGAAGTCCGTGGCGTTCGCGGCGATCTGGTCGTGCAGCTTGGTCTCCTTCTCGGAGACGCGGTCCAGCTGGCGTTCGATCTTCTGGAGCTCCTTCTTGGCGGCGCGCTGGTCGGCGGCGCTCCGCTCGGCCGTGGGGGCCTTGGGGGCCACGACCGTGGCGGCGGCCACCTCCTCCATGCGCTGCCGCCGCTCCAGGTACTCGTCGATGCCGCGCGGCAGCATCCGCAGGGTGGCGTCGCCGAGGAGGGCGAAGACGCGGTCGGTGGTCCGCTCGACGAAGAACCGGTCGTGGGAGATGACGATCATCGAGCCGGGCCAGCCGTCGAGGACGTCCTCCAGCTGGGTGAGGGTCTCGATGTCGAGGTCGTTGGTCGGCTCGTCGAGGAAGAGGACGTTCGGCTCGTCCATGAGCAGGCGCAGCAGCTGGAGGCGGCGGCGCTCACCGCCGGAGAGGTCACCTACCGGCGTCCACTGCTTCTCCTTGTTGAAGCCGAACGTCTCGCACAGCTGCCCGGCGGTCATCTCGCGCCCCTTGCCGAGATCGACGCGCTCGCGCACCTGCTGTACGGCTTCCAGGACCCGGGTGCTCGGGTCGAGCTCGGCGACCTCCTGGGAGAGGTAGGCGAGCTTGACGGTCCGGCCGACGGCGATCCGGCCGGCCGCCGGCTGCTCCTCGCCCTCGGTACGCGCGGCCTCGGCCATGGCGCGCAGCAGCGAGGTCTTGCCGGCGCCGTTGACGCCGACCAGGCCGATGCGGTCGCCGGGCCCGAGCTGCCAGGTGACGTGCTTGAGCAGCACCTTGGGCCCGGCCTGGACGGTCACGTCCTCCAGGTCGAACACGGTCTTGCCGAGCCGGGAGGAGGCGAACTTCATCAGCTCGGAGGTGTCACGCGGCGGCGGCACGTCGGCGATCAGCTCGTTGGCGGCCTCGACCCGGAAGCGGGGCTTGGAGGTACGGGCGGGGGCGCCCCGGCGCAGCCAGGCCAGCTCCTTGCGGACGAGGTTCTGCCGCTTGGTTTCCTCGGTGGCCGCGATCCGCTCGCGTTCCGCACGGGCGAAGACGTAGTCGGAGTAGCCGCCCTCGTACTCGTAGACGGCGCCACGCTGCACGTCCCACATGCGGGTGCAGACCTGGTCGAGGAACCAGCGGTCGTGGGTGACGCAGACCAGCGCCGAGCGGCGCTCCCGCAGGTGCTTGGCCAGCCAGGCGATGCCCTCGACGTCGAGGTGGTTGGTGGGCTCGTCGAGGACGAGCAGGTCCTGCTCCTCGATGAGCAGCTTGGCGAGCGCGATCCGGCGCCGTTCACCGCCGGACAGCGGCCCGATGACGGTGTCCAGGCCCTTGGGGAACCCGGGCAGGTCCAGGCCGCCGAAGAGGCCGGTGAGGACGTCCCGGACCTTGGCGTTGCCCGCCCACTCGTGGTCGGCCATGTCACCGATGACCTCGTGCCGGACGGTGGCCGCCGGGTCGAGGGAGTCGTGCTGGGTGAGGACGCCGATGCGTAGTCCGCCGGAGTGCGTGACGCGCCCGGTGTCGGCCTCCTCCAGCCTGGCGAGCATCCGGATGAGGGTGGTCTTGCCGTCGCCGTTGCGGCCCACCACGCCGATGCGGTCGCCCTCCGACACGCCGAGCGAGACGCCGTCCAGCAGGGCACGGGTGCCGTAGACCTTGCTGACGTTCTCGACATTGACCAGGTTGACGGCCATTTCACTCCTGCGCAGGGGGACGGTCAGCCTCCCAGCGTAATGCGCGTCGGCAGGCCGTCCCGCCGCGAGCTGTTTTCCGCCCGCCTGAGCGCGTACCTCGTCGAGGAGGTCGTACATGTCCGGCCCGGGCAGTCGGTCCGCAGCCGGCCGCGGTGGCCGGAGACAGTGGTGACGTCATTGGTGACGCCGTTGACCGGATTGACGAAGGTGACCTTCGCCTGCGGGTCCAGGCCCTTGAAGCGGGCGAGCCACGAGTGATGGCGGGTGGGGGGTGGCGCCGGGGGCCCCCGGGTGGGCCCCGGTGCGTGTGGGGCCCGCTGGCGGCGCGGGGGGCGG
>NZ_JBSHAF010000009.1:128392-210188 GCF_053611365.1 Streptomyces sp. NPDC054813 | reverse complement strand
CTCTAGTCCTCGCCCGGTTATTTTGTTTAAACCCCACCCCTCCTTGGGGCCCCCCGTTCCCCGCTTCCCCCAGGGTCCCCTCCGCGGGGGGGACCCGCCCCTTCACGCGCCCGATCACCTTGATCGGCCGGGTCGGGGAGGCCTCGGGCGCCCGCCGTTTCGCCCCGTTGCCTTCGGGCGCCGATGGCCGGCTCGGGGCGCTTACAAGGCGTCGTGCGCCCCGCTCGTGCTCCGGCGTCACACCCCGGTGTGCGCGCTGGTGTCGTGCGCCGTGGTGATCACCCGCGCGCCCGGCGCGGGCGCTGTCGCCGTGCGCACCGTGCGGCAGGTGCCGGAGGCGAGGAGCGCCTCGGACACCTTCTGCGCCGACGCGGTGTCGCGGACCAGGAACGCCGTCGTGGGTCCGGAGCCGGAGACCAGCGCGGTGAGGGCACCGGCCGTGCGCCCCGCGTCGAGCGTCTGGGCGAGCTCCGGGAAGAGGGAGAGCGCGGCAGGCTGGAGGTCGTTGGAGACGGCGGCCGCGAGCGCGTCCGGATCACCCTTGGCGAGCGCGTCCAGGAGATCGCGGGAGGCGACGGGCTCGGGGATGTCGAGGCCCTCGGCGAGCCGGTCGAACTCGCGGAAGACGGCCGGGGTGGACAGCCCGCGACCGGCCATCGCGAACACCCAGTGGAAGGTGCCGCCGACCTCCAGGGCGGTGAGCCGTTCGCCGCGCCCGGTGCCGAGGGCGGCGCCGCCGACCAGGCTGAAGGGCACGTCGCTGCCCAGATCGGCGCAGATGGCGAGGAGTTCGGCGCGCGAGGCGCCCGCGCGCCAGAGCTCGTTGCAGGCGAGCAGCGCACCCGCCCCGTCCGCGCTCCCCCCGGCCATGCCACCGGCGACCGGGATGTCCTTGGTGATGTGGATGTGCACGGCCGGGTCGATGCCCCGGCGCTCGGCGAGTGCGAGCGCGGCGCGCGCGGCGAGGTTGGTGCGGTCCAGCGGCACCTGGTCGGCGTCCGTGCCCTCGCAGGTGACGCTCAGCGCGTCGGCCGGCGTGACCGTGACCTCGTCGTACAGGCCGACGGCGAGGAAGACGTTGGCCAGGTCGTGGAAACCGTCGGGGCGGGCGGCGCCCACCGCGAGCTGGACGTTGACCTTGGCGGGAACGCGTACCGTGACGCTCACTTGCCGGACTCCTCTGTCGGGGACGCGGACCGCGGCGCGGCGGCCGTCTGACGCTGTGCCCCCTGCGGGGACGCGGCCTCGGCGATCCGCGCGAACTCCTCCACCGTCAGCGACTCCCCGCGCGCCTGCGGCGAGACCCCGGCGGCGACGAGAGCAGCCTCGGCGGCGGCCGCGGACCCGGCCCAGCCGGCGAGCGCCGCCCGCAGGGTCTTGCGCCGCTGTGCGAACGCCGCGTCGACGACCGCGAAGACCTCGCGCCTGGACGCCGTCGTCTTCAGCGGCTCCGCGCGCCGGACCAGGGAGACGAGCCCGCTGTCCACGTTCGGGGCGGGCCAGAAGACGTTGCGGCCGATAGATCCGGCGCGCTTCACCTCGGCGTACCAGTTGGCCTTGACGGACGGCACGCCGTACACCTTCGAGCCGGGTGCGGCGGCGAGCCGGTCGGCGACCTCGGCCTGCACCATCACCAGCGTCCGCTCGATGCTCGGGAAGGTTTCGAGCATGTGGAGGAGGACGGGGACGGCGACGTTGTAGGGGAGGTTCGCGACGAGCGCGGTGGGCGGGGGGCCGGGCAGTTCGGTGACGTGCATCGCGTCGGAGTGGACCAGCGCGAACCGGTCCGCGCGCGCCGGCATGCGCGCCGTGATCGTCGCGGGGAGGGCGCCCGCCAGGACGTCGTCGATCTCCACGGCGGTCACTCGGTCGGCGGCCTCCAGGAGCGCGAGGGTGAGGGACCCGAGTCCCGGGCCGACCTCGACGACGACGTCGTCCGGGCGGACCCCGGCCGTGCGGACGATACGGCGGACCGTGTTGGCGTCGATCACGAAGTTCTGGCCGCGCTGCTTGGTGGGGCGTACACCGAGCGCTGCCGCGAGTTCACGGATGTCGGCCGGGCCGAGGAGGGCGTCGGGGAGGGGGCTGCTCACGGGACAAGGGTACGGGCCGCCGGGATCCCGCCCGCCGGTCACCCGTGCAGCCGTGCCCCGCAGTGCGGCCAGGGCGTGGAGCCGCGTTTCGTGTAGAGCTTCTTCGCACGGAACGTCTGCTCCTCGGCCGACGCGTCCTGCGGGCGCCCGCTGCCGCCGAGGCTGTGCCAGGTGTGCGTGTCGAACTGGTACAGCCCGCCGTACGTCCCGGAGGGATCCACCGCGGCCGCGCGGCCGCCGGACTCGCAGACGGCGAGACCGTGCCAGTTGAGGCCGTCGGCGCCCTTCACGGAGTCCGGGTGCGGCTTGGTGCCCACCTTGACGAGCTGTGCGCGCGGCTCGCGGACCACCTCGGACCGCTCGCGGCGCGGCTTCTGCCGGACCCCGTTGACGCTCCGCAGGTAGTAGGTGACCCGGCGCAGCCCGGGGCGCCCGGTCCGCTCGACCACCTCGGTGCCGTTGAACTCCGTGGGGTCCGGCGTCCGCCGCACCTCGAACGGGATGGCCTCCTCGTGCACCTCCTTGCCCTCCGTGACGCGCAGCACGGTCACCGTCTGCCCGTCGCGCGGGAAGCCGGCCTGCGGTACGGAGGTGGTGTCCTGGCCGTGGAGGGTGACTCCGGCCTCCTCGACGGCCTCGCGGACGGTCGCGGCGTTGGTGCGGATGGTGCGGGTTCTGCCGTCCGCCAGGATCGTGACCGTGCGCTCGGTGCGCACGTCGAGCGCGAGCCCGGCGCGTCCGATGCCCTGGGAGCGCGAGGCGGACAGGTACGCGCCCTCGGCCCGCACCCCCATCTGGGTGAGCGCCCCGTCGACGGTGCGCGCCGTCGTCCACACCTCGCGCCGCTGACCGTCCAGCGTGAGCCGCACGGGGCGGCCGTAGCGCACCGCGACCTCGTCCCCGCTGGCCAGCTCGGCGCCGGGGGCGGGCGCCACCACGTCGTGCGCCCCCACTCGTACGCCTTCGTCGGCGAGCAGTTCGGTCACGTCGTCCGCGAACGTGTGCAGGACGCGCGGCCGGCCGTCGACGGTCAGCTCGATCGCCTTGTCCTTGGCGAGGAACGCGGTGGTGCCACCGGCGAGGAAGGCGACGACCAGCGCCTGCGGCAGCAGACGGCGCACGGCGGAATCCGGGCGCTGGATGTACCGCGCCTTCCGCCGGCGCGCGGCACGTCGGCCCGCCCCGGCGCGCACTCCCGGCTCGGGCGCCCCACTCTCCGGCACGCGCCCGCCCTGACGCGGAAGCACCGGCTCACCGGGCTCACCCGGCTCGTTCACATACGCCTGCGCCTGCCCGGCCGGAGCGACCCGCGCTCCCGCCGCGGCCGCGATCTCGTACGCCGGCCGGTACGTGTCACCCCCGTAGGCGGCGGCCACGCCGTATCCCTGCGTCACGGCGTCGTGCACGCCGGGCACCGCGGGCGCGTCGTACACGCCTTGCTCCCCGTACGCGTCCTGCTCCCCGTGCGCGCCGCCTCCGCCGCGCGCCCCGGGCGCACCGTAGGGGTCGTACGCCTCAAACGTCTCGTACTGCGATGTGCTCACGCCGACACGCTCCAGAGGGCCAGAGGGGTCCGGATCGGGCCTCCAGAACCTAGCGGAGCGTTGGTCACTCTCCAAAGCGGCACGACTACGCACGGTCGCGGCCAGGCCCAAGCTGTGCCCGAGTGAGCGTTATACGTCAGTTACGATCGATGCACCCTCAGTAGTCGAAGGCGCGGGCCGTGTTCGCGCCCAGGGCCTTCGCCAGCGCGTCCTCGTCGATGCCCCGTACGGCGGCCATCGCGCGCACCGTGACCGGAATGAGATACGGGGCGTTGGGCCGTCCGCGGTACGGCGCCGGCGTCAGGAAGGGCGCATCGGTCTCCACGAGGACCAGCTCCAGCGGAGCGACGGCGAGCGCGTCCCGGAGGTTCTGGGCGTTCTTGAAGGTGACGTTGCCGGCGAAGGACATGAAGTAGCCCTCGCGGGCGCACACCTCGGCCATCTCGGCGTCCCCGGAGTAGCAGTGGAACACCGTCCGCTCGGGGGCGCCCTCCTCCTTGAGGACGCGCAGCACGTCCGCGTGGGCGTCGCGGTCGTGGATGACGAGGGCCTTGCCGTGGCGCTTGGCGATCTCGATGTGGGCGCGGAAGGAGTGCTCCTGGGCGGCCTTGCCGTCGGGCCCGGTGCGGAAGTAGTCGAGGCCGGTCTCGCCGACCCCCTTGACCTGGGGCAGCGCGGCCAGCCGGTCGATCTCGGCGAGCGCCTCGTCCAGGGCCGCGTCCCCGCCGGCCGTGCGGGCGCCCTGCCGGGACCAGCCGTCGGGGTCGCCGTGGACGATGCGCGGGGCCTCGTTCGGGTGCAGGGCGACCGTGGCGTGGACGCTCGCGTGCGCGGCCGCCGTCTCGGCCGCCCACCGCGAGCCCTTGAGGTCGCAGCCGACCTGGACGACCGTCGTCACGCCCACCGAGGCGGCCTTCGCGAGACCCTCCTCGACCGTGCCGGACTGCATGTCGAGATGGGTGTGGGAGTCGGCGACCGGTACCCGGAGGGGTTCCGGGAGCGGCGGTGCCGCGTTCTTGTCGGCCGCGGCGGAGGCGTTCGCGGAGGCGTTCGAAGGCATGCCCCGATCCTACGAAAGGGGCACGCCCCGCCGGACCCGCGCCCGGCTCAGCTCGCCTTGCGCTGGAACGGATGCAGGAGATCGGACAGGTGCCAGTGGTGGGACGCCTTGACCTGCGCGGAGGCCTCCGTCGCCACCGCGGGTCCGGTCTCGGTCTCCTCGGCCACCTCGGCCCCGCGGCCCTGCACCGGTCGCCCGGACGACTGCTGGGCCGCGCTGTGCACCGACGAGACCTGGCCCGCGCGCATGATCCGCAGGACATGGCCGTCGCAGTTCTGGCACGAGGGCCGGCTCAGCGGGGACGGGACGACCTGGCCGTTCGCCACATACATGACGAACTCGTGGTTGTCCGCGTCCGTGTGGTGCTCTATCTCGTACGACTGCTCCCAGCCGTGCCCGCATCGCATACACGCGAAGGAATACGACTCGTGAACGACGGCTGTGGCCGCACCGCGGAGGCCGGTCTGCCCTGCGATCTCACTCATGCCAGCTCCTCTTGTCCGCTGGACAAGCACCTCCGACCGCTGGGATTCCCCCCGGAATCCCATGAAGGTGAGGGACGGGTGCGTCCCTGCTGACCAGTGGACGCCTTCACCGGCGCGAATGCGACGGGCCTGTCGAGTGTTGGATGCGATTTGGAGTCTGCTTGCCAAATCGGCCTTGTCGCGTAGGGCTGGGCTTTGCGTTTCCCGCCCTTGCTTTACCGTCCCGTGGGGCGCGCGCTCAGAGGAGACGCGCCCCGCTCAGAGGACGAATCACCGCAGGTCAGAGGCGCATAGTCAGAGGAAGAGCGATGCGCTCAAGGATCAAGGGGCGCCCCCTTGCCGAACCCGGGTCCCGGGGCGCCCCGTCAGGGGCGCGGGGAACTGTCCGACCAGCCCCCGGCGACCCGCACTCGACTGCACAGGAGCAACCACGACGGCGCTGCCGAAACCGCCCTCACCCGTCGGCGCGCTTCGCCGCCACCACCGCGTCGAACACGACCCGCTTCGGAATCCCCGCCTCGACCGCCACCGCCGCGATCGCCTCCTTGCGGCGCTCGCCGGCCTCCTCACGCACCCGCACCCGCCGGACGAGTTCCGCCGCGTCGAGCTCCTCGGGTCCGCGCTCGGGGGCGCCCTCGACGACGACGGTGATCTCGCCGCGCACCCCGTCGGCGGCCCACACCGCGAGCTCGGCCAGCGGACCGCGCCGTACCTCCTCGTAGGTCTTGGTGAGCTCACGGCAGACGGCGGCCCGCCGCTCGGCGCCGAAGACCTCGGCCATGGCGGCGAGGGTGTCGTCGAGGCGGTGCGGTGCCTCGAAGTAGACGAGGGTGCGGCGCTCCTCGGCGACCTCCTGGAGCCGCGAGCGGCGTTCGCCCGCCTTGCGCGGCAGGAAGCCCTCGAAACAGAACCGGTCGACGGGCAGCCCGGACAGCGCGAGCGCGGTGAGCACGGCGGACGGCCCCGGGACCGCGGTGACGCGGATCTCCTTCTCCACGGCGGCCGCGACCAGCCGGTAGCCGGGGTCGGAGACGGAGGGCATCCCGGCGTCGGTGACGAGCAGCACGCGCGCGCCGCCGACGAGTTCCTCGACCAGCTCGGGCGTGCGGGCGGCCTCGTTGCCCTCGAAGTACGACACCACGCGTCCCTTGGGTGTCACGCCCAGCGCCTGCGTGAGCCACCGCAGCCGCCGGGTGTCCTCGGCCGCGATCACGTCGGCGCCGGTCAGCTCGGCCGCGAGCCGGGGCGGCGCGTCCGCGACGTCGCCGATGGGGGTGCCTGCGAGGACAAGGGTTCCAGTCACGCCTCCATCCTCGCAGCCGCCACTGACAGCACCGTCCCCCGGCAACCGCGGCCGCCGATCGCAAAGGAACCCACCTCTAAGCCCCATTGCACGGGACTCACACAGAACGGTTCCCTACGATGGCGCGGTGACCAGTACCGCGTCCTCCACGGACACCCGGCAGGGCCAGGCAGCGCTCGACGAGCGGTCGACGTGGCAGCAGCGGCTGCGCCGATTCGGCTACACGGCGAGCCCGGCGCGCACGGCGCACACCACCGGCGGCAGAAGCGCCGCGGGCGCCGGCGCGGGCGCCGATGTCGTCGACCGCCTGGTCCCGCCGTACGCCGAGCCCAGCTCCCGGCTGTGGCTCGGCCTGGGCGTGCCCCCGGTGCTCGCCGAGCGGATCACGCGGTGGTCGGCCTGGGGCGGCCCGCTCCTGGTGACGCTGATGGCGGGCCTGCTGCGGTTCTGGAACCTGGGCAGCCCGAAGGCGGTGATATTCGACGAGACGTACTACGCGAAGGACGCGTGGGCGCTCGTCCACCGCGGTTTCGAGGTCAACTGGGACAAGAACGCCAACGATCTGATCCTGCAGGCGAACGGCCATGTCACGGTCCCGGCGGACGCGGCGTACGTCGTGCACCCGCCGGTCGGCAAGTACGTCATCGGGCTCGGGGAGCTGATCTTCGGCTTCGACCCGTTCGGCTGGCGCTTCATGACGGCGCTCCTCGGCACGCTGAGTGTGCTGCTGCTGTGCCGGATCGGGCGCCGGATGTTCCGTTCCACCTTCCTGGGCTGCCTGGCGGGCGGCCTGATGGCGGTGGACGGGCTGCACTTCGTGATGAGCCGCACCTCGCTGCTCGACGGCGTGCTGATGTTCTTCGTGCTGGCGGCGTTCGGCTGCCTGGTCATCGACCGGGACCGGTCACGGGAGAGACTCGCGGCCGCGCTGCCGGCCGACGCGGACGGCCGGATCCGCCCCGACGCGCGCGTGGCCGACGCTTTCCGCTTCGGCTGGCGGCCCTGGCGCTGGGCGGCGGGTGTGCTGCTCGGCCTCGCGATCGGCACCAAGTGGAACGGCCTCTACATCCTGGTCGCGTTCGCCCTGATGGCGGTGTTGTGGGACGTCGGCGCCCGCAAGGTGGCCGGTGCCCGGCACCCGTACAAGGCGGTCCTGAAGTACGACACGGGGATCACGTTCCTGGCGACGGTCCCGGTGGCGATCGCCGTCTACCTGACGTCCTGGATCGGCTGGATCCTGTCCCCGACCGACGGCAGCGGCGGCTACTTCCGCAACTGGGCGGCCACCGACGGCAAGGGCGGCGACTGGACGTTCCTGCCGGACTGGCTGCGCAGCCTGTGGCACTACGAGCACGAGGTGTACCTCTTCCACGTCGGCCTGTCGTCGCCGCACACCTACATGTCCAACCCGTGGTCCTGGCTGGTGCTGGGCCGCCCGGTGTCGTACTTCTACGAGTCGCCCTCCCCCGGCGCGGACGGCTGCCCGTCGGACGCCGGACAGAAGTGCGCGCGCGAGGTGCTGGCGATCGGCACGCCGCTGCTGTGGTGGGCGGCCTGCTTCGCGATCCTGTACATCCTGTGGCGATGGGCGTTCCGCCGTGACTGGCGGGCCGGCGCCATCGCCTGTGGCATCGCGGCCGGTTACCTGCCCTGGTTCATGTACCAGGAGCGCACGATCTTCCTCTTCTACGCCGTCGTCTTCGTACCGTTCCTGTGCCTGGCGGTGGCGATGATGATCGGCGCGATCATCGGCCCGCCGGGCTCCAGCGACACCCGCCGACTGGTCGGCGCGTCGGGAGCCGGCGTACTCGTCCTGCTGATCGCCTGGAACTTCATCTATTTCTGGCCGCTGTACACGGGCACGGCGATTCCCATCGACTCCTGGCGCTCGCGGATGTGGCTGGACACCTGGGTCTAGCTGGGCAGAAACGTCACGAGGGCGCGGCAGTCAGCTGCGCCCTCGTGGTCGTTGTCGGTCGTCAGCGGTTGTCGTGGGCCGCCCTCAGACGGCCCGAGGACGGCCCGGCTCTGAAAGCCGGCAGATTTACAGCGGGCCAGCTCCACGCAGTCTGATCAGGCCTTTCCCTCTCTGTGGAGCCGTCCGGGGGACGCATGAGGGAAAGGCGACCTTGTGTTTACAGGGGAACCCCGACCAGGGGCGCCGCATCCGAGGCGCCCTTCATGCTTGTTCGCCCGTCTCAGCGGCTCCCTGGAGAGTCTTCAGAAGCGCACCAAGAGCCGTGTCTGCCTTCCGCAGCTCTTCTTCGGTTCGATCGCCTGGCTTGTTGCTGTAGGCGATGTAGGCGCCGGGCTCAGTTATGTGCCGTGCGCGCAGGGTGAAGCTGAGGATCGGTTGACGTCTGGTGGCGTCTCAGCGCACGATCAAGGACGGTTCGATACCCCAGACGCCCCTCAATGACGGCCTCGTAGTCCCGTGCTTCTGGCACGAAGCCCGGGAAGGGTGCCCCAAACTCCAAAAAGATCTGATCAGCTGTCCGTCCACTGACAGCGAATGGCGCTGGCAAGCGCACACCGTCCTCCGAATCTGGCCTGAGGCGATCCCGCGTATTCGTTCAAGGTAGGGGCAGCACCGATCATTGCTCTTCCGGGAACGACAAGCGAAGGTCGATCACCACGATGGGCTTAGCACCCGTGTTGTAGAGAACAAGGGGGAAGCGGAGCCGGGCCAGTTGCGGCGTGACCGCAGCAGCGAACGAGTGTGGCTCCCAGCTCCGTAGCTTCCCCTGGCGAGCATTGAGCCACCAGAAGGTGGTTACGGTGAAGATCAAGGCGCAGGCCGCCACGACGGCAGCCGCGGGAAGCGAGCCTGTGCTCTGTTGCCCCGCAAGGCATGTCTGACCAACCATCCGGCGATGACCAACCATCCGGCGAGTGTGGCAGCGCATGGCAGCAGCGTGTGCCCAGGAGCCGCCGCGCCTGCCGCCGCCCGCCTTTGAGGCCGTGTCCCGGCAGGGTGGAGCCTGATCATAGGCATCGTGCATGTCGGGTGCTAGCTGCCTTTGTGTGATGCTGTTGGCGCCGGGTTGGCGTAGGCCAGATCCATGGCATCGGCGGCTGACCGGGCACTATGCGGCGTCGGGAGCGGGCCGCGGCACGTTCGACTTCAGCGGCCGGTGTGCGGCATACGCCAGGTTTCGCTACCCCCCTGAGCGTCCTAGCTGCACTTTTGTACTCGCCACCCCTCAAACGCCACCGATCGCTGTGATCATTCGCCAGGGAAATGTCGACAATTGACGGCACAGCGTATCTTGATCTCTTGTGGAGCGCTGATGACTTGCGGTTACCTCGTTAGTCGCAGCTATGGGAGGCAACCTCCCTGCGCTTCGGTCTCCCGCGTATGCAAAAGGCCTGGTCTGGGCTGCAACCCCAAACCAGGCCTGTGCGCGGGACAGGGTGGGCCCGGCCGAGTATTCGCCGGCCGGGCTCATCCGCCCAACCAGTCGTCCGGCTCACCCCTCAGTGCGTCACAAGAAGTGCCGGACGCACCCCGCGATGGCAGTGACCGCGCTAAGAGTCACTACCGCCAACTCCACCCAATCCCTCTTGCGGCGTCGGCGGCGCTTCCTCTGCTTGGGTCGCACCATCGTTCGGCTCCTGTCTCTCGTTACTCCCGACCAAGTCGAGAAGCTGACCAGGTCGGACCCCGCTCATAGCGAGCCGGGCGTCTGGGCAGGACTGAGCCGAACTCATGGCAACCTATCGCGCACGCCGGAGCGAAAGGTGCGTGAGCGACTAATCGCCACGGTGCGCCAGGGACAGCCACATGAAGAGCCAGTGAGGGCGATTGGCCTGAAGCAGAGGACCGTTCTGCGAGCCTGGGGCTCACATAGCGGAGCGCTCAGGAGCAAGGCGACTCGTGAAGCCACGGGACACAAGCCGCTCGTACGCTTGGATCACGTTGCCGGGTACGTCCAGTGGAATGGTGAAACCTTGGGCGGGATAGATCAGTAGGCGTTGTAGCGACCCAACCAGCATGTCGACAACAAGGCGTGCGTTCTGGATCGAGTCGATGTATTCAGAGAGCGTCATCGGCGTGGATGCACTGACGAACTCCACCTCAGGCCACAGTTTGCGGGCGGTGGCGTAGGCTCGTCGTTCTTCGTACGGCTTGCTGACGAGGAGCACAGAATCAACGCCGATCCCGCGCTCTTCGAGGAGCGCCCGAGACAAGCTGATGTTCTGCCCTGTGTTCCGGGCGGTGGGCTCGACAAGGATCGCATTGGCTGGCACGCCCAACTCAAGAGCGCGGTCCCGGTAGTGCTCCGCCTCACCGCGCGGCATCCGGCCCTGCGTGGTCCGGCTAGTCGCGCCCGTAAAGACGATCAGCGGCATCATCCCGCGCTGGTACAGGTCGACGGTTGTGTCAGCCACTCCCAGATCGTGACTACCCAGACCGATACCGACCGAGCAAGGGCGCGGTTCGTGGTGCATCTGCTGGTAGTCCCACAGAAGCTGAGTGTCCTCCCAGTCCTCCTGTGCGGAGATCACGGCGAGCCTTCCTTGCCCTGGTCACGGGCAGAATCGGGGACCTTGAACTCGTACTCCCACGCGAACCGAGAGGCCGCGTGCACACCCACGGCGAATTCGACCACCGTGCCATCCGCCGTGTACGTAGTTCGGTGAAGCTCCACCACGGGTTCACCTACTGGAAGCTGTAGAAGCTGCGCCTCGCCTGCCGTCGGCACGCGGGCAAAAACAGCCTCTTTCATGTGGTCGATCTCGTACCCCGCGTCGTACAGCACGCGGTATCCGCCGCCACGGCCAGCGGGCCCTGGCGGCGGATACCGATGCGTGTGCCTTCGACATGTTCGGATCGGTAATAGCTGGTCAGGGTGGCGGTTGCGTCATGCTGGGAGACCTCCACAGGTCTGTTGAGGGCAGGTGGATTGGCGGCGGCCCCGGTTCTTGACGGAAGGGGGCCGCCGTGTCGTTCGCTTGAGCGGTCAGGCGACGGTGCTCATGCCGCCTCGCGGCCGGGCAGGAGCATGCCGTCGTCGGCCTTGCGGAGGGCTCCCGTGGCCGTAAGTGCCTTGATCTCGCAAAAAACGGTGCCCTTGTTGATGCCGGTCCGGTCGGTGACGTCCCGCAGCGTCCGGGCGCCGTCGTGAACGGCCTTGAGCACCCGGTCCCGGTTCGTCTCCGCCGGCGCCACCTCGGCCGGCGCTGCCGTGGGGGCGTCCTGTTCCTTGACCAGACGGAGCGTGCTCCCCGAAGGGCCGGCTGCAGTCCGGGCCCTGAGTTCCTATCTCGGTCACGCCGACCCGGGGGTTCACCCTCCGCACCTATACGCACCTCATGCCGAGCAGTGAGGGGCGCACCAGGAAGGCTGTGGATGAGCTGTATCTGTAGGTGATCCGAGTGGCGGCGGGAGTGGCCCGCCGCCACTCGGATCACTGGGAGTCGTACGCCTTGACGCTCACGGCCGGACCGCCGGAATACCTGGCCACGGCAGTAGCGGCGGCACCGGTGACCTTGACGACTGCGCTGCCGCCACCCGGGACGAGGACCAGTCCTCCGATGGGAGTGACGGACACCGCCTGCTGTGTCTCGCCCTCCGCCGGCTGGTCGTAAACGAGGTAGGCCACACGTGTCGTCACCGGATAAGGGTTGATGTTCGTCACGCGCACAGTGGTGAAGCGTGTGAACCTGCTCACTTTGCGTCCAGCGCTGTCTAGCTCCTGAACGGTCACAGGGTGCGCGCTGGCCCGGCTCTTGGCGGCGACGAGACGCTTGACGGTGACGCGAACGTCGTAGACCTGGTGTTCACCGGCTCCCGAGAAACGCAGGATGTCGAGACCCGCCCCGTACGGAACCACCAGACGGCCGCTGTCGCTGCCGTAGACGGTTCGGACATGCACCCTCGGCAGGGGGGCACCGTTCTGGTCGAGCGCGGTGAACGCCAGTACAGGGACGACCGACTCCTTGTTCGTGTTCTTGATGGCCAATGTCTGGCTGATGGAGTTGTCGCCCCCCTCGCGCTGATATGCGAACGACAGCGCGCTCTTGGTCGGCTTGGACGACCAGTGGGTCAAACCCGTCATGATCGCGGACAGCGACACCACAACCACCCAGCCCGCGATCAGAGTCTGTCTTCGTTCCACGTTCGCCTCTCCCCAGCATGCGACTGAGCCCCCACCCCTGGAAGCGCCGTCGGATCCTAGCCCGACCAACTGCGCAATGATCAAGCCGATTAGAGGAGCGGTGAACGTGCGCCACGTCCACCCGCATGTGACGCGGGGCACACCCTCTCACCCGGCCCCCGGCCCACACACGGCCCAGTGTGGAGATCGCATGCCCAGCCGGCGTGAAGTGCCTGTTCAGGTGCCTTGCCGACCGCCACGCGGTAGCTTCATCTATTTCTGGCCGCTGTACACGGGCACGGCGATTCCCATCGACTCCTGGCGTTCACGTATGTGGCTCGATACCTGGGTATGAGCCACATCCCTGATTTCTGTTCAGACAACAATTAGTCAACATCTGACACATGGCCCTCACATCCGCCTAGAGTGCGCACCACAGCCAGCTTTTGAACGCGTTCACAAAATGCGGCAAAAGCTCACGGGGAGGGGATTCGCACCATGCGCAAGGGGGTCAAGGCGGCCATAGTCGGCAGCGTCTGCACCGTGATGGTGGGCGGAGCCGGATACGGCGCCTACAACGTGCTGTCGGCGGTGCGGGGCGACGGCGGCGGCACGCCGGCCGTACGGACCGGGCCGCCCACCGCGGACGAGATCAGGGACACCACGGGCAAGTTCTTCGCGGCCTGGGAGAAGGGCCAGTCGGTGACCGCGGCGTCGTACACGAACGACTCCGCCGACGCCGAACCGGTACTCACCTCCTTCAGCGCCACCGCGCACATCAAGGACGTGCACATCACGCCCGGCAAGGCGACCGGAGCCACCGTGCCGTTCAGCGTGAAGGGGACGGTGTCCTACGACGGGAAGTCGAAGACGCTCGCCTACCGGAGCACGTTGAGGGTCGTGCGCGGCGAGACCACGCACCGCGCGCTCGTCGACTGGCAGCCGTCCGTGGTCCATCCGCAGCTCAGACGCGGCGACACGCTGGCCACCGGCGAGGCGGCGAGCCCGCCGATCGAGGCCGTCGACCGCAACGGCACGGTCCTCAGTAAGGACAAATACCCGTCCCTGGGCCCGATCCTGGACGAGCTGCGCAGCCGCTACGGCGACAAGGCGGGCGGCACCCCGGGCGTGGAGCTGGTGATCCAGCACGCGTCCGAGGAGTCCGCCGACACCACGCTGCTGACCCTCGCGGCGGGCAGGGCGGGCAGGCTGCGCACGACGCTCGACGCGCGCGTGCAGGCCGCCGCCGAGACCGCGGTGACGAAGTACGCCGAGTCGTCGGTGGTGGCCGTCAAGCCCAGCACCGGCGAGGTGCTCGCGGTCGCCAACCACCGTGAGGACGGCTTCAACGCGGCCTTCCTCGGCGAGCTGGCCCCCGGCTCCACCATGAAGATCATCAGCGCGGCCACCCTCATCGACACCGGGATCACCACGATGAACGGCCCGGCGCCCTGCCCGCCGACCGCGACCTGGCAGAGCCAGACCTTCAGCAACCTCAAGGGACTGCAGCCGGACCTGAAGGCCACCCTCTCGGACAGCTTCGCGCGGTCCTGCAACACGGCGTTCGTGAAGTACGCGGACTCCGTCCAGGTCGACTCGCTCACCAAGGAGGCCGAGGACCGCTTCGGGCTCGGGCGCAACGACTGGAAGGTCGGCATCCCGAGCTTCGACGGCCGTGTCCCCGCCTCCGGCGGCCCGGACACCGCGGCCAACCTCATCGGCCAGGGCCAGGTGCAGATGAGCCCGCTGAACATGGCGTCGGTGACGGCGACCGCGATGACGGGAACCTTCCGGCAGCCGGTGCTCGTTTCACAGAAACTGGACAGCCGTGAAGTGGCCACCGCGAAGGGCCTGTCGACGAACACGGTCGGCCAGTTGCGCTCCATGATGAACCGCACGGCGACCAGCGGCACCGCGGCCGGGGTGATGAGCGGGCTGCACGGCAGCATCGGCGCCAAGACGGGTTCGGCGGAGGTCGACGGACAGTCCAAGTCGAACAGCTGGTTCGCCGGTTACCGCGACGACGTCGCGGCCGCGGCCATGACCCAGGACGGCGGTCACGGCATTGACGCGGCCGGTCCGATTGTCGCGAGTGTGCTACGGATCGGTGGGTGAAGTCACTCCCACAGGGCGGGACTCTAGGCTGTTGCAGTCGTTGGGGAGCGTGAGGGCTACGGGGCGGCGGTGGCCCTGGGGAAGTGCGCGGAGGAACTGGACTGTGGGCAAGAGAAGGCGCGTCGTCGAACGACGGCAGAAGAGACCCGCCGTCATCGGCGGGATGATCGCCGTCGTGGTCGGCGGCGCCGGCTTCGGCCTCTACGCGCTGTACGGCGGCGGAGCGGCCGACGCGGCGTCGAAGGCGTCAGCAACCAAGCCCGTCAAGACCGGGCCGTTGTCGGCGACCGAGGTGCAGACGACGGCGCGGACCTTCCTGACCTCCTGGCAGCAGGGCAAGGTCACGCAGGCCGCCGCCGTCACGGACGACGCCAAGGCCTGCGTCAGGCTGCTCACCGGCTACGCCAAGGACGCCCACGTCAAGGACGTCACGCTCACCGAGGGCACGCGCACCGGCGGCAAGGTCCCGTTCTCGGTGAAGGCGACGGTGTCGTACAAGGGCGTCAGCAAGCCGCTGTCGTACGACTCCTCGTTCAGCGTCGTGCGGCGCACCAGCGACGGCAAGCCGGTGGTCGACTGGCACGCCGCGGTCGTCCACCCGGACCTCGCGGACGGCGACACCCTGGCCACCGGCGAGTCCGGCACGCCGCCCATCAAGGCCCTGGACCGTGACGGCGGGGAGATCACCACCGCCAAGTACCCGTCGCTGGGCACGGTCCTGGACGGGCTCCGGGAGAAGTTCGGCAAGAAGGCCGGCGGCAAGGCGGGCGTCGAACTGCGCGTGGTGCGCGGCCAGGCGTCCGAGACGGCGAAGCTGTCCGACAAGACCCTCCTGGAGCTCAGCAAGGGCACGCCGGGCACGGTGAAGACGACGCTCAGCCCCACCCTCCAGGCGGCCGCCGAGAAGCAGGTCACCACGCAGAAGAACGCCTCGGTCGTCGTGATGCGTCCGTCGACCGGCGAGATCTACGCCGTGGCCAACTCCAGCCACGGCTTCAACGTGGCCTTCCAGGGCTCGCTGGCCCCCGGCTCCACGATGAAGATCGTCACCTCGACGATGCTGTTCGAGAAGGGGCTCATCACCCCGGACGCCTCCCACCCCTGCCCGAAGACGTACAAGCTGGCCGGGTGGACGTTCCACAACGACGACGACTCCGAGATCAAGAAGGGCACGTTCAAGTTGGCCTTCGGGGCGTCCTGCAACAACGCCTTCATCAACTTCGCGCCCAAGCTGTCCAACAGCGACCTGACGACCGAGGCGCAGCAGGTCTACGGCCTCGGTATGAACAACTGGGCCATCGGCGTCCCGACCTTCGACGGCTCGGTCCCGGTGCAGAGCGGCGCGCAGATGGGCGCCTCGCTGATCGGGCAGGGCGGGGTGCGGATGAACCCGCTGAACATGGCGTCGGTGGCGTCCACCGTCGAGACCGGCGCCTTCCACCAGCCGTACCTGGTCTCCCCCTCGGTCGACAACCGGACCGTCGCCAAGGCCTCGCGCACGATGTCCGCGAAGACACAGTCCGAGCTGAAGGAGGTCATGCAGTACACGGCGGCGTACGGCACGGCCGCCAAGGCGATGGCCGGTCTCGGCCCGGACTACGGCGCCAAGACGGGCTCGGCGGAGGTCGACGGGCAGAAGAAGCCGAACGGCTGGTTCACGGCGTACAAGGGCGATCTGGTGGGCGCGGGCGTGGTCCAGGCCGGCGGCCACGGCGGCGACACGGCCGGGCCGATCGTGGCGGCGCTGCTGAAGCTGGGGTCGTCGCTGTAGGCGGCGCTAGCCGGCCACAGGGGTGCTCATGTAGGTGCGCCTGAGGAAGCGCAGCAGCGCCTTCGACTCGAACTGCACCACCGCCGTGCCGTGGTCGGAGTGGAACTCCACCACGGCCTGCACCCGCCCCAGCGGCCACACCCGTACGTCACCGCTCTCCGCCGGTGCCCTGAGTCCCTGCTCCAGCAGCGCGCGCGAGAACGTCCATTCGTCCGTCCCGGGCAGGCCCACCCGCACCGATCGCGGATCGGCTTCGGGGTCGTAGCGCAGGACGACGGGCACCGCACCCGGGTCCTCCCGCGCGTCCTCGTCCGTGACGATGTGGGCTCGCGCATACTGCTCGACTACAGACATCGGACTGCCCTTTACGCTCCGTTACCTTTGCGAAAGCTGTGCATCCGCTTCTTCTCCAAATGTCGCACATTTTCCGGATTGTGCTTGCGGAGGCCGCGACATCTCATGCGACTCCTCGGTACACCTCCACATGCTTCGGCCCGCCTCGGTGTGCAATACACAACTCTCTCGCTCTTGCAAAAGCTTCGCAACAACACCTTAAAATCGAACCGTGCATGTACCTGACGGATTCATCGACGCCCCCACCTCCGCGGTCACCGCGGTGGTCGCGGCCGGTGCCCTCGCAGTGAGCCTGCGCGGCGCCCGCCGTGAACTCGACGAGCGCACGGCGCCGCTCGCCGGCCTGGTGGCGGCGTTCATCTTCGCCGTACAGATGCTCAACTTCCCCGTCGCGGCCGGAACAAGCGGGCATCTCCTGGGCGGAGCGCTGGCCGCGATACTCGTCGGCCCGTATACCGGCGTCCTGTGCGTCTCCGTGGTGCTGCTGATGCAGGGCATCCTGTTCGCGGACGGCGGCCTGACCGCGCTCGGCGTCAACATCACCGACATGGCGATCGTGACGACCGTCGTCGCGTACGCCGTCTTCCGGGGTCTGCTGAAGGTCCTGCCGCGCACCCGGCGTTCGGTGACCGCCGCCTCCTTCGTCGCCGCCCTGCTCTCCGTCCCGGCCGCCTCCGTCGCCTTCACCCTCCTGTACGCGATCGGCGGCACCACCGACGTCTCCATCGGCAAGGTGGCCACGGCCATGATCGGTGTGCACGTCCTCATCGGCGTCGGCGAGGCCGCGATCACCGCGCTCACGGTCGGCGCCGTCATCGCGGTGCGCCCGGACCTGGTGTACGGAGCGCGCGAGCTGCGGCAGGGCTTGAAGTTGCGCGTGAACGGCGTGCTGGTGGACGCGCCCCCGTCGCAGCCGGCGCCCACGGCGCCCGTGGCGGCGCGCACCTCGCGGCGCGCGCTGTGGATCACCGGGCTCGCCACCTCTCTGGTCCTCGCCGGCGTCGTCAGCTTCTACGCCTCAGCCGACCCGGACGGTCTGGAGAAGGTCGCCCACGACAAGGGCATCGACGTGAAGGCTCAGGAGCACGCGGCCGCCGACTCCCCGCTCGCCGACTACGGCGTCAAGGACGTCTCCGACACCCGTCTCTCCGGCGGTCTCGCGGGCGTCATCGGCGTCGGCGTGACCGTCGTCGCGGGCAGCACGGTGTTCTGGGCGGTACGCAGGCGCCGGGGCGCGGAAGCGCCGTCCGAGGCGCTCTGACATGGGCGCCGGGCACGCCCACAGGCTCTATCGGCACGCGCACTCCCCCGTGCACGCGCTCCCCCCGCACACCAAGCTCGCCGCCTCCTTCGCCTTCGTGGTCGTCGTGGTCTCGACACCGCGCACGGCGATGTGGGCGTTCGCCCTGTACGCCGTGCTCCTCGCGGGCGTCGCGCACCACGCGCGCGTGCCCGCTTCCTTCGTCCTGCGCCGGCTGCTGATCGAGGTGCCGTTCGTCGCCTTCGCGGTGCTGATGCCCTTCGTGGCGGACGGCGAGCGGGTCGACGTCCTCGGCCTCTCGCTCAGCGTGAACGGCCTGTGGGGCGCCTGGAACGTACTCGCCAAGGGCACCCTCGGCGTCGCCGCCTCCGTGCTCCTTGCGGCCACCACGGAGCTTCGCGAACTGCTCCTCGGGCTCCAGCGGCTGAAACTCCCGCCGCTGCTCGTCCAGATCGCCTCCTTCATGATCCGTTACGGCGACGTCATCACCGACGAGATGCGCCGGATGCGGATCGCGCGGGAGTCGCGCGGCTTCGAGGCGCGGGGTGTGCGCCACTGGGGCGTGCTCGCGAAGTCCGCCGGCGCGCTGTTCATCCGCTCCTACGAGCGCGGGGAGCGCGTCCACCTGGCCATGGTGAGCCGCGGGTACGCCGGTTCGATGCCGGTCATCGACGAGGTGACCGCGTCCCGGGCGCAGTGGTCCCACGCCCTCGCGCTGCCCTTGTCCGCCCTTGTCGTCTGCGTGTTGGGATGGGCCCTGTGACTGCTTCTCTGGAGGTCTCCGGCCTCGCCTTCGCCTACCCCGACGGGCACCAGGCCCTGTTCGGCGTCGACTTCACCGTCACACGCGGCGAGCGGGTCGCGCTGCTCGGGCCGAACGGCGCCGGCAAGACCACCCTCGTCCTGCACCTCAACGGCATCCTGAGCGGCGGCACGGGCTCGGTGACGGTGGCCGGACTGCCGGTCGGCAAGCGGCACATGGCGGAGATCCGGCGCCGGGTCGGCATCGTCTTCCAGGACCCGGACGACCAGCTGTTCATGCCGACGGTCCGCGAGGACGTGGCGTTCGGACCGGCGGCGGCCGGGCTGAAGGGCGCCGAACTCGACGCGCGCGTGCGTACCGCCCTGGAACGGGTCGGCATGGCCGACTTCGCCGCACGCCCGCCGCACCACCTCTCCTTCGGCCAGCGCCGCCGGGTCGCCGTCGCCACCGTCCTCGCCATGGAACCGGAGATCCTCGTCCTCGACGAGCCCTCCTCCAACCTCGACCCGGCCTCCCGCCGCGAACTCGCCGACATTCTGCGCTCCCTGGACGTCACCGTCCTCATGGTCACCCACGACCTGCCCTACGCCCTGGAGCTGTGCCCGCGCTCCCTGATCCTCAGCGACGGCACGATCGCCGCCGACGGCCCCACGGGTGAACTCCTCTCCGACGACGCCCTGATGCGCGCCCACCGGCTGGAACTGCCGTTCGGCTTCGACCCGCGCGCGGCGACGGCGGGACGCGGGGGTGCCTGACGCGTTTCCCTGACGACCGTCCCGCGCGTCCTCGCGTCCGTGACAATGGGCGGGTGACGCATCAAGAGGACACGGGGCCGCTACGGCTGGACGACCAGCTGTGCTTCGCGCTGTACGCCGCGCAGCGCGCCGTGACCGCCGCCTACCGCCCGCTCCTCGACGACCTCGGGCTCACCTACCCGCAGTATCTCGTGCTGCTCGTCCTGTGGGAGCGGGGCGAGACCACGGTGAAGGAACTGGCCGGCGCGCTCCGCCTCGACTACGGCACGGTGTCGCCGCTGCTGAAGCGGCTGGAGGCGGCGGGTCTGGTGCGCAGGGAGCGCTCGGAGTGGGACGAGCGGTCGGTGCTCGTCGCGTGCACCGAGCGTGCGGAGGAACTGCGGGAGCGCGCGGCGCGCGTACCCGGCGCCCTGCTCACGGCGACGGGACTCGACGGCGCGGACGTCGCGCGGTTGCGCGAGGAGTTGCGGGCGCTCGCGGACCGCGCGAACGGCGCGGCCTCGCGCCCCGCATAGCAGCACCCACACCCGGCGCGCCCCGACATCGCGCGCCCCACCTCCGCTCTCACCACCCTCTGCCCCCTGTTACCCACGGTTTCCTCCCCCCTGGTAATCCAAAGACTTCCTACCGGTCGGTACCTTGTGCACGATGTACTTGCACACCATCGTGTTGCCCACCATCGTTTCCGCCCTGGGGGAGGTCCCGCCGTGACCGAAGGCGCCACCGTCGACACCCGTCCGACGAAGATCATGTATGTCGCCGAGGCGACCGCGCACGGCGGCCGAAACGGGTATGTGACCAGCCAGGACGGCCAGATCGACCTCAAGGTCGCGATGCCTCCGGCGCTGGGCGGCGACGGCAACGGCACCAACCCCGAGCAACTGTTCGCGGCGGGCTACAGCTCCTGCTTCCACAACGCGCTGATCCTGGTCGGCAACCGCGCGGGCTACGACCTGACCGGCTCCACGGTCGCCGCGAAGGTCGGCATCGGCCCCAACAAGCGTCACGGCTACGGTCTCGCCGTCGCGCTCAGCGTCTCCCTCCCGGTCCTGGACGCGGACATCGCGGCGAAGCTGGTGGACGCCGCCCACGAGGTGTGCCCGTACTCCAACGCGACCCGCGACAACATCGACGTGACGATCGTGCTCGGCTGACCGCACGCCGCTCCCCCTCAGGCACACCCCCACTGAGGCACAGCTCACGCCCGTACCGCCCCGGTACCGAGGAATCGCAGGCCCCGCGGGTGCGTTGCCCCCAAGGGTGCAGGCGATCAGAAGGGATGTGGCGGGCGTGGACGTGAACGGCACTGTGGCCGAGGGCTTCGAGCCGGTCAGGGACGCGTTCGCGAAGAACTTCGAGCTGCTCGGGGACCGGGGCGCGGCGGTCGCCGTGTACCGGGACGGGCACCGGGTCGTCGACCTGTGGGGCGGTGCCCGGGACTTCGACGGGAACGCCGACGAGGCGGCCTGGGAGCACGGCACCTCGCAGATCGTGCGCTCGGCGACCAAGGGCGTCGCCGCCGCCGTACTGCTGCTTCTGCGGCAGCGCGGGGAGCTGGACCTGGACGCCCCGGTGGGTGACCTCTGGCCGGAGTTCAAGGCGGCCGGCAAGGAGCGGACGCTGGTGCGGCACCTGCTCGCGCACCGCGCGGGCGTACCGGTGCTGGACCGGCCGCTCACGCCCGAGGAGGCCGCCGACCCCGATCTGGGCGCGGCTGCGGTCGCGGCGCAGGCGCCGGTCTGGGAGCCGGGAACCGATCACGGCTATCACGCGCAGACATACAGCTGGCTCACCGGTGAGCTGGTGCGCCGGGTGACCGGGCGGAGCGTCGGCGAGTGGATCGCGGACGAGATCGCCGGACCGGCCCGTGCCGAGCTGTGGCTCGGGCTGCCGGAGGCGGAGCACGCGCGCGTGGGGCGTGTCGGGCCCGTCGAGGCCCCGGAGACCGCCGGCGCGCTGCGGACCCGGCCCAAGCGGGCCGTCTCCGAGGCGTACGCCGACCCCGGGTCGCTGACCCGCCGGGCGTTCGGCGCGATCAGCCCGCTCCCGGACGAGAACGACCCCGCCTACCGCGCGGCCGCCCTGCCCGCCTCCAACGGCATAGCCACCGCCGACGGCCTGGCCCGCTTCTACGCCTCCCTCATCGGCGAGGTCGACGGCGGCAAGCGGCTGTTCGCGCCGGAGACCGTGGAGCTGGCCCGCGCCGAGCAGTCGGCGGGGCCGGACCGGGTGCTGGTCGTCTCCACCCGCTTCGGGCTCGGCTACATGCTGCACGGCAGCGCGTCCCCGCTGCTCTCCCCCGCGTCCTTCGGCCACCCGGGCCGCGGCGGCGCGCTCGGCTTCGCGGACCCCGAGTCGGGCATCGCCTTCGGCTATGTCACCAACGGCTTCCGCAAGAGCGTGACGGCGGACGCGCGGGCGCAGGCGCTGGTGCGGGCGGTGCGCACGGCGCTGGCGTAACCGCCGCCGCACACACACCCCGACGCCCGCGTACGCGCCACAATCACACCCGCCCGCGCTCCAGCGCTCTGCACGCCCGGCGCGCGCGAACACCACACGCCCCGCGCGAGCACGCCAACACCCCGCGCGAGCACGCCCACGCCCGCGCGCCCACGCCCGCGCGCCCGCGCTTCCTCACACGTTGATCGGATGCGAGTGCCGCCCGGAGTCCGCGTCGATCTCGCCGTGCGCCTTGCTCAGCAACTGCATGGCCAGTTCGTTCATGGCGCGGGCTCCCGCGATCTCCTCCCCGACTCTGGGCTGGTTGCTGTCGGACTCATGACGGCTGGCGTGGCCGTGCGCGCGTACCTCGGTGCCGTCGGGCAGACGCACCATGGCGACCGCGCGCGTGTGCGTGTCGTCCTCCAGGAACTCCAGCTCTACGTGCCATCCCACAGCGGTTTGCATCATGGGGACCACCTCCGCAATCGCTGCTTCCAGGGTGCTCCCTCGGGGCCCCGCGCGTCACGTCGGCACCGGACCGCGCCGCCCCGCGCGCGGGTCACTTGCCGTCGAAGCTCGCGAAGTACGCGGCGGCCATGTCCTCGTCGGCGTGCCCCTGGGCGGCGGCGCGGGCAAAGCGTTCGGCGGCCGCCTCTGCCACATCGAGGCGCACGCCGCGGCTCGCGCCGGCGGCGACGATCAGCCGGGCGTCCTTCCCTGCCGTGTCCACCGCGAAGGACGGCGGGGTCAGTCCGCCGTCGATGATCAGCCCGGCCTTGGCCCGCAGATAGCCCATGTCGAGCGGGCCGCCCGCGATCAGGTCGAAGAAGTTGTGCGGGTCGACGTCGAGGCCCTGGGCGAGGGCCACCACCTCGCCGGCCGCCGCCGTCACCGCGAGGACCCAGCTGTTGGCGACCAGCTTGAGCCGGGTCGCGGCGGCCGAGGACCCGTCGTCGCCGGTCCACAGCGTGCGGGCGCCGACGGCGTCGAAGACCGGCGTGACCGTCTCCCGGCCCTGTTCGGGCCCTGCGGCCAGGACGGTGAGCTGTCCGGCCTCGGCGGGCTGGCGGGTGCCGAGGACCGGGGCGTCGTAGAAGACCAGGCCGTGCTCGCGGGCGAAGGCGGCCAGTTCGGGGATCTGGTCGAGTCCCGCGGTGGTGGACTGCGCCCAGACGACCCCGGGCCGCAACGCGCCGACGGCCTCGCGGACGGCCTCCAGGGCCGTCTCGCCGTCATACAGCATGGTCAGCACGACGTCGGCGCCCTCGACGGCCTCGGCGGGGGTGTCGGTGACCTGGGCGCCGTCGGCGGCGAGGGGTTCGGCCTTGGCGCGGGTGCGGTTCCACGCGCGGACGGTGTGCCCGGCCTTCAGGAGGTTGCGGCCCATCGCGGCGCCCATGATGCCGGTGCCCAGCAAGGCCACGGTCGGCTTGTCGGTCATGACGTCTCCCTGTCCTCGTACGTTCCGCAGCAAGCTTGGCGCATGGCGCGGCGGCCTGCGCGCGTAGGCCGTCCCGGGACCGGGGAGGGGGCGTGCGGGGCCCTGCCAGGGGCCCCGCACATGACCGCGTGGTGGGGCTGTCAGCCGTCGTTCTCCGAGGAGGGAAGGTAGGCGCCCGGTACGTCGTCCGGCGTGAAGATCTTCTTGTCGCCGGGGTACGGCTTGGTCCAGTTGTGGGTCTGGTACCAGGTGTAGCGGTTCATCTGGGTGGGGTTGGCGTAGTCGGGCACGGCGTTCGGGCCGGTCAGCCGCTGGTGCGAGGCCCAGGTCCGCCACTGTGCCGCGACCGTCTTCTCGGCGGCCGGTACGGAAACGGTCGTCGGCGCGGCCGCCGCGTCGGCGTCCTGGGCTGCCGGGGTGTCCGAGCCGCAGGACGGCTGGGGCTTCACGCCGAGGGTCAGGGAGGTCCGGTTGGGGACCGCCGTGAACGGCGTGTCGTCCGCCTTGCGGGTGAAGGCCCCGTACATCGGGGTGGCCGCGCTGTCGAGCTGGTTCATCGGGTGGATCCCGAGGATCTGCTCGATGGTGCGGACCATGGTGATCTGCGAGTAGTAGTGGTCGTCGACCGTGTTGTGCTGGGCGTACGGGCTGATGACCTGGACCGGGGCGCGGTGGCCGTCGACGTGGTCGAGGCCGGCCTGGGAGTCGTCCTCGACGACGAAGATCGCCGAGTCCTTCCAGTACTTGCTGTGGGTGATCTCGTCGACCATCCGGCCGACCGCGAGGTCGTTGTCGGCGACCTCGGCGGCCGCGTTGGCCGGGCCGCCGGTGTGGTCGTTGGAGAACCAGAACATGTTCAGGTTCGCCGGGCCGCTCTTCTCGAAGTCCTGCTTCCAGATCTGCTCTTTGTAGATGTCCGGGACGTCGAGGTCGAACAGCGGGAAGCCCTGCACCGACACGTCGTTGAGCGAGGGGATCGCCGAGCCCGTCTTGATGGGGTAGGCGGTCTGGGCCCCGGTCGCGGCCATGTTCTTGCTGTCGCAGTACAGGTTCTGCCAGTTCGCGCCGGCCGGCTTGCTCTCGTACGACTGGAACTCGCCGAAGTCCTTGACCGACTTGCCGGCCGCCTGCGCGCCGGTCCAGATGAAGCCGGTCTTCTGGTGGCCGAGGACGTCGTTCTCGGTGTCGTAACTGCGGGTGTACTCGCCGGCCGACGACTCGGTGTACTCCGGGTTGTCGGACTGCATGAGCCAGTTGTGGCCCTCGGCGGAGTTGGTGCCGATGTCGTAGAAGTTGTCGTACAGGCCGAACTGCTGGGCCAGCGCGTGCTGGTTGGGCGTGACGTTCTCGCCGAACTGGGTGAGCGCGGAGTTTCCGTTGCCCTGCGGGAGGTCGCCGAAGACCTGGTCGTAGGTGCGGTTCTCCTTGACGAGCAGGAAGACGTGCTTGATCGTCGACGGGTCGCCGATCCGCTTCGGGACCGGGACGGCCTTCTTGTGGCCGTTGTCCTTGGCGGTCTTGACCGAGTTGGACGTCCAGCCGTTCTGCTTGAACACCTTGGCCGTCTCGGACCTGACGACCTGGTCGCTCGGCATCGTGAACTGGGTGAGGCTCGACGTGGTGTCGTGCGTGTTGTGGCCGGCGGCGTCGGGGCGCAGGGCGTCGATGCCGCGGGTGTTGGCGACGACGACCTTCTTGCCGAGGGCGGTGATCCCCGACGGGAAGTAGTCCGTGGGGAGCAGGCCGACGTAGCGGGCCGGCTGCTGCGGGGAGGTGTAGCGGTAGACGGCGACCGCGTTGGCGCGGCCGAGCGTGACCAGCAGGTGTCCGTCGTCGGTGAGCGTGACCGCGTTGGGCTCGTAGCCGACCGAGGCCTCGGGCCACGGCTGGGTGGCGATGGTCTGGACGACCTTGTCCTTGCGGGTGTCGATGACCGACACGTTGTTGTCGGCGGTGTTGGTGACGAACACCGCGCCCTTGCTCGCGTACACCGCGGTCGGATGCAGGCCGACGGCGATGGTGCCGACGGCGCCGGACGGGTCGGCGGTGTCGATGACACTGACCGTGCCGGTGGTGGCGGCGCCGGTCTTCGGATTGGCGACCACGTCGGTGCCGTAGGAGTTGATGGTGGTGTCGCCGGCCTCGGCCGGACGCCCGCCCTCGTTGCTGACGTAGAGCTTGCCGCCGACCAGGGCGAGACCGCGCGGGGCGTTGCCGACGGCCCAGGTCTGCTTGATCGCGCCGGTCGCCGCGTCGATCGCGACCACCTTGTTCTGGCCGTTGACCGCGGAGTACACGGTGGAGCCGTCCGCCGAGAACACCGCCGCGCCCACCAGCGCCTGCTTGGAGCCGTCGGCCGCGATCGGAACGGCTGTCGGGCCGGTGAGGGTGCCGTCCGCGTTGACGGTGAACCTGGTGTAGCCGCCGGCCTGGCCCAGCCACAGCTGCTTGCCGTCGGGCGAGTAGGTCGGGCCCTCCTGGCCGACCGCGCCGCTGCTGATGCGCAGGTCGTCCGCCGCGTTGGTGCCGACCTTCTGCTTCACCTGCCCGGTCGCCAGGTCCATGATCACCAGGGACGCGTCACCGTCGGCGACCGAGGCCGCGAGGTGGGTGCCGTCCGGGCTGACCGTCGACGACATGATCTTGCCGTCGTTGATGACGGTGCGGCTGCCGTACGGCTTGATGTACTGGTCGGCGGAGACGACCTGGCCGTTGGCGGTGGTCTGGCCGACCTGCTGGGTGCCGAACTGGTACGTCGAGGCGACCGCGGTGCCCGTGACGCCGAGGGCGACGGTGATACCGGCCGTCACCAGCAGCGCCCGGCGGCCGACGCGCCGGCCGAGGAAGTTGACCTGTCTGTTCTCGTTGATCCGACGCTGGCGGGTTACCTGCACGGAACTGTTCCCTTCAGTGGGTTTCAAGCAGGTCGACGTTGCCGTCGAACTGCCAGAGCGGGTTCGGGGCGTCACCGGTCGAAGCCCGTACGAGGAAGTAGCCGTTCACTTCCTTCGGACCGTCGCCGTCGGCCACGAACCGCCCGTCCGAGGTGATGTCGAGCTGGTAGATCGCCGTCCCCGTCACCGAAACGCCGGGGAGGTGCCAGCTCACCACGCAACGCCAGTCGTTCCCCGCGCCCTCCTGGGCGGCTTGGCCGTCGCTCTTGGTACACGCCGCCGTGGCCCCCAACTGCTTTTCGGTGACGGCGGGTCGATGGAGTTCCTGCGTCTGCAGGCGGTAGAGGTGCGCGAAGACCGTGGCGAGGGACTTCTGCACCTTGTCCTGTTCGATGCCGGAGCCCGTCGAGGGGGTGGCCACGGCGACCGCTCCGACGGTGACGGCGGTCAGCGCGGCCAGCGGCAGCACGCCGAGGGTGATCGCGCGGCGCCCGGAACCGTCGTAGGCCGGGTTGGTGAAGTCGCGCCGTACGAACAGCACATGGGCCAGTACGGTCGCGAGCACCGCCCACACCAGGCTGACCGCGACGGCGGTCAGCAGCGGGGCGAGCTGGGCCGGGCTGGTGAACAGGCCGTTCCAGGAGATGAAGCCATAGGTGGGCAGGGCGAGGCGCACGGCGACAGGCAGCGGCAGCATCTGGGCGACCGACATCGCGAGCGCGACGATCGGGGGCAGCAGCAGCCCCATCGGGGAGCGGCCCAGCGCGACCGACCCGAGCAGTCCGATCGCGGCGAGGGCGAGCGTCGGTGCGAGGGCCGCGATCCAGGAGAGCAGGACCCGGCCGGCGGCGTCCCCGGGCGACAGCAGATGCCCGTCGAGGCCGACCAGGGGCTGGTTGCCGACCGCCGCGAGTCCGCCGACCGCGCTGGAGACGGCCAGCCCGGCCACCAGGAGCAGGATGACGGTGAGGCTGGCCAGTGACTTCGCCACGAAGATCCGCGCGGGCGAGCGGACCGCCACCAGCAGGTGACGCCAGGTGCCGAGCCGGTCCTCGGAGGCGAACACGTCGCCGGCGACCACCGAGGTCAGCAGCGGCAGCGCCCAGGTGCCCGCGAAACCGAGCATCACCAGCGGTCCGGCCCAGCCCGTGGCGTGCATCCAGCGGCCGAAGAGCGTGTCGGAGGGGAGGGTGCTCTGCCCGCTCACCCCGGCGACGAAGAGCGCCGGAGCGATCCAGCAGGCGAGCACCAGCAGCCGGATCCGCCACTGGGAGATCAGCTTGACCAGTTCGAACCGGTAGCCGCGGGACACCGGCACGCGGCGGGCGGCGGGCGTGCGCCGGGCGACGGTGGTCGCGGTCATCGGCCGGCCTCCTCATGTTCGGTGAGGGCGAGGAACGCGGCCTCCAGTGGTGATACGACGGGGGCGAGTTCGCGCACCGCGACGTCCGACCGCACGACCTTCGCGACGAGTTCGTCGAGGGCGGGCACCAGTGCGCGTACGACGAGTACGTCGGCGTCCTGTCGTACGCCGCTGTCGTCGACGATCCGGACGCCCGCCGTGCCGGCGGCGACCAGGCGCGCGGCCTCGGGATCGGAGGTGCGCAGCCGGTAGTCGAGTTCACGGTTCTCGGCGGCCAGCTTGCTCAGCGGGCCGGAGAAGACGACGCGTCCGGTGGCGAGGATGGTGACCTCGGAGCAGAGGGCCTCCAGGTCGTCCATGCGGTGGCTGGAGAGCACCACGCCGGTTCCGTCGGCGGCGAGCCGGGTGAGGACGCCGTGCACATGTCTCTTGCCGGCCGGGTCCAGGCCGTTGGACGGCTCGTCGAGCACGAGCAGCCGGGGCCGGGTGAGCAGGGCGGCGGCGAGCCCGAGCCGCTGGCGCATGCCGAGGGAGAAGCCACGGGTCCTGTCGTCGGCGACATCGGTGAGCCCGACCTCGCCGAGCACGCCGTCGATACCCGCCGGCCCCGTGTCCAGGCCGCGGAGGGCCGCCAGCGCGGCGAGGTTCTGCCGGGCGGTGAGCGAGGGGTAGAGACCGGGCGCGTCCACGAAGCCGGCGACACCGTCGGGGGCGGCGAGCGTCCGCTCGACCGGCGTCCCCAGGATCTCCAGCCGGCCGCCGTCGGCGACGGCCAGCCCCAGCAGCAGGCCGAGCAGTGTCGTCTTGCCGGCGCCGTTCGGTCCGACCAGGCCGTGGATCTGGCCTTGCGTCACATCCAGGTCGACACCGTCGAGTGCGACGATGTCACCGAAGCACTTGGTGATCCCTCGGGCCCGGACAGCGTGGAGTGTGTCCATGAGTCCCACGAGTCCCTTCTTCCGCAACTCGCAGGGACCCTACGGAGAACACACAACCCAGGCACAGGCGGTCGGCTGAACGTGCGAAGAACGGTTCGTCAAGGCAACGGCAAGTCCTGTGGCTCAAAAATGTCGACTTGGCACCGGAGCGGACGGTCACCCGGTGGGCTCACGCACGACCGCGGCAACCGGCGGGATCACGCGGTGGGTTCACGCACGTCCACGACGGTGGCGCCGGCGTGCTCGACCAGGGCGGCGGGCGGGATCGGGAAGACGGCGTGCGGGTCGCCCGCGGCGGCCCACACCACGTCGTGCCGCAGCAGCGCCCGGTCGGCGAGCACGCGCGTGCGGGTGCGGTGCCCGAACGGCGGCACGCCCCCGATGGCGTACCCGGTGGTCTCGCGTACGACGTCCGCCTTGGCCCGGGTGACCTTCTCCGCGCCGAGTTCCTTGCGCACCAGCTCCACGTCGACGCGTGAGGCGCCGTCCATCAGCACCAGGACCGGCACCCCGTCGGCCGCGAAGATCAGCGACTTGCAGATCTCGCTGAGCTCGCACCCGATCGCCGCGGCGGCCTCGGCGGCGGTACGGGCCGCGTCCGGGAACCGCCGCACGCGCGAGGTCAGTTCGCCGAGCCCCAGTTCCACCAGGGCGGCGGCGAAACGAGGGTGGGCTCCGGGGCCCTGGGCGTCGGCGTCAGTGGCGGCTGTCGTCGTCATAGGGGGCACGCTAACCAAGCGGCCGGGGCGATGCGAGCGGTTAACACCGGGGGCGCCCGTGGTGGTGGTGCGCGCGGGCGCCCATGGTGGTGGCGCGCGGGTGCCCGTGGCTGTGGCGCGCGCGGGCGCGAGGAAGCCGGTGAGGGCGCCCCGTCCCCACGGACCCTCACCGGCGGTCTTTCACGTGCCGTGCGTCAGGCGCGTACCAGCTCGCGGTCCTCGTCGTCCTTGCCTGAGTCGTCGCCGGCGTTCCTGTCGGACAGGGCGCGCAGGCCCTCGCCCTCGACGTCGACGTTGGGCAGCACGCGGTCCAGCCACTTCGGCAGCCACCAGGCGCGCTTGCCGAGCAGGGCGAGCACGGCCGGGACGATCGCCATGCGGACGATGAACGCGTCGAAGAAGACGGCGATCGCGAGGCCGAAGCCGATCATCTTGATCATGGACTCGCTGGAGCCGATGAAGCCGGAGAAGACGGCCATCATGATGACGGCGGCGGCCGTGACGACCCGTGCGCCGTGCCTGAAGCCGGTGACGACGGCCTGGCTCGGCTTCTCGCCGTGGACGTACGCCTCCCGCATCCGGGTGACGAGGAACACCTCGTAGTCCATGGCGAGGCCGAAGACGACGCCCACCATGAAGATCGGCATCATCGACATGACCGGGCCGGTCTCCTCGACGCCGAGCAGGCCGGACAGCCAGCCCCACTGGAAGACCGCGACCACGGCACCCAGGGCCGCCATCACGCTGAGCAGGAAGCCGAGGGCGGCCTTCAGCGGGACGAGGATCGAGCGGAAGACCACGATCAGCAGGAGGAAGGCGAGGCCGACGACCAGGACCAGGTAGGGGATCAGGGCGTCGTTGAGCTTCTGCGAGACGTCGATGTTCATCGCCGTCGAGCCGGTGACCAGGACCTTGGCGTCCGTGTCGGCGGTGATCTCGGTGCCCTGGTCGCGGATCGCGTGGACCAGGTCCTCGGTGGTGGTCGAGGACGGCTTGGACTTCGGGATGACGGTGATGGTCGCGGTGTCGCCGGCCTTGTTGGCGGCGGCCGGGGTCACCGTGACGACGTCCTTGAGGCCCTTGATCTCGCTGTCGACCTTGTTGAACGCGGCCTTCGGGTGGGCGCTGTCCTTGGCGTCGACGACGACCATGAGCGGGCCGTTGAAGCCGGGGCCGAAGCCGTCGGAGAGCAGGTCGTAGGCGCGGCGCTGGGTGGTCGAGGTGGGCTGGGAGCCGTCGTCGCCGAGGCCGAGCTGCAGGGAGGACGCGGGGACCGCCGCCGCGCCGAGGGCGACGACGCCGAGCAGCAGGACGGCGACCGGGCGCCGTACGACGAAGCTCGCCCAGCGGGTGCCCATGTTGGGCTTGTCGGCGTGCTTCTTCTTCGCACGGCCGCCGCCGAGCAGCTTGCTCTTCTCACCGGCGGGCTTGATCTTGCGGCCCGCGAAGCCGAGCAGCGCCGGGATGAGGGTGAGGGCGATCAGGACGGCGACGACGACCGTGCCCGCGGCGGCCACACCCATCTTGGTGAGCATCGGGATGTTGACGACGGACAGTCCGACCAGGGCGATCACGACCGTCAGACCGGCGAAGACGACCGCCGATCCCGCCGTGCCGACCGCGCGGCCGGCGGCTTCCTCGCGTTCGCGGCCCTCGGCGAGTTCCGCGCGGTAGCGGGAGACGATGAACAGGGCGTAGTCGATGCCGACCGCGAGGCCGATCATCGTGGCCAGTGTGGAGGTGGTGGAGCCCAGGTCGAGGGCGCTGGCCAGGGCCGTGATCGTGGAGACGCCGATACCGACGCCGATGACCGCGGTGAGCAGCGGGAACCCGGCCGCGAGCAGCGAGCCGAAGGTGATGACCAGGACGACCGCGGCGATCGCGATGCCGATGACCTCGCTGGAGCCGGTCTCGGGTGTGGCACTGAGCGCGTCGCCGCCGATCTCCACGGTCAGCCCGGCGTCCCGCGCGTCCTGCGCGGCCGCCTTCAGGGCGTCCCGTGAGGAGTCCTCCAGCTCCATGCCGGAGACCTTGTACCTGACCGAGGCGTACGCGATCGTGCCGTCCTTGCTGACGGCCTTGCCCTTGTAGGGGTCGGCGACCGAGTCGACCTCGGAGCCGCCGGACAGGTCCCTGACGGTCTTCTTGACGGTCGCCTTGTTGAGCTTGTCCGTCATCTTCTCGCCGGCGGGCGCCTTGAAGACTACGCGCGCGGTGGCGCCGTCGGAGCTGGTGCCCGGGAAGCGCTGGTCCAGCAGGTCGAAGGCCTTCTGGGCCTCGGTTCCGGGGATGGAGAAGGACGTGTTGCCGGCGGCGGGGGCACTGGCGGCGCCGACTCCCGCGAGGGTCAGCAGCGCCACCCATATGAGGGCGACGAAGTGCCGTCGCCTGAAGGCCAGCCGGCCCAGTTTGTAGAGGAACGTGGCCACGAGGGCGTACTCCCGGTCAGGTCGTGGGGTATTCAGGGCAGGGGTGATCAACCCGCTGGGTGGCAGGGGTGATCGGCCCGACGACGTGAGCGAAGGCGTCAGGTGGGCTGGCTGTGGGGAGAGATCAGCCGGTGGTGGGCGCGCCGAGTGCGGGGAGCACCACGGCGTCGATGTACGACAGGATGAAGGCCTGGTCGGGGGGCTGCTCGTCGATCAGGGAACGGGCGGCGAACCCGCCGATCATCATGTGCATCAGGAAGTCGATCGCCGGGTTGTCCGCACGGACCTCACCCCGGCCGATGGCACGCTGCAGCACCTGGTTGAAGTCGGCCATCTCGGGCCCGATCAGATGCTCCTTGAACGCTTCCAGGAGGTCCGGGTTGCCGTGGACCGCCATGGCGAGACCCCGCATCAGCGCGGAGTTCTGCTCCATCTCGCAGTCGTCCGAGCGCAGGGTGAGGGCGTGCAGATCGCCCCGGAGCGAGCCGGTGTCGATCTTGCCGCCCGCGCCCCCCGGCTTGGTGTGCCGTACGGCCTTGGCCACCAGTTCGGCCTTGCCGCCCCACTGGCGGTAGAGGGTGGCCTTGCTGGACTTGGTGCGGGCGGCGACGGCGTCCATGGTGAGGGCGTCGTAGCCGACTTCGCGGAGCAGGTCGAGCACGGCCTCGTACAGCTCGGTCTCACGCTCGGGCGTGATCCGACTGCGACGCGCCGTTGCGACCTCAGCCATGCCACTCACCCTTCCCTGTTCCATCGGCACCCGGGTGCGTACATCCTGCACCTCACTGCGTACATGTTGAAGATACCCCGGGATCTAGAGAAACGAAACCGTTTCGTACGTGTGCTCGCTCACGTACGTCACGCCACGCGCGCGTGCCCACGAGTTGCTGGCCCCCTGTACCCGGAAAAGCATGGGGAGGTGAGCTATCTGCGCCTGCCGCATCTCCACGGTGACCTGTTGTGCTTCGTGGCCGAGGACGACCTCTGGCTGACCTCGCTGGACGCCCCGGGCCGCGCCTGGCGGCTCACCGTCGACCGCACCAAGGTCGGCCATCCGCGCTTCTCGCCGGACGGCCGTCGGGTCGCGTACACGAGCTGGCGCAGCCTGGTGCCCGAGATCCATCTGGCCGACGTGGACGGCGGGCCGGGACGGCAGCTGACGTACTGGGGCAGCGCCGACACCCAGGTGTGCGGCTGGACGCCGGAGAGCGACATTCTCGCGGTGGCCTCGCAGGGGCAGCCGTTCTCCTATTTCACGTGGGCCTACAAGGTGTCCCCCGACGGCGACCCGGGCCGCAAGCTGCCCTGGGGGCCCGTCTCCGACATCCAGGTCGCCGACGTCGAGGGCGAGCGCAGGGCCCTGCTGCTCACCGGCACCCCGCCGCACGAACCGGCCGCCTGGAAGCGCTACCGGGGCGGCGCCATGGGCCGGCTCTGGCTGCACGGGCAGCGGCTGCTCGCCGGGATCGGCGGCCATCTGGACTCCCCGATGTTCGTCGCCGGCCGGATCGCCTTCCTCTCCGACCACGAGGGCGTCGGCAACCTCTACTCCTGCGCCTACGACGGCTCCGACCTGCGCCGGCACACCGACCACGACGCCTTCTACGCCCGGCACGCCGCCAGCGACGGCACCCGGGTGGTGTACCAGTGCGCGGGCGACCTGTGGCTCGTCGACGACCTCGGCCCGGGCTCGGCGCCGCGCAGGCTGGATGTGCGGCTGTCCGGGCCGCGCGCCGGGCGCCGCCCCTACCAGGTGCCGGCCGCCCAGCACGTCGACGGCGTCTCCGTGGACGAGACGGGACGGGCCAGCGCCGTCGTCGTACGCGGCAGCCTGTACTGGCTCACCCACCGCGACGGCCCGGCCCGCACCATCGCCGACACGCCGGGGGTACGGGTGCGGCTCCCCGAGATGCTCGGCTCGACCGGGCAGATCGCGTACGTCACGGACGCCGGCGGCGAGGACGCGGTCGAGATCGCCCACCTGCCCCGGGCGAGCGGCGACCGCCCACCGCGCCGACTGGCCTCCGGGAAGCTGGGCCGGGTCCTCGAACTGGTCTCCGACCCCCTGGGCGAGCGGCTGGCGGTGGCGGCGCACGACGGGCGGCTGCTGTTGATCGACGTGTCCGAGGATGTTGAGGGCGACGAGGCTTCTGTTGATTCAATCGACGATATTGACCATGTTGACGACACTGCCCCCGCCGGTATTGATCCTGTTGACGGCGAGGGCTCCGACGGCATGGTCACCGAGTTGATCCAGTCGATCAATGGTCCGGTCCGTGATCTGGCCTTCTCACCGGACGGGTCATGGTTGACCTGGTCGCATCCAGGCATCGGCCGTTCGCTGCGACAGATCAAGATGGCCCGGATCAGCGACCGGCTCGTCATCGACGTCACCAACGGCCGCTTCGAGGACGAGAACCCTGTCTTCACCCGCGACGGCCGCTATCTCGCGTTCCTGTCCTGGCGCGGCTTCGACCCGGTGTACGACGTGCACACCGGCGACCTGTCCTTCCCGCTCGGCTGCCGCCCGTACCTGGTCCCGCTCTCCTCGGCGACCCCCTCCCCCTTCGCCCTCAGCCCCGACGGCCGCCCGGCGGCGGGCGGTCTGGACCCCGTCGAGGACGAGGAGCCCGGCGAGGGCGGCACGGTCACGGTCGAGGTGGAGGGACTGGAGAACCGGGTGACCCCGTTCCCGGTCACCGCCTCCAAGTACTCGGCGCTGTACCCGGTCGCGGGCGGCGGTCTGGTCTGGCTGCGCTGGCCGATCTCGGGTGCGCTGGGCGAGACCTTCGTCAACCCCGCGGACACCAGCGGCCGGCCGACCCTGGAGTACTTCAACATCACCAAGGCGAAGAAGTCCGAACTCGTGGACCACCTGGACTGGTTCACGGTCAGCGGCGACGGCAGCCGCCTGGTCGTGGTCGACGAGGGCGAGTTGCGGGCCGTGCCGTCGACCGAGTCCGGCGACGCCGACTCGACCGTCTGGATCGACCTGCGCCGCATCCTGCACCAGGTCGACCCGCCCGCCGAGTGGCGGCAGGCGTACGCCGAGGCCGGCCGCCTCATCCGCGACTACTTCTGGGACCCCGGGATGTGCGGCATCGACTGGGACGGGGTGCTCGACCAGTACCGGCCGCTGGTCGAACGGGTCGCCTCCCCCGACGAGTTCGCCGACCTCCTGCGCGAGGCCCTCGGCGAACTGGGCACCTCGCACGCCTATGTCACCCCCGCCCGCCGCAACGAGGGCCCGCCGCACTACCAGCGTTTCCAGGGCCTGCTCGGCACCGACTTCGTTCGCCGGGACGGCGGCTGGACGGTCAAGCGGATCCTGCCCGGCGACTCCTCCGACTCCAAGGCACGCTCCCCGCTCGCGGGCACGGGGATCCGGGAGGGCGCGGTGCTCACCCACGTGGACGGCAGGCCGGTGGATCCGGTGACCGGCCCCTACCCGCTGCTCGCGGGAGCGGGCGGTACGACGGTGGAGCTGACGTTCGTGCCGGGCGACGGCGAGCCGGGACCACCGCGCCGGGTCGCCGTCCTCCCGCTGATCAACGAGCGGCCGCTGCGCTACCAGGACTGGGTGGCCAAACGCCGTGCCGTGGTCCGGGAGTCGAGCGGCGGCCGATGCGGCTACCTGCACATCCCGGACATGGGCGGCTCGGGCTGGGCCCAGTTCAACCGGGATCTGCGCCTGGAGGTCTCGCGCCCCGCGCTCATCGTCGACGTGCGCGGCAACGCGGGCGGCCACATCAGCGAACTCGTCGTCGAGAAACTCACCCGGACCATCCTCGGCTGGGACCTGACCAGGGACGCGCAGCCGGTGTCGTACGCCTCCAACGCCCCGCGCGGCCCGATCGTCGCGCTCACCGACGAGGCCACCTCCTCAGACGGCGACATGATCACGGCCGCGATCAAGCTGCTGAGGCTCGGCCCGGTCGTCGGCCAGCGCACCTGGGGCGGGGTCGTCGGCATGACCGGGCGGCACCGCCTGGGCGACGGCACGGTGATCACGGTGCCGATGAACGCGGCCTGGTTCGAGGAGTACGGCTGGTCCGTCGAGAACCACGGCGTCGCCCCCGACGTGGAGGTACTGCGCACCCCGATGGACTGGGCGGAGGGCCGCCACGTGGAGATGGACTACGCGATCCAACTGGCCCTGGACCTCCTGACCGATCACCCGGCAGCGATCCCCCCGGACCACAGCGAGGTACCGGACAGATCCCGCCCGAATCTGCCGCCACGACCGACGGCCCCTTGAGGAACGCCCCTGACACGCGGATTCGCCGGGGGCAGGCTGCGGTGACCCGAGCGTCGGTGCGTCCGGTGGGGCCGGGACCAGGTTCAGCAACCGGCGGTGGAGGTGCGGGAGGCGTTCCGCCAGGCGCCGTTGGGACAGATCCGGCACGTGCCGCCGACCCGGCGGGAGCACAGAACGCAGGGCACCCTCCGGAACGGAGGGTGCCCCACGCGATGTGTTCCGAGCCCGGTACAGCGCTACGCGTCGTAGTCCTGGTCGAACCGGTCCCGCATCTCGCGCTCGGTGTCGTCCATGTCCTGACGACCACGGTCATGCATCTGCTGGCCACGCTCCTGCGTCTGCTGGCCACGCTCCTGCGTCTGCTGGGCGCGCTCCTGCGTCTGCTGACCACGCTCCTGCGCCTGCTGACCACGCTCCTGCGCCTGCCGGCCGCGCTGCGGCGCCTGCTGCTGGCCTTCGCGGGCCTTCTGCTTGGCCTGGTCCTGAATCTTGCCAGCCTTGTCCTGAATCTTGCCGGCCTTGTCCTTCATACCCATGTGGGTTCACTCCCGTGGAGGGTGAGGGGATCGGCCCTCGGTGGGGCCTCGACCAGATTCACACGAGCGGACAACGCACGCATTTCGATCAGTGACGGTGCGTAGTGCGCGCCTCCTCGTCAGCCGCCCCACCTGCACCGACGAGCCCGGTACGCATGCCCTGCAAGCGGGGCGCGAACCGCTTCATCTCGCGCTGCCCGACCGTGCCGATCAGCGCCGGCAGGTACCCGCGCACGCCCTGCATCCCGCGCAGCCACCACTGCCCGTACACATGCGCCGAGCGCCGCTCGATCCCGGCCACGATCCGGTCCACCGCCGGGCCCAGCGGATACGTCTTGTTCGCCGGCCACGGCAGCCGCTGCCGCAACTCCCGCATCACCTCGTCCTGGTCGGCGCCGCGCACCATGTCGGTGTCCGTCCAGGACAGGTACCCGACCCCGACGCGCACCCCCTGGTGGCCGACCTCGGCGCGCAGACTGTGCGCGTACGCCTCAACGCCCGCCTTGGACGCGCAGTACGCCGTCATCATCGGCGCCGGCGTGATCGCGGCCAGCGACGCTATCTGCAGCAGATAGCCCCGGCTCTCCGTGAGCACCGGCAGGAACGCGCGTGCCGTCACCGCCGAGCCGATCAGGTTGACCTCGATCACCCGCCGCCACGCCTCGGGATCCGACTCGGCGAACGGACCGCCGTTCGCCACCCCGGCGTTGGCCACCACGATGTCGGCCTTCCCGAACCGCTCCTTGACCTCACGCGCCACCCGGCTCATCGCCTCGTGGTCGGTGACGTCGGCGTACCAGTACGCGCTGTCGGTGTGCAGCCGCCCGGAGACCTCCTTGAGTGCCTCCTCCTCCAGCCCGACCAGCGCGACCTTCGCTCCGCGCGCGGAGAGCTTGCGGGCGAGCAACTCGCCGACCCCGCGCGCCGCTCCGGTGACGACGGCGACCTGTCCTTCGAGACCGACCCTGCTCATGAGCCCTCCTTGATCCGCTCGGGCGCCTCGGCGCCGGCTCGCCCGGGGGTGGCCGTCACATACGCGGTGACCAGTTCCCGGATCTTTCCGTTGACCAGTTCCGGCGCCTCGACCGGAGTCATGTGCCCCATGCCGGGCAGCTCGGTGAGACCGAGGGAGTGCGGCAGCGCTGCGGCCAGGGCGCGGGCGTGCAGAGGGGGCGTGAGCCGGTCGGACGCGCCGCTGATGACCGCCGTGGGCGCGCGCAACTCCCGTACGCCGTCGTCGAGATCAAGGTGCGCGAGGACGAGCGCCCAGGCGTGGCGCACAGCGCGCGGGCAGGCGTGCACGATCCGCGCGCACGCCTCCACCATGCGCGGGTCGGAACCGGCGCCCATGGTGGCGTACTTGAGGATGCTCCGGGCGACGGGCGTGACCGGTCCGAGCGGGGCGCGCGATGCCAGGACGTGCGCCGTGAGCCAGGTGCGTACGGCCCCGGCGCGCAACGGTATGACGCGCGCCTCCGCCACCAGTCGTGAACTACCGGTGCTGCACAGCAGGACCGCGGCGGCATGCTCACGGAAGCGCGGGCGCGCGGAGGCCGCCATGACGCTCATGCCGCCCATGGAGTGCCCGACGATCACGGCCCGCTCCCCGCGCGCGAGCGTGTGCGCGAGCACCGCCTCGAGGTCGTCCGCCAGCGCCTGGGTGGTGCACGCGGGGCTCGCGGGACTGCGCCCATGCCCTCTCTGGTCGTACGTGATGACCCTGTGGTCGACGGCCAGTTCCCGTATCTGCGCCGCCCAGAAAGCGGTCGAGCAGGTCCAGCCGTGGGCGAGGACGACAGGGGGCGCGGTCTCGGGGCCGTGCACCTCGACGTGCAGGCGCGCGCCGTCGGTGGAGACGGCGGTGAGTTCACGCGCGGGCGCGGGCGGGGCGTACGGACCGCTGGTCACATGGGTGAGCCGGCTCACGCGCCCACCTCCGCACCGGACTTGGCGCCGTGCGCGCCGTCCTCGTTGCCGGCCAGAGGCGCGCGGACCACCTCGTACTCCGCCAGATCCACCCGCTGGGTCGCGCGCCGGAACTCCGTCGTCGTGCCGGGCCAGATGGTGGTGTTGCGGCCGCTCGCGTCCAGGTACCAGCTGGTGCAACCGCCGGTGTTCCACACGGTGCGCTTCATGCGTTCCTGGACCTTGTGGTTCCAGGTGGCCACGGCGGCGGGGCGCGCGTCGAGGGCCGCACGCCCCCCGAGGACACGGAGCTGGCGCAGGTAGTCGGCCATGTAGTTCAGCTGGGACTCGATCATGAGGATCATGGAGGAGTTCCCGAGGCCGGTGTTGGGCCCGATGATCGTCATCCAGTTGGGGAACCCGGCCGCGGCGGCACCGCGCAGCGCCTCCATGCCGCCCTTCCAGGCCTCCGCGAGGGTCCGCCCGTCGGCGCCGACGACGCGCTCTGCGATGGGCATGTCGGTGACGTGGAAGCCGGTGCCGAAGATGATCGCGTCGACCTCGGCGCTGCTGCCGTCGGCGGCCACCACCGTCGATCCGCGGATCTCGCTGAGCCCGCTCGCCACCACGTCGACGTTGGGCTGCGCCAGCGCCGGATAGTAGGTGCTGGACAGCAGGATCCGCTTGCAGCCGATGCGGTAGTCCGGGGTGAGCCTGGCGCGCAGCGCGGGGTCCTTGATGGCGCGGGCCATGTTGCGCTTGGCGAGGCTCTCGACCAGGCCGAGTTCGTCGGGACGCTTGGTGAACGCCTGGACCTGGAGTTCCCGGATGCCCCACAGGAACCCGCGCCGGGCCTGGGTGGTGAAGGGCAGCGTGCGGTGCAGTCGGCGTTCGGCGGCGCTGATCGCGCGGTCCACGCGGGGCATCACCCACGGGGGCGTGCGCTGGAGGAGAGTGAGTTTCGCGACCTCGGGCTGGATGGCGGGCACGATCTGGATCGCGGAGGCGCCGGTGCCGACCATGGCGACCCGCTTGCCGCGCAGGTCGTAGTCGTGGTCCCAGCGGGCCGAGTGGAAGACCTTGCCGGGGAAGGAGTCCAGCCCCGGGATCTCGGGGATCTTCGGGTCGGACAACGGCCCGGTGGCGGAGACGACGACGTCGGCGGAGAGCGAGCCGGAGGCCGTCTCGATGTCCCAGCGCAGTTTCTCCGGGTCCCAGGTCATCCGCTTGACCTCGGCGTCGAAGCGGAGGTGGGGCCGCAGCCCGAACACATCGGCGACGTGCTCCAGATAGGCGCGGATGTGTTCCTGGCCGGAGAAGGTGCGCGGCCAGTCGGGGTTGGGTGCGAAGGAGAAGGAGTACAGGTGGGACGGCACGTCGCAGGCGCACCCCGGGTAACTGTTGTCCCGCCAGGTGCCACCGACGCTGCCGGCCCGTTCCAGGACGACGAAGTCGGTGATCCCCTCCCGGCGCAACCGCACGGCCGCGCCCAGTCCGCCGAACCCGGACCCGATCACCGCCACCCGTACCTGCTCGTGCTGGGCCATCCGGAGCCTCCACGCATCGACCACGATTACGCCAGTGAACACTGGCACGATTGGACTGTAGAGCAGCTCCGTACTGATGGGTAGAGCTCGGACGGACGAAAGTTACCGGCGGTACAACATAGGCTTCGCATGTGGCAGACGACGGTGGACAGGGCGGCGAGGCGCGCGAGTACCGCATGGAGGAACTGGCCGGCCTGGCCGGCATCACCGTGCGCACGCTGCGCTTCTACCGCGAGCGCAAACTCATCCCACCGCCGCGCCGCGAGGGCCGCATCGCCTGGTACGACGACCATCACCTGGCCCGCCTGCGCACGATCTCGGCGCTCCTGGAACGCGGTCACACCCTGAACGGCATCGCGGAACTGGCGGAAGCCTTCGACCACGGCCGTGACATGGCCGACCTGCTCGGCGTCGGCACCCCCACCGAGGAGGAACCGGTCCGCCTGACCCCCGAGGAGCTCGCCGCCCGCTTCGAGGGCGAGGCCACCCCGGAGAACCTCGTCGCCGCCCTGGACCTCGGCTACCTCGGCACCGACGGCGACGACATCGTCCACATAAGCCGCCGCCTGCTGGACGCCTCGGAGGCCCTGGTCCGCGAGGGCTTCCCGCTCGCGGAGGTCCTGGCGGCCGGCCGGAGCGTCCGCGAGCACGCCGACGCCCTCGCCGAACTCTTCGCCGAACTCGTCCTGCGCCACGGCCCCCGGGAGGACATGGAGCGCCTGCGCCCCCTGGCCCGGAGCGTGGTGGAGGCAGAGGTGTCCCTGGCCCTGGACCGATGGATGAGCAAGCGGGACCAGCCCGTCAGAGGTCGTACACGACGGTGACCGGCGCGTGGTCCGACCAGCGCTCCGCATGGGTGGCCGCGCGCTCCACGAAGCCCTTGACCGCCTTGCCCGCGAGCCCTGGCGTGGCCATCTGGTAGTCGATGCGCCAACCCGAATCGTTGTCGAAAGCCCGCCCCCGGTACGACCACCAGGTGTACGGCCCCTCGGCCTCCGGATGCAGAGCGCGTACGACGTCGACGTACCCGCCGTCGGCCGGATCCAGGACGCTGCCGAGCCAGTCCCGCTCCTCCGGGAGGAAGCCGGAGTTCTTGGTGTTGCCGCGCCAGTTCTTCAGGTCGGCCTGCTGGTGGGCGATGTTCCAGTCGCCACAGACGACGACCTCGCGCCCGTCGGCGGCGGCCCGCTCGCGCAGTTCCTTCAGGTGGGCGAGGAACGCGTCCATGAACCGGTACTTCTCGTCCTGCCGCTCGGTGCCGACCTCCCCGGAGGGGAGATAGAGGGAGGCGACGGTGACGCCGGGCAGGTCGGCCTCGACATAGCGCCCGCTCGCGTCGAACTCGTCCGAGCCGAAGCCGACGCGCACACTGTCCGGCTCGCGCCGGGTGTACAGGGAGACACCCGCTCGCCCCTTGGCGGACGCGGGGGCGTGCACGACATGCCATCCGCCGGGCGCACGCACCCCCTCCGGGAGCTGCTGCGGCTCCGCGCGCACCTCCTGCAGGCAGAGCACGTCCGCGGAGGTCTCCGCGAGCCACTCCACGAAGCCCTTCTTCGCGGCGGCCCGCAGCCCGTTCACATTCACCGAGGTCACAGTCAGCACCAGGGCACGATACCGGCACACTGGACGGAGTCCCGATGTCCACCGCGCTTCCGCCTGCACGAATATACGATGCCTCACATGAATATACGTTCCGTTGCCTTCGATCACCCCGACGCCGTCAAGCTCAACGACGAGGTCCAGGCCGAGTACCACCTGCGCTACGGCGACGGGGGCGACGCCACGGCCCTCGACGCGGCCGACTTCGCACCACCGAACGGCGTCTACCTGATCGCGTACGACGAGTCCGACCGCCCCGTGGCCACCGGAGGCTGGCGCAGCCAGGACGAGAACGGCGAGGGCAACGAGAACGGCGACGCCGAACTCAAGCGCATGTACGTCGTCGAGGAGATGCGCGGCCGGGGCCTGGCCCGCCGCATGCTCGCCGCCCTGGAGGACGACGCCCGCACGGCCGGCCGCCTCCGCATGGTCCTGGAGACCGGCACCAAGCAGCCGGAGGCCATCGCCCTGTACACCTCCAGCGGTTACGAGCCGTGCGTGAAGTTCGGCTACTACCGCCACTACGAGTCGAGCCGCTGCTACGCGAAACCCCTGCGAGCAGACCTGTAATCGATGTCACATCCGGCCACCTCGCCCCCGGCGCTGGGCGTCGGGGGGATCGTGGCGCCGCCGCGTCGGCCCCAACTGCTGCACCGGACCGGCCGGGTGGCCACCCGGCCCTCACTCCTGGACCAACTCACCCTTGGGCACCGACCGATTCGGGAGACCCCGGAAACGACAGAGATCCCGGCGATCGGAACGATCGCCGGGATCTCATCGTGCAGTGGACCTGTGGGGATTTGAACCCCAGACCCCCTCGATGCGAACGAGGTGCGCTACCAGACTGCGCCACAGGCCCTTGCAACGAGTGAAACTCTAGCATCCCCGTCGGGGTGCTTGGAAATCCGTTCCCTGACTGGTCAGGGACGGGGTCCCGGGAGGCGCCTCGCGCTTTCCCCGTGTCACTCGTTGGCCGCGCGCGGGCGCTCGCCGTCCTCGTACTGGTCGAACAGCGGCGTGCGGCCGCGCTCGCGTGCCCGGCGCGCGGAGGCCGCGCGGCGCGCGTCGGTCCGGCCGTCCGCCGGCTTGTCGTCGGCGGCGGACTCCGCCGCCTCCGCCTCGCTCTCCGGCGCGACCGGCTTGGCCTCCTGCTCCGGCGCGACGGAGCTGGACCGCGCCGAACTCCAGGCGTCGGGCGCCCCCAGATCCACATCGGAGGTGGCGCGGGGCGCGACCGGCGCGGTCACGTACGTCGGCAGTGGCACCGGCACCGGGTCCCAGCTGTCTCCGTGCCCGGGTCGCCGCTGCCGCTCACGCTGCTGGTCGACCCACTCGGCGTGATCGGTCTGTTCGACGAGGGCGCGCCGGTCAGCGGCGAGCGCGGACAGGCCGGGGTCGGTCTCGGCCCCTGGTCCCTCGTCCGGTTCGTCCGTGACCGCGCCCTGGTCGAGGGGCGCACGCCGCCGCGGCTGGCGCTCCCGCAACCGCTGTGCGGCGACCTCGGCCTGACGCCGGTCCATGTGGTAGGCGAAGCGCCGGCGCTCCTGCGCGCGCAGGTAGGCGATGTAGGCGCTGAGCATGACGGCGGGTACGCCCGGGGCCCACAGGAACGCCAACCCCCCGACGGCTGCGACGATCGCGCCAAGCGTGAACGCGACGAAGAGCAACACGGTGGTGCGCCGGCGGCGCGCGAGCGCCTTCGTACGCCGGGCACGCGCCGCGGCCGTCTGCGCCGAGGACTCGCGCCGCGCAGCCGGAACTCGCTTGCGCTCGGAGGCTGATGCCGGGGCGGGCGTGGCGCCTGCCTGACGGGCCGGTGCGGACGGGGACTTGGCCGCCTGCGCGACCGCCTGGTCGCGCGCCGGTTCCTGGCGCCCGGGTGCCTCCGGCTCCGCCTCGGCCCGGACCTGACGGCGGGTCGGAGGCATGGCGAAGGCCCGGACGTCCACCGAGTCGGTGACGGCGTCCGGATCACCGGCGTCCTGCTCCCCCTCAGGGGCGGAGCGCGCCCGCAGGTCCTTGGCGTATCGGCGCTCCATCCCCGCCCGTCCGGACAGCAGCCGGATGGCGGTGCTGAAGCGTTCCGTCGGACGGGCCTCGTTCAGCTCGTCCTGCCTACGGAGCCACATCGGCACCAAGTAGGCGGCCCAGGCCCCGACAATGACTGCGTAGATGAGGCCGCTGCTGCTCACGCCTCACACGGTAGAGGGGTTTGCGTGGGGCCATCTGCCAATTGCGTCGGTGTGTCGCACGATCTGGCTGATATTTCGAACTTTTTTTGTGACCGATGCGATCAGACGCCACCGGAGCCGCGAATTCAATGCCCCGAGACGGTCACCAGTCGATCAATTTCGAACACGTATTCCATTTTCGGGCTAGCTGGGATTCCCTGGAGTGTTCTGCGGATTCCAGGGCACGTTCGGAGTACCCGTCGTGCCCGGTGCCTTCGGCGAACCGCTCTGGGAGCGTTCCCGCCGCCAGCGGCCGAGCAACCCCTCGGGCACCTCTTCCGCGGTGAGGGCGAAGACGAGGTGGTCACGCCAGGCTCCGTCGATGTGGAGATAACGCGGCCGCAGCCCCTCCTCACGGAATCCGAGTTTCTCCACGACCCGGCGGCTGGGCCGGTTCTCGGGGCGAATGCAGACCTCGATGCGGTGCAGACCGACCGTGCGGAAACAGTGGTCCACCACGAGTGCGACGGCCGTCGGCATCACCCCGCGGCCGGCCACCGACCGGTCCACCCAGTAGCCGACGTGTCCCGAGCACATCGACCCCCAGGTGATCCCGGCGACCGTCAACTGCCCGACCAGGCGACCCTGGTACTCGATGACGAACGGCAGCATGCGGCCCGCGTTCGCCTCCGAGCGCAGATGCCGGACCATCTGCCGGTAGGTCGGCCGGTGGGTGATCGGACCGCTGGGCGTGGGCGGCGGGATGGTCGCCTCCCAGGGGCGCAGCCAGTCGCGGTTGCGCCGGTTGACCTCGCGCCAGGCCCGCTGGTCGCGCACCCTTATGGGCCGGAGGACGACGTCGCCGTCCACCAGCACGACGGGCCAGGATGGGCTGTTCAGCTCGCACCCCCGGTGCTGGGTCTGGGGTGGTCGCCGCCTCGGATCTGGTCGACGGCGTGCGCCAGCAGCGGTTCCAGGACGGCCAGGCCGTCCCGTACCCCGCCGGTGGACCCCGGAAGGTTGACGATCAGTGTCCGGCCCGCCACCCCGGCCAGACCACGGGAGAGCGCGGCGGTGGGCACCTTCTCCCGTCCGAACGCGCGGACGGCCTCCGCGATGCCCGGTACCTCGTGGTCGATCACCGCGCGGGTCGCCTCGGGCGTCCGGTCGGTGGGCGAGATGCCGGTGCCTCCGGTGGTGACGACGACGTCGTACCCGGCTTCCACGGCGGCGCGCAGGGCAGCCGTCACGGGATCCCCGTCGGGCACCACCCGAGGCCCGTCCACGGCGAATCCGAGGCCCTCCAGGCCCGCCGCGACCAGCGGTCCGCCCTTGTCCTCGTAGACACCGGCGGCGGCGCGGTTGGAGGCGGTCACCACCAGCGCACGGTACGGCGCCCGCGGCGCACCACCGGCGGACGGCCCGGCGCTCACGCCCGGCTCCAGTCGCCCGACTTGCCGCCCGTCTTCTCCTCCACGCGTACGTCCGTGATGACCGCTCCCTTGTCGACCGCCTTGACCATGTCGATCACGGTGAGTGCGGCGACGGATACCGCGGTGAGGGCCTCCATCTCGACGCCCGTGCGGTCCGTCGTCTTCACGGTGGCCCGGATCTCCACGGCGTCCTCCGCGACCGACAGATCCAGTTTCACACCGGAGACCGACAAGGGGTGGCACAGCGGGATCAGATCCGGGGTGCGTTTGGCGCCCATGATGCCCGCGATGCGCGCGGTGGCGAGGGCGTCACCCTTGGGGACGCCCTCTCCGCGCAGCAACTCGATCACGCGGGGCGAGACGAGGACGCGTCCGCTGGCGCGGGCGGTACGCGCGGTCACGTCCTTGCCGGACACGTCGACCATGCGGGCGGCGCCCGCGTCGTCGATGTGCGTCAGGCGGTCTGGCGCAGGGCGTCCGGGGGTCTCCCCCCGGGAAGGCTCAGTCATGCTGTGTGGCGCTCCCGGTCCGGGCCCGTCGCGGTGCGGCGCTCGGGCCTGCTGTGCGCGACACGGTACCGCCAAGCCGGCGCAAAGGACCGGGCAGGACCGCCCGGCGGACGGGTACGCGCGCGGGTCACCCGAGCAGGACGACCTCGACCTCGCTGCCGGGCTCGACGGACTCCACGTCCTCGGGTACGACGATCAGCGCGTCGGCGTGTGCCAGGGCGGCGACCAGATGCGAACCGGCGCCGCCCACGACGGTCACCTCGCCGTCGGCGTACGCCCCGCGCAGGAACTGCCTGCGCCCCTTGGGCGAGCCGAGCGCCCGGTCCGCCTTGAGGATGGCCTTGGTACGTGGCCGGTGCACGTCCGGGAGGCCCATCAGGGTGCGGATGGCAGGTCGGACGAACAGCTCGAAGGAGACGTACGACGACACGGGGTTGCCGGGCAGGGCCAGCAGGGGCGTGTGGTCAGGGCCGATGGAGCCGAAGCCCTGGGGCTTGCCGGGCTGCATGGCGAGCTTGCGGAAGTCGACGCCGCCGCCCGCCTCGTCCTCGTCGCCGACGTGCGCCAGCGCCTCCTTGACGACGTCGTACGCCCCCACGCTCACGCCGCCGGTGGTGACCATCAGGTCGGCTCTGACGAGCTGGTCCTCGATGGTGGCACGCAGGGTGTCGGCGTCGTCGACGACCGCGCCCACCCGGTAGGCGATGGCGCCCGCGTCCCGGGCCGCGGCGGTGAGGGCGAAGCTGTTGGAGTCGTAGATCTGGCCGCTGCCCAGCTCCTCGTCGGGCTGGACGAGCTCGCTGCCGGTGGACAGGACCACCACACGCGGGCGCGGGCGCACGCGTACCGAGCCACGGCCGATCGCGGCGAGCAGCGCGATCTGCGGCGGGCCCAGCACGGTGCCCGCCTCCAGTGCGCGCTCGCCGGCCCGCACGTCGCTGCCCTTCGCGCGCACGTGCGCGCGTGCCTCGGCCGGCCGGTGCACGCGCACGTGCCCCTCGGCGCCCTGGGGCGCGAGGCGGCGCGCCACCATCCCCTCGACCGGCCCCTCGCCGAGTCCGCCGTCGGTCCACTCCACGGGGACGACGGTCTCGGCGCCGGGCGGCAGCGGGGCACCGGTCATGATCCGGGCGGCCTGACCGGGGCCGACCGGGGTGAGCTCCGCGGCGCCCGCCGCTACGTCCCCGACGACCTCCAGGACGGCCGGGAACTCCTCGCTCGCGCCCGCCACATCCGCGACCCGTACCGCGTACCCGTCCATGGAGCTGTTGTCGAAGGGCGGCAGTGACACCGGCACCATGACGTCGTCGACCAGGACGCAGCCCTGGGCGTCGAGGATTTGCAGCTCGATGACTTCCAGGGGGCGGACGGTGGTGAGGATGTCCTCCAGGTGCTCGTCCACCGACCACAGGTGGTTCTGGCCGGCGGGGCGGGTCGCGGCGCTGCTCAACTCTGCTGCATCTCCTCGGCTACGTAACTGCGAAGCCAGGTCCGGAAGTCCGGGCCCAGGTCTTCACGTTCGCACGCGAGCCTGACAATGGCACGCAGATAGTCGCCGCGGTCGCCGGTGTCATAGCGGCGGCCCTTGAAGACGACGCCGTGCACGGGGCCGCCGACCTTCCCCGCGGCGGTAGCCGCTGATGAATACGTCTGGGCGAGCTGCTGCAGGGCGTCGGTGAGCTGGATCTCACCGCCGCGGCCCGGCTCGGTGCGCCGCAGTATGTCGAAGACGTGCGGGTCGAGAACGTAGCGGCCGATGATGGCGTAGTTCGACGGGGCGTCCGCCGGGTCCGGCTTCTCCACCAGGCCGGTCACCCTGACGACGTCGCCGTCGACAGTGGTCTCCACTTCAGCGCAGCCGTAAAGATGGATCTGCTCCGGGTCCACCTCCATGAGCGCGATCACGCTGCCGCCGTGCCGCTCCTGGACCTCGATCATGCGCTGGAGCAGCGGGTCGCGCGGGTCGATCAGGTCGTCGCCGAGCAGAACGGCGAAGGGCTCGTGGCCCACGTGCGGGGCCGCGCAGAGCACTGCGTGGCCGAGGCCCTTGGGGTCGCCCTGGCGCACGTAGTGCATCGTGGCCAGGTCGCTGGACTCCTGGACCTTGGCGAGCCGGCTGGCGTCGCCCTTCTTCTGAAGCGCCGATTCCAGCTCGTAGTTGCGGTCGAAGTGGTCTTCCAGGGGACGCTTGTTGCGTCCGGTGATCATGAGGACGTCGTCGAGCCCCGCCGACACGGCCTCCTCGACCACGTACTGGATCGCCGGCTTGTCGACGACCGGCAGCATCTCCTTGGGAGTCGCCTTGGTGGCCGGCAGGAACCGGGTGCCGAGGCCTGCAGCGGGAATGACAGCCTTGCTGATCCTGGGGTGCGACTGAGTCATGTCCGCAACCTTATCCGGTGCCTTTGCGAAGAATCTGAGGCTCCGGTTAATTGGCACTCATATGAGCAGATTAGAAAGGATGCGGGGACGACCTGTGCAGCACGGTGAACCCGGGGGCGAGACTGACAAGCGAATGTTGCGGCGAGAATTCCTGGGGGTGAGGAACAGGTTGACGACAGACGTCGTCAGGGAGTCGGCCGACGCACTGGCCGAGCACGCTCTGGAACTGCCCGAGCTGGCGCATGCACGCACGGTGGCGGCGTACGTCTCCGTCGGAAGCGAGCCCGGCACCCTCACGCTGCTCGACGCGCTGCTCACGCGGGGCGTGCGCGTCCTGCTCCCGGCCCTCCTGCCGGACAACGACCTGGACTGGGGCGCGTACGCCGGGGAGGGCTCCCTCGCGCGCGTCCAACACGGCGGGAAGATGGCGCTGTTCGAACCCTCCGGTGAACTCCTCGGCCCGGACGCCGTGCTCGCCGCCGACGTCGTACTGCTGCCGGGGCTCGCGGTCGACGCGCGCGGGATGCGGATGGGGCGCGGTGGAGGGTCGTACGACCGCGTACTGGCGCGTCTGGAGCGCGCGGGCGCGCGCCCGGCGCTCGTGGTGCTGCTGTACGACACGGAGGTCGTCGAGCGCGTGCCCGCGGAGGCGCACGACCGGCCGGTGCAAGCGGTGGTGACGCCGTCGGGCGCGCGCCGGTTCGCGGGCTCGTGAGGTAACCGGCGCGCGGCACGACGGCAGGTGCCGGTGCGCGAGACGGCCCTCCACGCGTGCGTGGAGGGCCGTTTCCGGCGGCGTGCGGTCAGGCGGCTCAGGGCTTGAGGACGAGCGTGTCGCCGGTGCTCTTGTCGACCGCCTTGTCCGAGAACGACCACGGGAGCAGTTCGCCGTCGGCCCACTTGCCGGTCTGGTCGGTGTAGTGGGCGCTGAAGGCGTGGCCGGAGGCTCCGGTGAGGTTGATCCACTTGGATTTGTCGAGGTCGTCGAGGTTGACGACCATCCGCATGGAGGGGACCCAGACGACGCCGTAGCCGCCTGCGGCGTTCCAGCCGGTCGCGTTGACCGTGGCCTCGCCGCCGCTGAGCTTCCAGGGGCCGCGGTTGAGGACGTACTGGACGATGGCCGGGCCCTCGGTACCCAGGGTCTGGTTCTTCAGGAACAGGCGGTGCAGCCGGCCCCAGCTCCAGGTGTCGATGTCCTTGCCGAGCTTGGCGGTGAGCTCCCAGCGGGCGTCGATCATGGCGCGGGCGAACAGTTCGTTCATGTTGTCGGCCTTGGGGCGGGTGCCGGACGCGGGCGTCTTCCACCAGTCGCTGTTCGGCTTGTCCATGAGGGTGCGGACCACCTCGAACCAGCGGTCGCCGCCGTCCGGCTGGGCCTGGTCGGCGTCGCGCTCGCCGCACTCGCGGACCTTGGAGTCCTCGTCGACCGGACCGGTGCTGTCGGCCTTCTCGACCCACAGGCACTGGCCCTTGACCCGCAGTTCCTTGGGCAGTTTGTTGCCGAAGGCGAGCTTGAGGATGTTGCGCCAGACCGAGTTGAAGTAGGCGGCGGCCGCGGAGTCGGCGTCCTGGGTGTAGTCCCAGCCTTCGAGGAGTTTCTGCGCCTCGCGGACGTCCTTGTCGTCGAGGTTGATCTTCAGCAGCTTGGGCACCAGCAACTTGGCGATCTCACTGCTGTTGTCCAGCTGCATCTGGCGCATGTCGTCGGTGGAGATCTTGCCGCCGTCCTTGATCTTCGACTCGATCAGGTCGGTGATGCGCTGGCTGCGGGTGCCGTAGCCCCAGTCCGTGGTGAGCGTGTAGGGGTACTTGTCCTTGTCGACGACGGCCTGGTTGGCGGTGACGATGTAGCCGCGCTCCGGGTCGTACTCGTAGGGCAGTTCGTCCTGCTTGATGTAGCCGGTCCACGCGTACTTGGAGTCCCAGCCAGGAGCCGGGATGGAGCCGTCGTCGGCCGACGAACGCGTGGGGATCCTGCCGGGCAGCGTGTAGCCGATGTGGTTCTTGGTGTCGGCGTAGATCAGGTTCTGCGAGGGCACGTCGAACTGGGCGGCCGCGTCGCGGAAGCTGCTCCAGTCGGACGCCTTGTCGAGGGCGAAGACGGCGTCCATGGTGGTGCCCGGTTCGAGGGCGGTCCACTTCAGCGCGACGCCGTAACCGTCGCCTCGGTCGGGTGCGGCGGTGTCGACGGAGGCCTTCTTGCCGACCTGGACGAGTTCGTCGTCGCGGTCGGACAGCAGGGGCATCCCGTCGGCGGTCTGGCGTACGACGATCTTCTTCGACGTGCCGCCGGCGACCTTGATGGTCTCCTCGCGGGTGGTGAAGGGCTTGGTCTTGCCGTCGTACAGGTAACCGTCGCCGGAGAGCTTCTCCAGGTAGAGGTCGGTGACGTCGACACCGGAGTTGGTCATGCCCCAGGCGATGTCGGCGTTGTGGCCGATGATCACACCGGGCATGCCGGCGAAGGTGTAGCCGGTGACGTCGTACTGGCACTTGCTGGAGACCGTCGTGCAGTGCAGGCCCATCTGGTACCAGACGGACGGCAGCGAGGCCGACAGGTGCGGGTCGTTGGCGAGCAGCGGCTTGCCGGAGATGGTGTACTTACCCGCGACGACCCAGGAGTTGGAGCCGATGCCCTGGCCGTTCACGCCGACGGCCGTGGGGACGTCGTCCAGGACGTTGTAGAGGCCCGCCAGCTGGCTCGTCAGCGCCGAACCGGTGGCCGACGAGGTGGAGGAGCCACTCGTGCCCGTCGAGGTCCCGGAGCCGCTTGTGGAGCCGCTCTGCTCGAACGCCTTGGTGAGCCCGTCGTACTGGCCCTCCTGGACGATCGGCTTGTTGCGGCTGTACGGGTACTCCGGGTAGAGGTCCTTGATCTGCTGCGGGCCGAGACGGCTGGTCATCAGGGCGCGGTCGATCTCGTCCTTCATGTTGCCGCGCAGGTCCCAGGCCATCGCCTTCAGCCAGGAGACCGAGTCGACGGGCGTCCACTGCTCGGGCTTGTAGTCGTTGACGAAGCCGAGGGCCGCGTACTCCAGGGAGATGCCCTTGCCGTCCTTGCCGGCGAGGTAGGCGTTGACTCCCTTGGAGTAGGCCTGGAGGTACTTCTTCGTCGAGTCCGACAGCTTGGTGTCGTACTCCTCCTTCGCGACCCGGTCCCAGCCCAGGGTGCGCAGGAACTCGTCGTCCTTCACCTGGCTCTTGCCGAACATCTCGGACAGGCGCCCGGAGGTCATGTGGCGGCGCACGTCCATCTCGTAGAACCGGTCCTGGGCCTGGACGTAGCCCTGCGCCATGAACAGGTCCGCGTCGGACGAGGCGTAGATCTGCGGGATTCCGTAGTTGTCCCGCTTCACGGTCACGGGTCCGGAGAGGCCCTTGAGCGTGAGCGAACCCTTGGTCTGCGGGAAGGACGCGCGGACCGTGCTGATCGACCAGTACGCCCCGTAGGCGATGCCCCCGACGATGGCGAGGACGAGCACCAGAACGATCAGGCGGGCTTTGCGCCCCTTCTTCCTGCCGGACTTGCCAGGCTTGTCACCCGATGTGGCGGTGGTGTTGGGGGGCATCGCTGTCCTTGCTGTCCTAACGCGAGCGGCAGGCGGTCCTGGAGTGCTGGAGCAACCATAGGCGCAGGGCCTCACGCGCCTTGACGCGGAGTCGGGAACCGGCAGGCACGGGTGGTCGATCTTGCCTCGCGAAACGTCAAGAAAGCGTCAAGAGTTAGGTAAGGTAACGAAGTACTTGGGTGCGGAGTGCCGCAGCCTCGGTCCTGTGTACGTGAGCTTTCGCGTCGCCCGCGCGCGAGCCGACGAAGGGAATCGCCACTGACTGTCCAGCACCTCAACCAGCTCCTGCTCGTCTGCTCCCTGGTCCTGCTCGTCGCCGTCGCGGCGGTCCGGATCTCCTCGCGCAGCGGGCTCCCCAGCCTGCTCGTGTACCTGGGGATCGGCGTCCTCATGGGCCAGGACGGCATCGGCGACATCCACTTCGACAACGCCGAACTGACCCAGGTCATCGGATACGCGGCCCTGGTCGTGATCCTGGCCGAGGGCGGTCTCGGCACGAAGTGGAAGGCGGTCGAACCGGTCCTGGCGTCCGCGTCCGTGCTGGCCCTGGTCGGGGTCGGGGTGAGCGTCGGGGTCACCGCGGCGGGCGCGCACTATCTGGTCGGGCTGGAGTGGCGGCAGGCGCTCATCATCGGAGCGGTGGTGTCCTCGACGGACGCGGCGGCGGTGTTCTCCGTGCTCCGGCGCATTCCCCTGCCCGCGCGCGTGACGGGCACCCTGGAGGCCGAGTCCGGCTTCAACGACGCCCCGGTGGTCATCCTGGTCGTCGCCTTCTCCACCGCGGGCCCGGTCGAGCACTGGTACGTCCTGCTGGGCGAGATAGCCCTGGAGCTGGCCATCGGTGCGGCCATGGGCCTCGCGGTCGGCTGGCTCGGCTCGTGGGGCCTCAGGCACGTGGCACTGCCCGCCTCCGGTCTCTACCCGATCGCCGTGATGGCCATCGCGGTCACGGCGTACGCCGCCGGCGCGCTGGCGCACGGCAGCGGCTTCCTCGCCGTGTACCTCGCGTCCATGGTGCTCGGCAACGCCAGGCTGCCGCACTGGCCCGCCACGCGCGGCTTCGCCGAGGGACTCGGCTGGATCGCGCAGATCGGCATGTTCGTCCTGCTCGGCCTGCTGGTCACCCCGCACGAACTCGGTGACGACATCTGGCCGGCCCTGATCATCGGGCTCGCGCTCACCATGGTGGCCCGGCCCCTGAGCGTGATCGTCAGCCTCGCGCCGTTCCGTGTGCCCTGGCGGGAGCAGACCCTGATGTCCTGGGCCGGCCTGCGCGGCGCCGTCCCCATCATCCTGGCGACGATCCCCATGGTGAACGGCGTCGACACCAGCCACCGGATCTTCAACATCGTCTTCGTCCTGGTCGTCGTCTACACCCTCGTCCAGGGGCCGACGCTGCCCTGGCTGGCCCTCAAGCTGCGGCTCGGCGACGATCCGGAGGCGGCCGACCTCGGCATCGAGTCCGCGCCCCTGGAGCGGCTGCGCGGGCACCTGCTGTCCGTCTCGATCCCCGAGGGCTCGCGGATGCACGGCGTAGAGGTCAACGAGCTGCGGCTGCCCGCCGGGGCCGCCGTCACCCTGGTCGTCCGCGAAGGAAAATCGTTTGTTCCGCTGCCCACGACGGTGCTGCGGCGCGGGGACGAACTCCTCGTGGTCGCCACCGACCCGGTGCGCGACGCCGCGGAGCGCCGGCTGCGCGCGGTCGGGCACGGCGGCAAGCTGGCGGGCTGGCTGGGCACGAACGGAACGGCGAGCGCGGGGCCGGGCGCGGGGCCGGGGCCGGGGTCGCCCTCCGGGCGGTGAGCGCGGGCGCGTGGGGCGGTCAGGGCCGCCGGGGGCGCGGGACCGCAGCGGGCGCGGGCGCGCGCAACGGCTGCGGCCGCGGTCGCGGGGCGCGCGAAGCGCGTGAGGCGCGTGTTAAGGGTGCGTTTCGGGCGGTTCACACCCCGACCAATCCCAGGTGAACGCCCCCGGTGGTGCCCGTTTTCACAGGTGTGCGAGGCGTCGAGCCCTGTAGGATGAAAGCACCCTGATCGAACCAACTCTGCCTGACGCAGAGCTGGCGCGACCGTATGGCGGCCGGATCGCTCTTCGCAGTGGACACCGGTATCTACCGCAGTTCCGCGCAAGAGGACAGCTCTCGGCGCCCCCGCACGGGCGCGCTACCAGGCGGCAGAAAGGCACGGGCCGTGGAATCCACGGTCACCACCGAGCCGTCGGAGAACTCGGCGACGCCGCCCCGCCCGGGATACGGACAGCTGCTGCGCACCCGCGGCGCCTGGACGTTCCTGCTCCCCGGTTTCGCGGCGCGCCAGCCGTTCGCGATGCTCACCATCTCGATCGTGCTGCTCGTGCAGCACACCACCGGCTCGTACGGCGCCGCGGGCGCCGCCGCGGCGGTCACCGGTGTCTCCATGGCACTGTTCGCCCCCTACAGCGGCCGCCTCGCCGACCGTTACGGGCAGCGCGCGGTGCTGATCCCCGGAGTACTGGTCCACACGCTGTCGGGGCTCGCCTTCACAGCGCTCGCGCTGGCGCACGCGCCCTTGTGGGCGGTGTTCGTGGCGGCCGTGCCGACCGGGGCCTCGGTGCCACAGGTCGGCCCCATGGTGCGCGCCCGCTGGGGCGTGAAGCTCCAGGACTCGCCCCTCATGTCCACCGCGGCCGCCTTCGAGTCCGTCACGGACGAGCTCACCTTCGTCTTCGGCCCGCTGCTCGCGACCGCCCTGTGCACCACCGTGGCCCCGGCCGCCGGCCTGGTCACGGAGGCCGCGCTGACCCTGGTCGGCGGTCTCCTCTTCGCCGCGCAGAACAGCACCCAGCCGCGGGTGGCCGGCACCGGCCACGCACGCGTGCAGCATGTCTCCGCGCTCCGCGTCCCCGGCGTGCGGGTGCTGGTCGTCGTCTTCCTCGGCATCGGGTCCGTCTTCGGCGGCATGCAGGTCTCGCTCGCCGCGTTCACCGAGTCGATCGGCGAGCCCGGCCTGAACGGCGTCCTGTACGGCACGTTCGCCGCGGGCAACATGCTCTCGGGCGTCGTCTGCGGCGCGATCGTCTGGAAGGCCGCCCCGCACCGGCGCCTGGTCGTCGGTTACGCGGCGCTGGCGCTGACCGCGTCGGCGCTGTGGACCTCCCATTCCGTGCTCGTCCTGGCGGGCCTCGGTCTGCTGGTCGGCATGTGCATCGCGCCCGCGCTGATCACCGGCTACACGCTGGTCGAGGGCCTGGTCCCGGCGGGCGCCCGCACAGAGGCGTTCACCTGGCTGACCGGCGCGGTGGCGCTCGGCCAGGCGGCCGCGGTCACGGTCGCCGGACAGCTGGAGGACCGCCTGTGGGGCGGCGCCGGGTTCCTGGTGCCGATGGCGGGCACGGTGCTCGCCCTGGTGACCCTTCTGGCGCTGCGCTCGCGGCTCGTCACCCGGCCCCGGAACCGTACGGTCGCACGTGGCGTCGGTCACCGCGTGCCGGTGACGGTGGACTGATCCTCGGGAATACGTCACTATGGACCGTCGTTAGCACTCAATGAGTGAGAGTGCCAGGAGGAAGACAGTGCCGACCTACCAGTACCAGTGCACCGAGTGCGGCGAGGGCCTCGAGGCGGTGCAGAAGTTCACCGACGACGCCCTGACCGAGTGCCCCAACTGCGGTGGCCGCCTGAAGAAGGTGTTCTCCGCCGTCGGCATTGTCTTCAAGGGCTCGGGTTTCTACCGCAACGACAGCCGCGGCTCCTCGTCGAGCAGCAGCCCCGCGTCGAAGCCGTCGAGCTCCGGCTCGTCGAGCACGTCGTCCGACTCGAAGTCGTCGTCCTCGACGTCGTCCTCGGGCTCGACGTCGTCCTCGGGCTCCGCCAGCAGCTCTGCCGCCTGAGACTCCTCCTCCCGGACCCCGCTGTCGTGCGACGGCGGGGTCCGAGGTGTTCCCGGACACCGGGTCCGGCGTGCCGCGGCGGCCAGCTAGTGTGCTGGGCATGGTGAACGCAGAGATCGGCGTAATCGGCGGCTCCGGCTTCTACTCCTTCCTCGACGACGTGACCGAGGTCCAGGTCGACACGCCCTACGGGCCGCCCAGCGACTCCCTCTTCCTCGGCGAGATCGCCGGCCGCCGGGTCGCCTTCCTGCCCCGACACGGACGCGGCCACCATCTGCCGCCGCACCGCATCAACTACCGGGCCAACCTTTGGGCGCTGCGCTCCGTCGGCGTGCGCCAGGTGCTGGGCCCGTGCGCGGTGGGCGGTCTGCGCCCCGAGTACGGGCCGGGCACGCTCCTCGTGCCGGACCAGCTGGTGGACCGTACGAAGTCCCGGGCCCAGTCGTACTTCGACGGGCTGCCGCTGCCCGACGGCACCGTGCCGAACGTGGTGCACGTGTCCCTGGCCGACCCCTACTGCCCCACCGGGCGGGCCGCGGCGCTCAAGGCGGCTCGCGGCCGGGACTGGGAGCCGGTGGACCGGGGCACGCTGGTCGTGATCGAGGGACCGCGCTTCTCTACCCGCGCCGAGTCGCTGTGGCACCAGGCGCAGGGCTGGTCCGTGGTGGGCATGACCGGTCATCCGGAGGCGGCGCTCGCCCGCGAACTGGAGCTCTGCTACACGTCGTTGACGCTGGTCACCGACCTGGACGCGGGCGCCGAGACCGGTGAGGGCGTCTCGCACGACGAGGTGCTGCAGGTGTTCGCGGCGAACGTGGACCGGCTGCGGGGCGTGCTGTTCGACGCGGTGGCGGCCCTGCCGGAGAACGCGGCACGGGACTGCCTGTGCACGAACGCGCTCGGCGGGATGGACCCGGGGTTCCCGCTGCCGTAGCACGGGCGCCAGGGCGGTCACCGAGCCGCCAGGCTGCTGTGGAAAACGGGCGGAACTCCTCGTTCGGGTGGCGGAGTTGTCCACAACCCGTGGGTAGCACACGGGCTCCGACGCGTTTCGGCGCGAGGCCTCATCGTGGCCTCGCAAGCCGATTCCTCGTCGCAGGTGGTGATCCACATGTCCGTTCCCCCAGCCTCCTCCCCCGTCTTCCCTCCTCCCCTTCGCGTCCCGCGCCCGTTGGGCACGGACGCCCCCGCCACCTGCGAGGTCCCGCACTTCGACCCGGTGCGCGTACGCGGCGGGAGCCACCGGCTGGGGCGATTGCTGCGGCACCGCAGGCGGGCCCTCGCGGCCGGCCTGGCGGTCACGGCGACGGCGCTCGTCGCGGCCGGGCCCCGCGCCGCCACGGATCCCCTGCGTGCCGAGCGGCCCCGGAAGCATCCGGTCACCCAGCCGGTACGGCGGCACGCCCCGCCCGTGGACATGGTGACGGCGCCGGTGCGGATCGCCGACGCCGCCACGGTCCTTCTGCTGCGCCCGGGCGACCGGGTGGACGTCATCGCCGCCGGGGATCCCGCGACGGGCGGGGAGGCCCGGGTGATCGCGCGCGGGGTGCGTGTGAAGGAGCTGCCGGAGCCGGTCGAGGGGACCTCGGAGAGCGGGGCGCTGGTGGTGCTCTCGGTTCCGCGTGCCGTCGCGGCACAGCTGGTCGGCGCGAGCGCCACGGCACGGCTGGCGGTGACGGTGTGCTGAACAGCCTGGGGAAATTTCTTGGCCGAATCCTGTCAAGTCGCTCGTTCGACCTGCCGGATTGGGCACGATGGCCGCATCGTGACGTAGGTTGCGGAGCGCTTTGTTCCACACCCCGTACACGCGAGGAGAGTTCCCGAGGTGAGCGAGAAGCAGGATCCGGGCATATGGCAGGGCTTCAAGGCCTTCCTGATGCGCGGCAACGTCGTCGATCTGGCAGTCGCGGTGGTCATCGGCGCCGCCTTCACGAACATAGTCAACTCGGTAGTGAAGGGACTCATCAATCCGCTGGTCGGCTCGATCGGCACGCAGAACCTCGACAGCTACAGCTCGTGCCTGAAGGACCCGTGCGCGTTGAACCCGGACGGCACGGTGAAGAGCGGCATCCGGATCATGTGGGGCTCCGTCCTCGGGGCCACGCTGAGCTTCGTGATCACCGCGGCGGTCGTGTACTTCCTGATGGTCCTGCCGATGGCGAAGTACCTGGCCCGGCTGGAGGCCCGCAGGAGGGCGAAGGAGGGCACGCGCGAGGTCGTCGAGGTGACCGAGCTGGAGGTGCTGAAGGAGATCCGCGACGCCCTGATCGCGCAGCGCGGGTCCGGGCACAACGGACGCTAGCGAAACTGCCGCGCGCGGTCCGGGCCACGGCGCGGGCCGCTCGGCGGTGGTGGGTCCGTGCGATGGCGCGGACGGCTCAGAGGTGGTGGGGCGGCTTCTCGTCGAGGAAGCGCTTGAGGTCGGCCGCGGAGTCCCCTTCCGGCCGCTCGCCCCAGCCGCCGTCCGTGTCGTCCGACGACTGCCGGTCCAGCGGGTCGTCGAAGATCAGCGCGGCCTTCGGGTCGCGCGGCTCGGGCTCGGGTGCGGCGGTGCTCATGCCTCAAGAGTACGGTCCGTCCGTTCCCGGCCCGGCCGTGGCGGCCGCCGACCCTGGGCCCGCGCCCTTCTCATCTCTGGCTCACCACCTCTCGTCCCCGGCTCACCTCCCTCCGCTCGTGAACTCGTTCACAAGCTTTCGGTGTCCTTTTCTGCTGTGCTGGACGCATGACGTCGAGTTCCGCTCCGGCGCCCGCTTCCCAGGGCGCGCCCCAGCACCTCCGGCCGCTGCGCCGGCTCACCGCGCGCGGGCGCGACGAAGCCCACCGCGTCGCCTCCCCGCTCGAGCTCTTCTTCGACCTGTGTTTCGTGGTGGCCATCGCACAGGCGGGTGGGGAGCTGGTGCACGCCGTCGCGGAGGGCCATCCCGGCATGGGCATCCTCAACTACGCGATGCTGTTCTTCGCCATCTGGTGGGCGTGGATGAACTTCACCTGGTTCTCCTCGGCGTACGACAACGACGACGCGCTCTACCGGGTCGTCACCCTGATCCAGATCGCCGGCGTGCTGGTGCTGGCGGCCGGCATCTCGCGGGGCTTCGCGGACCACGAGTACATGGCGGTCTGGCTGGGCTACGTGATCATGCGGCTGGCGATGGCCGCGCAGTGGCTGAGAGCCGCACGATCGGCGGAGGGCGCGGAGAGAACGATGGCGCTCCGGTACGCGGGCGGCGTGCTGCTGTGCCAGGTCGGCTGGACGGGCCTGGTGCTGCTGCCGGAGCACGCGCGCGCCTGGGTGTTCCTGGTGATGGCGGTCGTCGAGATGTGTGTGCCGCTGTACGCGGAGAAGGCCTGTGCGACCTCGTGGCATCCGCACCACATCGCGGAGCGCTACGGGCTGTTCACGATCATCGTGCTCGGGGAGACGGTCGCGGCGGCGACCGTCGCCGTGAAGTCGGCCGTGGCCGAGCATGACGCGCTGGGCGAGCTGCTGCCGATCGCCGCGGGCGGTCTGCTGATCGTCTTCTCCGCGTGGTGGATCTACTTCGTGGTGCCGATCCACGGCCATCTGCGCTCCAACAGGCAATCGTTCCTGTGGGGTTACGGCCACTACCTGATCTTCGCGTCGGCGGCCTCGATCGGCGCGGGCCTGGAGGTGGCCGTGGAGCAGGCGGTCGGCACGGCGCACATCTCGACGCCGGCGGCCTCGGCGGCCGTGACCCTGCCGACGGCGCTGTACCTGCTGACCGTGTGGGCGCTGCACTCGCGGTACTTCAAGGTCGGCATCGCCCAGCAACTGGTGCTGCCGGTGACGGCGCTGCTGGTGATCTGCTGCACCTTCCTGGGCGACCGGGCGGTGCCGGCGGCGGGCCTGGTGTGCGCGCTGGCGGTGGCGACCGGGACAACCCTGACGGCGCGCATGGTCGGTCGGGAGCGCCCGGCGAAGGCGACCGCGGGCGCCGCCTGACACTCCGGAAGCGGGGCGGTCTGGGCCAGACTGGCCGTCATGACAGTTGACGCATTGACGGACGTGGCCGGGCTGCGGGTGGGACACGCGTCGCGCAGCGGCGACGGCTGGCTCACCGGCACCACGGTGGTACTTGCTCCCGAGGGCGGCGCGGTCGCCGCGGTGGACGTGCGCGGTGGCGGTCCGGGTACCAAGGAGACGGACGCGCTCGACCCGCGCAATCTGGTGCAGCGGGTGGAGGCGATCGTGCTCGCGGGCGGCAGCGCCTACGGGCTCGACGCGGCGTCCGGGGTGATGGCCTGGCTGGAGGAGCGGGGGCGCGGGGTGCGGGTGGGAGCGGATCCGGCGCACGTCGTGCCGGTGGTGCCCGCCGCCTGCGTCTTCGACCTGGGGCGGGGCGGGGACTTCCGGGCCCGGCCGGACGCGGCCATGGGGCGCGCGGCGATCGAGGAGGCCGCGGCGAGCGCGTCCGGGGCGCCGGTGCGGGAGGGGTGCGTGGGGGCCGGTACGGGCGCCGTGGCCGGGGCGCTGAAGGGCGGGGTGGGCAGCGCGAGTGCGGTGCTGGAGTCGGGGATCACGGTGGCCGCGCTGGTGGTGGCCAATGCCGCCGGCGCGGTGATGGATCCCGAGACGGGCGTGCTGTACGGGGAGTTGTTCCAGGGGCGCGTGGAGTACCCCGAGGAGCGGGTGCACGACGCCGCGCGCCGGCGGCTGGCCGAGGCCGCCGCCGACAACGGGCTCCCGCCGCTCAACACCACACTCGCGGTGGTGGCGACCGACGCCGACCTCTCCAAGGCGCAGGCGCAGAAGCTGGCCGGGACGGCGCACGACGGGATCGCGCGCGCCGTGCGGCCGGTGCATCTGCTGCACGACGGGGACACGGTGTTCGCGCTGGCGACGGGTGCGCGCCCGCTCGACGCGAGCCCGCTCGCGCTCAACGAGATTCTCGCGGCCGGCGCGGACCTGGTGACGCGCGCCGTCGTGCGCGCCGTGCGCGCCGCCGAGTCCGTGGCCGGGCCGGGCGGAGTGTGGCCGTCGTACGGGGAGTTGTACGGGGCGCGGTGACAGTGGCGGGGGCGCGCCCCGACTGTCGCGCGTCCTCGCTGATTGTCCCGGTTCTGTCACGTGATGGCGTTCACGGCCGCCCGGTGGAACCCGAACCCTCGTCGGCGCCCTCTCTCTCCACGCACTGGAGCGGATCACGCACATCACAAGAAATGGAGCAGCCCGTGACAACGCCGGACATTGCAGCGCGGCGCGCACTGGGGGCCTGTGCCGCCCTGATGGTCGGCGCCCTCACCCTGACCGCCTGCGGCGGCAACGCCAGCGCCAAGAGCGACGACAGCAAGGGCGGGCAGGACAGCGCCGCCAAGACGTCGACCGCGAAGATCGTCATCTCGGCGAAGGACGGTTCGACCGGCGCGTCCATCAACTCGACCGGCGTGCAGGTCAGCGACGGCAAGCTGACCGTCGTGAAGATGACCGTGGCAGGGTCGGGGCAGGCCGTGGATGGCACCCTCTCGGCGGACGGCAGCGCCTGGAAGCCGAAGGAGCAGCTGGAGCGCGGCACGAAGTACGAGATATCGGCGACCGCAAAGGACTCGAAGGGGCTCACGGCGGCGGCCAACTCCATCTTCACCACCGTCAATTCGGCGAACAGCTACATCGGGACGTACACGCCGGACAACGGGACGACGGTCGGTGTGGGGATGCCGGTCTCGTTCGACTTCGACAAGGTCATCAGCGACAAGAAGGCCGTGCAGTCGCACATCACGGTCACGTCCAGCAGCGGCCAGCAGGTGGTGGGGCACTGGTTCGGCTCGCAGCGGCTGGACTTCCGGCCGCAGGATTACTGGAAGGCCGGCTCCAAGGTCACGATGAAGATCGACCTGGACGGGGTCGAGGGCGCGAACGGCGTCTACGGGGTACAGAAGAAGACGGTGACCTTCACCGTCGGGCGTTCGCAGGTCTCCACGGTCGACGCGAACACGCAGACCATGACGGTGGTCCGGGACGGCAAGACGCTCAAGTCAGTGCCGGTGTCGACGGGCAGCCCGGAGCACACGACGTACAACGGGCAGATGGTGATCTCCGAGAAGTTCACCCAGACCCGGATGAACAGCCAGACGGTCGGCCTGGGCGGGGAGTACGACATCCCGGACGTGCCGCACGCAATGCGGCTGACGCAGTCGGGGACGTTCATCCACGGCAACTACTGGTACAACAAGGGCAACCCGCCGTTCGGGCGCGAGGGCACCAGTCACGGCTGTGTGGGGCTCGCGGACGCGCAGGGCGCGCAGGGCGACACGACGGCCAAGTGGTTCTACGACAACTCCCTCATCGGTGACGTCGTGATCGTGAAGAACTCCCCCGACAAGACCGTGCAGCCGGACAACGGGCTCAACGGGTGGAACCTGTCGTGGAGCGAGTGGACTGCCGGAAACGCCGCCTGACCGGCTGGTTTTGACAGATCGTCGGGCCGCGCGGGAACTTTTCGCGCGGCCCGCGTGTTTTCCCGGCGTACGTTTTCTCGGTTCCCGGACATGATGTCCGATCGAGGGGCTACGGTATGCACCCACAAGGTGACATGCAGCAACGCCGGGAGAAACCTTGAGCGTTCCGTACGAGACGGCAGCGTACGAACCAGCCGAGTCGCCCGAGTCTCCGGAGGAGCATCTCGCGCGGCTCCTGGGCCGTGCCCTGAACTCCTTCGAACTGCCCGACGAGGCGGTAAGGCAGCTGGACTGCGCGCTGGCGCACGACAGTTCGCTGCACTCCGCGCACCACAGCGCGGGGCTGCACCGGGAGACCTACCGGCACACCTGGCTGCTCGCCGACGGCTCGGCGGTCACTCTGTGGGAGCTCGTGCACAACACCGCGCCGGGCAGCGCCCCGCAGGCCGAGGTGTACGTCGATGAGGAGGAGCTGCGGGCCGCGACGGCGCGGCTGCCGCTGCCGCCGGACGCCCCGGACTTCGAACTGCCGGTGCTGATGACGCTGGCGGCCGTCCCCGAACCCCGGCACATGTACGTACCGGACGACTCCGCGGACCATGCGCGCCGGCTTCTGCGCCGTGCGGAGAACCCCGACCGGCCGGACACGGAGACGGCTCAGGTGCTGGCGACGGCGTTCGCGCACCAGATCACCCAGGCGTTCGGACGACCGGGGCGGGCGGGCCGGACCGCACTGAGTTTCTCGCTCTACGAGCACGCGTTCCTGCTGAGCGACGGCCGGGAGCTGTCGCTGTGGGAGGTCGAGCACACGGCGACGCCGGACGGCCGGCACATGTGCGAGGTGTATCCGTCGGAGGACGCGGCCCGGGCGGCCATGGAGCGACGGGCGGCGCGGCGGCCTTGAGCCGGGCGCACCGGCCCAGCGTGCCTCAGCGGCCGCCAAGTCGGCGTACCAGGCCGGCGAAGGCGTCCTGTTCGGCCGGGGTGAGTTCCACGGACTCGCGTGGCGGGCCGGCCTGGAGCTGGTGCGGGTGGCCGGGGAGGAAGCGGCCCGGGTGCCAGGCGGTGGCCTCGCGGCGGGTGTGACGCAGCACGCGCATCAGGACGACCACCCAGGCGACGGTCGCCAGAGCGAGGGCGGTCACTCCGATCAGCTGGAGGGGCGCGACGTGCTCAGACATGCGTCCCAGTACACACCACGGTCCGGGACTTTGGCCCCGGACCGTGACGTATCTCGCAGGTGCCGTGAACAACTCACAGCGAATCAAAGGGACAAGAGGGTGCGGGTGATCAGGCCGCGACGGGCTGCTTGGTCTCCTTCGTGGTGGCGGCCGGGCCGGCCGCGGAGCCGCCCGCCGGGGTCTGCGGGGCCGGCTTGCGCAGGCCCTTGAGGATGACTACCAGGGTCGTGGTGACACAGACACCGGCGGCGATGGCGATCAGGTAGAGGAACGGGTTGCCGATCAGCGGGACCACGAAGATGCCGCCGTGCGGTGCGCGCAGGGTGGCGCCGAAGACCATCGACAGGGCGCCGGTGATCGCGCCGCCGACCATCGAGGAGGGGATGACACGCAGCGGGTCGGCGGCCGCGAACGGGATCGCGCCCTCGGAGATGAAGGAGGCGCCCAGGACCCAGGCGGCCTTGCCGTTCTCGCGTTCGGTCTCGGTGAAGAGCTTGCCGCGCACGGTGGTGGCCAGGGCCATCGCCAGGGGCGGGACCATGCCGGCCGCCATGACCGCCGCCATGATCTTCATCGCGGAGTCGCTGGGGTTGGAGACCGCGATACCCGCGGTGGCGAAGGTGTACGCGACCTTGTTGACCGGACCGCCGAGGTCGAAGCACATCATCAGGCCGAGCAGGGCGCCCAGCAGGACGGCGTTGGAGCCGCTGAGGCCGTTCAGCCAGTCGGTCATGCCCTTCTGTGCGGAGGCGATGGGCTTGCCGATGACGACGAACATCAGGAACCCGACGATCGCGGAGGAGATCAGCGGGATCACCACCACCGGCATGATCCCGCGGACCGCCGCCGGGATCTTCACCTTCTGGATCGCCAGCACCACACCACCGGCGATCAGACCGGCGACCAGGCCGCCGAGGAAGCCCGCGTTGATGGTGGACGCGATCATGCCGCCGACGAAGCCGGGCACCAGACCCGGCCGGTCCGCCATGCCGTAGGCGATGTACCCGGCCAGTACCGGGACCAGGAAGCCGAAGGCCACGGCGCCGATCTGGAAGAGCAGGGCGGCCCAGCTGTCGCTCTGGGTCCACACGAAGTGGGTCATGACCGAGGGCGCGGACTTGATCTCGTAGCCGCCGATCGCGAAGCCGAGGGCGATCAGGAGACCGCCGGCCGCGACGAACGGAACCATGTAACTCACGCCGGACATCAGCCACTTGCGCAGCTTGGTGCCGTAGCCCTCGGACTCGTCGCCGGCCCGCTCGACCGGGGTGGGCGCCGATCCGGAGGTGACTTCTCCGCGTTCGGCCCTGGCGCGCACCTCGCCGATCAGCTCGGCGGGGCGGTTGATGCCCGCCTTCACGCCGACGTCGACGGTCGGCTTGCCGGCGAAGCGGTCCTTGTCGCGCACGGGCACGTCGTGCGCGAAGATCACGCCGTCCGCGGCCGCGATGACCTCGGGATCGAGCCGGGTGAAGCCGGCCGAGCCCTGCGTCTCGACGACGAGTTCGACGCCCGCCTCGCGGCCCGCGTTCTCCAGGGACTCGGCCGCCATGTAGGTGTGCGCGATACCCGTGGGGCAGGAGGTGACGGCGACGATACGGAAGGGGCGCTCGGCAGTCGCCTCCGCGCCGGAGCCCGGGGTGGGCGCCTGTGCCGTGTTTGCCGCTGCGGCGCCGGCGGAGGCCGCCGCCGGCGTCGCAGCGGTGCTCTGGGAGGCGCTCACGGCGCCCTCAGCGGCGCTCGCGGTGCCCTTCGTGCCCGCGCCGACGCCCGTGTCACCGGCGTCCGCGGCCTCCGCGCCGTTCGTGGGCGCCTTGTCCCCCCGGATCAGTGCCGCAGCCGTCTCCGCGTCGCCCGCCGACCGCAGCGCGTCGGTGAACTCGCTGTTCATCAGCTGGCGGGCCAGTGAGGAGAGGATCGTGAGGTGGGCGTCGTCGGCGCCGGCGGGGGCCGCGATCAGGAAGACGAGGTCGGCGGGGCCGTCCGCCGCGCCGAAGTCGATGCCGGCGGCGCTGCGCCCGAAGGCGAGCGTCGGCTCGGTGACGTGGGCGCTGCGGCAGTGCGGGATGCCGATGCCGCCGTCGAGGCCGGTCGGCATCTGGGCCTCGCGGGCGGCCACGTCGGCGAGGAAGCCCTCCAGGTCGGTCACCCGGCCCAGGGCCACCATGCGCTCGGCGAGGGCGCGCGCCGCCGCTTCTTTGGTGTCGGCGGACAGGTCGAGATCGACCAGGTCCGCGGTGATCATGTCGCTCATCGCGGGCTCCTATGCACGCGTATCGCCCGGGGTGTGGGGTGGGCGGTTTCGGGGACGGGGGTGCCGTGGGGGGCGGGGTGGGAGGAGGGGCCGGGGAAGCCCCGCCTCCCGGGGACGCCGGGGCGGCTCAGGGTGCCCCGTCGGCCCGTCGGTGCGGCGAGTAAAGAGGAGGAACCTCGCCGCTCCTGGGCCGGTTGTCGGCGGGCGGCGCCGGGGAGGAGCGCGGTCGCGTGCAGGGTCGTACGAGCGTTCATGACACCGGCTCCGTAAGTTCGCGGTCGACGGGGACGCGGTCGGTGACGGTCACCGCCGTGGGGTCCAGGTCGGCGGGGGTGGGCATCACGCTGCCGGGCAACTGGACGGCGGCGGCGCCGTGGGCGACGGCGGAGGCGAGGGCCTTGGGACCGCTGCCGCCGGCGATGAGGAATCCGGCGAGGGAGGAGTCGCCGGCGCCGACGTTGCTGCGGACGGTGTCCACGCGGGCGCTCGCGAACCAGGCGCCGGCGTCCTCCACGAGGAGCTGGCCGTCGGCTCCCAGGCTCGCGAGGACGGCGCGTGCGCCCATGCCGCGCAGCTCCTCGGCCGCCTTCAGCGCGTCGCCCACCGTCGCCAGGGGGCGCCCGACGGCCTCCGCGAGCTCCTCGGCGTTCGGCTTCACCACGTCCGGGCGCTCGCGCAACGCTTCCAGCAGCGCACGTCCCGAGGTGTCCAGCGCGATGCGCGCGCCCCCGGCGTGCGCTCGGGCGACCACATCGGCGTACCAGGACGGCGCGAGCCCTCGCGGCAGGCTCCCGCAGCACGCGATCCAGTCCGCGTCACGGGACTGCTCGCGCACCGTCTCCAGGAGCAGCTCCTGCTCCGCCCGCGAGAGTTCCGGACCCGGCGCGTTGATCTTGGTGAGCACCCCGTCGGACTCCGCGAGAGCGATGTTCGAGCGGGTGGCTCCGGCGACCGGGACCGGCGCGACCTCGATGCCCTGCGCGTCGAGCAGGTCGGCGACGAGCGCGCCGGGCGCACCACCCAGGGGCAGCACGGCGACCGTGCGCCGGCCGGCGGCCGCGACGGCGCGGGAGACGTTCACGCCCTTGCCGCCGGGGTCCATGCGTTCGCCGGTGGCGCGGATGACCTCGCCGCGCTCCAGGGAGGGCACCTCGTAGGTGCGGTCGAGGGAGGGGTTGGGGGTGACGGTGAGGATCATGGTCGTACCGGTCGTGCCGTTCGTCGCGTTCACGCTGTCCGTGGTGCTCATGCTCGTACTACTTCCGTGCCGCCGCGCTCGATGGCGGCGGCGTCCTCGGGGCTCAGCCCGCTGTCGGTGATCAGCAGGTCCACGTCGCTCAGGTCGCCGAAGCGGGCGAAGTGCTCCTGGCCGTGCTTGGCGGAGTCGGCGAGCAGGACCACCCGGCGGGCCGCGGCGACGGCCGCCCGCTTGACCGCGGCCTCGGCGAGGTCGGGGGTGGTCAGGCCCTGTTCGGCGGAGAAGCCGTTGGCGGCGACGAAGAGGACGTCCGCCCGGATCTCGCTGTACGCACGCAGCGCCCAGGCGTCCACGGCGGCGCGCGTGCGGTGCCGTACGCGCCCCCCGACCAGGTGGAGCTGGATACCCGGGTGGTCGGCGAGGCGGGCCGCGATCGGCAGGCTGTGCGTGACGACGGTGAGGGACGCCTCCAGCGGGATGGCCCCGGCGAGGCGGGCGACCGTCGTGCCGGCGTCGAGGATCAGGGTGCCCTCGGTCGGCAGTTCCGAGACGGCGGCCTTGGCGATGCGGTCCTTCTCGTCGGCGGAGGTGGACTCGCGTTCGGCGAGGTCCGGCTCGAAGTCGAGGCGGCCGGCCGGGATGGCACCGCCGTGCACCCGGCGGACCAGGCCGGCGCGGTCGAGGGCCTTCAGGTCGCGGCGGATCGTTTCCGCGGTGACCTGGAACTCCTCGGCGAGCGACACGACGTCCACCCGGCCGCCGTCACGGGCAAGCCGGAGGATCTCCTGCTGCCGCTCCGGTGCGTACATGCCCTGCGCCTCCGCTCCAAGATACGTCCGACTGGTGTCCGGCGCGTGTCCGACTACGTCCGACTCGTGCCCGAACTTGTGGTTTCGCTGGAGGCTACGCCCGGATTTCCGGAAAGTAAACAGGTTCGGGCTTCAACCGGGCATGGCCGGACTTCCGTGCCGTCCGGAGGGGCGGGAGAGGAGCACGGAAGACTCCTTCGCGCATGCGGAAGGGCCCGGCGCCAAGAGGTGGCCGGGCTCTTCGCCAGGGGCGTGCTCAGGGGCGCGCTCGGGAGGCGTGCTCAGGGGACGAGCGCGGGCTCGTCCTCCGGTTGCGCCGGGAGAGCCTCCTGCGCGCCGCCGCCCTCCACGTGCTGCGCCGGGTGCTTCGGCAGGGCGGACATCAGCAGGAACATCACGGCCATGACGGCGGCCACCCAGAGCAGTGCGTGCTGGAAGGCGTGCACGAACGCCGGGCCGAGCCGGTCCGGGGTCAGGCGGTCGTCGATGACACCGAAGAAGACGACCGAGACCAGGCCGAGGCCGAGCGCGTTGCCCATCTGCTGCACGGTGTTGATCAGGCCGGAGGCGGAACCGGCGTGCTCGCGCGGCACCTCCGACAGCACCGCGTCGGTCAGCGGGGCGACGATCAGGCCCATGCCCACACCCATCACGACCAGCGGGAGGGCCATCTGCCAGGAGGCGATGGCGAGGCCGTAGCGATCGGACTCCCAGATGTAGAGCAGGACGCCCAGGCCCATCACCAGGGCGCCCGCCTGGAGCACCTTGCGGCCGAAGCGCGGGACCAGTTTCTGCACGGACAGGCCGGCCGCCACGGAGACGGCGATCGAGAACGGCACCCCGGTCAGACCCGCGTGCAGCGGGCTCCAGCCGAGGCCGTTCTGCATGTACAGCGTCCAGACCAGGAAGAAGATGCCGAGCGCGACACCGAAGACGGTCTGCACGGCGATGCCGGCGGCGAAGCTCTTCACCCTGAACAGGGACGGTTCGATGAGCGGGGAACCGTCGCGGGCTGCCTTGCGGCGTTCGTACGCCACCAGCGCACCGAAGACGACGAGCGCCCCCGCCATCGACGCGTACCCCCACAGCGGCCAGCCCAGCTCGCGGCCGCGGGTCAGCGGGTAGAGCAGCATCAGCAGGCCGAGGGTGACCAGGGCGACACCGACGAGGTCGAGCTTCAGGGCGTGCGGGGCCTTGGATTCGCTGATGTAACGGCGACCGAGGAGCAGGGCCGCGATGCCGACCGGGAGGTTGATGAGGAAGATCGGGCGCCATTCGAGGCCGAGGACGTTCCACTCCGTCAGAAGGGCGCCGAGCAGCGGGCCGGAGACCGCGCCCAGCCCGACGATCGCGCCGAACAGGCCGAAGACCTTGCCGCGCTCGTGCGCGGGGAAGGTGGCGTGCACGATGGAGAGGACCTGCGGGACCATCATGGCGGCCATGCCGCCCTGCAGGATGCGGGCGGCCACCAGCATCTCCGGGTTGGCGGCGAAGCCGCACAGGGCCGAGGCGAGGGTGAAGCCGCCGACACCGAGGAGGAAGATCCGTTTGCGGCCGTGAATATCGCCGAGGCGGCCTCCGGTGATCAGGCCGGCCGCGAAGGCGAGGGCGTAGCCGGCGGTTATCCACTGGATCTGGCTGAAGGAGGCGTGGGCGGTCCGCTGGATGGAGGGGATGGCGATATTGACGATCGTGACGTCGACCAGGTCCATGAAGGCGGCGGTCATGACGATGGCCAGGGCCAGCCAGCGGTGCGGTGCGCCGGGAGTGGCCGACGTTTCGAGCGCCGTCGGGGTCGCTGTGGCGGGTTGCCTGCGGGTTCGTCGTGGTTGAGTGCGCAGTTCCCCGCGCCCCTTTGCGGCGTTGTCGTCAACGGAAGTCATGTCGCCAACGTAGGTCGCGAGTAGGTCAGATCCTGTCCTAGTCGTAAGGCATCCTCTGGTGCATGACGACAGACACTCCGGCTCGACTGCTCCAGCTGCTGTCTCTGCTCCAGACGCCCCGCGAATGGCCCGGCGGTGAGCTGGCCGACCGGCTCCGGGTGTCCCGGCGCACCGTGCGGCGGGACATCGACCGGCTACGGGAACTGGGGTATCCGGTGGAGGCCAGCAAGGGGGCCGACGGCGGGTACCGGCTGGTCGCCGGGAAGGCGATGCCGCCGTTGCTCCTCGACGACGAGGAGGCGGTGGCCATCGCGGTCGGGCTGCGCGCCGGGGCGGGGCATGCCCTGGAGGGGGTGGACGAGGCGTCCGTACGGGCGCTGGCGAAGCTGGAGCAGGTGCTGCCGGCCCGGCTACGGCACCGGGTGACCACGCTTCAGGCCGCGACCACGCCGCTGACCAGTGGGGACGGGGCGAGCATCGCGCCGGAGACGCTGACCGTGATGGCGTCGGCGGTTGCGGGGCGGGAGCGGTTGCGGTTCACCTACCGGGCGGCGGACGGAAGCGAGACGCGGCGGCAGGCCGAGCCGTACCGGCTGGTGTCGACGGGGCGGCGGTGGTACCTCGTGGCATACGACGTCGATCGTGACGACTGGCGGACGTTCCGGGTCGACCGGGTGAGCGAGCCGTTCGCGACCGGGGCGCGGTTCGCTCCGCGGGAGTTGCCGACGGGGAGTGCGGCGGAGTATCTGCGGCGGTCGATCCAACGGCAGCAGGAGACGTACGAGTTCGTGGTCGCCTTCGCCGGGACGGCGGAGGAGGTGGGGGCCCGGGTGCCGGGGTGGCTGGGGACGCCGGTGGACGAGGGGGGCGGGTGGTGTGTGGTGCGAGGAACCACCGGGGATCCGAAGGAGTGGCTCGCGGTGCGGCTGGTGATGGCGGGGTGCGAGTTCGTGGTGCGGGAGCCGCAGGAACTCGTGGAGTGTGCGAGGGAGTTGGGGGGTCGGTTGGTGCGGGCCGGCGGGGCCGCGTGAGCGGGCGGCCGGACGCCTCCCAGGTCCTTTGGACACCCGAAGCCCTACAGGCGCTGGAGCACTTTCAGGTGTCGGCGGCCCTCCAGACGCCGGCGGCCCTTCAGGCACTGGGGAGGCGCGTTTGCCCGCGGCCCGGCTTGAGCAGCCGTATCCGCTACGTCTGCTCTCCCCAGGCGAACCCGCGCAGATCCGCCAGGTTCCGCAGCGCGAGGGCCGCCGGTCCCTCCGCGTCCGACGGGGACGCCGTGCCCGCCGCCCAGGACTCCACCGCCACTCGGACCGCCGCGCCGGCCACCGCCGAGGCGAAACGGAGGTGCGGGGTGGGGGCAACGTTGTCGGCGGTGTCGGGTGCGGTGCGCTCGGCCAGGATCGTCGCCAGGAGGTCTTCCGAGGACTGGCAGACCTCCGCCCACACCTTGCGCAGGGCCGGACTGGTGTCGGCGAGGTGGATCAGGGTGCGCACCCATTCCCAGGACGCCGCGGAGACGCCCACGCCGGGGGTCAGGGTGTGGTGGACGGCGTGTTCCAGTGCCTCCGGGACCGAGAGGGCCGCCGGGGCCGCCCGTACGGCCTCCGCCCAGCGCTGGGCGCCCGCCGCGTAGAGCGGGGCGACCGCCTCCTCCTTCGTGGCGAAGTAGCGGTAGAACGTGCGGGGCGCGATGCCGGCGGCGTGTGCGATGTCCTCGGCGCGGGTGGCTCGCAGGCCCTGCCGTACGAAGAGGCCGGCGGCCGCCCGGGCGATCTCCATCCGGGTCTCCGCCTTGCGCCGCTCCGTCAGGGAGACACCGGGAGGATCCTGTCGGGAGGTGTTGCCGGTGGTGCTGGGGGTGCTCACCTCGGCAGGCTATGCCGCTGTGGCAGAATCTGCCATCCGGTGGTTCACCCCGTGGTTCAGGTACGGGGTGGGCCACCGTTCCAGCATGCGGAAGAGACAGAACCCGGCAAACGCGCGGCGCCGTGACGGGCCGCGCCGAGCCGGGTGGCCGCGCAACAGCCGACAAATGTCCGCCGGATGCTCGCCGGGTGCTCGCCGAACAATGGAGCCGGGCTCCGGCACCCGGGGGGGTTGGGCGCCGAAGCCCGGCTCTGCGGAAGTCCCGGCGCCGGGGGGATTGGTGCGTCGGGACGTGGCTCACTGAGGGGTCGTCATACGTCGTCGTCGGAAGTCGTCGTCAGAGATCGTCGCGGGCTGCCCCGCGAGAAGCCCGCTGTTCTCCTGAGCCGGCTGCTCCGGCCAGGTCCTCAACTCCCCGGCCCGGATTGGTTGTTCCCTACACGCGGAGCCTTGAAGCGGCGGTACCGCGCCATGTTTGCGCCGTCTTTCGCCACCCGGCGCACGCGCTCGGCGTGAATGGCTCCACGCGCGCCCCCAGGCTCGCGAGCCCGCACACACCCGGGAGCCCCCGCGGACCCGCGAGGCTCGGGGAGCTCCCGCAGACGCGGGAGCCCCATGCGCCGAGCCGCCCCCGACTCTCTTACGCCGCCGGCTCGAACCCCGTGCTGCGGGCCAGCTTCTTCAGCTCCAGCAGCGCGTGCTTCTCGATCTGACGGATGCGCTCACGGGTCAGGCCGTGCTCCTTGCCCACCTCGGTCAGCGTGCGCTCGCGGCCGTCATCGATGCCGTACCGCATCTTGATGATGGAGGCCGTGCGCTGGTCCAGGCGACCGATCAGGTCGTCCAGTTCCTCGCTGCGCAGCAGGGTCAGGACGGACTGCTCGGGGCTGACCGCCGACGTGTCCTCGAGGAGGTCGCCGAACTGCGTCTCGCCCTGGTCGTCCACCGCCATGTTCAGGGACACCGGGTCACGGGCCCAGTCGAGGACGTCGATGACGCGCTCGGCGTTGGAGCCGAGCTCGGCGGCGATCTCGGCGGGCTCCGGGTCGCGGCCGTGCTCCCGGTTGAACTCGCGCTGGACGCGGCGGATCCGGCCCAGCTCCTCCACCAGGTGGACGGGGAGCCGGATGGTCCGGGACTGGTCCGCGATGGAACGGGTGATCGCCTGGCGGATCCACCAGGTGGCGTACGTGGAGAACTTGAAGCCCTTGCGGTAGTCGAACTTCTCGACGGCACGCACCAGGCCGGCGTTGCCCTCCTGGACCAGGTCCAGCAGGGGCAGGCCACTGCGCGGGTAGCGTCGGGCGACGGCCACGACCAGGCGGAGGTTGGAGCGGATGAAGACGTCCTTCGCCCGCTCGCCGGCGGCGACGAGCGCCTCCAGCTCCTCGCGGGTGGCGTCCGACCCGGACTCCTCCTCGCCGTCGAGGACCTGCCGCGCGAACACACCCGCCTCAATGGTCTGGGACAGCTCGACTTCCTTGGCGGCGTCGAGGAGCGGTGTGCGCGCGATCTCGTCGAGATACATGCCGACCAGATCGCGGTCGGCGATCTCGCCGCCATGGACGCGGCGAACACTGCTTGCCGAGTCGGCCGTCTCGCCGGTGGCGGACTGACGACGGGCGACGGCACGGGTTGCCATGCGGTGCTCCCTTGCGATGGTGGGCGGGCGGGGTGGTCCTATCCGGTTCTTCTCGGTCTTCCGGTGGATGCTCGGCGCTCGGCCGGCGGCGCTGCGGAGTCCGCTTCTGGAACTCCCGGCGTTCTGGTCTTGTGCCCGGCATCCGAAGGAAACAACGACTGGAATCCGGACAGAATTCCCATGCCGCCCTCCGATTTTTCTGATCATGCAGTACCCTGTCGGACCGACCGAGGGGGCGTGATGTCGCCAGAACGTACAGAGGTGCAGGTCAGGCCGGGAGTCGAGGGAGACCTCGAAGCCCTCACGAACCTCTACAACCACTACGTACGTGAGACGTCCATCACATTCGACACGGTGGTCTTCACGCCGGAAGAACGTCGTGCATGGCTGCTCTCCCACCCGGAAGACGGCCCGTACCGCCTGATGGTTGCCACGCCGGCGGACTCACAGGAGATTCTCGGGTACGCCACATCCAGCCCTTACCGCGCGAAACCCGCCTACGGGACCTCGGTGGAGACCACGGTCTACGTCGCCCCGGACGCCGACGGACGCGGCATCGGCACCCTTCTCTACAAGGCCCTCTTCGAGGCGCTCGCCGGCGAGGACCTGCACCGTGCCTACGCGGGCATCGCCCAGCCGAACGAGGCGTCCACCCGGCTGCACGAGCGCTTCGGCTTCCGGTACGTCGGCACGTACCGCGAGGTGGGCCGCAAGTTCGGCCGCTACTGGGACGTGGCCTGGTACGAACGCCCGCTCTAGCCGAACTGCACGGACCGCTTGGCCATCCCCATCCAGAACCCGTCGATCACCGACTTCTGCGCGTCCAGCTCGCCGCCGGCCTCCGCCGCGCCCATGGTGACGAAGAGCGGGGCGAAGTGCTCGGTGCGCGGGTGTGCGTAACGGCCGGCCGGCGCCTTGTCGAGGAAGTCCAGCAGGACGTCCCAGTCACGGTGCTCCAGGGCCCGGTGCCCCCAGTCGTCGAACTCCGAGGACCAGGACGGCACCCCGGCCCCGGTGTGGCGCAGGGCGGCCAGGTTGTGGGTGAAGAAGCCGGAGCCGACGATCAGCACGCCCTCGTCGCGCAGCGGGGCGAGCCGGCGGCCGATCTCCATCAGCCGGACCGGGTCGAGGGTGGGCATGGAAATCTGCAGGACAGGGATGTCCGCGGCCGGGAACATCTCCACCAGGGGCACGTACGCGCCGTGGTCGAGCCCGCGGTCCGGGATGTCCTGCACGGGGGTGCCGGGGGCGCGCAGCAGCTTGCGTACGGACTCGGCGAGCGCGGGTGCGCCGGGGGCCGCGTACCGCACCTGGTAGTAGTGCTCGGGGAAGCCCCAGAAGTCGTAGACGAGGGGGACGGTCTGTACGGCACCGAGGGCGAGGGGGGCCTCCTCCCAGTGAGCGGAGACCATCAGGATCGCCTTGGGGCGGGGCAGACCGGCGCTCCAGGCGGCCAGTTCGCCGGGCCAGACCGGGTCGTCGGCGAGCGGCGGCGCGCCGTGGCTCAGATAGAGGGCGGGCATGCGCTCCCCGGAAGCGGCGGGTCGCTCCTGTGCGGCGGCGGTCATGACGGCGGCTCCCTCCACGGACGGGAACCCCCAGGGCCCCATGTTTTAACTCTCAAGCTTTCCGTGAAACACCATACGCCCCACTTGTTTAACCTTCAAGGAGAGGCCTCGTACAGTGGGATACATGAATACGGCACCCACCTCCGCGACCGCCGCCGGGGATCGCTGGCTCAGCGACGAAGAACAGCGCGTCTGGCGCTCGTATCTGCACGCCACGACCCTGCTGGAGGACCATCTGGACCGTCAGCTCCAGCGGGACGCGGGGATGCCGCACATCTACTACGGCCTGCTGGTCGGACTCGCCGAGGCGCCCGGGCGGCGGCTGCGGATGACCGAGCTTGCCATGGGAGCGAAGATCACCCGGTCCCGGCTCTCGCACGCCGTCGCCCGCCTGGAGAAGAACGGCTGGGTGCGCCGGGAGGACTGCCCCTCCGACAAGCGGGGCCAGTTCGCCGTCCTGACCGACGAGGGCTCCGAGGTACTGCGCCGTACCGCGCCGGGCCATGTGGCCGCCGTACGGCAGGCGCTGTTCGAGCGGCTGACCCCCGAACAGCAGCAGACCCTCGGCGAGATCATGCAGATCGTCGCCGAGGGCCTGCAGCCCAACGAAGCGGGCGCGGACCTGCCCTGGCTCCGCTGAGGAGCTCAGGACAGGCCCGCGTGCGGGTACCCGGTCGGCCGGTGGTGGCTCAGAGGCTCAGTGGGCGACCACCGGGATCGCCACCTCGTCCTCCGCGCCCTCGCCCGAGGCCACCGTCGTGGTGTCCGGCTTGCCGGCGTTGACGAAGGTCACCACGACCACGGCGGCCAGCACCAGCATGCCGACGGCGACCCAGATCGCGTTGGCGTAGCCGTGCACCGCGCCCTCCATCTGGACCAGCTGCTGCTGCGACTTGGAGGTCGCGGTGGCGATGTGGTCCTTGATGTACGACGTCGTCGCGGAGGCGGCGATCGTGTTCAGCAGGGCGGTGCCGATCGCGCCGCCCACCTGCTGCGAGGTGTTGACCATCGCGGAGGCGACACCGGCGTCCCGGGGCTCGACGCCGAACGTGGCCAGGGACATGGCCGGCATGAACGCCGTACCCATGCCGAGACCGAGCAGCAGCATCGCCGGCAGGATCGTCGAGGCGTACGACGAGCCGATCTCCATCTGGGTCATCACCAGCATGCCGGCCGCGGCGACCAAAAAGCCGGGGCCCATCAGCGCCCGGGCCGGGACCCGGGTCATCAGACGGGTGCCGATCTGGGTGGAGCCGACCATCATGCCCGCGATCATCGGCAGGAACGCGAAGCCGGTCTTGATCGGCGAGAAGCCCTTGATGACCTGGAGGTAGTAGGTCAGGAAGAGGAACGTGCCGAACATCGCGATGATCGCGATACCGAGGGAGAGGTAGATACCGCCGCGGTTGCGGTCGAGGACCACGCGCAGCGGCAGCAGCGGGGCCTTGACCCGGGTCTCGGTGACGACGAACGCGGCCAGCAGCACCACGGAGGCGACGAACAGGCCGATGGTGGTGGCGTCGCCCCAGCCGTCGGACTCGGCGCGGGTGAAGCCGTAGACCAGGGAGACCAGGCCGAGGGTGGACAGGAGCACGCCGGGGATGTCGAGCGGGTTGCGGTTGCGGCCGCCCTCCGGCTCGCGGATGACGAAGTACGCGCCGAGCGCCGCGACGATGGCGAACGGGATGTTGACGAAGAACGTCCAGCGCCAGTCCAGGTACTCGGTGAGCACACCGCCGAGGATGAAGCCGACGGCGCCGCCGCCACCGGCGATCGCGCCGTAGATGCCGAACGCCTTGGCACGCTCCTTGGCGTCCGTGAACATCACGGCGAGCAGGGAGAGCGCGGCCGGCGCGAGCATGGCGCCGAAGACGCCCTGCAGGGCGCGGGCGCCGAACATCATCGCGCCGCTGGTCGCCGCGCCGCCGAGCGCGGAGGCGGCGGCGAAGCCGGTCAGGCCTATGACGAAGGCCCTCTTGCGGCCCCACAGGTCGGCGATCCGGCCGCCGAAGAGCAGCAGACCGCCGAAGGCGAGGGCGTAGGCCGTGACGACCCACTGCCGGTTGCCGTCGGAGATGCCCAGGTCGGTCTGGGCGGAGGGCAGTGCGATGTTCACGATGGTGGCGTCGAGGACGACCATCAGCTGGGCGAGCGCGATGAAGACCAGCGCTTTCCAGCGGTTGGCGTCACCGGACTGCGCCGGTGCGCCGGGAGCCTTGGCGGCTGTTTCGGACATGGGGGTACCCACTTCTTGACTTCGTGAATGCGTGACGGAAAGTCGGTGCTTCGTTACGGAAGGTCGGCGACACGGGCCGGAAGGCCGGCGTTCATGACGGAAAAAGGGATCGGTGGAGCGCAGACGGTGGTCGGTGCGGAACAAGGGGTGCGCGCAATGAAGGACCGGCGCTCGGTCCGAAACTGATCGGCCCCCCGTGGGACGGTGCGGTCGCTCTCGGTCGTTCAGGCCTGGCGGAGGTCCTCCATGGTCACGGCCGTACCCGGCAGGGCGGAGCGGGCCGGGGCCCGCAGTCCGTCCAGGAACAGCTGCAGAAGACGGTGGACGAAGCGGTCGCCGACCAGGCAGTCGGTACCGAACGGGGGCCGGCTGAGCTGAGCCACGGCGATCATCACGTCGCCGACACCCACGTCCGGGCGGAGCTGCCCGGCCGCCTTGGCGCGGTCCATGAGCTGCTCGATGAGCTGCTCACAGCGCTCGCGCGCCGCTTCCAGGTCGGGGTGGTTCTTGTCGAAGGTGCTGGAGACCATCGGGCACAGCGCGCTGACCCGCTCGTCGGCGGAGGCGTGCACGAACCTCTCCAGCGCCCCGAAGGCGTCCCCGGTCTCCGCGAGCGCGAGTTCGGCCGCTTCCGACGTCCGGTCCATCACGGAGCAGACGACCTCACGGACGAGCGCGTCACGGTCGGGGAAGTTGCGGTACACCGTGGCGTTGCCGACGCCGGCCCGGCGGGCGATCTCATCGAGCGGCACGTCGGGGCCGTACTCGGTGAACATCTCGCGGGCGGCGATGACGATCCGCTCCCGGTTGCGCAGGGCGTCGGCGCGGGGCCGGGGCGCCTTGCGCACGGTGGGGATTGCGGTCGCGGTCTGCACGGCGCACTCCTTGTCTGGTGGTCTGGGTGATGCTCTGGGCTTCCACGATCCGGGGATCCGTTCCCCGTTTCGCTCGGACACAGGTCTAAACGGGGAGAGGGTCCCCGGTTATTTCCACACCCTCTCCTCATCTTATGTGACCTGCATCACATCTTCCGGGCCGGGGAATCGCACGATCGGCCTCTCCAGCGCGCGCCCGCCGCCCCGCCGACACAGGGTGATCGAGAGGGTGCAGCCGGAAACCGGCGGCTGCCGTGGCGCGAAAGGTCCATGCATGCAGCCGCAGCCCAGCCGCCCGATACCCGCGCGCCGAGACACCCCACGCGCCCCGCGCACGCCACCCACCACGCACACGCCACACGTCACGCACAGCGCGCACCCGCCGCGCGCCACGCGCACGTCACGCTCCCCGCGCACGCCCCCGAGCCGCGCGATACGCCACCGCCGTGCGGTCTCCCTCGCCGCCGTGACCGTGCTGATCCTCGCGGTCGGCACCTCGGCGGGCACCGGACACCCCACGGCGGCGCCCACGCCGGCCGGCGCCGGCCCGATCGCGCTGGCCCGCTCCTCGACCTACGGCCCCTGCCTGATCAGCGGCGCCCACGAGGTCCAGATGACCGAGGGCATCCCCACCCCGGGCGGCTACTCCCGCTCCACCGGCACCGTGCACGCCCTGACCCTGATGGTCGACTTCTCCGACGCGCCCGGCCAGGGCAACGCGCTCGACCGCTACCACGAGTTCTTCCCGCGGACCCAGGACTGGTTCCGCACCGCCTCCTACGGCAAGCTCGACTACCAGCCGGCGGCCCCCGTCGACCACTGGCTGCGGATGCCCAAGCCGTTCGCGGCGTACGGCATAGAGCGCGGCGCCCCCTTCGACCCCGGCTACCGGCAGCTGGTCCAGGACATCGTGGCCGCCGCCGACCCGGACGTGGACTTCCGGTCGTACGACCTCCTGAACGTGCTGGTCACCCCGAACGCCGGCCCCTCCGCCCTGGACACCGTGCTGTCGGTGACCTTCGCCGGCAACTCCGACGCCCCGGTCGCCGACGGCGTCCCGGTCGCCAACGCCTCCTTCGTCTACTCCCGCCAGGACGACGGCTCCGGCTCCTACGCGCAGACCGGCTACCGGGTCCTCCCCCACGAGAACGGCCATGTCTTCGGCCTGCCCGACCTCTACACCCAGGAGGGCGGCGGCGCGGTCGGGCACTGGGACATCATGAGCGAGGACTGGGGCGCCGACAACGACCTCCTCGCCTGGCACAAGTGGAAGCTCGGCTGGCTCGACGCCGACCAGGTCAGCTGCGCGGCCACCCGCGGCAGCACCGACTACACGCTGACCCCGCTCTCCCGGGCCGGCGGCCACAAACTGGTCTTCGTCCCCGTCGACGCCCGGACCGGCTACGCCCTGGAGGTCCGCACCAAGGGCGGCAACGACGAGGACGTCTGCCGCCCCGGCGTCCTCATCTACAAGGTCGACGCGAACGTCGACACCGGCCGCGGACCGATCAAGGTGTACGACGCCCACGGCGACACCGGCGGCTGCACCCGCAGCCCCAACGTCCAGGCGGAACTCTCCGACGCCCCGTTCGGCCCGGGCGAGACCTTCAAGGACCCGAAGCACGGGATCGAGGTGCGGGTGGCGGACGTGGACGCGGAAGGGAACTACCGCGTGCAGGTGACGCGGCGGTAGCCGGCCCGGCCGGGGTTTACGGTGGGCGTGCCCTGATCGCCCTGCCGGAGATCGCCGGCGTGTCCTGATCGCCCTGCCGGAGATCGTGGGCGTGCCCTGATCGCCGTGCCGGAGATCGCGGAAGCCGCCGTACCGGAGAGTCGATGACCACCCCCCTGTCCCCCGCCGCGCCACCGCACGATCCGCCGGCCGAGGCGGTCGCTCCGCTCGTCCGGGGTGTGGCCGTGCTGGCGGCGCTGACCGAGGCGGGCGGGACGCTGAGCGCGAGCGCACTGGAACGGCGTACGGGCCTCGCCCGTTCCACGGTCGACCGGATCACCGCGACCCTCGCCCGCACCGGATACGTCCGCCTGGACGGCCGGGACGCGGTACTCACCCCGCGCGTGATGGAACTCGGCAACGCCTACCTGGCCGCCCTCCGCCTGCCCGCCCTCCTCGACGGGCACGCCGACGCCCTCGCCGACGAGCTGGACGAGTCCGTCTCGCTCGCGGTCGCCGACGGGGACGGCATCCGCTTCATCCACCAGGCGACCCGCCGCCGCGCGATGTCCGTCAGCTTCCGCATCGGCGACCTGCTGCCGGCCGAACGCACCGCCCCCGGCCCGCTGTTCGCCGCGCAGTGGACGGAGCCGGAGTGGACGGCCTGGCGGGCCCGGCGCGCGGCGGACCCGGCCGACGCGGGTTTCCCGGCCGTACCGCCCCGCGGCACCACCGCCGACGACTTCGCGACGCGGGCGGACCGGGCCCGCCGGGACGGCTGGGCCCTGGACGACCAGCTGATCGAACCGGGCCTGGTCGCGGTGTCCGTCCCCGTGCGCGACCCGGCCACCGGCCGGGTGGCCTGCGTGGCGAGCGTCGTCAGCCACACCAGCCGCCACACGGCGGCGGAGCTGCGCACCGCGCTCCTGCCCCGCCTGCGTACGGCGGTGACAGCGATGGAGCGGGAACTGCGCGAGGCCGCGCCGCCGCGGCCGGGCCCGCCGCCCTCCGGCCTGGCCGGCTGGACCACGGCGTCCAAGCACGAACTGGGCCGCGACTTCGTGGAGTCCCTGGCCCGCGGCCTGACGGTCCTCACGGCGTTCGGCGAGGGCCGCTCGGCCCTGACCCTGACGGACGTGGCGAAGGCGACGGGCCTGGCCCGGGCCACGGTCCGCCGGGCCCTGATCACCTACGAGCACCTGGGCCTGGTGACCGCGCAGGACCGCACCTTCACCCTCACCCCCCGGGTACTGTCGCTCGGTTACCCGCCGCTGTCCCGCACCACCCTCGCCCGCCTGGCGGCCCCCCACCTCCGCGCCCTCACGGACCGGCTGCAGGAGCCGACGGCCCTGGCCGTACCGGTCCCGGGGGCGGACCCGGCGGAGATCCAGTACATCGCGGTGGCGACCGCGAGCCGCGTCCTGACCGTGGACATCACGGTCGGCACCCGCCTCCCGGCGGCCCGCACCTCCCTCGGCCGGGCCCTCCTCGACCCCGACGGGCCACCCGGATACGCCCTCGCCGACGAGGAACTGGAATCGGGGCTGCGCTCGATCGCGGTGCCGGTACGGGACCGGACCGGCCGCCCGGTCGCCGCCCTGAACGTGGCCACGCACGCGGCCCGCCGCTCCCTGGAGGAGTGTGTGACGGACGTCCTCCCACACCTGCGCACCACGGCGGACCACATCCAGACCGACCTGCGCATCGCCTCCCGCTTCACCCGCGTGCCGCTCTCCTGAACCAGGAACACGGCCGCATCGCGAAAGCACCTGTGCCCCGGGCCCGGCCGAGCGCCTTCCGGCATCAGGCGGCGGCCTCGTGGCCCTGCCCGGACGAATCGGCGCGGCACCGGGTCGGAGGTTCGGATCGTTCACCATGTGCCCGCGGTAGACGGGCAGTTCGACACCCTGGACCGTTTCGGTGGGCCGGGAGCGCGGCTTGGCGTACTGGCCGGCGAGCCGGCCCACGCGCACCACCGGCCGGCCCGCGTTGACCATGACACCCGCCAGGAGGTCGAGCACCGCCGCCTTGCGGGCGATGTCCACGCGGCCGTTCTCCGCCCAGTCCTCGGCACAGTCACCGGCCTGGATGACCTGGGCGTGCCCCTGGGCGACCGTCCCGAGGTGGTCGCGCAGCCGGGTCGCGTCCGGGGCCTCGACGAGCGGCGGCAGCGCGCTCAGTTCCCGCCTCGCCCGCTCCGTCTCAGGATGACCCCGCCAATCGGGCTGCTGGAGAGCGGGGAGCGATTCGATGTAAGCGAGCTCGCTGTCCACCTCGGTTCCTCTCATGGAGATGAAGAAGGATTTCTTCGGCTGAACTCGTGAGTTGCTTTCACCGATTCTGCAGAATTACGGAATCACCGCGAAGGGGGGAATCGTTACTTCGTCAGGTTCCGGCGGAGCAGTATCAATTCATCCGGAGATCGGGGCGAATTCACACGGCCGGAAAACGGGGAGTTCCGGAAAGCACGGAGTACCGGGGGGGGGGGGGGGGCGGGGCGCGGGGGCGGGGGGGGGGGTGACGAAAAAAAAAGGCAACCAACAAGAAGACAGAGTCGGGGCTGTGGGGGGGGGGGGTGGTGT
>NZ_JBSHAF010000009.1:126312-128382 GCF_053611365.1 Streptomyces sp. NPDC054813 | reverse complement strand
CGCGTCGGGCGCTCGCTACACCCCCCCGCCTCTCTCGGGGGCTCCCCCCCCCCCCGTCTGCCCCGGGCGCCCCCCCCCCCCCCCCGGTACTCCATCGATCAGGTGAGGGGATCAGCTGGTCACGCCGCCGTCGACGACGAGGTCGTGGCCGACGACGAAGCTCGACTCGTCGGACGCCAGCCACAGCACCGCGGCCACGATCTCGTCCGTCGTCGCGACGCGGCCGATCGGAACCGTCGTGGCCAGCCGGGCGGCACGATCGGCGTCGCTCTCCCCGGGACGCAGCGACATACCGGTGTCCGTGGCGCCGGGGCTCACCGCGTGATGCGCACGTTGTCCTTGATGTGGTCCAGGGCGGCGACCCGGGTGAGGGTGCTCACCGCGGCCTTGGACGCGGCGTAGGCGGCCATGCCGGGGCGGCGCCCGTGGTAGCCGATGTTGGACGCGGTGTTGACGATGACGCCGCCGCCGTTCGCCCGCATGTGCGCGATCTCCTGCTGCATGCCGATCAGGACGCCGTTCAGGTTGACGTCCAGCACGGACTGCCACACGGCCAGGTCCAGGTCGCCGACCGGGGTGGGCTTGCCGAAGACACCGGCGTTGTTGTGGGCGACGTGCAGGCCGCCGTGACGCTCCACCGTGGTGCGCACCAGGCGCTCCATGTCCTCGGGCCGGGTGACGTCGGCGACGAGGGCGTCGGCCGCGCCGCCGTCCTCCTCGACGAGTCGCACGGTCTCCTCGATGGGTTCCGGCCGCGATCCGGCGGCCACCACGGTGGCGCCCTCGCGGGCGAAGGCCCTGGCACTGGCCCGGCCGATGCCGGATCCGGCCCCGGTGACGATGACGACCTTGTCCTTGAAACGGGCGGTCATGGGGGGGTGCTCCTTGGTACATGTCGTGATGGATGGGAATTCAGGGTGCCCGAGCGGCGGAGGGGCCGGGGATCCGTCAGGGGCCGGGGATCCGTCAGGGGCCGGGGGTCCGTCAGGGGCCGGGGGTCCGTCAGCCGCCGTCCCGGGGCGGGCCGGGGCGCAACAGGACGAGCGCGCACACCGCGGCGGCGGCGAAGGCCACGGCCGCGACGGTGAAGGCGAAGCCGTAGCCTGACGTCAGGGCGGACGCCGTACTCGTCCCCGTGTGCACCAGATCCGTGGTGCGTCCGGTGGACAGGGCCACCAGGACGGCGAGACCGATGGCCGGCCCGGCCTCCAGCGCGGTGTTGACCACGGCACCGGCGAGACCGGCCTGATCCCGCGGGACGTCGGTGGTCGCGGTGACGGTGGATCCGGCGAAGACCAGAGCCACCCCGGCGGGAAAGAGCACCAGCCCGGCCAGGACGGCGCCCACGTACGGCGTGTCCGACACCGATCCCCTCGGTCGTGGCCCAGGCTCCCAAAGCCAGCTGACCGTTGAGCACCTGTCCGTGTCCGGGGCGAACTGCCGCTCCTCCCCCCCACCCCACCACCACCGAGTGCTCACCCGTCTTCGGAATGAACAGCGGTCGTACGACCCAGGCCGGTGGTGTCAGCGCCCGCGTGACATGGCCGGCGAGGGCCTCGCGTACGGGCGACCAGTCCCCGGTGGAGCCACTGATGAAGTGGTGCAGGCTCTGCTCGGCCGCAGCCCCGCCGGCGAGCGTGGCGATGTTCCGGATCGACTTGCGTCCCTTCGCCGCCAGCGGCCCACGCAGATAGCGCCGCGCCCGCAGCCGCTGATCGCTGCGGCGCAGCGACGCGAAGAGCGCGGCGCTGAACTCGTCACCCGGATCGGTGACGTCGTGGGCGGCTTCCCGTATTCGGCAGCTGGAAAGGACTTTTGCGTTCACGTTTCCCCCATTCGCCAACTTCTCGGCTGTGCCTCAACATTGGCCGCTCACATCCGGCGACGGGAGGCGCACCGGGCACACACCTGCGCGACGACGGTTGCCGGGCCACCCCCGAGAGGCTTCCGCCGGGCGCGGCGCGGGGGGGGGGGGGGGCCCCCGGGGGGGGGGGGGCGCCGGGGGGGGGGGGGGGGTGGGGGTGGGGGGAGCCGCCTGTGGGGGGGGGGGGCCCGAAGGCGGTGGGGGGT
>NZ_JBSHAF010000009.1:8679-126302 GCF_053611365.1 Streptomyces sp. NPDC054813 | reverse complement strand
GCGGGGGGGGGCGGGGGGGGGCGCGCCCCCCCCCCCCCCCCCGGGGGGGGCCCCCCCCGCTGGCGCCGGCGCGGGGGGGCGCGCCGGGGCGCGGGCCCCCCCCCGCGAGGTGACTGCGGCACGTGATGCGCGGTGCGGTCGCCTTGATCGCGACACGCGTTTCGGGCGCGGACGCCTCATGCGCTTCGGATGTTGCGGACGTTTCGGACACGATCGCGGTCAACAGGTGCCGGTTCGACCGCTCCCCGGAACCGCCGCGTGATCGCCTTCGGCCGGAAGCCACAGACCTCGGCAACGACGACGGAGAGACCCGACGATCATGAAACCGGACCGAGGCATCAGCCTCAGCCCCACCACCCCCGCCTGATCCGCTAACCTGTCAGGGACCGCCCTCAGCGGCGGTCCGTATCCTTGCCGGAGCGCAGGCGAGTACGCACTCAGAGTATTCAGCCACGCTTCACGCAGGGCCCCGCCTTCGTAGCTCAGGGGATAGAGCACCGCTCTCCTAAAGCGGGTGTCGCAGGTTCGAATCCTGCCGGGGGCACAACGCGTTACCGCTCTGACCTGGGGTTTATCCCCCAGGGAAGGCTCCTAATCGGCCTCGGTCGGACTCCTCGCCACGTTTGCGTGAGCGGTGCGTGAGCGGACGGAGAGTTGATCTCCGAAATTGCTCCCAACGGATCAGCATCATCCGGCACGGACTCCGGGCCGGAATGCTCCGCGTCGTCGGGCTCGGCCTCCCCTTCGGGGGCGGTGTTTTCGGAGGCGGCGCGGGCGCGCGGGACGAGCCGGGCTGCGGCCTCGGCGATCGCCAGGTCCGCTTCGGGGAGCAGGCTCGTGTACGTGTCGGCCGTGAGGGTGATCGAGGAGTGGCCGAGCATCTCCTGGATGTCCTTCAGGTCGGCCCCGGCCGCGTGGGCGAGGGTCGCGGCACCGTGGCGGAGGTCGTGGAGCCGGACCGGCGGGAGGTCGATCTCCTCGTACAGTTCGATGAACCGTCGCGTGACGTTGGCGGGGTGGAGCAACTCGCCTTTCTCCTTGGTGAAGACGCGTCCGGTCTCCACCCAGGCGTTCTCCCACTCCTTACGGTCCTTGTCCTGCTGGGCGCGGTGCCGCTTGAGGGCCGTATCGGAGTCGAGGGCGATGGTCCGCGCGCCGGCGTCGGTCTTGGGGTCGTCCTCGTACACCTCGGACTCCCTCTTGCTGCGGCAAGTCGTCGACCAGGGAGCCCAGTTGCCCCTCGCGGCTCTGACCGTGAGCTTCACGCTTGTGGTGATGGTGTGGATCGACTGGGTCCTCACCCTGGTCACCGTCGCCTCGCTCGCGCTCGTGACCATCGTGATCTCCCTGATTCTGGCCCGGGTGAAATCCAATGTCACCGGTCAGCAGGTCGCAATCGGGAAGATCGCCCAGAGGTTCACTTCGAACCTCGACGCGCTCAGGACCATCAAGGCGTACCGAGCCGAGTCTCTGGCGGCCCGTACCTTGGCGGACTTGGGGTGCGTCCTTTGCGGGTGGACGTAAGGGAGCGGCGGTTGATCAGCACCACACCGCTGATGATGACGATGCCGCCCACCACTTCTAGGAGATGGGGGATCTCGGACAGCCAAACGAACGAGACGATGAGCGCGACCGGCGGCACCAGGTACAGGGCGGCCGTGGAAACCGCCAGCGGCAGCCGGGCAACGGCGTAGCCCCAGATGACGAATCCCACGGCAGAGGGCAGAAGACCGAGATACACCACCGATACCAGCGCCCCGAGCGGGGCTTCAGCCACGACGTGCAATGTCGCCGGAAGCAGCGGAAGCGCAAAGACTGTCCCCGCCACCATCGCGTACGTGGCGACCTCCACGCCGCTGTAGCGGCGCAGGAGGGGCTTGGAGACGAAGTGGTAAACACCCTGCACGACAGCGGCGGCGAAGACCACGAGCGCACCGCCGGAGAAACCTGTGGAGCCACCGCCGAGCGCGACGATCACTGAACCGCCGATGGCGACACCACTGCCAATGAACACTGGACGCGTCACCGGCTCCGACAGGAACGCCCTGCCCAGCAGAACGCTGAAGACCGGTGCGATGGCAATCAGCATGCTCGCGGTCCCCGCGGAGACATGGACCTCGCCCCAGTTGAGCAGTACCTGGTAGGCGGTCATGCCGGTTGCTCCGGCAAGTGCGATCAGCGGCAGATCCTGGCGCCGCGGGCGCCTCACACCCAGGAACGGCGCGACCGCTGCCAGGGCAACCGCGGCGATGGCCAGCCGCAGGAACGACAGCGCCGCCACACCCAGGCCGTCGACTCCGACACGGATGGCCGGGAACGCCGAAGCCCAGAGCACGACGACGCCCATCAGGGCGAGGAAGCTGCGGGAGCCGGTGTGAGCGTTCATGCCTCTTACGATGCGCCGAGTAAAGCAAAAGATCCAGTTAGCTTTTCTTGGCCAATACAGAAGGGCGGTTAAATTGTCCGAGGTGGGGCACGGGCAAGGAACCGGGTCGGGCCGCGGACGCCCGGGGGACGCCGGGAGAACGGAGGCCTCGCGGCTACTACGCCCTGGGCGTGATCGTTCATCCTCCTGAAGGCGCGTCTGCCGATCCAGCTCCGGCCGAGAGGCCACCCCTCCCCGGGCCGGCCACCGGCGGAGGCCGGTTCGCGCGTGGTCGGGAGCGGCGCCGGATGCGGCGGCGTCGGCCTCTGGTCAGATGTATGAGCGCTCCACTCATGTCCGCCTCGCGCCTGCGCGCCGGGGGGACAGCGATGCAGCCGGGCGGGCGTCGGGGGCGGGAAGGACCGGCGGATGGCTATGCTTGATGGTTCAGGCGCGATGCATTAGGGAATCTTCATGCTTGATGTCAGACGGCTCCGGGTCCTGCAGTATCTGGCCACCCACGGCACGGTTGCGGCCGCGGCGCAGGCGTTGTATCTGACCGCTCCCGCCATCTCCCAGCAACTCGCGGCGTTGGAACGGGAAGTGGGTATGCCCGTCGTGGAGAAGCAGGGGCGCACCTTGCGCCTGACCCCTGTCGGCGAGCTACTGGTGTCCCACGCTGAAATCGTGCTCGGCGACCTGGCTGCAGCCGAGTCCGCTCTGGAGGCCATTCGCGGTGGCGGCCACGGCATCGTGCGTATCGCCGCCTTCGCCTCCGCGGCCCGTACCCTGATCGCTCCCGTATGGGAGCGGATCCTGGGCGCGGGTGAGGAAGCAGACGTCAGCTTGATGCTGGAGCTCGTTGAGCAAGAGCCCGACGCCGCTTTGGAGGCGTTGCGCCGAGGGGACGTCGATCTGGCCGTCGTCCACGGGTACACGGTTTTGCCGCGCGATTTCCCCACCGGGTGCGAGCAGACCAAACTCCTTGAGGAACCCGTCCTGCTCGCGCTCCACCCCGATCACGCCACCCGCATGGGCATCGGACCGGGCGAGACCGTGGACCTGGCACAACTCTCCGACAACCCTTGGCTTACCCCCGGCCCGGAGACGTCCTGCCACGAGATGATCCAGCGGGCCTGCGGCGCCGCCGGATTCGTTCCAGCCATCCGGTCCCGCAGCAGCGACTTCTCCGTGCTGGCGGCACTGGTTGCCGCTGGGGCGGGAGTAGCACTCCTGCCTCGCATGGCCCTACCGGAGGCGACACCGGGGCCGATCAGCCTCCACCCCCTCCTCCACCCCGTGACCCGTACGGTGTACACCGTCAGTCGGAGCGGCACGTCTCGGCGCCCTGACATCCGCTACTTCGGGGAGCTCCTGCAACAGGTGGCCCAAACAGCGATCCAGCAGGAGGTCAACGCCTAGGTGTAATGCCCTGTGAGACACCTCAGGGTTCTGACTCGTCAAGCGGCGGCAGCGAGTTCGACGGGGAAAGCGCTATGTTCGTCGAACAGCTTGCGGTGCTGGAGGCAGTGGTAGAGCTGCCCGAGGATGCGGTTGAAGAGGTTTCTCCGGTCGGCAGCGTGCCAGTCTGCGTGGTCGTCGCGGCGCCTTCGGTAGTGGGCTTTGGCGCCGGGTGATGCAGTAATGGCGGAGAAGGCCCAGAGGTAGCCGGCGTGCTTGAGCCGGTCGTTCTTCACCCACCGCCGCGTGATGCTCGACTTCTTCCCGGAGGCCCTGGTAGATGGGCGAGGAGCCGGCGTACGCCTTGAGGCCGCGGGCGTCGGCGAACCGGGTGCGGTCGTCGCCGATCTCGGCCAGCACCCGGGCGCCGAGCTGGACGCCGAGGCCGGGGAAAAGCCGACCGACGATACGGTACGGGCCGATCCGGGAGGGGGTGCCAGGGCGGATCATCCTCAGGCGAACCTGATCGGGTCCTGGCCGCTGCCGAGCCAGTCGTAATCTCGCCTGCCGGTCGCCCCTACTTGCCATGCCCGCCCTCCCCTGAGCCCAGCCCGTAAGGGCGCGTGAGCAACTTGCCCAGCCGTCACCTGACTTGCAACGGCTCACACGGGATCTCCACGGGCCTGCGGTGCACAGCACGGGCGACGGGGCCCTCATCGCCCGGCTCGTCGTGGCAGTGCAGGGAGCCGTGCGCCAGCCTGGCTGTGCACCTGTGTGACTTACCGCCCGTGCGGGTGAGTTGACGACGAATCGCCGGGCGCGTCGGACACCGGGCTCGCTACGAAGAGGCACGACTGTTTGTGATCTTCGGAGGGATCTTCGTGCACTCCCCTCGTGTCGCAGGTGCAGCCGTCCGCCCCGTAGCGCGACCAGGTGGCGCACCTCGTTCAGTAGCACGGCGTCGGCCTCGCCGCGCACCCGGTACAGCATGACGACGTCGCCGGGCGCCTCCTCCAGCATGACCCGCACGGGCGTGATCCCCCCACACCCCCGGCGATCAGTAGGGTGCCGGGCCAGGTCCGGCGCAGCAAGGTGAACACCACGTGCAGTCCCTTCACGAAGGCGCGGCTGCCGGCCGGGACGTTCCGCAGGCCGGCGCTGGTTCCTCACTTGTCGTGGGCTCGCTGGTCGGATGCCGGCCAACGGGGAGGGTGTGAGCGAGAGCAGCATGCCGGACGGACGGCAGACAGTACGCTGAATCCAGCGGGATCGGGCCCGCAGCACAGCGTCCGGGAGGTGCTTCATGACGGCCGAGATGGTGGCCCCGGCGTGGATGCATGAGCAGATCACCGCGGAGGAGTACGAGTCCTGGTCCGAGGAGCAGTGCGCCGGTATCGAGATCGTGGACGGGATGGTCGTCGTGAGTCCGAGTGCGTCCAAGCGGCACAACCGTCTGGCCCGGATTCTGGCGAACGCCCTGGATGCCGCCGCGGGCCCGGAGTGGAACGCTGACACGGACTTCGACGTCCGGCTTCAGGACGTCCCGCTGACCAATCGCCGCCCGGATGTCGTCGTGTACCGCGCAGACACGATCGACATCACTCCTACCCGCCCTGAGCACGTGCTGCTGGTCGCGGAGGTGGTGTCGCCAGGCTCGGAGACCACGGACCGAATCGTGAAGGTCGACCAGTACGCCAAGGCAGGCATCGGCTTCTACTGGCGGATCGAGCAGGCCGCGACAGGCGTTCCTCTCGTGTACACCTACGTTCTCGACCCCGCGACGAAGACCTACCGGGACGGAGACGTGTTCACCGGCGTCCTCAAGGTAGTGGCCCCGTTCCCGGTGGAGATCGACCTCGGGCAGGTCTGACTCACGCGCTGCTCAGCAGCCGACAGCGCGTGAGCGATGCGTGAGCGGACAGCCCGACACAGGGCGGCATGAGCCGGAATCAAGTGGCTCGCCGTGCGGTTCTGGCCAGGGGAAACAGCACCGCACGGCAGCGCCAGGCACTCCCCGGCAAGGACTCGACCCCTGGACCGGCTACTGCGAAAGCGGCGCCCCGGTCGTGAGTGACCGCCCCCGTTGATGTCAAAACTGGATGTCAAACCTGACCCGGGAGTGCGTATGGCCCCGCGCTTTAGGAGACTTGGCAACGGCCTGATGATCTGCATCGCCGTGGCTTGGTTCGGCTACCAGGCCCTATATGGCGAGAAGCCTCTACGGGTCGCCTCCATCCTCTTCTTGATCATGGGTGTGGTAACGGCTGGAGGCTGGGTCCTCGATCACGTCCGCCCTCGACCGAAGCGGCGACGTGCATATGAGCGGGACGCTGGAGCCCAGGACTCACAGGCCGCGGGAGAGCCGACCAAGTGACTTGTCCCAGGTCAACTGGTAAGCGGATACGCCGTCTTCCAAACTGGCGGCACGGCGCGAAGGCCGGGCGGTCTGTCGCCCCCGCACAGCTGGGTAGTAGAAGCGACAGGGACTGCGGTCGCCGGTGCGTCGGGTGCATGATGATCCAATGACTTCTTGGCTGAGCACCCGGAGCACATGGTTGCTGGTACTGCTCCTGTGGGCGATCGGACTGACAGCCGCCCTGATCGGAATTGCGTTCGATCGAGCCTTCCTTGAACACCCCCCTCTGAGGCCCTTCGCTTCCGACTTCCCTATGACAGTAGGCGGCACTTTCTTCGTCGCCGTCGCCAGCGCCGGGGGGCTGCGTCGTAGACGACCGCGGCAGGACCGATGAGGTGGAGCCGGTTGCCGCTCAGCAGCGAAGTACAGCAACCGCCACAACCGCAGTCGGCCATTCCTGCGCGTACGCGGCTGGCTGGCCAGCGCAGCAAACCTCAGCGACCGGCGCGCCCGAAGTTCGCATCGAGGGGACCGGGGCAGGGTCCCCAGCTTGTCAAGACCACGAGCGGGGGCTGACACCAACAAGCACGAACAGCAGCGGTCAGCGCTGGACCGCAGTGGACGATCGGCCGAGGCGCAGGGCCCGTTGGCCGACGTTGACAGACCCCCGTGATCGACCTGATAAGGATGCGGTCAGACCGCAAAGGCCGAGCCGTCGGGGCGCCACCTCCAACCGGTAGCTGACGCCCCCTTGGCTTGATCAGTCCCTGAGATTCCACTGACCTTGCGACGAAGGTCACTCACCGCATGCGTGCTGTTGCCCCCCCCGTACGCGGATTCCTGCTGACCTGCGAGGTCGTTGACCTGTGTGGGAGCTCCTCGCTGTCCGCGATTCCCCGTGGTTCCCCGCTTGTCTCCTGGTGATCGGGCACGCAGGGGGCACGCCGCTGGGGGAACAGGCTGCACCTACGTCGAACCATCAGGTTGTCGGTTTGCTGTGGACGTGGGGAGGCGGCGTGAAGGTTCCAGGGGCCTTGATCGGCTCTCGGGTGGAGCGCACAGCATTTGATCAGCAGGTGCGGCTGATCCTGTGCGCCCTCGATCCGGTCGAGGGGTGCCGGCTGGATGCCGAGTTGGTAGTGGAGACGCCGTTCCTGTTCCGGGATGCTGCTGGCGAGTGGCACGAGCTGGACCCCGGCACAGGTGTGAGCCTCGAGCCTGTTCTAGCGCTGTACGGGCAGTCGGTCACCGCGGTCGACGTGCGTGACCATGGTGCGTTGGTCATCGACTTTCAAGATGGCGCAGGACTCTGGATCGGGCCAGACCCGCAATTTGAGTCCTGGCATCTGACCGGACACGGGATCGACCCGATCACGGTCGGTCCTGGCGGCTAGGACGACTGGGTGCGCTGACTGGCGACACATGACCTGTGCCTCGCGAGAGTCGGCGACGACTGGTACATGGGGCAGCTCAACACCGACGGCTCAGTCATCTGCCGGGCCTCCTACGGCCCTGATCTGGGCGAAGCCATCCGAGAGGTGTGAAGCTGCCCGGCAGCCGTCCTGATCACTTTCGGAACACGGGGCGGCAGCCCTGCTCACAAACCCAGCCCGATTTCCTGACCCACTCGGCTCCCGAGTTGCCGAGGACTTTCGTTGCTTCAAGACTGGGCTCGAGGGTGTTGCCCCATCCGCTTCCGACAGGGCACCGCCGGCCTGCGCGCCGTGGCTGTCGTGGTGCCCGCGCCCTCTGCCGGAAGGATGCACAGTGGACGATTCTGCTTCGGAGCCCCAGGACATACATCGCAGAAGGGTTCTGGGGCTGCACGGTCCTGCGGACGGCGCCGCGCCGGTGGCGCCGGCTGGTGGCAGTGGGGCCACCGGGCCCACACCGTTCAAGGTGGACATACCGGACCATGTTCTCGGGGAGATCAAGCGCCGAGTCGTAGACTGCAACTTTCCCCGAACAGGTCCGACGGGGTGGGACATCGGTCCGGACCACGCGTCCATGCGGCGACTCGGAGACTACTGGTGCACGGGTTACGACTGGCGGGCTCAGGAACGCCGCATCAATCGTTTCCCCCAGTACCGTGTTGCCATATCCGGGGATCTTCTGCATTACGTTCATGTGCAGGCTCCCGGGAGCAACGGCAAGGTCCTGGTGATCCTTCACGGATGGCCGTACACCTTCGCATCCCTTCTCGGCCTCGTCGACCCTCTGATACACCCGGAGCGCCACGGCGGCAGCGCCCGGGACACAGTGGACGTGGTCATCCCCTCCCTGCCCGGGTTCGCCTTCTCCGAGAGCGCGCAGACCCCGATCGGGCCCCGTGCGATGGCGGGCCGGATCGACACGCTCGTGACCGAGGTTCTGGGCTACAACTCCTACCGCGCCCACGGCGGCGACTGGGGTGGCTACATTGCGAGCTGGCTCGGATACGAGCATCCCCGGTGCGTTGCCGTCGACCTCACGGTGTCCCTTCGCAACAGCGGCCTGCACACAGGGATCGTGGATCCTGGGGTCGGCGAGATCTCGCCCGAGGACCGCGCGAAGACTATCGAGGCACAGGGAACGCTCCAGAGGTCGTTCGCGTACTTCCAGCAGCAGGGCTACCGGCCCACCACGATCGGCTACTTCAGCGACTCCCCGGTCGGTACAGCCCAGTGGATCATCGACAAGTACTACCTCTGGAGTGACCGCCGTATCCGCAGCTTCGAGCAGATCTTCAGCATGGACCAGCTGCTCACCGAGGTCATGCTCTACGTCGCCACCGACTCCTTCGCCACCGGGCTTTGGGTGTACGAAGGCGCCTACGAGGAGAACGGCAACACTCTTCCGCAAGGCGCCCGTGTCGAACGGCCCACCGGCTTTTCCGCCTTCCCCGACCCCTTTGTGCCGCCTCCCACCCGCGCGGAGCTGCAGAAGGTCTACGACGTAGTGCAGTACGCACAGTTCGACAGCGGGGGCCACTTCCCTTTCTACGAGAACCCGTCAGCCCTCCTCCAGGGCATTGGAGAATTCCTGCAGGTCACCACCGGTCTGACGAGCTAGGGGGCTGCTCCGCCACACCTGCCGTCCGGCGCCCGTAGGCCAGGGTGGTTGCCCTGGCCCTCGTCTCGGTCGTCGGACGGATCGGTCAGGCGGCGGCGTGGTAAATGGACTTGGACTGTAGGTAGGCGGCCAGGTCTTCGGGGCCGAGTTCCCGGCCGATTCTGCTGTGCTTGTAGCCGCCGAACGGTGCGAGCAGGTCGATCTTGTAGCCGTTGACGCCGATGGTGCCGCAGCCGAAGAGGTGGAGGGTCGAGCAGACCTACGGGATCCTCATACTGCACCGGCGCCTGGTCCGCGACTACGAACACCGCCCGGCCTCCTCCGCGTCCCGCGTCTACTGGGCGATGACCCAGGTCATGGCCCGCCGGCTCACCGGCGCGAACACCCCCACCTGGCGCGACCCGCAGACGGTCACCGCGTGAACATCCAGCCCCTGCTCGACACGCTCGGCATCCAGGAGGACGCCGCCCGGGCCCTGGCCGACGACCTCCGCACACAGATCACCGAACTGCAGGCACGGCTGCGGGAAGCCGAGACCCACCTCGAGCACCTGGCCATCACCCGAAAGACCGTCACCGCCCTCAGCGAACGGCTCCCCGCCCACCCGGTCTCGCCCGACCTGCCCGGGCACCAGCCAAACTGCTGTTCCAGATCTTCACCGAACGCGAGGAACGCAAGGCCACCGCCGTCGCCTCGAACGCGCCGTTCGGCGAGTGGGACAAGACGTTCACCGACCCCCTGCTCTGCGCGGCCGTCGCCGACCGCCTCACCTTCAAGTGCACCCTCATCGAGACCGGCACAGACTTCTACCGCCTCGCCACCACCGAAGCTGGGCAGGCCAGAAACACCTGAACCCACTCAGTCCCGCCGCACCAAGGGCGTCGAAACGACCACCGTCGCCTCGACGCCTGCACCGCGGCCCGGCTGAAGATCGCCGCCTGGATCACCGGCTTCTACAACACCCACCGACTACACAGCGTGTGTGGGTACCGCAGCCCGATCGACTGCGAACAAGACCACCGGGCCGGCTCCGACCTGGAGCTGGCCGCATAAAAGATCTCCACATTCGAGGCGCGCGCGATCAAGAGCTACATCAAGGACCAGGAGTACGACACCAAGTACCCCGACCTGGGCGTCCTCGCCGCCTTCTCGGGTTCGCTCACCATCGACGGCGAGGAGACCACGGCATCTCCGCCGTCCAGACCCTGTCCCGGCTGAACCGGACCGCCGAGCGCAAGACCCAGGCCGCCCCACCCCGCCGGCCGTCCGCGCCCACGACGGCGTGAAACTCGTCTAGCCCGAACCCGCTGCACATGGCGGCCTACCAGCGCGAAGGAACTTGTATGCACGAGTATACGAGTCGAGTCCGAGTCTGGGGACTGACTTGCCCAGGATTTCCGGAAGAGGTCAGCCGGGCCCGCCGCTGGACGAGAGACATCCTGCGCGGATCGCCCCTGGCCGACGACGCGGCCCTGATCGTGAGCGAGCTGAGCACGAACGCACTCCAGCACACGAGCAGCGGCGGGGAACGCGGAAGCTTCCACCTGGCCCTGGCGGTCGCACCACAGGTCATCGCGCTGTCGGTCACGGACGACGGAGGAGGAGGCGCCCCGAAGGTCGAGCACCAGGACCAGGACGCCGAGCACGGCCGGGGCCTGGGCATGGTCAGCGCCCTCGCACACCGGGTCGTCGTCCAGGGCGCCCACGGCGGCTACACCGTCACCGCAGAACTCTTCGTGAACGCCCAACGAGGAGGCCACCCGTGCTGATGGACAAGCCCCGATGGGGTTTCTGGTGCGAGTGCTGGACCGAGGACCTCACCGACGGGATGCAGTGGCCGGCACTCCGGGCATCCTTCGACGCCTACTCCGCACCCCAGGCAGACAGATGGGGCGCCATCGCACTCCGCACGATCTCACCGGCACTCGACCCGGACGCCTCGGACGAGGTGTGGGCATGGCTCCACGACGGCCGCGCGGAAACCCGACGAGTCCTGCTGCGCTTAGAGCCCTGCACGGTGTCAGTCACCCAGGCCAACACTCGCATTACGTGGACGATCCGACCGGTCATCTTTCTGCCGATAGCCCACCGCCAAGTGGTCGAACTCCCAGCCTGCGCATACGCCTTCGAGCCCTGTGCCCGGGGCGTCTAGGTTTCAGTTGATGCTTGACGGTCCGGCGTCTCAACTGTGAGGCCGGGCCTCAGGCACGCGCGGCTGCATGAGTGCCTGCAGCGCCACTCCACCACTCAGGCAGCGTCTATTCTTCCGCCTCCACAGCCCGCGTCACCGCTTCCCTCATCCCATGCCACCCCCGGGGCCGCTGCGGCGCCAACCGTGCGACCACGCGGCCCAGCCACTCGGGGTCGCCCAGGAGGTGCGCCTGCCCGGCGTCGATGACCTGCATCGTCAGTGTCTGTAGGAAGACCAGATGGGCGCCGGGATAGTGGCGGGGGTGCCGGTCGAAGCGGGCGGTCCAGTTCTCGTAGGGGTGGCGCAGGGTCATGTGCAGGTAGCCACTGCCGCGCCCACGCCAAGGGCCCGGCAGGCCACCGAGGAGCCCCCCGAACCCATTCGAACCCCTGAGCAGCCGCCCGCCGGCCGCCCTCTCCGCAGGGCGTTCGGACGTCGCGGCACCCGCCCGGGACGCAGCTGTGCAGTATGCCGGATTGAGGGCGGGTTCCTCGGTGATCCCGGCGGGTGCGCCACGTGCCGGGCGTCGGGCCGCGCTGGGCGTGCGATGCTGGAATCCTGGAGCGCGCCGGGTCTTCGGGCCCCGCGTTCTCACCGGGCGTGACGGCGCCAGGGCGGCGATGCGTAATGACCGGGCAGCAGTGCCGGGATCGTGAGAACAGCCGGTACCAGGGTGTGCGGAAGGGCTCGCCCTGCCCGGGAGGCGGGGCCGGGTGAGCGTCTCCGCTCCGGCGCAGGAGTCCGTGCTCGCGCCCGGGGTGATGTCGGCGGCGGTCCTGTCGGGGGACGATGTCCTGCGTGAACTCGGTGTCGGCGCCGCCGAAGGTCTCGGCGGCGAGGATGTCGTACGACGGCAGGCGCGGTTCGGCCCCAACGCGGTCGCCACACACCACGCCCGGGTGTTCCCCGTGCTGTGGCATCAACTGCGCTCTCCTCTGCTCGGACTGCTGATGGCGGCCGCTGTCGCGTCCTTCCTGGTGGGCGAGCGGAACGACGCGGTGATCATCGGGCTGATCGTGAGCGCGTCCGTCGGGCTGGGCTTCGTCAACGAGTACCGGGCCGAGCAGGCGGCCGAGGCGCTGCACTCCCAGATCCACCACCAGGCCGTGGCGCTGCGCGACGGCCTGGCGACCCTGGTGGACGTCACGGCGCTGGTCCCCGGTGACGTGGTGGAACTGCGTCTGGGCGACATCGTTCCGGCGGATCTGAGGCTGCTGCGGGTCACCGGTCTGGCGTGCGACGAGTCGGTGCTGACCGGCGAGTCGCTGCCGGTGGACAAGAACCTCGCCGCGGTCGCGGCCGGGACCCCGTTGGCCGAGTTGTCCGGGTGCGCTCTCATGGGCACGGTCGTCCGGACCGGTTCCGCCCGCGGGGTGGTGGTGGCCACCGGGGCGCACACCGAGTTCGGGAAGATCGCCGCCGGGCTCGACACCCACCCGCTCGACACCGAGTTCCAGGTCGGCCTGCGGCGCTTCTCGCTGCTGCTGGTCTACGTCGCGGGCGCGCTGACCACCTCGATCTTCGTGATCAACATCGTCCTGCACAAGCCGGTCATCGACGCGCTGCTGTTCTCGCTGGCCATCGCGGTCGGTATCACCCCGCAGCTGCTGCCCGCGGTCGTCTCGACCAGCCTGGCCGCCGGGTCGCGCCGGATGAGCCGGCGCAAGGTGCTGGTGAAGCGGCTGGTCTGCATCGAGGACCTGGGCGATGTCGATGTCCTGTTCACCGACAAGACCGGCACGCTCACCATGGGCCGCATCGAGTACATGCGCGCCGTCCCCGCCGGCGGCCACGGCTTTGAGGCGGTGGTGCGATGGGGACTGCTCAGTACCGAGAACGCGGCGCGGGATGCGCAGGACATCGGCGGGAACCCGTTGGACCAGGCCCTGTGGCGGTCTGCGGCCACCGCGGGCGAGCGGGCCGCGCTGGACGGCTACACACAGGTAGCGGTGCTGCCCTTCGATCACGAACGGCGCATGGTCTCGGTCCTCGTGCGGGACGGGGACGGGCGTTCGCGTCTGGTCACCAAGGGTGCTCCGGAGACCGTCCTGGACCGCTGCGTCGAGGTCCCGCCCGAAGCCCGTGCGGCGCTGGCGGCGGAGTTCGCCGCAGGGAACCGGGTGGTCGCCGTGGCCACCCGGCCCGTCGCCCCCGGAACGCAGACCGTCGAACCCGACAGTGAGCGGGAACTGAGCCTGGCCGGACTGCTGGTGTTCCTCGACCCGCCCAAGCCGGACGCGGCCACGGCGCTGCGCAGACTCTCCGACCTCGGAATCGCGGTGAAGGTCGTCACCGGCGACAACGCCGCGGTCGCCGCCAAGGTCTGCCACGACCTGGGGCTCACCGACGCGGGCGCGATGACCGGCAGCGAGGTCGACGCCCTGGACGACGCACAGCTGGCCGAGGCGATCACCAGGACCACTGTCTTCGCACGGGTGAGTCCCGAGGCCAAGGCCCGCATCGTGCACGCACAACGGCTCAGCCGCGGCGGCGTGGCGTTCCTGGGCGACGGAGTCAACGACGCACTGGCCCTGCACGCCGCCGACGTGGGCATCTCCGTCGACTCGGCCACCGACGTCGCCAAGGACGCGGCCGACGTCATCCTGCTGGAGAAGGACCTCGACGTCCTCGCGGACGGGGTGTCCGAGGGCCGCAGGATCTTCGCCAACACCATCAAGTACGTACTGATGGGCACGTCCAGCAACTTCGGCAACATGGCCTCCGCCGCGGGCGCCTCGCTGTTCCTCTCCTTCCTGCCGATGCTCCCCTCACAGATCCTGCTGAACAACCTTCTCTACGACAGCAGTCAGCTCGCCATCCCCACCGACAACGTGGACGAGGAACAGCTGCGGAAGCCCTCGCACTGGGACATCGCCTTCATCCGCCGGTTCATGATCTGCTTCGGGCCGCTCAGCTCGGTGTTCGACTTCCTCACCTTCGGCGTCATGCTCTGGGTCTTCCACTCCGGGCCGACCCAGTTCCGCTCCGGCTGGTTCGTCGAGTCGCTGGCCACCCAGACCCTGGTGATCTTCGCCATCCGTACCCGGCGCGTCCCGTTCTTCCGCAGTCACCCCAGCCTGCCGCTGACTCTCGCGGCGCTCGGCGTCGTCCTGGTCGGCACGGTGCTGCCGGCCACTCCGCTCGCCCACGCCCTGGGCTTCCAGCCGCTTCCCGGGGCGTTCTTCACCGCGCTGGTCGGCATGATCCTCGCCTACCTGGTCCTCATCGAAATCGGCAAACGGCTGTTCTACGGCGCCGTGGCAGTGGCACCTCCGGTTCCCCGGCACTACGCCGACCGGCGTCACCTGCGGCGCCGTGCCGGCCGCTTCAGCACTGCCGCGCCCCGCCCCACTCCGGCCGACGGCTCGCCGTGATGCGGACCGTCGGCCCCGCGGCGAGCGGCGGGGCGCGGACAGGGAAGGGGATCACACTGCGGTGACCCGGCAGGCGGACATGCGCCGTGGGTCGCCGCGGGCTCGCGGCTACAGGGGCCCTCACCTGGTCTCGGTCGCCCCACTCGGTGCCGGTACCGAGTGGGGTCGGTCAGGCCGAGGTCCGGTACGGGTGCGGGAGCCGGCGGCACCGTGGCGGGAGTCCTGAGGGCCGGTACGGGTGCGGGAGCCGGCGGCACCGTGGCGGGAGCCGGCGGCACCGTGGCGGCGGCCGCGTTCGCTTCGCGGGCGAGGAAGGAGCCGAGTTCTCCGATGGTGCTCATCAGCGGTGCCGGGAAGTTTTTGTGATCACGCATCTCACCTGCATATTTGATGTAGGTGAGATGCATTCTCGCGTCCGGGGCCCGCTCTGGGCCCGCGATGCCCCCAGGGTCGTGGCGAGGGCCCCCCGCTCAGCCGCCCACCCGCAGCAGTAGCTTGCCCGTGCTCGTCCGTGCCCCCATCAACCGGTGCGCCTCCGCCGCCTCCTCCAGAGCGAACTCCGCCGTGACCGGCAGCGACACCGTGCCGTCCGCCACCTTCGCGAAGGCCCGCTCGGTCAGCGTGCGCAGCTCCGCCGGAGCCGTACGCGCCAGGGTCAGGATCGAGAAGCCAGCCACCGAGAGGCCCAGCGGGTAGAGCTCCGGCTGCCCCACGCTCCACGGCTCTGCGGAGCTCGCGTTGCCGAAGGAGACCAGGCGGCCGCGGGGCGCGAGGGAGACGAGGCTCGCCTTGAACGTCTCACCGCCGACCGGGTCGAGGGCAAGGTCGACGCCGCGGCCGTCGGTCGACGCCCGTACCGCCTCCGCGAACTCACCGACGAAGACCTCGTCGTAGCCGTGCTCGCGTGCGTACGCCGCCTTGGCCTCACTCGACACCACCCCGTACACCGCCCCGGCACCGGCCGCCTCGGCCAACTGGCCCACTGCCGTGCCGATGCCGCCGGCCGCGCCCTGCACCAGCACGGTCTCGCCCGGCTGCAGCCGGCCCACCGCGTGCACCAGGGCGTACGCCGTCGGCAGGACCGTGGGCAGCGTGGCGGCCGTACGCAGGTCGACGCCCCGGGGCAGGGGGAAGACGGCTGTTGCGTCGGCGATCGTCACCTCCGCGTAGGCGCCGCCGTCCGTCAGGGCGGTCACCTCCTGTCCCACGGCCAGGCCCTCGACGCCCGGACCGACCGCCCGCACCCGCCCGGACACCTCAAGTCCCGGCACGCACGGCAACCGCGGTACCCGGTAGCCCTCCGCGCGGGCCTTGAGGTCGGCGAAGTTCACCCCGGTATAGGCCACGTCGATGCTCACCCGGCCAGGGTCCGGCTCGGGGACCGGCACCTCGACCACCTTCAGGACCTCGGGACCGCCGTACTCCTGGAACTCGACCGCGCGCATGGCACAGCACCTCTCAGCGAGTGTTCGATAGGAAGCGAACACTCGGGAGTGTATGGTTTTCATCGAACACTCGGCAAGCGGGTGCGGCGATGGCACCGACGCGGGAGGACGGCATGACTCAGCGCGCCGGCACCAGTCACCGGGCCGCTCCGGAGCACACGCACCCCGACGACGTGCTCGTCCTCACCGCCCTCGCCGCTCTCGCCGACCCCGTACGGATTCAGCTCGTACGGGAGCTGGCCGGCTCCTGCGACTGGACCCGCAGCTGCGGCAGCTTCGACGTGCCCGTCGGAAAGGCCGCCCTCAGTCACCACTTCGCGGTGCTGAGGAACGCAGGCCTGGTCGAACAGCGCGACGAGGGACCCAAGCGGGTCAACCGGCTGCGCCGCGAGGAGTTCGAGGCCCGCTTCCCGGGGCTCCTCGATCTCGTGCTGAGTCCGGATCCGCGCGACCGGTAGTGCCTGGTGCTGTGGGTCAAGATGTGCTGACGCATCGGGCAGGCCCTGATCGAGCGGCCACTGTCAGACCCTTCCGGCATGCTCGTCCCAAAGCCGGACTGGCAGAACGGCTTCGCGTGGAACAGCATCGGCGCCATGTTCGCCACCCCGATTGCCGGAAATCTGTCGAGCCCGACCATGCGGCGGCTCTACCCTTGCCGCATGGCGCATGGAAAGACCTCGTACGTTTGTCTGCCCTGCCGGGCCTCGTACAAGCAGCCCTACCCCGGCTACCACGACCACGACCGGGTCTGTCCACGCTGCGCCGAAACACTGATCCACGTCGGCTCCGCCTTCGCGGCACCCAAGAGGCGGGACACCGCCGCCTGGCGCACCCTCTCCGTGCTGCTGCACGCCGGTGTGCGCTTCCACAAGAGCTGTTGCGGCGGCCCCGGCTACCGCCCACGCACCCTCAGCGAGGTGCGCGAGCGGATGGCCTACGCCCGGGCCACCGGAGAACCGTTCGCTCAGGCGTTGGTCCGCCGCGACCTGCCCTAGCAGCCCGAAAGCAGGGGGCGTTCCGCCGCGCGCCGAAGCGACCCCTGCTGCGTACACAGCACGCATAAGGCACACATCAGGCCACGGGATCCTCCAGGACGGCCACGGCCTCGGCAGCCTTGCGGGCCTTCTTCTCCGCCTTCTCCCGCTTGGCCTTCGCCTTGGCGAGCTGCTTGGAACGGCGCTTGTGCATCTTCTTCGAGACCTCGTCCAGGCGGTCCGGGAAGAGGTGCCCGTACGTGTCCAGGGTCAGCGTCGCGGACTTGTGGCCCAGCATCGTCTGTACGACGTTGACGTCCGCGCCGCTGCCGGGTAGTCATCCTCCTGCCACCGGCCCACAGGGAAGACAACGAACTCCCAGCCTGCGCATACGAATTCGAGCCGGATGTGACCGATTTCTAGTTCCTATTGATCACAGGCACGAAGGCGGGAGCCGCAGCCAGGGCTCTGCCTGCCTCCTGATCTTCCGCCACTCTCTTCCCCGGTTCCGCGGGCGAACAGGTAACAGCCAAGTCAGAAGGGCGTAGCCGGCGGCTGCGGCGGCAAGGCCGACCAGGAGGCTGCCGATGGCGTTGAGTCCGGCCTCGGCGAGGGAGCCGTCTTCGAGCAGCCGGACGGTTTCGAAACTAAAGGTGCTGAAGGTGGTCAGGGCTCCGCACACGCCGACGCCCAGCAGCAGCATGACGTCCCTTGGCAGGCCGTGGGCTGCTACAGCCCCGGCCAGGGAACCGAGGATGAACGACCCGGCGATGTTGACGGTGAAGGTGCCGAGCGGAAAGACACTGTCGTGGCGGGCCTGTATGGCCTTGTCGGTGAGATAGCGCAGGGGCGCGCCGAGCATGCCACCAAGGAACACCAGGAGGACGGCCATCAATTGATCTGCTCCTCGCTGACGGGGCTGAGTCCCTCGCTGCTCTGCGCGACAACCTGGACCGGTTCCCGTGTGATCAGTGCCTCGGGAGCGACCTCACGGGCCTGACACATGAAGGCGCGGATGCGGTCCTCCTCGTCGATGATGACGACAGTCAGGGGGAGGTCTTCGGCGAGATCGAGCAGGCGGGTGGTGTGCACCATCGATGAGGCGCCGAAGCCCTCAAAGCCGCGGAAGACGCTGGCGCCGGAAAGCCCGGCGTGGTGGGCACGGTGGACGATCTCGGTGTAGGCCGGCTTGTGGTGGCACTGGTCCCACTCACCCAGGTGGATGGTCATCCGCAGGACCAGGCCGTTCAGAGAGCACGGTGGCCGCGGGGGAGGCTTCTCCTCGGGGTGGTGCCGGGGAAGGTGCGGGTTCATCGCTGCTTCCTTACGGGACAGACCGCTTGGGGGGCGGGGTGACCGGTCCGGCGGTCGGCGAGGGGGGTGCTTTGCTGCGGCGGCCGGGACCACGGCGCACCGGCAGTCCGGCGGCCCGGCGGGCGGCCGCGATACCGAGCCATGCCGCGACCAGCCCGGCGAGAAGGCTCGTCAGGGCGTAGGCGTCGGCCTTTGACCAGTCGCCCAGCGAGAGCAGGTGGTGCAGCTCCACGGTGTAGGTGGAGAAGGTGGTGTAGCCGCCGAGGAAGCCGACGCCCAGGAAGGGCCGGACGTACCGGTTGGGCGGCCACACCTCCAGGACGCAGACCATGAGCAGTCCCAGGGCGAAGCTTCCGGAGATGTTGGTGATGAAGGTGGCCCAGGGGAACCCGCCGGCCGGGGTGGGCCAGGCGAGGGCGAGGCCGTAGCGGGCGATGCTGCCCAGTCCGCCGCCCAGGGCGATCACCGCCAGGACGTCCGCCTGGCGGGAGCGCTCGGCTTCGGCCGGTGGCTGGGGAGCCTGTGGTTCGGCGCCGACCTCGACGTCCGGGTCGACCGGCAGAACCTCCGCCGGCGGCGCTGCGTCGTCGCGGGGCCGGGCTGGGGGTTCTCCGGGGGACATCGGCTGCTTCCTCACCGAGCTACGCTGATCCAGTCCGACGGTGGTCCGCGCGCCGTAATCCGGCGTCCTCGCGCTGTGCGTCGCACGCGAGGGGTGACTGCGGGGCTGCGACTGGTCCTGTTCGGCTGAGGCGCTGTCCGGGACGGGCGGGGCACGATGACCTTCTACCTGTGGGCGTGCCTGCGCCGCAGGTACCAGGTAGGGACTGTTGTCGACCCAGGTACACGGTCGCGGTTTCGGCGAGCCCCACCGCCATCGCTTTTCAGCTTACGCCGTCGACCCGGGGAGAACGAATGGCGGAGCTGTCCCATCGGTCCTGGTAGGGGACCTGCGGACAGCCGTGGCCGTCGGTGACCCGTGCCGTGACGGACGCTCGCCATCGAGGTAGATCGTCAGCCGACCAGATTCCGGGCCTTGCGTGTCCGCGCGCCGGCGTCGGTCGGTCTCGGGGTCGTCCTCGTACACCTCCCAGTCGGTCCGCTGCCGGCCGCATGCCTCGAGTCGTCGCAGGCCTCGGAACGCGATCAGGTGAAACAGGGCGTACAGGCGGTCCTCTGCGACGTGGTGTTCGTCGTCCGGTCACGGCCGCAGGGTCAGGGCGACCAGTTACGACAGGGCCGCGACGACAGAGGGCACACCGTGGCGCTTGCTCATTCCGGCCCTCCCGGCGGAGCGCTTCGCACCGCCCGTCCCACCTCCGTGCGCAGCGTCACGAAACCGGGAGAGCTGCGCGTGCTGATCTGGTCCCGCTCGCCCGGCAGGGCGACCGGCAGGTCCCGGACGACACGGGAGCCGGGGCCGGGCGACAGGACGACGACACGGTCGCCCACGTACACGCTCTCGTCGATGTCGTGGGTGACGAACACGATGGTCGTGTCGTCGGTGCGATGGACCTCGAGGAGGAGGTCCTCCAGGTCCTCGCGGGTACCCGCGTCCAGCGAGCCGAACGGCTCGTCCATGAGCAGCAGCGCGGGCCGGCAGACAAGGGCGCGGGCGATGGCGACGCGCTGCTGCATACCGCCGGACAGCTCCCGGGGATGGCGCCGGGCGACCCCGTGCAGCCCGACCCGTTCGAGGATCGTCTCGGCCTCGGCCCGGCGGGCGGCGCGGGTGAGGTCCCGGCGGCGCAGCGGCAGGGCCACGTTGTCGCGGACGGTGAGCCAGGGCAGCAGCGAGCGGCCGTACTCCTGGAAGACCACCGCGAGCCGCTCCGGCACGCCGGCCACCGGTGTCCCGTCGACCGTGACCGTGCCCTCCTGCGCGGGCAGCAGCCCGGCGATGGTGCGCAGCAGCGTGGACTTGCCGCAGCCGGAGGGCCCGACCACGCTCAGGAGCTGCCCGTCGGGCACGGTCAGGCTGATGCCGTCCAGGACGTGCTGGTCGCCGAAGTGCCGGCTGACGGAGTCGAGGCGCAGCATCCCTCACCCGGCCCAGGGCTCGTACAGGGTGCCCGCGCTGCCGGTCACCGTGACGTGCAGCAGGAAGGGGCCGGCGTCGTCGCCCCGCCCCAGGGCGTGGTCCAGCGCGGCCGGCAGTTCCTCGGGGTGCTCGGCGCGGGCCGCGGGGCAGCCGAAGGACTCCGCGAGGGCCGCGAAGTCGATGCCCGTGATGTCCGTGCCGGGGACGGGCGCGATGCCGATCCGGCGGCCCAGCGCGCGGACGGCCGCGTAACCGCCGTTGTCCAGAAGGACGTAGGTGACCGGTGCCGTGTGGCGGACCGCGGTCCACAGGGCCTGCACCGAGTACATCGCCGAGCCGTCCCCGACCACGCACACCACGCGGCGCCGGTCGGCGAGGGCCCGGCCCACCGCGAGGGGCAGGCCCCAGCCGAGCGCCCCGCTGCCCGTGGTGAGGAAGCCGCCGCTCGGTTCGACGGGCACGCGCGCGTGGAGCGCGTCACGGTGGCTCGGTGCCTCCTCGACGAGGACCCGGTCGCGCGGCAGCCGGGCGCGCAGCAGATCGAAGAGCAGCTCCGGGGTGATGTGCCCCTCGGCGCGGGCCGGGACGGGTGCCGGCCGGGGCGGCGGCGGGGCGCGGTCGGGTTCCTTCAGCAGCCCGGTGAGCCGTTCCAGGGCCGGCCGCAGGGTGGTGACGAGGCTGGTGCCGGTGGGCAGCCAGGCGGCCTGTCCGGGGTCGCAGTCCAGATGGAACAGCTCGGTACCGGGCGCGAGCGGCGGACCGCCGTCCGCCACGTGATAGGTGAACACCGGTGCGCCGAGGGCGACCACCACGTCGTACGGCGCGAGACGCGCGGACAGTTGGCGGGCGACCGGCGGCAGGAAGCCCTGGAACAGCGGGTGCGACTCCGGGAAGCCGGAGCGGCCGGAGAGCGGGCTGATCCACACCCCGGCCCGGATCCGCTCGGCCAGCGCCCGCACGTGTTCCAGCGCGTCCTCGTCGTCCACGCCCGGGCCGACCACGAGCGCCGGGCGCGCGCAGGTCTCCAGCCGGGCGGCGAGCGCGGCCAGGGCGTCCGGGTCGGCCATGAAGGCCGACCGCACCGTACGAGGCGTGACGGGCTCGGCGGGCCGGTCCCAGTCGTCCTCGGGCACGGACACGAACACCGGGCCGCGTGGCGGCGCCATCGCGATCCGGTACGCCTCGGCGAGCACGGCCGGCACGTCCTCGGCCCGCTCCGGCTGGCGCGCGGACTTCACGTACGGGCGCGGGAACAGGGCCGGTTCGTCGGCGCCGAGGAACGGCCGCAGCTGGATCAGCGAACGCGCCTGCTGGCCCGCCACGATCACCAGCGGCACCCGGTCGCGGAAGGCGTTGAAGACCGCGCCGAGCGCGTGCCCCACCCCGCCGGCCGAGTGCAGGCTGACGAACGCGGCCCGCCGGGTGCCGAGCGCGTGCCCGGCCGCCATGCCGACGGCGACGGACTCCTGCAGACCCAGCACATAGGTGAAGTCGTCCGGCCAGTCGCGGAACATCCGCAGTTCCGTGGAGCCCGGATTGCCGAAGACCGTGGTCATGCCGGTGTCGCGCAGGAATCGTACGACCGCCTCCCGCACCGTGGGCGTGGTCATGCTGTCCTCCTTGCGGATGCGGACGAAACCGGGCCGACGAGCCGTTTCTCGACCGCCAGCAGTCCGGTGTTGAGGAGATACCCGAGTGCGCCGAGCAGCAGCAGCACCGACCACACCGTGAGCAGGTCGGAGCGGGTCTGGGCGTCGGTGAGCAGGAACCCGATGCCGTCGTCACTGCCCGGCAGCAGCTCCGAGAACACCATCAGGATCAGGCACAGCGACAGGCTGAGCCGGAGCCCCGCGAAGATCCGGGGCAGCGCCGAGGGCAGGATCAGGTACCACAGCCGCTCGGGTGCCGTCAGCCGCAGCACGGCCGCCACCTCGAGCCGCAGCGGATCGGTGGCACGGGCGCCCTCGGCCGAGTTGACCAGCACCGGCCATACGGCGCTGAACACGATCGACGCCACCTGCATGGGCGTACCGACATCGAAGACGACGACGAACACCGGCACCAGCGCGGGCGGCGGTACGGCCCGCGCGAACTGGAGGACCGGGTTGCACAGCGCGTACGCCCGGCGTGAGCGGCCCACCGCGATCCCCAGGGCGATCCCGGCGACGGCGGCGAGCGCGAACCCGGCCGCCATCCGGCCCAGGCTCGGCAGGATGGTGCCGACGGCGCCCGAGGTGAGGAACAGATGGCCGACAGGGCCCGAGAACCACAGGTCGCGGGCGTGCCGGGCGATCCGCAGCGGCGGCGGGAAGTACACGCTGTGCTGCGCGCGGGCGGCCAGCTCCCAGCAGAGGACGGCGCCGAGGAACACCGACCAGCGCAGCAGGAAGGGCACGGCGGTGGTGCGAGGTGAGCCGGGTGCGGATCCGGGCCGTTCGTCGCCCTGCGTCTGCGTCAGCTTCCGCGTCCGCCTCATGGGCGGCCCCGTTCCGACTTCCCTGCCGCCGGGCGGGGTTCCTGCCCCCAGGCGAACAACCGCCGCTCGGCGCCGACCAGTACGCCGTTGATCACCAGTCCGAGGCCGCCCGCCCACACCACCCCGGCCAGCACGTCCCGGGTGCCGTCCGTCTCGTTCTGGGCCTGGGCGATGAAGATGCCGAGGCCCTGGCCGAAGCCGGAGAGGATCTCCGTCGCGACGGCGAGGATCAGGGCGACCGCGGCCGAGATCCGTACGCCGGCGGCGATGAACGGGGCGGTGGCCGGCAGCTCCACCCGCAGCAGCACCGCGAGCCGGCCGAACCCGAAGGCGCGCAGGGTGTCCCTGGCCAGCGGGTCGGTCTCGCCGAGGCCGTAGACGGTGTTGAACAGCACCGGCCACAGCGAGGCGTACGCGATCAGCGTCACCTCCGTCTGCGTGCCCGACCCGAGCAGCAGTGACACCAGCGGGATCAGCGCGACGGACGGCAGGGGTCGCAGGAACTCGATCACGGCACGTGCGGCGGCCTCCACCACCGGCACCGCGCCGAGCAGCAGTCCCAGCGGCACGGCGAGCGCACAGGCGAGCCCGAGGCCGAGTGCCCACGCCCGCAGGGTCACCCCGATCCCGTCGCGAAAGGCCGGGTCACCTGCCAACCGTGCGGCGCGGGCAAGGACTTCGGATGCGGGCGGCAGATAGCTGCGCCGGACGATCCCGGCCCGGGCCACCGCCTCACAGATCCCGAAGGCCGCCGCCGCGCCGAGCAGGCCCAGCAGGAGTTCCTGACGCCGTGTCATTTCACCAGCAGGGGTGCCGGGTCGATGTCCTTCGTCAGCACGCCCTGGGCGCGCATGAGCCGGATGAGCCGGCGCAGGGCGGACGGATCGGCGGTCACCGGATAGGCCGGCAGGTGGATCGACGCGGCCTGGTCCGCGGTCACCTTGGCGTACTTGGGCAGTTCGGTGCGCACCGACGACGGATCCTCGGCGGCCAGCTTGGACGCCGCCTCGACGGCACGCCGGAAGCCCGCTGCCGCCTTCGGGTTCTTCTTCACGAAGTCGGCCGTGGTGACGTACCCGCTGGCGGGCAGGCCCCTCGCCGGTCCCGAACCGCCGTCGAGCAGCACCCTCGCGCCCAGCTCGCCCTGGATGGCCGTGTCGAAGGGCTCGACCGCGTGTACGGCGTCCACCTGGCCCCGCTGCAGAGCGGGGCCCATCTGCGGGAACAGGATCTGCCGGTAGACGGGTCGCCCGGCGTGCCGGGCGTCGAGGATCGCGTTCAGGGTCAGGGACTGGATGTTGTTCAGGACGGCGACGGCGACCTTCTTGCCGGCGAGGTCCGCGGGCGACTTCAGGGCGGAGTCCTTGGGCACGAGGACGTCCATCATGTGCGGGGCGGTCCGCACGCCCTCGGCGAGAATGCGCAGGTCCAGGGTGCCCTTCTCGTACGCCTGGAAGTAGGTGACGTAGTTCGCGCTCGCAATGACGTCCACCTGGCCCTTGAGCAGCGCGGGCAGCGCCTGGATGCTCTGCTGCACGGGCTGGATGCGTACGTCCAGGCCCTCCTTGGCGAACAGCCCGCGGTCCCGGGCCAGATAGAGGGCGGCGGAGTCGGTGAGCGGCAGTGCCGCCACGGTCAGTTCCTGCCGGCCGTCAGCCGAGTGCGGTGTGCGGCCGCTGTCACAGCCCACCAGGATCAGCGCCGCGGCGGCGACGAGCGCGGCGAGCCGTTTGGTTCCCGAACGTGATCGACGTAAAGGCATGTCGGCATGACTACCCGAATTTGTCATGATCTCTACAGATCCGGGGCAGGTTTCGGGGGCTTTGCAGAAATACGAATCGAGCGCCGGAGAGCTGCGCAAGCCGGGCAGGGGCGTACCGCGGGAACGCCTGACGATCAAGCCCCCCACCGGCGAATACGCGGGTAGGGGGCTGGTCGCTGCAGACGCCGGTCGGCGGTCAGGCCGCCGGTATCAGCGATCCCGCGACAGGGAGTCCCGCGATCCGACGATCAGAAGGAGAGGGTGACGCCGACCTGGCGGTACTGGCCGACGGTGTCCAGGACCTCGTCCTTGAGCGCGCCGACCTGAGCCACGAGGTCCGAGCTGCTGATCGTCGTGGGGCCGGCGGCGATGCCGATCTGCGGGCCGAGGCCGCCGGAGACGGTGTCGAGCTCGGCGTCAGAGATTTCGAGGGTCTGAACCTGGGGAGCGGAGTTCATGATGAAACTGCCCTTCATATGGATGTTCCACAAGGGGGAGCGGCCATGCTGGGGATAGAACGTGGGCCGCGACCGCAGGCGCGCGCCATCCGTTTCCGGACGCCTTGGCGCGATCCCGGCGGCGCGAAGGATCAAATCACGGAGCGTGCCCGGCATCCAGTCGGTCGCTGCCCCCGGCGGGGCAGTTGAATCAGTCGGCCCCTCATCCATGCACGCATGCACACGAATTGAGGGCAGCTTCTCTACATGTAGCCCCGCACAGGAAGCCGACAGCTATTGCCACGGCAGCTCCGGCCAGGACAACTCCGTACCAACAGAACGCAACCGTGCCGCAGTTGCACATTCGCTGTGCAGATTGAGTGACGTTTGCATCCGCGCACCCCTCAGCGCCTTGTCCACCGCGTTCCACGGCCCGTGCACCACCGGCCCCATCAGGTCCAGCTCCTGCGTCGGCACGGCCGGGACGGCGGCGCGATATACGGAACTGCTGAGGCCGCCTCGAAGCTCAAGCCAGTGAGCGTGCCACGGCCGTGCCTTGTCTAGCACTCAGGCCGGTATCCGGCCCCCCTCTCCTCAACTGGCGGGTCCTGGCTCCCACTTGATGGCGCCTGCTTGCCGAAAGTGCTGCAGAGCCCTTGACGTCGGCGATCCTGCGGGCTTGTAATCGCCATCGAACCGGTTCGCGAACCGGTTCGACCCGGTACCGCAGGCCCCTGTCGGTCTGAGAGGTGAGCAGTGAACATCGGCGAAATCGCCAAACGAGCCGGGGTGTCACGTAGCACCGTGTCCTACGTGCTGAGCGGCAAGCGTCCGGTGTCGGAAGAGGTCAGGGCTCGGGTTGAGCGGGTCATCAAGGAGTCGGGATACCGGCCGAGTGCCACCGCACGCGCGCTGGCTCAGGGCTCCACAAGAGCCTTCGGTCTGGTGATCCCTCCGATGGGAGGCCATCTCAGCATCGATCAGTTGCACTTCGTCGGTTCCGTCGCCGAGGCCGCGGCCGATCACGACTACGACGTCCTGCTGTCGCCCAGTGGTCGCGAGGAGGCTTTCGACCGCATGCTCGGCGAGCGCCGGGTGGACGGCGTGATGGTGATGGAGACCGTGCTGCACGATGCCCGGGTGGTGCGGCTGCTGGAGCAGTCGATGCCGTGCGTCACCATCGGCCGTACCGGCAGCGACGCCGAACACGGGTGGGTGGATCTGGACTATGCCGGGCTGGTGACCACGGCCGTGGAGCGGCTGGCGGAGCTCGGGCATCGCAGGATCGCCCTGGTGAACCGCCCGCAGGCGCTCCTGGACCGTGAGTACGGTCCTGCGTACCGCGCGCTGGACGCCTTCGAGAAGACCGTGGTCGAGCTCGGGCTGCGGGGACGGGCGGTGTGCTGTGAGGACGAGCAGTCCGCCGGACAGGAGTGCGCACGGGCACTGCTGGCAGAAGATCCCACTCTCACCGCCTTGGTGACGATCAACGAACGGTCACTGGCGGGCGTCCTGCGGGGCCTTCGGCAGGCCGGTCTGCGCCTGCCCGAGGACTTCTCGCTGGTGGCCGTCACCTCTCAGGACAATGCGTGCGGTCTCAGTCCTCAGGTCACCGCCGCCGACGTTCCCACCGCCGAGATGGGGCGCCGGGCCGTCGAGGCGCTGCACAAGGCGGTGACCAGCGCGGCCACGTCTTTCGATCACGTGCTGCTCCGGCCCGACCTGGTCGAACGCGGCACCCTGGGGCCCGCGCCCGGCCCCGGCGGCGTGCACCCGCGCTGAAGCCTCGTGTCCCGAGGCCGAGCCGCCGAGCCCACCGCCTGGACGGTCGAGGACCAGTTCCTGTGCGGCCCCGACCTGCTCGTCGCCCCCGTCACCCGGCTCGGCGAGCGCCACCGCCAGGTCTACCTGCCCGCGGGCGCGGACTGGATCGACACGGCCGGCCACCACCTCCACCCGGGCGGCCGGACGGTCCCCGCCGACGCACCGCTCGACCGCATCCCGGTCTTCGTCCGGCACGGATCCCCGCTCGCCACCGCGTTCGCCCGCTGAAGCAGGCCGCCGCCCAGCCGGCCGTCCCCTGGAGCCGCCCCAGCCCACCGGGCTGCGGACAAAGAAAGGGACACTCGATGTCACACGTGCTGCACTCCCCACCGCCCGGACCGCGCCCAGCCGGACCGCGCCCAGCCGACAGCACCGGCATCCGCCGCCGCGGCAGACTCGCCGCACTGCTCGCCTCGCTCGCCCTGCTCGTCACCGGCGGCCAACTGGCCGCGACCGCACCGGCTCACGCCGACGGACAGGCCGTCACCGTCGACCTGGCCACCACCCAGGGCACTGCCACCGGTGTCGGCAGCGGCTTTCTGTACGGGCTGAGCGAGGACGGGAGCGGCCCTGACGACAGCCTGCTGGCCCCGCTCGCCCCACGCTCGGCGCGTGGGGGCGGCGCCCGTCTCGACGGCGGCGGATGGGTCGGCGACAACTACTCCCCCGGCAGCGGCTACACCCGCCGCCTGAACTCCGCGCTCGCCCAGGCCCGCAGGCTCACCACACCGCCCTACGACGGCACCTACGACCTGCTCGTCAGTGACATCTGGGGTGCCGACAGCACCCAGCCCGCCGCCACCGTCTATCCCTGCACCGGCGGCGACTGCGGCAACTGGGTGACCTTCCTGCGCCGCCTGGCCGCCGATGTCGCCGCCTCCGGGGTCAAGGTCCGCTACGACATCTGGAACGAGCCCGCCGGCGCGTTCTTCCCGCCCGGCTTCAACACCGCGCAGTACTACCAGATGTGGGACACCGCGGTACGCGAACTGCGGGCCGCCGCCCCGCAGGCGGTGATCGTGGGCCCCTCCCTGTGGGACTTCAGCCCGGGCAACGTCTCCCCCTTCCTCGACCACACCAAAGCCGCCGGTACCGTTCCCGACGTCGTCAACTGACACTTCAGCGGCACGCCCGTCGCCGACGCCCAGACCATGCGCTTCTCACCGTCAACGGCCTGACCAGCCCGGCGCTGTCCGGCGGCAGCGGCCTCACCGTCACCGTCCAGCGCATTCCCGACCAGGCGCCGCTGGAGCAGCCCGTCACCGTCAGCAGCCAGACCGTGCCGGCCGGAACCGACAGCGTGCACCTGTCGCTCGCCGGAACGGCCGACCAGGATGCCTTCCTCATCACCGTCGTCCCTGCCGGCCAGGGCAGCACGACCGTCGACGCCGCCGTGACGGGCAGCGGATCGGACTACTTCCGGTACGGAACGAACTGGGGGCAGACCAACGGCGTGAGCGACATGTACGACGCCACCGCCAACTGGAGTTACGTTCCCGGCTCGACGGCGCTGCTGCACTTCACGGGCCGGCAGGTGACCCTGCGGGCCGTCCGCGACACCGACCAGGGGCGCATGTACGTCAGCGTCGACGGCTCGGTCCCCGTGACGGTGGACGACTACGCGTCCGGGCGAGCGGCTTCGTCGAGCGTGTGGACCAGTCCGCAGCTGCCGGCCGGACCCCACACCGTCGTGGTCACCGTCGCACCCGACATCAACCCCGCCAGCGGCGGGCACAACATCGCCCTGGACAGCGCTGTGATCCAGAAGTGATCGGGCCACCGGTCCCGCGGCCCGGCGCGGGACCGGCGGCCGGCGCCGTCGACGCCAGGCCCGTGACGGTGTCCGAAGGAACCGATCAGCCGGTATGCGTCCCCGGCAGGCCGCATCCATGGCGGATCAGCCGGCCGACGCGGGCGATGCAGGACGGTCCGAGGCTGATCTCCGGTGAGCCAGGGTGGCAAAGCACCGGTGCCCGCTCGTCCACTGGTCGGTGACGCTGAGGGCAAGGTCCTCGGCAACCCTGTGCAGCGCGCGTCGTCCGAGCCGCGCCCAGGGGAAGGGTGGTCCGCTGTGGCCCTGGAAGTCCTCGAACCGGGCGGTGCAGAGCTCGTCGACGTCGTGGGGGTCGACCTCGATGACGAGGCGCCCGGTCGGCGCGATGAGCCCACGACAGCGGTGCAGCAGGCCGCGAGGGTCGCCTCCGATGCCGATGTTGCCGTCGATGAGCAGAACCGTCTGCCAGCCCGTCTCGGCCGGCAGCCGGTCGAAGACCGACCGGCACAGTGCGAGCCCGCCCAGGGCGGTGGTCAGGGCGACCGCGCGAGGCGCGATGTCGACTCCCAGGGCGAAGACTCCCCGGCTCAGGAGTGCTCTGCACATGCGGCCCGGGCCGCAGCCGATGTCGAGGACGGGGCCGGCGCAGCGTTCCAGCACGGTCCTGTCGGCCGCTGTGGGCTGCGCGTGCCAGCGGTGGACCGGCATCCGGATGCGGCGCCCGTCCACCAGCCGCAGATAAACCGGTCCGGGGCCGGGTCGCAGGGCCAGCGCGTAGGGATCCTCGCCGGCGCCGTACAGCTCGTCCTCGTCGGTCGTCACGGTGTGGCGCCATGACCTGTGGCGGGCCTGCTCCCGTTGCCGCGGCCGGCCCGCCGGACGCGGCGGAGCCTGAGCGCGAAGGCCACCGCGGAGGCGACGAAGAGCACGCCGGTGATCGCCAGCCATCGGCCGAGGTAGACGTCGTAGGACAACCCGGTGTCACCGGGGTAGGGGACCGCCAGCCGGAAGACGAGGGGGAACCAGACCAGCAGGAGCAGACCGGACAGGAAGGTGGGGACGCGCACGTGGTTGATCCACGGGACCGTCGGTCCGGTGGTGGCGCGATGGCGTAGTACGGAGAGGGCCGACAGGTCCGCCAGCGAGTACAGGGGCAGCAGGATCAGGTCGTGGAGGATCGCCGCGCCGACGAACCAGATCGCCACCTCCAGCGGCTGTACGGCGAACAGCCGCACCATGGCGTAGCCGGTGAGGGCGAACGAGGCGATGAGGACGAGCAGGTGCAGGGGGCCGGAGCCGTACCAGCGGACGAATCGTGCCATGGTCACGCCCTGAAGGTGAGCCGGTGGACCCACTTGGTGTTGTTCACGCCGGGGTTGGCCGGGACGATGATGCGGGCCGGGTAGCCGTGGTCGAGTGAGAGGTCCGCGCCGTTGACGCGGAGGGCGAGCAGTGCCCGGGGGTCGCGGATCTGATTGCCCCGCAGCACCACCCTGGTGAAGGGGCCTGGGGGCTGGATGGATTCGACCAGGACGCTTCCGGTACCGGACATGCCTGCCAGGGCGGCGAGGTCGGCCAGCCGCAGGCCGTTCCAGTGCTGGTCGTCGGTGGACCATCCCTCCACGCAGGCGATCGGCAGTGCGGCCGCATGCCGGGGCATCGCCAGGAGCTGCTCGCGGGTGAAGACCAGTGGTTCTCCGCGTCCGTGGATCTCCAGTCGCCAGTCCGGTCCGACGAGCGCGGGCGTGACGCCGACGGCCGCCGCCGTCTTGTTGATCTGGAAGCCGCTGGGGCCGCTGCCCGGATCACGGTTGTGCGGTGCGAGGAGAGCGGTTTCGCGCAGCCACCCGCCGATGCTCTGACCGGCCGTCACGACGAGCAGGAGCAGCGATCCCGCTCCCACCATGCCCACCGCTCCGCGGCGCGTCATCGTCGGCGGGGCGGGAGCGGCTGCCACCAGGCCGTCGGGGTCGGGTGGTTCGGGCAGGGTGTGGGCGAGGTCGGTGCGCAGTTCGGCGCCCAGGCTGCGGGAGCGCAGGGCACGGGTCATCCGGCCGAGTCTGAGGCACACGTGGACGACGAAGGCGGCGATGAACACCCAGGCGCCGTAGAAGTGCAGGCGGTAGAACGAGCCCGGGAAGACGTAGTACAGCTGGATGTTGAGGATTCCGGTGACGAACTCGAAGATGACGCCGCCGACCAGCATCAGCAAGGACAGCCGCTCCAGGCCGTGGGCGACGGAGCGTACCGGCAGCCACTCGAACAGCTTCGGGATCACCGACCACAACTTGGCCAGCAGCACCGGTACGAGGACCACGCCCAGCGTCACGTGCACGCCCTGGAGCAGCCGGTAGAGCCAGTACGGGTGGGTGGGCCAGCTGAAGAGGTAGAAGCCCAGGACGCCCTTGTCCGGGGTCTCGTCGTTGAGGGGACTCAGCCCGGGGTTGTAGGCGGCGTAGGAGAGCAGGCCGGTGATGAACAGCAGCGGAATGCCGATCAGCAGCACCAGGCCGAACACCGAGGTCAGCCAGGGCCCGCGGATCGGACTGCGCCAGAACCCGGGACGGAACGGGCCAGGGGGCGGGGGCGTCCGGCCGACGCGCCGCGCCGCCGCCCGGGCACGCGCGGTCGCAGCTCCCAGAGCAGCCACCGGAGCAGCCCCCAAGGCAGCCCCCACGCGCTCACGCCACGCCCGCGTGCGCTCTCCGTCCGATCCCCGACGTCGCGGCCTCCCGGATGGAGCGGGCCCCGACGGCTGTCCGCCACTTGTCATCGGCCGTCTCCTCCGGTCGCCGAGCGGCCCCCCACGACGGGGCGATCCCATGCCGCGGCCTGTGCCTGACGAACGGGACACTCACAAGCTGACACAGGCCGGGTCGGCTGTCCGGGCCTGAGGTGCAAGCGGGTGTCTGTCACCGCCCGAACGGTCGAACAACTGCTCAAAGGGGTCCCCCAGGTCTCCGTGCCCCGGCTCATGATGGGCAGGTGCGACGCCTCAGCGCAGGGCACAGCGCCTCCGACCGGCCCGGCCGCGCCGCCCTGACCAGGCAGGTCGGCTGGTTCGCCGTGATCGGCGTCGTCTCCACCGCGGGTCAGGCCCTGCTGTACTGGGTGCTGCGCCACTGGTCGCCTCCGCTCGTGGCCGATCTGGCCTCCCTCGCCGTCGTCACCGTCCTCAACACCGAGGCGAACCGGCGGCTGACCTTCCGCGGCTCGCCGGTCCGTGCCGCCCAGGCGCACCTGGCGGCAGGCGTCCTGTTCGTCCTGGCGTACCTGGTCACGTCCGGAGCGGTTCTGCTCTTCCGCCACTACCGGCCCACCGCCTCACCCGCAGGCGAGACCCTGGTGCTGGTACCGAGCTTCGCCCTGGTGACGGTGGCGCGCTTCACCGTGCTGCGTCTGGTCGTCTTCGGAGGCCACCTCCGCTGAGTCCCTCACCTGGACGTGCCCGGCACACCGCCAGGAGACCGAACGCGTGAATCGCTAGCGGTGCTCGGGGTTCTCGAAGTCGCGGCGGCAGCCGGCGTCCCAGGCGGTGCGCTGGTTGCCGTAGGCCGGGATGCCGCCCAGATCCTTCAACGCCCGGGCCAGATGCAGCAGGTTCCAGGTCATGAAGGCGGTGTTGCGGTTGGTGAAGTCGTTCTCCGGGCCGCCCGAGCCGGGATCGAGGTACGAGGGGCCGGGGCCCGCCTCGCCGATCCATCCGGCGTCCGCCTGGGGCGGGATGGTGTAGCCCAGGTGCTGAAGGCTGTAGAGGACGTTCATGGCGCAGTGCTTGACGCCGTCCTCGTTGCCGGTGATCAGGCAGCCGCCGACACGGCCGTAATAGGAGTACTGGCCGGCTTCGTTGAGCAGGCTGGAGCAGGCGTAGAGGCGTTCGATCACCTGCTTCATCACCGAGCTGTTGTCACCCAGCCAGATGGGGCCGGCCAGCACGAGGATGTCGGCCTCCATGACCTGCTGGTACAGGTCCGGCCAGGCGTCCGTCTCCCAGCCGTGCTCCGTCATGTCGGGCCACACACCGGTGGCGATGTCGTGGTCGACCGCCCGTACGACATCCACGTGCACTCCCTGCGCGTCCAGGATGGCGGTGCACCGGTCGATCAGCCCCTGGGTGTTGCTCGTCTCCGGCGAGCGCTTGAGGGTGCAGTTGATCACCAGCGCACGAAGGTCGTCGTACCGGGCCGGCGGTGCGTCGGTGGCGGGCGACGAAGCGGTCACACGGCCCTCCCAGAGCCCTTGCGCCACGCGGCGCGCGGCGGCGTTTCCGTGTCCAGCCTGCGGCCCGCCCCTGTCAGCCGCCACACAACTCATCCGAACGGCCCGGGCGGGCTCGGGACATCGGTACCCGTACGGCCGCCTCGGCCGACGGCTGATGAGTGGCCGGGGCCGGCCGAGCGTGCCTACGTTCGTCTCATGGGTGCCGAAGGATCGGCCGACGCGCGGACCACGGCAGCGGTGGAGGACGTCGCGCACCTGTTGGTGCGCTGTCTGCGGGCCGAGGGCGTGGAGTACGTCTTCGGAATCCCCGGTGAGGAGAACATCCGGTTCGTCGACGCGCTGAACGGATCCGGGATCCGGTACGTCCTGGTGCGCCACGAGCAGGCCGCCTCGTTCATGGCGGAGATCTACGGGCGGCTGACCGGCCGGGCCGGGGTGTGCTCGGCCACGCCGGGGACCGGCGCGATCAATCTGCTGCTGGGTACCGCGGACGCCATGACCAACAGCGCCGATGGTGGCCCTGGCCGCCCAGGGCTCCCTGCGCCGTATCCACAAGGAGTCGCACCAGATCATCGACCTGGTCGCCTACGCCGGGAGCTTCGGCGCACGCGGCTACGCGATCGAAGCCGCCGACCAGCTGCTGCCCGTACTGCGCCGCGCCCTCGACGACGACACGGTCTCCGTGATCGCGTGCCCCGTCGACTACTCCGAGAACCTGCGTCTGACCGACAGACTCGGCAGTCTCCACGGCCCCTTCTGACGCACAGGGGCGGGAAAGAGGTGACGAGCCGGGCGGAGGCGTACGGGGGGGCGTCTGCCCGGCGGGGTATCGGCCTCATGCCGATCCGTCTCCGTCCTCAGGCAGGGAGGAGCACGGGCCGGTCATGCCGGCTCGGCCGGCTTCGGGCGCTCGAAGTACTGGAAGAGTCCGCCGGCCGTGAAACACAGCGCCCCGACGAGGGTCCCCCAGTTGGCGATGGTGGTGTTGAGTTCGCTGCCGGTCGCCGGGCGGGTGAACGCGGCCAGGGCGGAGACCAGGAAGAGCCATGAGCCGAACTGGTTGATCGCGACGATCCACCAGCCGAGGCTCCGCGCCCGCAGACAGGGCCACGGCCATGGCCATCCATGGCAGATCTCGCCGAAGGCGAGGTGACCGGAGACGAGGAAGAGGGCGCAACCGATCAGGTCCGGGGCCCAGATCAGCCGGTTGGTCTGCCGGACGCTGAGCCCGTGCAGGAAGGAGTCGAGGAGGTTGATACCGAAGACGAGCGTTCCGGCGAACAGGACGAAGGTGCTCAGCCAGTCGATGCGCTGGGGCTCGTAGCTCCACCATCTCCAGTCGCTGGTCAGCAGAGCCCCGTGGTCGGCCCGGCGCGGCGTGTTGATCGCCTGCAGCAACGACGCGTAGCCGCCGGCGGTGAAGAACAGGCCCCCGGTGAAGTAGACCGAGGCACTCGTCGTGGCGCTGCCGGAACCGAACTGGGAGAGGCCGGCGCCCAGAGCGAACAGAAGCCCGCCGATGCAGAAGGAGACGGCCGCGACGGTGTTCAGCCTGCGCAGCCGTACGAGTGACACCGGGTCCGCGGTGCGCGGGTGTTCCTCGGCAGTCCCTTCGGCGCGCACAGTCAACGTTCCGCGCCTACGCGCGGCCCGCGACTCCCAGACCGCCGTACCGCCCCCGGGGAGAGCCCACGTGAGCCGCGTGGTGAACGGTCCCGCGCCCTCTTCGTGCCGGTCGGACCGACGTGTGCTCATGGCCGTTCCGTGGTGTCATCCGTGCCCTGGGGCGTCCGCGGTCGGCGGTGGCGGAGACTTGCCGCCGTGTCCCTGCCGTGCGCCGGCTGCCGGGGGCGGCGGCCCGTCCAGCCCGTCCAGCCCGTCCACAGAGGCGTACCTGTTCTTGTGGATCATGTTCCGTCCCGGCCCTCCGCGATCGGCAGCGTCCCCTCCGGCTCCGTCGGAACGGCGACGAACGCCGCCGGATCCGCCACGAGCCGCCGTCGGGCGCCCCGAGAGCGACACCGCCACCGTAAGTCCGGGGCGCACGTGGCGCGATACGAGGCGCGGGCCAGGCTCGCACCGGTCCCGACACGGCGGGCCCCGGGGCTCCTGGCCGCCGCCGGCCCCGGGGCGACCCGTTTCGAGATGCGGTCACTCGCACCCGCTGGATACGCTCGCTGAGTGGTCGGGTGACGTCGGCCCGGGGCCGGGCGCGGCGGCCGCACCCAGCCCACCGGACACGAAGGCTTCCGCAGTCAAACCTCTGCAGTGTTCATGCCTCCATGGGAGGAAGGTTGCGATGAGGTTCACCCGCATGCGTACGGCAAAGGCCACCGCGGCAGTCGTGGTCGCCATCCCGCTCGCGCTTGGAGGTCTGGCGTCGCAGAGTCACGCGCAGGATGCGTCTCCCAGCCCGTCGGGGACCTTCGGTCCGGGCTGTTCGGCACTCGCTCAGAAGGCCAACACCGCCAAGGACAAGGTCGTTGAGGCCGCGGCCGCATATCCGCAGCTCAGCCATCTGGTCTCGGCCGCGGTCAGGGCAAAGCTGAGCGACACCCTCGACGGAAAACCCGACGTCACCATCTTCGCTCCCAACGACCAGGCTTTCCAGCAGGTGACCGTGGAGCAGCTTGCCTCGCTGCTCGGCAACGAGGGGCAGCTGAAGAAGGTGCTGACTTACCACGTCGTGGACCAGCAGATCACCCCGGACGAACTCGCCAAGGGCTCCTTCACGACGCTGGAAGGCGGCAAACTGACCACATCGGGCTCGGGCACCGACTTCAAGGTCAACGGCAAGGCGAACATCGTCTGCGGCAACATCAAGACCGCGAACGCCACCATCTACATCATTGACACAGTCCTCAAGCCCCCGTCCTGACTCATGGCCCCCGTGCCCGGCGGCTGTCGGAGTCGAGGCAGTCCATCGAGGTGATCGATGACGACTGACAGCGCACCCGGGTCAGTGTGCCGCGGCGAGCGGTCCGCGTTCCTCCTGTCCAGGACGCCTGCCGAGTTCGTCGGGCGCTGAGAGACGAGGTCCCCCATGGCGCAATCCATGCGCGCGCTCGTAGCCGGAAGGGTCGGCGAACCGGCCGATGTCCTGCGGCTGGAATCCCGGCCCGTTCCCACGCCGGAGGCAGGTCAGGCGCTGATCCGGGTGAAGGCGACTCCGGTGCACGCCAGTGATCTGCACGTGCTGCGTGGCCGCTACGGTTTCTCCCCCGGGTTTCCCGCTGTCGGCGGGCACATGGAATGCGTGGGCCGTATCGAGGCCCTGGGTCCGGACACCGAGGAACTGACGGTCGGCGAGCGCGTGGTGGCCGTCGCCGTCCCGGCGGTGCCCGGGCCGCCGGTGGCCGGTACCTGGCAGGAATACCTTGTCGCCGACAAGCACCGGCTCCTGCCGGTCCCCGACAGTCTGAGCGACTCCAGCGCCTGTCAACTCGCCGTCAACCCCTTGACCGCGCTGCTCCTGGTCACCCGCGAACTCGACGTACAGCCGGGTGAATGGCTGTTGCAGACGGCAGCGGGATCCACCGTCGGCCGGCTCGTCATCCAGCTGGCCAGGCATCTGGGGATTCCCACGATCAACGTGGTGCGGCGGCGCGCCGCCGTCGAGGAGATCAAGGCGCTCGGCGGTGACGAGGTCATCTGCACCGAGGACGAGGACCTGTTGCGGCGTGTGGAGGAGATCGCAGGACCGGCCGGCGTGCGCAAGGCCACCGACTGTGTCGCGGGCCCTGTGGGCGCCCAGGTGTCCCAGGCGCTGGCTCCGGGAGGCGAGGTCGTGGTCTACGGCGCGCTCTCCACGCATCGCCAGACCGACCCGGCGGCGCTGACGATCCCGCTGCAGGCACGCTCGGTCATCTACGAGACCAAAGCGGTCCGTGGCTTCTGGCTGAACCGCTGGTTCGGCACCGCTTCACCTGCGGAGGCGCTGCGCGCGCTGTCCGAGGTTCGCGGTCTCGTCGCCGACGGAGTGCTGGCCATTCCCCAAGGGCGGCCCTTCCCGCTCGAACGCTTCGCTGAGGCCATCGAGTTCGCCGAAGCACCCGCACACGGCGCGAAACCGCTCTTCGTCTTCGACGACGGCCGGGGCTGAGACAACAGCTGAGACGCGGCCCGGTCTAGCGCCGGTGCCGATGCCGGTGTCAGTGTCGGTGTCGGTGTCGAGCAACAGGAGCGCGCCGTGAGCGGCTGTCCGGCCTGTCGGTGCCGCGACCCGTCATGGGCGGATCGGAGGCAGCTTCCGGCGCTTCCCGCGCCTCCGGCCGCCACGACCGTTCCGGAACGTGTCCGGGCCACGCGCCACCAGGGTGTAGCCGACCACGCTGAGTACGGCGAAACAGCCGACGAGGATGAGGCCGAGCGGCTGGCGGTCCCCGGCCAAGGAGGCCACTGCACGTATCAACTGCCCCAGCCCGAGGGCAAGTCCGCCCCACCCCACGAGGGTGCCGGCATGCCTGCGGCGTTGCCGCCGAACGAACCATCCCCCAATAGCAAGGCAGATGACACCGGCAACGCCGAAAACCACCGCATTGGCCATTCCCGCCTCCGGACGGAAGCGTACCGGTCGAGGAGCGTTCAGGAGCCGCCGGGTTGACGGCGCCGACGCCACAGAGGCCGACGGCCACGAGCGGCAGCGATCGGCTCGACGGCGGCCGGAGAGCCGGTGCCCGACTGTCGTCTCGGCGGGGCGGGCGGGATCCGCGTAGGCAGCCCTGGAGGGGGCGCGGGACCGGTGAGCCGCAGGGAGTGCGGGACCGGTGGGCCGCAGGGAGTGCGGGGCCGGTGAGCCGCAGGGGGTGCAGGGCCGGGGGGCGCCGATCGGTGGCCCGGAGGGGGGTGCCGGACCGGCCGGCCGACAGGAGGTGCCGCCTGGCCGTTGGGTGCTGAGCCTGGTGGGTCTATCGTCGGAATCATGGGCCAGGACGAGGAGGGCGGCCGGTGATGCCGCAGGACGACGCCGTGATCGGCTGCACGGGACTGGTACTCATCGGAACCCGTGGTTCCGCCGGCCCCGGCGAAGTCCTGGTACGGGTCCGAGGCGGCTCCGAGACCTTCCTCGCCTGGTCGGAGGATCCCCTGCCGGTGGGCGCCACGGTGCTCGTGATCGAATCACGTGGATGCCGCGAAGTCGGCGTCATCGAGTGGGTGGATCCATTGGACGCGCTCGGCGACAGTGCCGAGGCCGGCTGAGGAGTACAAGCATGTTCGGATACCGCGTACCCGCTCCCGACGAGGCGATGTTGATCTCGGGGGGCAGGCGGGGACTGGGGGGCGCGCCGTTCCGAGTGGTGACGGGGCACGGCAAGTTCGTGCTGCCGGTCTTCCGGAAGGTCCGGTTCCTCACCCTGTCCATGTGTGAGTCCGAGGTCACCGAGACCTGTGTGACCAAGCAGGGCATCGCGTTGCACGTGCGCGCGGTCATCGCCTTCAAGGTCGGCAACGACAATGAAAGCATCATCAACGCCGGCCAGCGGTTCCTCTCCGACCAGGAGCAGATGTCCGTGCTCACCGGCCGGATCTTCGCCGGCCACCTGCGGGCCATCATCGGTTCGATGACGGTCGAGGAGATCGTCACCGAGCGGCAGAAGCTCGCCGCTGAGGTCCTGGACACGTCGAAGACGGAGATGGCGAAGATCGGCCTGATCGTCGACTCGCTGCAGATCCAGTCGATCGACGACGGCGACGTCGGCTACATCGACGCGATGTCGGCCCCGCACAAGGCGGCCATCCAGCGGCAGGCGCAGATCGCCCAGGCGCAGGCCACCCAGGCCTCGGTCGAGGCGGAGCAGGTGGCGGCCCGCAACCAGGCCGAGTACGCCCGGCAGACCGCGATCGTCAGGGCCGAGTACTCGGCCGAGGTGGACCGCGCCCAGGCGCAGGCCGCGCAGGCCGGGCCGCTGGCGCAGGCGCACGCCCAGCAGGAGGTGCTCGCCGCCCAGACGGAGCTGGCCCTGCGCCAGGCCAAGCTGCGCCAGCAGCAGCTGGTCGCCGAGGTCGTGAAGCCCGCCGAGGCCGAGGCCGAGCGGGTCAGGATCCTCGCGGCCGCCGAGGCGGAGCGGATGACGATCCAGGCCCAGGCGGCGGCGTCGTACGACCGGGTCGCGCTCGACCGGATGCTGATCGACCAGCTCCCGCAGATCGTCAAGGAGGCCGCCGGCGGCCTCGCCGGCGCCAACGTGAACGTCCTCAACGGCGCGGACGGCCTCGGCGAGATCGCCGCCGGCCTGGTGTCCCAGGGCCTGACGATCCTCGATTCGGTCCGGCAGAACCTGGGCGGCCAGGACTCCGACGGCCACCGCCCCGAGAAGAGCGAGGGCAACGCTAGCGGCAGCGCCCTGCTCCAGCTGCCTACCAGCAAGGGGAGGAAGTCGGACGACGGTCCGGTGGACGTCGACTAGGGGCGCTCGGCCAGCACGCGAGCGGTTCACGCAGGGCAGCGCAGGCGCGCCCGGCCGGGTTCTCCCGGCCGGGCGTTCTGCGTGACCGCCTCGATCGGCTCTATCACCGTGAGGCGCTGCTCGCCTCGCCGGCCGTGGCCGGCCACCGCGAGCGGCGCGAGCGTCTCGCGGCGACCGTCGGGTCGGCCGACGAGACGGTGGACCGGGCGGCGAGGGCCGTGAGGGCGACGGCCACGGCGACAGCGACGGCGACGGCGACGGCGACGGCGACGGCGACGGCGACGGCGACCGGCTACCCCTACCGCGCGGTGGACATCGTGCCGAGGTGACCGCGGGTCCCGCTCGTTTTCTTTACGCACTCCTGACGCCCGCCCCTGCATCCCGGGGAGCCCGGCCGGTGTCCTCTTCCTTACCGGATCCTTGTCGGGATCTCGTCGGAGAATGGAGTGAGTGCCGATGGACGGCGCCGTCGTAGGGGTCGTAATCGCCTTCGTACTGGCCCTGCTCGTGCTGCGCAGCGGGATGCGGGTGGTCAACCAGGTCGAGCGCGGGGTCGTGTTCCGGATGGGCAAGGCGCTGCCGGCGTACCGGCACCCGGGGATCACCTTCCTCGTCCCCTTCGCCGACCGGATGCGCAAGGTGAACGTGCAGGTGGTCACCATGCCGGTGCCCACCCAGGAGGGCATCACCAAGGACAACGTGTCCGTGAAGGTCGACGCCGTCGTCTACTTCCGGGTCACCGACCCGATCCGCGCCGCCATCGAGGTGCAGGACTACGTCTTCGCCGTCGGGCAGGTCGCCCAGTCGTCGCTGCGGTCCATCATCGGCAAGAGCGACCTCGACGACCTGCTCACCGACCGGGAGCGGCTGCACGAGGGGCTCGCCCTGATGATCGACAGCCCGGCCGCCGAGTGGGGCATCCACATCGACCGCGTCGAGATCAAGGACGTACAGCTGCCGGAGTCGCTGAAGCGGTCCATGTCCCGGCAGGCGGAGGCCGAGCGGGAGCGGCGGGCCCGGGTCATCACCGCGGACGGTGAGTTCCAGGCCGCGCAGCAGCTCGCCAACGCCTCCAAGATCATGTCCGACTCGCCCGAGGCGATGCAGCTGCGGCTGCTGCAGACCGTCGTCGAGGTCGCCGCCGAGAAGAACTCCACGCTGGTGATGCCCTTCCCGGTCGAGTTGCTGCGCTACTTCGAGCGCGCGACCAAGCGGCTCGACCAGGAGGTCGAGAAGAACGAGCGGGAGCTCGAGGCCCCGGAGGGGCAGGCCGCGCTCAAGGCCGGGATCGAGCAGATCGCCGCCGTCGCCGACAGGTTCGGGCCGGTGGCCGAGGTCACCGCTCCGCGGGAACCGTCGCCGGGATCTTCCGCTCCTGCCGACCGGCAGTAGCCGGCGTCAGCGTCACGGCGAGTGGGCCGGGACCCGGTCCGCCACTTAGCGGAGTTAGCATCCGCTCATGACGACTACTGAGAACAACGGGTCCGTGCTCGACATCGAGATCGGTGCTCTCCAGGGCGGTTCCGCCGACCTGGAGAGCTACGCCGGTCAGGCCGTGCTCATTGTCAACGTGGCCTCCAAGTGCGGTCTGACCCCGCAGTACAGCGGCCTGGAGCGGCTCCAGGAGCGGTACGCGGCGCAGGGCTTCACCGTGCTCGGAGTGCCCTGCAACCAGTTCATGGGCCAGGAGCCCGGCAGCGCCGAGGAGATCGCCGAGTTCTGCTCGGCGACGTACGGCGTGACCTTCCCGCTGACCGAGAAGGTCGAGGTCAACGGGGAGGGCCGGCACCCGCTCTACGACCGTCTCACCCCATTCGCCGACGGCGAGGGGCACACCGGTGACATCCGCTGGAACTTCGAGAAGTTCCTGATCGGCCGGGACGGCCAGGTCGTCGGCCGGTTCGCGCCGCAGACCGAGCCGGAGTCGGCGGAGGTCGTGGCGGCGGTGGAGAAGGCCATCGGCTGACGTTCCGAGCCTCGCGTCGGCGGTCACGGGAGACGGTGTCCCGTGGCCGCCGTCGGCGTTCCGGTCCTGCTGTCCCGCTGTCCCGCTGCTTGACCTTCCCCCTGGGGCAAGGGCGAGCGTCGGTCGCGCCGGGCCACGGGTGCCCGGTGACGGAGGATGTGGGCGTGGAGGACGAGGAACTGCTCACGATCGGCGCGTTCGCGGCGCGGTCCCGGCTCTCGGCGAAGGCCCTGCGCCTGTACGACCGGCTGGGGCTGCTCGCCCCGGCGCACGTCGACGAGACGACCGGCTACCGGTACTACCGGGCCGGGCAGAAGGACCGGCAAGGCGCAGGTGGCGCATCCGCAGATCCTGGCGGCCTTCGAGGCGGTGGAGGGGTGGGTGACCCGACAGGGCGGTCCGGAGAACGGCGCAGAGGGGGGTCTGGAGTACGACGGTCCCTGCCGGGAGGTCTATTTCGCGGACTGGGACGCGGCGGGCCCACAGGACCCGGTGTGCGATGTGGCCTTCCCCGTCCGCCAGGTGACGCGGTGACCGGTCCGACGACCGGTGCCACGAGTGGTCGAACGACCGGTGGGACGACTGGTGGAACGACTGGTCGAACGACCGGTGGGACGACCGGTCGGGCGGGCACAAGCCGAGCCCCCTCGGCAAGGACGGCGAGCTAGTCGAGAGGGCTCTTGAGGTGACGCTTGTGCAGTTGTGGTTGTCGTCGTGGGGAGCGTGGCCGACAGGTCAGCGAGGCCCTACGCCTTGACCGAAGCCACGAACGCGTTCCACGCGCCGGTCGGGAACGCGAGGACCGGGCCCTCCTCGACCTTGGAGTCGCGTACGGCGAGTCCAGCGGTCGTCGGCGACTTGACCTCGACGCACGCCCCGTTCCCTGCGGAATAGGAGGACTTCGTCCACGTCTCCGTGGTGCCCTGAAGCAGTGCCATGTCCACTCCTGTAGCGAGTTGCTGTGGTGCTTGCTGTGGTGTTGCTGTAGTGCGATTCACGCCAACCGTCTGACCGGTTGGCGTGATCGACGCTACTAGCCAACTCCTACGCCTGGAGCACTCGTTCACTCGACCGGATGGCATATTCCAGAGGAGACTTCCGCTGGAGCGGGGCGCCGGTGTAAGATCCGGCGCTCGCCGTCCGGGAAGGGCGCCGACGGCTCCCTGAAGGCTCCCCGGAAGCCCCCGGGAGGGCTCAGCGCGCGTACTCCTTGGCCGCGTCGGCGATGAACTGCCGGGACTGCTCGACGTTCAGCGACTGGGCCCGCAGGTGCTCGTACATCACGGCGTACTTCTGCACGTCGTGGGCCTTCTCCAGGTAGAGGTCGCTGGTGACGCCCTCCAGGTAGACGACGCTGGAGTCGGCCGCGTCGGCGAACTCCAGGATCGCGTACTGACCGTTGAGGCCGGGATGCGCGCCCACCTCGAACGGCAGCACCTGGACGGTGATGTGTGGCTGCTGGGACATCTCGATCAGGTACTCCAGCTGCTCGCGCATCACGAGCCTGTTGCCGACGAGCCGGCGCAGCGCGGCCTCGTCGAGCACCACCCAGAGACGGAGGGGGTTGTGTTCGGCGGTGATACGTTCCTGTCGCCGCATCCGCACCTGGACGCGCTTCTCGATGTCGGCGGCGGAGGTCTCCGGCAACGCGCCCTGCACCAGGGCCTCGGCGTACGCCCGGGTCTGCAACAGCCCGGTGACCAGCTGGGGTTCGTACACCCTCAGCGACTCGGCGTCCGTCTCCAGACCGATGTAGACGCTGTACGGGATGTCCCCGAACGCGTGCCACCAGCCTTGCTGCCGCGAATCCCTGGCCATCTCCATCAGGGACTCGACGACCCGCTGGTCCTCGACCTCGTAGACCCCGCACAGGTCGCGGACATCGCGTTGACTGATGCTCCGGCGCCCGTTCTCCAGCCGGCTGATCTTCGACTGGGAGACGAGCAACCGCTCCGCCACCTCCTCCGCCGTCATGCCCTTGAGCTCGCGGAGCCTGCGCAGCTCCTGGCCCAGCCGGCGTCGCCTGACGGTGGGATTGACATTGGACGCCACGGGACGTGCACCTCCGGCTGCCTGCTACTACCACTTTGCGTATCTGCTGTTGAGCAGACTGCCACCAAGGTGGTTCCTACCGCTGGGAAACCGTGTATATGCGGCGCGTACGCGTCAGTTCGGGCACGTTCCGGATACGCGGGACGTCGGCCGAGGCCGGTGGGACGGGTACGCCGACACAAGACGCCGGCACGAAGACGCCGGCACAGGTACGCCGTCACGGGTACGCCGTCACGAGTACGCCGTCACGAGTACGCCGGAAAGCCGAGCGGGGCGGTGGGGCGCGCACTGCGTGCGCCTCACCGCCCCGCTCGGACCAGCGGCTCCCGAACCGGGTCTCAGGGGTGCCGTGTTGCCGGCCGTCGCTGCCGTGGCACTGCGGCTCAGTGCACCACGGCTCGCGCCATCGCGCCCGCGCCTCGGCGCGGTTGCATCGGAACACCGCGGGCGGGTTCCGGCGCACCGGGCCTGGCGGCCGGTGCGGTCTGGCGCCCGGCCGGCGCGGCCGGGTTACGGCGTGGCTGGGCGCCGGCGCCGTTCTGCACGTCCATGACTGCGTGGGCCACGAGCCCACCCATCGGGTCGTGCCGGATCAAGTCCCGCAGCCGGGAACGCGAGGAGCGTCCCTCGTTCCCCGGATACAGGTGCTTGCCGAGACCGACCGCGTGGGCCAGGGCGGCGAGCGCCGCGGTCCGCGGGTCCGGTGGTACGCCGGTACGGATCGCCGAATCCAGCCGGGCACGGATGTCCCGGCAGATCTCGTTGTCCGTCGCCTGGTACCGGGTCGTCGGCAGCACCCCGCACATCTGGCCCGCCACGGCATGCACCATGCCGCACCGCTCCAGATGCGAGAGGTACGTCTGGCGAAGTCCCAGACGTGGCCCGCCGATCCAGTGCACAGCCCGCACGGGAGCGCCACGCCTTCGCAGCAACTCCAACGCGCAGTCCAAAGTCGGATCTCCAGTCGGCCGTGGTTGCACCACGGCGATACGATCCCCGTCTGGGGCTATCCGTCCGGCCAGCGCCAGCTCCACTAGCTGTGCTCCGGCCAGACCGAGGTCGAGCGACTGCGGCTGTGCAGTGGTACCCGTGGTCGGGTCCAATGCCAGCAGCAGAAGCTCCTCCGGAAGTGTTCTGCGGCTCCTGCCCATCCATGCCTCCCCGCGTGGATGAATGACAGGGTGACCCCTCTCACATTGGTCTGTCGAGGGTGCGTGACCGGTTTGTAAGGGAACCGGAAGGTATGTCGTTCTCGTCTACCACAGGGGCTAAGCCCGCACACAGGACACTGGTACATGGTTCGGACAACGCACGGAAACGTGCGAAGCGTGGAGGAGGCATCGGTGGCGGGCGAGTCCCCCGACAGGTCGAAGCAGCGCGAGTCGTCGGCGGAACCGACGTCGGGGAGTGCGGGAACGGTTCCCGAACCACGCGACCCACGACTGGCGGTGGCCGCCGAGGACGCGAAGGAGACGGCCGGCGGCGTGGACACCGCGACCCGGATCTTCTCGGTACGGGACCCGAAGACGGACGGCGACGACAACACGAAGCTCCGTCAGGCGGTGGCGGCGTGGGTACGCACGGGTCCGCCGGCGGAGGAGGCCGCGGACTCCGGCGAGGACACGGAAGAGCACGGCACCCCGGAGGAGCCCGGGCGACCCGAGGCGGCCACGGAGCCCGAGGAGGGCCCCGAGGGGCCCCAGGAGGCCCCCGGGCCACCGAAGGGCGCCGACAGGGCCATTACGGCGCCTGGGGCAACGACTGAGGCGAAGCCGGACCCCCGGACCGCCGCCCCGACGGCCACCGCCGCCAAGGACGTTCCCCCCAAGAACACCCCGAAGACCACGACCGAGCCGAAGGCCGCCGGGCGGGAAGCCGCCGAGCCCGAGGACACCAGTCCCGCGACCACCGCCCCGAAGGCGACCGCCGAACCCGAAGACGCCGCACCGGAGGACGAGCCGGAGGCTGGCGCCAAACCCGAGGACACCGCCGCGCCCGAAGACGAGCCCAAGGCATCCGCCGAACTCGAAGACGCCGCGCCGGAGGACGCCCCGGAGACTGCCGCCGAACCCGAAGACGCCGCGCCCGAAGACGAGCCCGAGGCTGCCGCCGAACCCGAGGACACCGCCGCGCCGGAGGACGCCCCCAAGGCATCCGCCGAACCCGAGGACGCCAAGCCCAAGGACGCCCCGAAGGCTGCCGCCGAACCCGAGGACGCCGCGCCCGACGACAAGCCCAAGGCCGCCGCCGAACCCGAAGACGCCGCGCCCGAAGGCGAGCCCAAGGACGCTCCGAAGGCTGCCGGCGAACCCGAAGACGCCCTTCCGGAGGGCGAGTCGGAGGCGGGTGTCGAGCCCGAAGACGCCGCGCCCGGCGTCGAATCCGCGGACGCCGGGCACGAACCCGCGGACGCCGGCGGCGAGGGCGCCCCGCAGGGGGCACCCGCACCCGACGGCGATTCCCGCACGGGTGGTGCGGGTGGGAAGACCAAGACCGGCGAAGGCGAAGCCGAGGCCGGCGTCGATCAGCCCACCACCATGCTCAAGGCCCCCCGGCCCCCGCAGGTCGACCAGCCCACCACCACGCTCAAGCTCGGCGACGCCAAGCCCAGGACCCCCGGGTCCGACCCCGAGCGCACCAGCAAGTTCGTCGCCCTCAAGTCGGACCTCAAGCCGGACACCAAGCCGGACACCAAGCCGGACACCAAACCCGGCACCGAACCCGACGCGAAGCCGGATGCCACACCCGACGCCAAGCCTGCCGCCAGGCCCGGTACCGCCTCCACCACCCGTACCACCGTCATCCCCCAGGTCGGCCCCGAGCGCACCACCCAGGTGCCGCTCCCCCCGAAGCCCCCGCTGGACCTGCTCGCCGAGCTGACCAACACGCCCCCGCCGCCGGAGACCTCCGTCAGGACCTTCGTCCGGCGGGTCAAGATCTGGACGCCCCTGGTAATCGTCCTCCTGATCATCTTTGCGGTCGTACAGACTCTCCGCCCGCTCCCGCAGCCCACCCTCGACCTCACCGCGAAGGACAGCTACACCTTCGACGGCAGCAAGGCCGACATCCCCTGGCCCGCCGACGGCCAGGCGGCGCTCGACGTCCAGGGCATCGGCTCGTTCGGTTCCTCCGGCGAGCAGAAGCCCGTACCGATCGCGAGCGTCGCCAAGGTGATGACCGCGTACATCATCCTGCGCGACCACCCCCTGAAGAGCGGTGCCGCCGGCCCCAAGATAAAGATCGACCAGACGGCCGAGGACCAGTCGAACGCCGGCCAGGAGTCCACCGTCGACGTGACGGCCGGCGACTCGATCACCCAGCGCGAGGCCCTGGAGTCCATCCTCATCGCCTCCGCCAACAACGTGGCCCGGCTGCTGGCCCGTTGGGACGCCGGTTCCGAGAAGGCGTTCGTGGCGAAGATGAACACCACCGCGAAGAAGCTCGGTATGACGAACACGACGTACACCGATCCCTCCGGCCTCACCGACTCCACCGTCTCCACGGCCGTGGACCAGGTGAAGCTGGCGAAGGCGGCCATGTCGAGCGAGCCGTCGTTCCGCGAGGTCGCCGCGATGATGTCGTACGACGACTACAAGGGTGCCAACCACGGCAACTGGAACCAGCTGGTCGGTCACAACGACGTCGTCGGCATCAAGACCGGCACCACCACCTCCGCCCTCGGCAACCTGGTCTTCGCCGCGAAGAAGGAAGTGAACGGCGAGACCCGCACGATCATCGGCGCGGTGCTCCGGCAGCCGGCCAGCGCCGCCTCGGACAACAGCATCCTCACCGCCGCCCTCAACGGCGGCGACAAGCTGATCCGGGCCGCCCAGGGCGCGCTGAAGCCGGCCACGATCTACAAGAAGGGTGCTGTCGTCGGGTACGTCGACGACGGTCTCGGCGGCCGTACCCCGGTCGTGGCGACCAAGGACGTCACCGCGGTCGGCTGGTCGGGCCTGAAGGTGAAGCTGACCTTCCAGGCCGACGACGTCCCGCACACCGCGAAGGCCGGCACCAAGGTCGGCGCCCTCACCGTGGGTGACGGCTCCGGCTCCGCGGTCCAGGTCCCGGTCGCCCTGCAGAAGGATCTGGCCGAGCCCGGGTTCACGAGCAAGCTGACCCGCCTCGGCTGACACAACACGCACATTCCGTCCCCGCACCCCGCCGATGGCGGCCCACCCCAGGGCCCCGCGGCGGGGTGCGTGCTAGCGTCACGAATCGGGGCAGGTCGTCGGCCGCCGGGACACGGCCACGAACTGGACGAGAAGCGGCCGGTAACACCGTGGAACGCGGCCGAGAACAGAAGACGGGACACGGGGAGTGCCTTCAGGTGGCCACAGCGGAGCCGACACACGCCGACGACGCCGATCCGGGCCCGGTATCCGGCCCGCGAATAGCCCTGCCCGAAACCGGTCCGCACGGCGCGCCCGACAGACCCGGCACGCAGCGTAACGACAGGCTCCGTCGCCTCCTCGACCTGGACGAACCCCTGCGCGAGTGGCCGTCGCGTCACCCGGTGCTGGCGGTCACGGCCCTCGCCGGCGTCCTGCACATCATCTGGCTCTTCACGTTCGCGAACAGCGGTGGCGATCTCGCGGCGCAGGACGCCTGGGCCGAGTTCGTCGGCCGGCACCCGGACTCGGCGTACAACCTCGCCTGGTACGGCGGTATGCACCCGGTGTCGTACAGCGTGGTCTCGCCGTACCTGATGTCGGTGCTCGGTGTCCGTACGACGATGATGATCGCCGGCACGGTCTCGGCCGGGCTGCTGACCCTGCTCCTCATCCGCAGCCGCGCGGTGAAGAACCCCCTGTGGGGCTCGCTCGCCGGGGTGCTCGCGCTGATATGCAACGCGGTGTCCGGACGGGTCACCTTCGGGCTCGGCACGGTGTTCGCGCTGGCCTCGGTGGGGGCGGTGTTCTGCTGGCCGTACCGCTGGCGCCACAAACGGTGGGCGAAGGCGCTGGTCGCCGCCCCGCTGGCGGCCCTGGCGACCATGTCGTCGCCGGTCGCCGGACTCTTCGTCGGCCTGGTCGCGGTCGCGCTGTTCCTCCAGAAGCGGCGCCCGGGCGCCTGGGCGCTCGGTCTGGCACCTGCGGTGGTGGTCGCCGTCTCCGCCTGGCTGTTCCCGTTCTCCGGCACCCAGCCGATGGGTATCGGCTCGGTGATCATGCCCCTGCTGTACGGCCTGCTCTGCCTCTTCCTCGTGCCCAAGGAGTGGAAGACGGTCCGGCTGACGGCGGCCGTGTACAGCGTCGGGGTCGTGCTGGTGTGGCTGGTCAGTTCGCAGATCGGCTCGAACATCTCGCGGCTGCCGATGCTGTTCGCGGGCGCGACCCTGATCGCGGCCCTGCCGTACACCGTGCCGCGCTCACGCAAGTACTACGTCACCGTCCTCGCCTTCCTCGGCTTCGTCGGCTGGATCGGCTTCAAGGCGGTCGACGACATCGTCCATACGACCCCGGCCGCGTCCTGGGCCCGCGAACTCGCCCCGCTCGTCCACCAGCTCCAGCAGGTCGGCGCCGAGAAGGGCCGCGTCGAGGTGGTCCCGGCCCGCTCGCACCGGGAGGCGTCCGCGCTCGCGCCGTACGTCAACCTGGCCCGCGGCTGGAACCGCCAGGCCGACATGGAACGCAACCCGCTCTTCTACGACGACACCCTCAACTCCGCGAACTACCACGAGTGGCTGCAGCGCTGGGCCGTGCACTTCGTGGTGCTGCCGAAGGACGAGCCCGACGGCGACGGCGGCGAACGCGAGCGGGCGCTGGTCCAGCGCGGGATGCCGTATCTGAAGCAGGTCTGGGGCGACGCCAACTGGCAGCTGTTCCGGGTGACCGACCCGGTGCCGCTCGCCGAGCCGAACGCGGTGGTGGACAGCGCCGAGCAGGGCGAGCTGACCATCGAGGTGCGCAGCGCCGGGCGGATCCTGATCCGGATCCCGTACTCGCCGTGGCTGAGCATCGTGGACGCGGACGGCAAGAGCCTGAAGCCGCCGCAGGAGACCCAGGCCTCCAAGCACCGGGCCGAGGGCACACCGAAGAAGTACGTCAACGTCAACGGCTGCCTGGCGGAGACGGCGGAGGACGCCAAGGGCGACAGGTGGACGATGCTGCTGGCACCGAAGGCGGGCACCTACCGGCTGGCGGCGCCGTACCAGCTGCCACGGGGCACGCCGTGTCCCGACGAGCTGAAGTGACCCCCGCCGATGCGGGCGCCGCCGGGGGCCGCCACGCCCCCGGACCCCCGCTTCGGCCTGACCGGCCTCGTCCTCAGTCGCCGGACGGGACGGGTGCCCTGAGCTCCGCCACATAGCGGTCCGTGCCCGGCACCGTCGGTACGAACGGTGCCACCAGTTCCAACCTGCCCAGCCCGGACCCGGCCACGTCCTCGTCCAGGCCGGTGAAGCGGGCGTCCCAGCACTCCCTCGGGTCCGTCTCCAGGAACCACAGCAGCGTCAGCCGGGTGTCGACCCCCTCCACCTGCTTCACGTACGTCATCCGGTCGCCGGGCAGCGGCGTCGGACGGAACACCGTGACCATCGCCGTCGGTGAGCCCGCCAGCCGCTTCGGCAGGTGCCGGCCGCGCATCCACTCCAGCAGTTCCGCCCGCTGCTCCGGCGACTCGCTGTCGACGACCTGCACCACCAGCCCGGCGTACGGGTGGTCGAGGGCGTGGAAGTCGCGGGGGCCGGCCGCCCCGTCCCGGTACACCGTGGCCTCGTGGTCCTGGAACGCCGTGAAGACGTGGGTGCGGTCCTGGTAGACCCGCGCGTCCCGGTTCAGCCGCCGGTTGATGGCGACCGTCCACTTCATGTGGTCGGCGTAGCGGCCGTCGGTGATCCAGTAGACGGAGAGGTAGCAGCCGGTGGTGACGGGCTGGGCGATCGCCGACTTCTCGGGGTAGCGCAGGAGCTGCAGATCGCGGGTGGCGACCCAGCGGCGGCCCGCGTACATCCAGGGCATGGCCATGGCGCCGGCGTAGTAGTGGTCGTCCTCGTACCAGCGGTTGTACGCGTACTCGTGGCCGGGGTGCGGCTCGACCATGGTGATGAGGGCGTGACCGGGGCGGACGCCGTACGGGCCGACCGCGGCCAGCTCGGCGTACACATCGCTGCGCGTGTCCTCGCTCATGCGCCTTCCCTTCCTTCCGCCTGCGCTCGCCCATACTCTGACGCTCCGTCAGATAAAGCGCCAGAGCCGGGAGGTCATCGATGTCACTGCTCATGGGCAAGACGGTCGTCGTCTCGGGGGTCGGCGCCGGGCTCGGGCACCAGGTCGCGGCGGCCGTCGTACGGGACGGCGGGAACGCCGTGCTCGGTGCGCGGACCGAGGCGAACCTCGTCAAGAGCGCGGCCGGGATCGACCCCGAGGGCGGCCGGACCGCGTACCGCCCCACCGACATCACCGACGAGGGCCAGTGCGAGGCGCTGGCGGCGCTCGCCCGGGAGCGGTTCGGGGGTATCGACGCGGTGGTGCACGTGGCCGCGTGGGACTCCTACTTCGGCGGGGTCGAGGACGCGGACTTCGCGACCTGGGCGTCGGTGGTCGACGTGAACCTGCTGGGCACGCTGCGGATGACCCGGGCCTGCCTGCCGGCGCTGAAGGAGGCGGGCGGCGGCTCGGTGGTCTTCGTCGGTACGCAGTCGGCCGTCGCCGCGCCCTCGCAGGTGAGGCAGGCCGCGTACGCCGCCTCGAAGGGGGCGCTGACCAGCGCGATGTACTCGCTGGCTCGGGAGCTGGGGCCGTACCGGATCCGGGTCAACACGGTGCTGCCGGGGTGGATGTGGGGGCCGCCGGTGCAGGCGTACGTGCAGTTCACGGCGCACACGGAGGGGGTGCCGGAGGACGAGGTACTGGGGCGGCTGACGGGGCGGATGGCACTGCCGGAGCTGGCGACGGACGGGGACGTGGCGGACGCGGCGGTGTTCCTGGCGTCGGACCGGGCGCGGGCCATCACGGGCCAGTCGCTGCTGGTCAACGCGGGGGAGCTGATGCGCTGAGACACTGATTCCGGCCATCCGGGCCACCCCGGATCGTTCATGGACATGAACCAAGGTCAGTGAGGCGAACGATTTTACCGTCCCTTGACCCTACGCCCGCTTGTCGTGCCCGCGTAACCGAACCCACGATGAGCGGGCACTTCGCGGCCTTCCCCGTCCCCACTCCGCTTATGCGAAGTGCCAGCCAGCTGAGCGGAGTTCAGAAGGCGGACCCTGGAAGGGGGGCACATGAACGGGCTCGACTGGGCCGTGCTCATCGGCTACTTCGGCGTGATGGTGGCGATCGGCGTCTGGTCGCACAAGCGCGTGGACAACGTCAGCGACTTCTTCACGGCCGGCGGAAAGATGCCCTGGTGGCTCTCCGGCATCTCGCATCACATGTCGGGCTACAGCGCGGTGATGTTCACCGGCTACGCGGGCATCGCCTACACCTACGGCGTGACGTCGTTCGTCACCTGGTCCTTCCCGATCGCGCTGGGCATCGCGATCGGCTCGAAACTCTTCGCACCGCGCGTCAACCGCCTGCGCTCCCGCCTCCATGTGGCGTCACCCCTCGAATACCTGAAGAACCGCTACAACCTGTCCACGCAGCAGGCGCTGGCCTGGTCCGGCATGCTGCTGAAGATCGTGGACGTGGCCGCCAAGTGGGCCGCGATCGCGACCCTGTTGTCGGTGTTCACGGGTGTCTCCCTCAACCAGGGCATCCTCATCACCGGCGCGATCACCGCGGTCTACTGCACGATCGGCGGCCTGTGGGCGGACGCGCTGACCGAACTGGGCCAGTTCATCATCCAGTTGCTGGCCGGCGTCTCGATGTTCGTCGCCGTCGTCCTGAAGCTGAACGACAAGGGCATCGGCTTCTTCGACGCCTTCGACCAGCCGGCCCTGCACGGCCACGGCAAGCCGCTGGTGGGCCCCTACGGCACGGTCTTCCTGCTCGCCTTCCTCTTCATCAAGCTCTTCGAGTACAACGGCGGCATGCTCAACCAGGCCCAGCGCTACATGGCGACGGCCGGACCCAAGGAGGCCGAGCGCAGTGCCCGCCTCTCCGCGGCGCTCTGGCTGGTCTGGCCGGTGGTCCTGTTCTTCCCCATGTGGATGTCGCCCCTGCTCGTCCACGCCCAGAAGCCGGACGGCTCCGACTCCTACGGCCTGATGACCGAACAGCTCCTCCCCCACGGTCTGCTGGGCCTGGTCGTCGTCGGCTTCTTCTCCCACACGATGGCGATGTGCTCCTCGGACGCCAACGCGATCGCGGCCGTCTTCACCCGTGACGTGGCGCCGGTGCTGTCGTCGCGGGCACGGTCCTGGAGCGAGCGCTCCGGGCTGATCGCGGCCCGGGTGACGACGGTGGTCTTCCTCGGTCTGTCCATGGCGGTGGCCACCCAGGTCAACTCGCCCACGTTCAAGGACATCATCACCGTGGTCATCAAGTGGGTGGCCGGTCTGATGGGCCCGATCGCGATCCCCATGATGCTGGGTCTGCTCCGTCCGTTCCGCCGCTCCGGCCCGACGGCCGCGCTCACCAGCTGGGCCGCGGGCCTGCTTGCCTTCTGGCTGGTCAACTACCCGATCAACTGGAACGTCGACGGCGGCGTACCGCTCCAGTACCAGGTCTCGGTGCCGCTGGCCGTCTCCCTGGTCCTCTACATCCTCATCGGCTACCTGAAGCCGGAGGACACCCCGGAGCGCCTCGCGATCATCGAGACGGTGAACACGGACGGGGACAGTGCGGCGGCGACGGCCCCGGTACCGGCCCAGGCCCAGGCTCCGGCGGGCGGCGGGGAGGTCCTGCGGGACTGACCGACTCCGACGACCGGCTCGGGCAACCAGCTCGGACGACCGGCTCAGGCGCCTCGCGGGTAGCGGGCCAGCCAGCCGGGGGCCGCGCCCGCCGGGCTGTGCAGGGCCGGCCCCTGGGTCATCTCCATCGCGAAGTCGTCGGCGAGTTCGAGGATCGTAGGACGGCCCTCCAGTTCGGCCACCCAGGCCGGCGGGAGGGCCGTCTCGCCGTGCAGGGCGCCGAGCAGGCCGCCGGTGAGGGCGCCGGCGACGGCGGAGGGGCCGGCCTGGTTGACGGCGAGGCTCAGCCCGTGCCGTACGTCCTCACCCACGAGGGCGCAGTACACGGCCGCGGCGAGCGTCCCGTCCGCCGCCCCGTCCCCGGTCAGCTCCTCGACCCGGGCCGGGGAGGGCATCCCCTGCCGTACGGCGCCGAGCGCGTGCTGCAACGCGTCCGAGACGGGCTGGTGCCCCGGCCGGGCGGCCAGCAGGGCCAGGGCCCGCTGGACGGCCCCGTCCAGCGAGTCCCCGCGGGCCAGCGCGTGCACGATCACGGCATACGCGCCCGCGGACAGGCAGGCGGTCGGATGGCCGTGGGTCTGCGCCGCGCACTCCACGGCCAGCTGGATGACGAGCTGCGGCTCCCAGCCGACGAGCAGCCCGAACGGCGCGGACCGGGCGACGGCCTCCGGCCCCATGTCATCGGGGTTCTTCGGCGACTCCAGGGTCCCCATGGTCTCGTCCCCGAGCCCGATCAGCAGCGACCGCGTCGGGTCCCGCCGGGCGTACAGCCACTCCTCCCGAGCCAGCCACCCGTCCTCCTTCCGCCGCTCGTCCGGCCCCCAGTCCCGCTGGGTGGCCGCCCACCGCAGATAGGCGCGATGCAGGTCGGTGGGCGGGTGCCAGGCGCCGGTATCCCGTCTCACCTGGGCTCTTATCAATCCGTCCACGGTGAAGAGGGTCAGCTGGGTGTGATGGGTCACCGTCCCGCGCCGTCCGTGCCCGAACCCGAGATCGACCAGCCCCTCCGGCCCGTAGGCAGCCCGGATCTCCTCCAGCGTCAGCCCGTCGACCGGGCCGCCCAGCGCATCTCCGACCGCCGACCCCAGCAACGTGCCCCGCACCCGGCTCCGGAAGTCCTGCTGCTCGACACGGCCCCAGACGGCACCCGACGTCGCACTCACCACCATGACCTCCCCACGGGCACCGTCCGTACATACGAGCGCACAGCACTGTAATCGACCGGGAACGGTCCGTTCAGGGGGCAGTTAGGTATGCGAAGTGTGGGTTATGTGGCCCCGAGTGACCGGTTTTCGGCCAGGTAGGGCGGGTGGGGAGGGGACGGTCAGGCGGTGCGCCTGGGGTCAGCCGTGCCAGGTGACGTTGCACACGTACACACACTCGGCACTCGGGTTTTGGTCCCAGGCCCAGTCCGTCACAGGCCGGCCTCCGCCTCGGCTGCCTCCCAGATCATCCGGATCTCGGCAATGGCGGCCGTCGGATCCTGTTCCCCCTCGTCCACCAGCCGCTCCAGCTCGTGCAGGCGTGCTGCGCGCTCCGGGTGACGTTGAATCGCCACGAAAACGGCCCACGAGTGCACGAAGGCGCGCAGCGGCGCGAGGCTCTGCGTCTGTTGCGCGTTCGTCGTAGCCTCGAAGAGGTGCTGGGTGAGGGCCGGGACACGACTCGGGGTGATCCGCGCCACCGCCGCCCCTAGAGCGTCCGGGGTGAGTTCGGGCATGGGGATCAGCGGTTCGATCGGACCGTCGGTCTGGGCGCTCACTGTGGCCTCCGGTGCGGGTGGCTCAGTCCTCGTACGGTACCCGGGCAGCCGACGGTGTGACGCCTTGGCGGCGCTTGTCATAAAGCTCACTTCTCACATCCCCTTTCCTAGGCCGCCGCGCCGACGGCGCGGCAGTCCCGGCACCGCCCCGGGCCAGCGGCGCGGAACGCGCGTTCGCAGCCGTCGCAGGTCTGCCAGGGGTCCCGGCGGAGGGCCGGGGACGCGGGCGGGGCTGCGGTCGGGAGGGGGATGGCCGGGGGCAGGAGGTTGGTGAGGCGGTGGGCCAGGAAGGCCGCCGGCTGTTTGATCCGGTCCTGGGGCAGGCCGGTCGTCAGGGTCCGCTCCACGACGGTGGCGGGCACGCCCCGCTCCAGCCATGCGGAGACCTCGGGCACCAGCCGCCGTACGTCCCGTTCGGAGAGCAGCAGGCGGGAGTCGTAGGTGCGCAGGCGGGTGAGGAGGGCGGCGGCCGGGGTCTTCGGGGCGGGGGCCTTCGGCTCGGTAGCCGGAGCCGGAGTCGACGTCGGTCCGGTCCGCGACCTGTTCGGCTTGTTGTACGAGGTCGTCCGGGTCCTCACTTGCCCCGATTGAAGACGCTCCCTGGCACGCGTGAGGTATCCGTGTTCCTCCAGCTCCCGCAGCGCGGCAGCGATCCGGATCTCCCCCTCGGGGAACTTCGCCGTCAGCGTCTTGATCCCGATCGACGCCCCGGCGGGCAGCGACTGGATGTGCGCCGCGAGGCCGATCGCCATCAGGGACAGCTCGGGGTGCTGGAGGAGGTGATTGCCGACCACCGTGAAGTTCTCGGTGTGAGGTTCATTCACGTGGATGACACCGGAGTGGGAATGCCGGGTCTTCGCGGGCGCGGGCCCGCTAGGCTGCTTGGCAGTCATCGGGAAGGGTCTCGCTTCCTGGGTGATCAGGCCCTCGCAGTGGGATGGCAGTCCCCGCGAGGGCCGAAGTATGTCTGGACTTGTCGCCGCAGACGCTGCCGCACAACTACCCCTCCGCGCCAGCCGAGTTCGGCATATTCACTCCGGCGGGTGATCGACGGGGACGGTAGGGGCGGGTTGGGTTCTTTCCCCGGTTCTTTGGTCTTTTGACGTCGGGAACGACCAGGTCATGGGTTCCCGCGACCCGGCGCCCCCAGCTCCGCCCATACGACCTTGCACCCGGCCGGGGCCTCCTCCACGCCCCAACGGTCCGCGTACGCCGTCACGATCAGCAGGCCCCGGCCCGACTTCGCGTCGGCGGTCACCGGATCGTGGGCGCACGGGACGCGGTCGCCCCGGGCGTCGGTCACCTCGATACGGAGCATGCGGTCGGGGCGCAGCCGTAGCCCCAGCCTGAAATCCCGTCCCACGACGCGTCCGTGCAGCACGGCGTTGGACGCCAGCTCGGCCACGACGTGCACAGCCGCCTCGTACGCCAGTCCCCAGTCGTCCAGTTGGCGTTCCGTGAGCAGCCGCGCGAGTCGGGCACCCCTGCGCGTCGCGGACAGCTGGACCGTGAAGTGGCGCGTGGGGGCCGTCACTTCTCGCGGGACCTCCCGCGGGAGGGATTTCTGGTTCATGTCACCCAGCGTGGCCGCGGCTCTCTACTCTGAACAGCGATACACCGGGCACAGAGAGTGACTGTCCGGGTGTCGGTCGATGCCGTACGGGTCGTACGTCGGAGGGAGCGGCCGTGGAGGACGAGGAGGCCGAGGCCGTACTCAGGGCGGTCGGGCGGCAGATCAAGGTGTGGCGGAGGCCGCCGGGATGCGGCAGGCCGAACTCGGCACGGCCATCGGTTACAGCGAGGAGATGGTGTCGGCCGTGGAACGCGGGCGACGGATCCCCAAGCCGGACTTCCTGGACAAGACCGATGACGCGGTCGGGGCGGGCGGGAAGGTCTCGTCCATGAAGGAGGACGTGGAGCGGGCCCGGTACCCGAAGAAGGTCCGGGATCTGGCGCGGTTGGAGGATGAGGCGGTCGAACTCGGGGCCTACGCCAATCACAACATGCACGGCCTGCTCCAGACACCCGAGTACGCACGGGCGTTGTTCGCCATGCGGCGGCCCGCGTACCCGGAGGATGAGCTCGAACGCCAGGTCTCTGCGCGTATGGCACGCCGAGGCGTCTTCGAGCGGGTTCCCCTGCCACTGCTCACATTTGTCCAGGAAGAGGTGACACTGCGTCGGCCGATCGGAGGCAGAATGGTGCTGCGACAACAGCTCGAACACCTGCTGCGACTAGGCAGGTTGAGGCACGTGGAAATCCAGGTGATGCCCACGGACCGCGAGGACCACGCTGGCATGGGCGGGCCGATCCGACTGCTCAAGCTCCGGGACGGCAAGACTCTCGGGCACTCGGAAGCCCAGCTGCACAGTCGCGTGATCAGTGATCCCCGGGAAGTCCAGATCCTGGAGATGCGCTATGGAATGATCCGGGCGCAGGCGCTCCCGCCACGGGAGTCACTCACCTTCATCGAGAAAGTGCTGGGAGAAGAAGCATGACCCCCGACGCGCTGGACTGGTTCAAGAGCAGCTACAGCAGCAACGACGGCCCTGATTGCGTAGAGGTCGCCATATCCCCCGCGACCGTGACCGTCCACGTCCGCGACTCCAAGGACAAGGACGGCGCGCGGCTGGCGTTCGGCGCCGCCTCATGGGCGTCCTTCGTCTCCGCCGCCCCGTCGCGATAGGACGTACGCCCGCTGTTCCCGGGCCCAGGGGTAGTCGGGGTTCAACGCGAGGGCGCGGTCCAGGTCGGTCAGGGCCTCCTCGTGGCGGCCCAGGTTGGACAGGGACACGCCTCGGCTCGCGTACGCCGACGCGTAACCGGGATCGAGTTCGAGGGCGCGGTCGTAGTCGGCCAGGGCCTCCTCGTCGCGGCCGTTGACGCGCAGGGCGTCGCCGCGCTCGCAGCGGCCCCAGGCCCAGTCGGGTTGCAGGGCGAGGGCACGGTCGAGGTCGGCGAGGCGGCGGGCCTGGTCGCCGAGGCCGCGCCAGACGCGGGCCCGGCGGGCGAGGGCCCAGGCGTAGTCCGGCTTGAGTTCCATCGCCCGGTCGAAGTCGGCCAGGGCCGCGTCGAGGTCGCCGTGACGTTCGTGGGCCGCGCCACGGGAGGCCCACGCGAACTCGCTGGCGGGGTCCCGCCCGATCCCCTCGCTCAAGTCCGCAACCGCTTCGGCGTGGTGGCGGGCCAGCCGGTGGTGCTCGCCGCGCAGGATGACGTTCCACGGGTTGTCCGGCTCCAGTGCGAGCACCCGGTCGAGGTCGGCGAGCGCGCCTTCGTAGTCGCCTGCCCCGCCCCGGGTGACGGCTCTGCCGCGGTGGGCCCGCACCAGGTCCGGGTCCAGGGCGAGAGCGCGGTCGTAGTCCTCCATGGCCCGCTCGTGCGCGCCGTCCCGGGCTAGCGCGTCGGCCCGCAGCGACCATGCCGTCGCCCGCCACGGCTCGTCGCCGCGGGCCCGGTCGAGGAGCAGCCGGAGGAGTTCGGCGAGCCCGGCCCCGGCGAGCGCCCGCGACAGCTCGCCGCCGCGGGTCCGTACCGCCTCGGCGTCGGCGTCCCGCCCGGCTTCGGCCAGGAGCCTCACCCAGGGTCGTACGACGCCCTCGCCGTGGGCGCAGGCCGTGACGACGTCGGCGAGCACGGCCGGGAGCGCGGCGCGGGGTCTCGCGCAGAGCAGGTGGTACGACTCGCCGAGCCGCAGCTCCCGCCACTCCTCGTCCGCCCACACCTCCTCGGGCCGCAGGCCGGTTTCGGCCTCCGCGCGCCGTCGGCCGTACGCCCCGGCGAGCCGGGTGTGCCGGTCGGTCCAGCCCTGGGGCGAACGCAGTCGCTGCAGCCGGAGCATCGGTGCCCGTACGACGTCGTGGTACCGCACCCGGCCCCCGCGCTCGCTGACGAACGGCATGGTCCTCAGCCATGCGAAGAGCGCGCCCGCCTGGTCCTCGGAACCCGCCACGGCCGACCGGAACGTGTCCTCGTCGAGGCCCCGGGGCAGCGCGCCCGTCAGCGCGGCGGCTCTCCGCACGGGGTCCCGCTCCCATTTCAGGAACCGGTCGACCGCCGTGACGCTCGGATCCCCCACGTCCCCGGGGCCGACGGGCCCGGACTCGGCCAGCGTGGAGACGAGTACCGGCAGCCCGCCCGTCAGACGCAGTACCTCGGCGACCACCGGTTCGTCCCGTACCCCCTTGTCCGCGAGCAGGCCCCGTGCCTCCGCCTCCGTGAACGGGCCGAGCGGCACGTCGGTCATGAAGTCGGCGAAGCCGCCCCAGCGGGCGCTGTCGAACGGGTGCTGGCCGGAGGTGACCACGACGACGTCGGCGGGAAGGGCGCCGTACCGGTCGGTGGTCATCACGTCGTGCAGCCAGCGGTCCAGGAACGGTCCAGTGCGCTCGTAGGTGTCCAGGAGGAGGACGATCCAGGGTGCGGTCTCGGCCACCGCGGCCAGCTCGGCCAGCAGTACGGGGGTCAGGATCCGCTCGGGGGACAGCACCAGTTGCACGTCCTCCTGGTTGCGGAAACGGGCCCGGAGCCGGTCGGCGCCCTGGGCGAGCCGCTCCGCGTCCAGGGCGGCGGCGAAGGCGCCGGCCACCGGGAGCATCCCCAGGCCGACCAGCCCGGCGCGCGCCATCGCGAGGCTGCCCGCCGACGGCCCGTCCGGCTCCGCCGGATCGTCCATCACCAGGGCGGCCTCCGCCTCGTGCCGCCGCTCCCGGTGTGCGGCCAGCAGCCGCTCCAGTTCCTTGAACCGGCGTCCCTGGCCCGCGAATTGACGGGCCATCGCGGCCATCGCCTCGGGTACGCCGGCCGCGTCCTCGTCGACGTACGCGGTCAGTGCCCCGGCCTCCCGGGCGATCTGCTCCAACTCCCGCACGAGAAAGGTCTTCCCGACTCCCGCGTCGCCGTGCACGTGGAAGAGGAAACGGTGCCGCTCGTCCTCGGCCGGCAGGGCGAGGTTCCGCCGGAACGCGGCCCGCTCGTCGACCCGCCCGACGAATCCGGCTCTCCGGCGCCGCCCGATCAGCTCCTGCATCGACGGTCGTGTCGACCCCATCCGCACCACCCCCCGCAGCCGGCCCACACCGAGTCTGGCAGAAGCCCCGATGGAAGGGTGTGCATCGGTGAGGCGGGGAAGGACGGTGACATGTCCACCTCCCACGCGCCTCGTGCGCTCTCGCTTGCCGCTGCCCTTCTCACCGGCACCGTCGCTCTCTACATCGCCCTCGTCGCCCTGGGGAACATCACCGACTTCGGCACCAACCAGGCGTTCGTCCAGCATGTGCTGGCCATGGACACGACGTTCAAGGACGACGACCTGATGTGGCGGGCCATCACCAGCAGAGGGCTTCAGAACACCGCTTACGTCGCCATCATCGTGTGGGAGACCGTCGCCGCGCTCGTGCTCGTCGCCGGGACCGCGCTGTGGTTCCGGCGCGACAACGGCCGTGCGCGGCGCCTGTCCACCTACGGTCTGCTGATGCTCGTGCTGCTCTTCGGCGCCGGGTTCATCGCCATCGGCGGGGAGTGGTTCTCCATGTGGCAGTCCAAGACCTGGAACGGTCTCGACGCGGCGACCCGGGTACTGGTGCTCACCGGGATCGCGCTCGTCGTCGTACAGCTGCCGGAGCGGTCGCCGGCTACTTGATCACCGTCACCTTGGTGTTCGGTTCCGTGCCGAACGTCCACAGGGCCGCGCCGTCCGCCTTGTGCATGCGGATGCCGCTGGTCTGCTTGCCCGCTGCGGGCGGCGGGGACGAGCCGTCGACCGCGTTGGAGAAGGCGATCGACAGGCCCGACTTCGAGGCGAAGTAGAGGATGTGCTCGATCTGGACGCCGTCCGAGCCGGTCGTGGCGGACAGGGTCTTGGAGATCGTGTACGTGCCGGGGTCGGGGCTCACCGTCCCCGGCCACACCGTGAACGTGCGGGTCGCCTTGTCGCTCGCGCCCACCGTCCACACCCGCTTGTCACCGAGCGAGTAGACGATACGGCGGCCCGTGCCGGAGGCGGCCGGCACGGCGGGGGCCTTCGTGGGCTTCGGGGACGCGGAGGGGTGGGCGCCCGCCGACGCGCTCGCCGACGGGCGGACCGCCGCGGCCGTGGGGTGCGGCCCCTTGTCGGCCTGTAGGGCGAGGAAGACGACGGCCACCGTCGCCCCGGCCGTCAGACCGGTGACCCAGACCCAGGAGGGCAGCAGTCGGGCAGCCACGGGTACGCATCTCCTCCGTTATGAGGGCCCCACGTATTCGCACAGGGGTCGGATCATCGTACTGTGCGCTGCCCGCCCGCTCGGTCCGCTCCCCGTCCGCTCCCCGTCCGCTCCCCGTCCGCTCCCGGTCCGCTGCCGGTCCGCTGCGGTCCGCTCTCCGTCCGCTCAGTCCAGCACCGGCAGCAGCTCCGGCAGGTGCCCGTCGGACGCCTCCGCCGCCCGTCGGCGCTCCTCCGACACCTCGCCGTACAGCGTCGTGCGCGGCTTCGCCGGGCGGCCCGCCGCCTCGGCCACGGCGATCAGGTCCCGTACCGACTTGTACGAGCCGTACGACGAGCCCGCCATCCGCGAGATCGTCTCCTCCATGAGCGTGCCGCCCAGGTCGTTCGCGCCCGAGCGGAGCATCTCCGCCGCACCCTCCGCGCCCAGTTTCACCCAGCTTGTCTGGATGTTCGGGATGTAGGGGTGGAGCAGGAGACGGGCCATCGCCGTCACCGCGCGGTTGTCGCGCATGGTCGGGCCGGGCCGCGAGATGCCCGCCAGGTAGACGGGGGCGTTGGTGTGGATGAAGGGCAGGGTCACGAACTCCGTGAAGCCGCCGGTCCGCTGCTGGATGCGGGCCAGGGTGCGCAGGTGGCCCAGCCAGTGCCGGGGCTGGTCGACATGGCCGTACATCATCGTGGACGAGGAGCGGATGCCCACCTCGTGGGCGGTCGTGACGACCTCGATCCAGGTGGCGGTGGGCAGCTTGCCCTTGGTCAGGACCCACCGCACCTCGTCGTCCAGGATCTCGGCGGCCGTCCCGGGGATGGTGTCCAGGCCCGCCTCCTTCGCCGCGGTCAGCCACTCCCGGATCGACATGCCGGTGCGCGTCGCGCCGTTCACGACCTCCATCGGCGAGAAGGCGTGCACGTGCATGCCGGGGACCCGCTCCTTCACCGCCTTCGCGATGTCGAAGTAGGCCGTGCCGGGCAGGTCCGGGTGGATGCCGCCCTGCATGCAGACCTCGACCGCGCCGACGTCCCACGCCTGCTGGGCCCGGTCGGCGACCTGGTCCAGGGAGAGGGTGTAGGCGTCGGCGTCCGTGCGGCGCTGGGCGAAGGCGCAGAACCGGCAGCCGGTGTAGCAGACGTTGGTGAAGTTGATGTTGCGGGTGACGATGTAGGTGACGTCGTCGCCGACCGCCGCCCTGCGGACGTCGTCGGCGATCCTGGTCAGCGCGTCCAGCGCCGGACCGTCCGCGTGGAACAGGGCGAGGGCCTCGGCGTCGGTCAGCTTCGTGGGGTCGTCGGCCGCGGTCGCCAGGGCCTGGCGGACGTCCGTGTCGATGCGCTCGGGCGCCATGCCGGGGGCGGCCGCCTCGCGCAGGGCGCCCCAGTCGCCGTACACCTCGTCGAAGTCGTCACGGCGGTCGCCGGTACGGCCCTCGGTGTCGATGGTGGTGTGCAGATCGGTGCGGCCGGTCGCGACGAAGACCTCCTCCGGCTCCTGCCACGGGCGACCCTCGACCACCGCGTCCGGGACCGCCAGGCCGGTCTCCGGGTCCGCCAGCGCGGCCACGTGCGGGCGCAGCCGCGGGTCCAGCCAGGGCTCGCCGCGGCGGACGAACTCCGGGTACACGCAGAGACGTTCCCGCAGCTCGAAGCCGGCGGCCGCCGATTTCGCCGTCAGTTCCTCGATCTGCGGCCAGGGGCGTTCCGGGTTGACGTGGTCGATGGTGAGCGGGGAGACCCCGCCCCAGTCGTCGATACCGGCCGCGATCAGCCGCTCGTACTCGCTGTCGACCAGGTTGGGCGGCGCCTGGATGTTGCCGGCCGGGCCCATGACGAGCCGGGCCACCGCGACCGCCGCGACCAGTTCGTCCAGTTCGGCGTCCGGCATCCCGCGCATCGCCGTGTCCGGCTTGGCGCGGAAGTTCTGGATGATCAGTTCCTGGACGCCGTGGTACGAGCGGGCGACGCGGCGCAGCGCGAAGAGGGACTCGGCCCGCTCCTCGTACGTCTCGCCGATGCCGATCAGGATCCCCGAGGTGAACGGCACCGAGGAACGGCCCGCGTCCTCCAGGACCCGCAGCCGGACGGCGGGTTCCTTGTCGGGGGAGCCGTGGTGCGGGCCGCCGGGCTCGGACCACAGGCGGGTCGCCGTCGTCTCCAGCATCATGCCCATGGACGGGGCGACCGGCTTCAGCCGCTGGAAGTCGGTCCAGGACAGCACGCCCGGGTTGAGGTGCGGCAGCAGGCCGGTCTCCTCCAGGATCCGGATGGAGATGGCCCGGACGTAGGCGATCGTGTCGTCGTAACCGTGCGCGTCGAGCCACTCGCGCGCCTCCGGCCAACGGTCCTCCGGCTTGTCGCCGAGGGTGATCAGGGCTTCCTTGCAGCCGAGGGCCGCGCCCTTACGGGCCACGTCGAGGACCTCGTCCGGGGACATGAACATCCCGTGCCCGGCCCGGCGGAGCTTGCCGGGGACGGTGACGAAGGTGCAGTAGTGGCACTTGTCACGGCACAGGCGGGTGAGGGGGATGAAGACGCTCTTCGAGTACGTGATGACGCCCGGGCGGCCCGCCTGTTCCAGACCGGCGTCGCGCACCCGGGCGGCCGACGCGGCGAGGTCGTCGAGTGCCGCGCCGCGCGCCTGGAGCAGCACGGCAGCCTCGGAGACGTCGAGGGCGACGCCGTCCCGGGCGCGTTTGAGGGCGCGACGCATGGAGTTCTCGGTGGGGCCGCCGGTTCCGGGAGTCGCGGAAGTCGTCATTCTTTGAGCATACGTAGGACTCCGCCGGTACAGCCGGGACGGGGGTTCCGGGGCTGGGCTGCGGTGCACGGCCGGGTGCGGGCGCGTTGCGGCTGGTCGCGCCCACGCGGCGGCAGCCGCAGATCGATACAGCCCCGACCCGCGGCCGCCCACCACCCCGCCCCGGCAGACAAGTCCGCACAACCCGCTCAGAGGTACTCCGCGTAACCGTCCAATGCCCCCAGTACTTCGGCCTCCCCCGCCGGAGGCAACTGCACCACGACCTCCTCGATGCCCAGTTCGGCGTAGTGCGCGAGCTTGCCAGGGGTCGGGAAGACGGCGTACGGGACGACCTGGAGCGCGGCCGCATCCCGCCCCGCGTCGGCCCACACACCCCGCAGGACCGGCATCGACTCCGACAGCCCGCGCCCCCCGATCGGCATCCACCCGTCCGCATACTCCGCGATGTGAGCGAACAGCTTCGGCCCCGCCGCCCCGCCGACCAGCGTGCGGGGACCGGCGACCGGACCGCGCGGCTTCTGGACGGGCTTGGGATACGCGGACGACGCCCGTACGCTCCCGAACTCCCCTTCGTAGGCGGTCGGTTCGTCCGCCCACAGCGCCCGCATCAATGCCATCCGGTCCCGGGACAGCTCCCTCCGTGTCCGCCAGGCCACGCGGTGATCCGCGGCCTCCTCGACGTTCCAGCCGAAGCCGACGCCGAGCGTGAAGCGGCCGCCGGACAGGTGGTCGAGGGTGGCGATCTGCTTGGCGAGGTCGATCGGGTCGTGCTGGGCGACCAGGGTGATGCCGGTGCCCAGGCCGAGGCGCCCGGTGACGGCGGCGGCCTGGCCGAGGGCGACGAAGGGGTCGAGGGTACGGCCGTACTCGCGGGGCAGGTCGCCGCCGGCCGGGTACGGGGTGGTCCGTTCGACCGGGATGTGCGTGTGCTCGGGCAGGTACAGCCCGGCGAAACCGCGTGCCTCCAGTTCACGGGCGAGCCGGACGGGGGTGATGGTCTCGTCGGTGAGGAAGATCGTGACGGCTATGCGCATGGGCCATCTGTACCGGGGGTGGCGCGATCTGTCCATACCGACCGGTCGGCATCATGCGCCCCATCTTTCACACAGCTATGCACATGACATAAGGATGCCTGTGGATTCCCTTTCCTTCCATGGGAGTTCACGTCGGGAGAGGAGAGTCACCGGCATGGGTGAGGACACGCACGGCATCGGCAGACGCGCACTGTTCGTGACGGGCGCGGCGGCAGCCCTTACGTTGGGAACCGTGAGCTTCGCAGCGGCGGACGGGCAGGGCCCGGGGACCCAGGAGACGAAGACGGTGAGCGGCACACTGCCGCCCGGCTGCCCGGACTTCGTGTACGTCCCGGTCGAGGTCCCCGCCGGCGTCCGCGAGATCAAGGTCTCCTACACCTACGACCGGCCGAGCGTCCCGGCCGGCACCGCGGGCAACGCCCTCGACATCGGCGTCTTCGACCAGCACGGCACCGAGCTGGGCGGCAAGGGCTTCCGGGGCTGGTCGGGCGGGGCGCGCACGGAGTTCTTCGTCCGCGCCGACGACGCGACCCCCGGCTACCTTCCCGGCCCGGTCCACGCCGGCACCTGGTATGTCGCCCTCGGCCCCTACACGGTGGCCCCGCAGGGCCTGACCTACGAGCTGACGATCACGCTGACGTACGGCGAGCCCGGCACCCCCGTCCGCCCGGTGTACCCGCCGGAGCGGGCCAAGGGCCGGGGCCGGGACTGGTACCGGGGCGACTGCCACCTGCACTCCTGGTACTCCGACGGCCGCCGCACCCCGGCCGAGATCGCGGCGCTGGCCCGCGCCGCCGGCCTGGACTTCATCAACTCCTCGGACCACAACACCCACTCCTCGCACGCGCACTGGGCGGACCAGGCCGGCGACGACCTGCTGATCATGCTCGGCGAGGAGATCACCACCCGCAACGGCCACGTCGTCGCCCTCGGCACGGACCCCGGGACCTTCGTCGACTGGCGCTACCGGGCCCGGGACAACCGGTTCGGGAAGTTCGCGCACCAGATCCACAAGGCCGGCGGTCTGGTCGTACCGGCGCATCCGCACGCCACGTGTGTGGGCTGCGCCTGGAAGTTCGGGTTCGGGGACGCGGACGCCGTCGAGGTGTGGAACGGCCCCTACACCCCCGACGACGAGGTGGCCCTGTCCGCCTGGGACGCCACGCTGGTCGCCTCGGTGCGCGACAACAAGGCGTGGCTGCCGGCGATGGGCAACAGCGACGCGCACCGCGACCCGGACCCCGTCGGCGTGCCCCAGACCGTCGTCCTCGCCGACGACCTGACCCGCGAGGCCGTCCAGGAGGGCCTGCGCGCGGGCCGCTCCTACGTCGCCGAGTCGAAGAACGTGCAGGTGAGCTTCACGGCGACGGGCGGGCGCGGCGAGCAGGCCGGGATCGGCGAGCGGCTGGAGGTGGCGGCCGACACCCGGGTGACCGTCCGCCTGGAGGCCTCCGGGGTGCCACGCTGCACGGTCCGCTTCATCACCGACGAGGGCGTCCTGCTGACCAGCGACCCGCTCCCGGTGACCGGCTCGGGCGTGGTCGAGTGGCAGACGACCCCGCAGTACGCGGCGTACGTGCGCGCGGAGCTGCGCCACGAGACGGCGGCCGGCCCGGTACCCGGCGCCCTGGCGGCCCTGACGAACCCGATCTTCCTGGGCCGGTGAGAGAGCACACCGACTTCAACGCGCTTTCAAAGCGCGACGGGCGGCGTTGACGACGTCGTGGGCACCGGGGCCGTCGTGAAAGACGGACGTGCAACCGCCTCCGCCTGAGGCACCGGGGGCAATGAACCGTGCACCCCGTCCGTGGCGTCTCAACTCACGTGACGTGCACAAGTCCCAGCGCAGGGACGGAAGTTGGGCACGCCAGCAGACACTCGGACTCATCCCCGCCGCACCCGCCCCCACCGCGCCTACGACCATCATGTCGATGGCGCCCTGAGAATCCCCCGGGTAGGTTGTCGATCTTCGGATGGCAGAAGCTGCCGGAGTCCCTGAATGCGAACGCCATGACGAACCCCGCCCAGCCCCCCGCACGACTTCACCTCGCTACCGCGCTTGACGGCCTGGCCGCGGCCTTCGGCGGCATGACGGCCCACCCCGACGAGCACAACTGCGAGTGCCACTGGGGCAGCCCCGAAGAACTCGCGCAGCTCAAGGTTCCGGACACGGAGCTGGACCCTGACCTCCTACGCCGCACCTGGCAGGCCCCCGACTGGAGCGACCACGCATCCGTACTACGCCGGATCCTGCCCCAGTTCGCCACGGCCCTCGTCGAAGGCTCCGTCGAGCCGCTCTTCGGCTTGGAGGAAGCCGGCCGCTCGTTCGCTCGCGGTCATTGGCAGCAGTGGCCCCCCGTGCAAGCCGCAGCGGTCAGGGACTTCCTGCACGCCTGGTGGGCCCACACACTCACCGATCCCGATCCCGCGGTACCCGCGTACGAGGTCCTGGCATTGATCACCGAGGCATCCGCCACGCTCACCCCGTGGCTCACCACATGGGAAGCACTGACCGGCCACCCCGCCGACGACCATCTGGCCGAGGCGGCGGCGAAGTGGGAGTACGACCTGCTCGGAGACCAACTCCCCTGGAGCTTCTGGGAGAACGAGAACGAGGAAGAGACACGCACCGAGCTGACCGGCTGGCTGGTCCGCAATGCCCCTGCCCGGCTCCGGGCCCACGGCGTATCAGGGGAGCTGCTCCACCGCATACGGCTGCTCGGCCTCACCGGTGACGATCGTTGGGAGGACCCACACTGGCCCGGCCACCGTTACTGATCCTCCGGACCGTGCGGTGCTCCCTGCCCTCAGCAGGGAACTGAGGCAACCCTGGTCACCCGGTGCCCCGCTGGGCGGACCACATCATCCCGAGGCCGACAACGGCCGTCATCGTGGTCACGGCCGTCATCACGGCCGGCCGACGGGCCCCGTGCGATCACGCTCAACGCGTCCCGCACCACTTCCCGCTCCCCCTCCGTCCTCACCGTCAGCGCCGAAGCCTTCGGCGCTCTTCTCCGTCTGCTGAAGTCAAACGCCGGACAGTGAGCCTGCACGGCTGCCCTCGGCCAGATCCGCGACGACCGCCGCATGGTCCGACGGCCACACCCCGTCGACCGGGCCGTCCCCGGCCCGTCGCACCCCCTTGATCGTCCCGATGCCGTCGGGGCCGGCCGGTGCGCCGACGTGGATGTAGTCGACGCGGACGCTGGGGCCGAGGCCCGGACTGACATACGGGTTGGCGTTGTCCCAGGTGGCGGAGGGGGCGGCCGGGTCGGCGTACTCCCAGGCGTCCAGGAAGACCTGGCCCGGTACGACAGGTGCGGTGCGGACCCCGCCGAACCGGCGGATCTCGTCGGAGTCCGGCCAGGCGTTGAAGTCACCGGTGACGACGGGCGGGAAGTCGGTGCCCGCACGGTGGGCGGCGACGAACTCGGCCAGAGCAGTGACCTGTTCGCCGCGTACGGCCGACAGGTGCAGTTGTGAGGTCAGGTGGACGGTGAAGAAGGGCACGTGGTGGGCGGGGGTGGCGAGGCGGGCGTAGAGAGCGAGGCGGCCGTCGTCGAGTTCCGGTGGCGCCGGCAGGTGCAGCACCGCACTCTCCACCACCGGCCAGCGGCTGAGCACCGCGTTGCCGATCTCGGTGCCCGGCTCCCCGATCCGCCGCTGCCAGCGCTCGGAGGCCGGGGAGGCGGCCCAGGCCCAGTGCAGACCGAGTTCACCGGCGAGCCACCCGGCAAGGTTCTCGCCGTCGGCCGCCCACACCTCCTGCAAGCCGACCACGTCCGGCCGCAGCTCACGCAGCACGGCGCGGATCGCCTTCTGCCGTTCCGCCCAGGGCCCGAAGCGCCACCACAGGTTCCAGGTCATGATCCGCACGGGCCACCGTCTCTCCTCGGGGAGGCGTAAGAGACATTGAAGAGGACACCGGCGTCGAAGGACGGCAGAAGAGAAAACCGAGGAACCGCGTCGGACCGGACCCCTTCCAGACCCTGCTGGAGACCACCGGCCGGGTCTCCGGGAGCCCCGGCGCATCCCGCTGGGTGCGGGTGCGGGTGCGGATCGGTGGGCGGTGGCACCACGGCACCGCCCACCTGCTGCCCGACGACGACCCGGTCGCCGGCTGCGCACCCTGCGCCGGGGCGACACCGCGGCCGTGAAAGCGCTGGGGACACGGCTGCTGACGATCCGGGTCGATCTCGGCGACTAGTGACCAGCGACCAGCGGCCAGGTCACACGGTCGCCTTGTAGAACGCGTACGTTGCCGAGTACGGCACCGACACCTGGTAGGTGCCGGTGCAGGCGGCGGCCGGGGCGACGCCGCCCTCCGTGTTCAGGCGCTGGACGTAGGTGACGCCCTCGAACGTACCGGCGCCGCGGGTGGCCGTGGCCTTCAGGAGCAGTTCGGGGATGGTGCCCTCCTTGGGGGAGGTGACGAGCGCCGAGGCGTTGACCGCACTGCCGTCGACCGTGGAGACCCAGACGGGGCCGCGGGAGTGCAGGGCGACCGGGCGGTGGGCGCGGTCCCTCTTGTCGGAGAGGGTGGCGGCGGGCTCCAGGAGCTTCCAGGCGCCGTCGGTGCAGGTGTAGGTCTGTACGCCGTGCGCGGAGTAGACGCCGGTCAGCTTGTTGCCGTCGGGCACCGCCAGCGCGACGGGGGCGTGCACCGCCGGGAGGGCGGCGGGCTTCGCGGACGAGGCCTGGACGGCCGTCGTGCCGAGCAGGGTGGCGGCGGCTGCGGCGGCGACGGCCGTGGTGGTCAGGGCGATTCTCTTGGCGTGCTTCATGGAGTGGTCTCCAAGGATTTCGTGCGTGGCAGAAGAACAGAAGAGGGGAGCGGCCGGACATCGACAAACCGGAAACCGGCCGTCCCCCTTGTCATGTCCGGATGCTACGGATCCGCCACCGCTTCCGGAGCCGATTGCCCGATCCCTGCCCGCGCGGGACGCCTCCTGGACCCCAAAGGGCAAGCAAACAGGCCTCGTTGGCACCTCACCCCGACCAGACCGAGGTGTGGCTCAGTTGCCCACGCGACGCAGGGAAGAAGACCCCGGAAGCCGAGGGCTAGTGCTGAACAAGGCGGGCGGGGGCCGTGTTGCTCACCTGCTGGAAAATGACCGACGTGCGAAAGCCGGTGATTTCACCGCGCTTGCTGAGCCGGTCGGTCAGGAAGGCGTGCAGGTGGTCGAGATCCTGCACCGCGACGTGAAGGAGGAAGTCGTCGCCTCCGGAGAGCACGAACACGTGCAGGACCTCCGGCAGACCGCTGGCGAAGTTCTTGAAGGCGTCGATGACAACGCGGCTGAGAGGACGTACCTGAACCGACACGAGCGCCTGAACGCCGCGATTGAGAGCCGCGGGGTCGATATCGGCGTGGTAGCCGCGGATGACGCCCCGTCGGTGGAGCGCCCGAACCCGCTCCAGGCAGGTCGAGGGGGCGATGCCGAGCCGCCGGGCGAGTTCGCGGTTGGACTGCCGTGCATCTGTCTGGAGAAGCCGGACAATCTCCGAATCAAGTTCGTCCATGGCCGACAACCGTAGCCCATTTTCACTCAGACGTTCGGTGTGATCGGTTTACGTTGAATCATTCGTGCAGCATGAACGCCGTCAGCCCGAACAGATGAAGGGACGGCAGGCTCATGCTCCATCACGAGCAGGTCGCGATCCACACCGGTCCGCGCTCGCGGCTTGCGGTGATCGTGGCTGTTCACTCCACAGCACTCGGTCCGGCAGCCGGTGGCCTCCGGTTCTGGCACTACCCCGATTGGCGGGACGGCCTCACCGACGCCCTTCGCCTGTCGGCCGCGATGACCTTCAAATTCGCCGTGGCCGGGCTGCCCAACGGCGGAGGGAAGGCCGTCGTGGTCCTGCCCGAGGAAATAAAACTTGATACTGGCCGACGTCGCGAGGTGCTGCGTGACGTGGCAGATGTCATCGACTCGCTCGGCGGGGCGTACGCCACCGGACCGGATGTCGGGACCGGCCCCGACGACATGGCACTGATCCGGGAAACCACCCCTTACGTGTTCTGCCGGCCGACGCATCTGGGCGGCAGCGGCGACTCGTCCCCGCACACCGCGCAGGGGACGCTCGCCGCGCTGCGGGCCGTCAGCCGACGTCTGTACGGCACCGCGCGTCTGGACGGCCGCAGGCTCGCCGTGGTCGGTCTGGGCCGCGTTGGCGCCGCCCTCGCCCGCCTCCTCGCCGCGGAGGGCGCCGCCCTGACGGTCACCGACATCGATCCCGAAAAGCGCAGCACCGCCGACGAGCTCGACGCTGTCTGGCGGTCGCCGGACGAGATCCTCGCCGCGAACGTGGACATCATGGTCCCTGCGGCCCTCGGCTCCGTCCTGAACAGGCAGACCGTGGCGGAGCTGCGCTGCCGCGCTGTGGTTGGGCCGGCGAACAACCAGCTCGCCACGCCCGATGTCGCAGACCTGCTGCACCACCGCAACATCATCTGGGTGCCGGACTATGTCGCGAGCGCAGGAGGAGTCATCAACGCCATCAGCACCGAACTCCACCAGGTCGGTGCCGACGAGGCCCACGCACGCGTCCGCGCCATCGAGGACACCGTCGACGACCTGCTGGACACCGCGCAACGCCACGGCCAGACCCCGGCGCAGGCGGCCGGCGAGCTGGCCATGCGCCGCCTGCGCGTCGCCTCGGCCCCGGTCGGCTCACCAACACCGAGCGGGCGCTGACCGCGGTGACGACCTCGCGGAGGGCCGCAGTCTTCGGCGAGGTTCCATCTCGGGCGGCGAACAGCAGGTGCGCAACGCCGCCCAGAAGCGATGGCAGACGGTTTCACGATGCGGTACGCGACCCTGGCGGTCACGGCCGCGCGCACCGGTGCGAACCGAAGGGCGGACATGAGCGACCCCACCAGAAGAGGCGGAACGGACGTCACCGCTGTCCAACCGCTCCATTCGCCGACCCGGCGCACCTATGGGTCACAGCACTAGCCGTCGGCCCACTTGCGCAGCAGCGCCTCGCGTTCCTCGCGGGGCGGGGTGCCGTCCGCGTGGTCCCGGCGCCATGCCAGCAGGTCGGCGACGGTCGTGCGGCCGTCGGCGAGCCTGGCCAAAAGGGTGCGGGAGAGGTCGTACTCGACCGGCTGGTAGATGCCGCCGGCGACGGCTGACAGGACGCTCACCTCGACGGTGTCCTCGGCGGTCTCCACGCGCACGGTGTAGGCGGGCGGAAGCTCGCCGTCGCCGGTCACCACCACGAGCAGCGAGTCGAGGGCCACGGACACCAGGCGCCGGCCGGCGGACCGCACGGGCACGTCACGGACGTCGATCCGCCGCACCTCGCTCCAGCTCCGGTACGTGCCGTGGCCCATCCCGAGGACTTCGACGCCGTCCTCCGTCAGCCGTACCCCGGACGCCGTACCGACGGGCTCGGCCCCCAGGTACACGGCGTCCTCGGTGATCCAGAACAGGCCGACCAGGGCCATCGGTGCCTCCAACAAAAGTGCCTGCTGTCGGCATGAGAGACGGCATCGGCGGCCACCAGGTTTCCCGATGCCGCAAGCACCTCGCGTGCGTGTCCGGGACCATGGAAGCAAAGGCAGCTACGGCAGCTACGGCAGCAACCATGAGGAGTCGCACGGACCATGCCCCGCCCCACCGACACCCGTTTCCGCGCCACCACCGCCTTCCAGCGTCATGTCGCCAATCCGCTGACCCGGCTCCTCCCCTTCCAGACCCTCCTGGAGACCACCGGGCGCACCTCCGGGCTGCCCCGCCGTACGCCGCTGGGCGGCCGGCGGGTCGGCGGCGTCTTCTGGCTGGTGTCGGAGTTCGGCGAGCACTCGCAGTACGTCCGCAACATCAAGGCCGACCCGAGGGTGCGGGTCCGCATCGGGGGGAAGTGGCACGCGGGGACGGCCCATCTCCTGCCCGACGACGACCCGGTGGCCCGGCTTCGCACGTTGCCCCGGGGCAACAGCGCGGCCGTACGGCTGCTCGGGACGAACCTGCTGACGGTGCGGGTGGACCTGGACGGCTGAGCGGGCCCGGGTGCCGGCCACCGGACCCGACCCGCTCTGCCGCCGCCCTGGCGTCTACCCCTGCCCTGCCCGCAGTCCGGGCGTGGCGTCGAGCAGGCTGTCGAAGCCCGACGGCGGGCGGCCCAGGAGTTCCGTCACGTCGTCGGTCGCCCGGTCGTAGCGGTTCTCCCCGTGCAGCCGGGCCATCGTGGCGATGTGGTCGACGAGATGCGGCGTCAGGCCCAGCGGCTTGAGGTCGTGCTCGACCCATTCGTCGTACGGCACGTCGACGTACGTCACGGTGCGGCCCAGCGCCTCGGAGATCTCGGCGGCGATCGCGGTCATGTCGCGGGCGGTGGCGCCGGTCAGTTCGTAGACCCGGCCGGCCTGCGGTGAAGGGTCGAGCAGCAGTCGGGCGACCACCGCGGCCACGTCGCCTGCGGCCACCGGCGAGGTGCGTGCGGTGCCGAAGGGGAGGCGGATGGTGTCGTCACGGCGGACGGAGGCCACGGCGAGCATGCCGAAGAGCGGGTTCTCCATGAAAACCGTCGGCCGGACGTGGACGACCGGCAGCCCGGACCAGTTGAGGACGTGTTCGCACAGCCAGTGCAGCCGCTGCTGGTGCGACTCCGCGGTGCTGGTGAGGGTCATCTGGGAGACGGTCATCTGCGACATGTGCACCAGCAGTTCGAGGTGCCCGCCCGCAAGGGCCGCCGCCGCCACGGTCGCCGTGGCCTCCAGGTAGTCGGGCGACGGGCTCATCCCGAAGTAGGCCCTGCGGCACCCCTCCAGGGCCGCCACCACGTCCGCCCCACGCGTGAGGTCCCCGACGACCACCTCGACGCCGTCGACGGCCCGCAGCGCGGTGGCACGGTCGTCGTCGTGGTGGACGAGGGCCCGGACCGGCAACCCGTGTCGGCGCAGCTGCGTGAGGACCCTCCCGCCCACACCCCCGACGCCGCCGGCGGCACCGGTGACCAGGATCGGATCAGTACTCGGCAAGACGTCCTCCCGCAGTCGGCAACCGGCCCCGCCTTTCTACGGCACGCCGACCGCCTCCCGGCGCACCGCACCGCGCGGACCACACGGCAGGAGCAGCGGCCATCACCGACGCGGTCCCCTCACCCCGGCCAGACGATCGCCTGCACCTCGCTGTAGGCGTGCAGGGCGTACGAGCCGACGTCCCGGCCCACCCCGCTCTTCTTGAACCCGCCGAAGGGGGCCTCCATGTTCCGCCCGACGGTGTTGATCCCGACGCCCCCCGCCCTCAGTCGCCGCGCCACCCGGAAGGCGCGGGCCACGTCCCCCGACCAGACGTAGTCGATGAGGCCGTAGTCGGAGTCGTTGGCCAGGGCGATGCCCTCTTCCTCCTCGTCGAAGGGGATGACGGCGACGACCGGGCCGAAGATCTCCTCGCGGGCGGCCCGCATGTCGTTACGGCAGTCGGCGAGCACCGCGGGCCTGAGATAGAACCCCCTTTCCAGGGAGGGTCGTTCGCCGCCCGTCACCACCGTCGCGCCCTCCTTCCCCGCGAGTTCGACGTACGACTCGACCCGCGCCCGGTGTTCGGCCGTGATCAGCGGTCCGACCACCGTGTCCGGTGCCGCCGGGTCGCCCACCGTCAACCGGTCCGCGAGGGCTGCGAGTTGCTCCACCAGCCGGTCGTACAGCGGCCGCTGCACCAGCACCCGGGTGGGTGCCGTGCAGATCTGTCCGCTGTAGAAGGAGAAGGTGGTGCCGATGCCCGCCACCGCCGAGCCGACGTCCGCGTCGGCGAAGACGACCGCCGCGCCCTTCCCGCCCAGCTCCATCAGCTGCCGTTTCATGTCCCGCCCGCAGACTTCGGCGATGCGCTGCCCGACGGCCGTGGACCCGGTGAAGCTCACCATGTCGACGTCGGGCGAGGCCACGGCGGTCTCGCCGACGCCGGCCGACCGGCCGGAGACGACGTTCACCACGCCCGGCGGGGCGCCCGCCGCCTCCAGTGCTTCCGCCATGCGGTAGACGGAGAGCGGGTCCTGCGGGGCCGGTTTCACCACCACCGTGTTGCCCATGGCCAGCGCGGGCGCGACCTTGCCCGCCGGGTTGGCCCAGGGGTTGTTGTACGACGTGATGCAGCTGACCACGCCCACCGGCTGGCGCACGGCCAGCGCGCCCATCACCCCGGCCCGGCCCATCGGCCCGGCCTCGTTGATCTGCGGCGGGATCGCCCACTCGGCGGGCTCGACGGTGGCGTACCGCCGGAACCGGGCCGCCGCCACCCCCACCTGCATCGCCCGGGCGGTCCCGGTGGTCGCGCCGGTCTCCGCCCGGGCCAGGTCGGCGTGCTCCTTCAGCCGGCCGCGGATGATGTCGGCGGCCCGCCCGAGAACCGCCGCCCGTTCCGCCGCCGGTGTCCGTGACCAGCCGTCGAAGGCCTCCCGGGCGGCCGCGCAGGCGGCCAGGACCTGCTCCCCGGAGGCCTCGGGAGCCCAGCCGACGGTCCCCTCGGTCGCCGGGTCGACGACCGCGTAGTGCCCGCCGTCGGGGTCCACCCAGCGCCCCCCGACGAACAGCCGCTGCCCGTCCGCCGCATCGCTCACCGGGTGCTCACCGTCCTGGTGTCCCGCCCGGACCGCAGCACCTTCCCGGGTACCGCCCCGCTGACCACGTCGTCGCGGATGGCCTCGACCCCGTTCACCCAGACCGCCCGTACCCCGATCGCCTTCGAATCCAGGCGGGGGCTGTCTCCCGGCAGGTCGTGCACCAGGGTGGCCTGGCCGGCGGCGATCCGCTCCGGGTCGAAGAGCACGAGGTCCGCATGCCAGCCCTCCGCGATCCGGCCCCGCTCCCGCAGCCCGAAGAGCCGGGCGGGATCGTCGGTCAGCATCTTCACCGCCTGTTCCAGGCCGAGCAGCTTCCGGCCGCGCAGACAGTCGCCGAGGAACCGGGTCGTGTACGGCGCCCCGCACATCCGGTCCAGATGCGCCCCCGCGTCGGACCCACCGAGCAGCACGTCCTCGTGCTGCCAGGTCTCGGCGCGCAGCGCCCAGGAGGCGGGGTCGTTGTCGGTGGGCATGGGCCACAGGACCGTACGGAGTCCGTCGGCGGCGCAGATCTCGACCAGGCAGTGGAAGGGGTCCAGCCCGCGCTCCGCCGCGATGTCCTTGACCACCCGGCCCGACAGCCCGGCGTTGGCCTCGCTGTAGGTGTCGCCGATGACGTACCGCCCGAAGTTCGCGAGCCGCCGGAAGACTCCGGCCTCCTTCGAGTGGGCGCGCTCCAGCATCTGGGCGCGTACGTCCGGGTCCCGGAGCTTCTCGATCCGCTCCGGGACCGGCAGCGCGAGGATCGGCCCCCACCCGGGGATCAGGTTCAGCGCGCAGAAGGTGCCCAGGGACATGTTCATCGGGGTGAGGATGGGCATGGTCAGCGCCACGACCCGGCCGCCCGCCTTCCGGGCCCGCTCACTGGCCTGGAGCTGCCGCGGCACCCGCTCCGGCACGGCGGCGTCGACGGTCAGCACGTTCCAGTTCAGGGGCCGCCCGGCCGCCGCGCTCATCTCGGCGAACAGCTCGATCTCGGCGTCGCTGAACTGGTCGAGGCAGCCGGCGACGATCGCCTCGATCTGCGTCCCCTCGTGCTCCCCGACGGCCCGCGAGAGGGCCAGCAGCTCCTCCGGACGGGCGTGCCGGGAGGCGACCGGCTGTCCGTCGCCGTCCGAGTGGGTGGAGGACTGGGTGGTGGAGAAGCCCCACGCACCCGCGTCCATGGCCTCGTGCAACAGCCGTACGATCTCGGCGAGTTGCTCCTCGCTGGGCTGCCCGCCGACCGCGTCCGGCCCCATCACGTACCGGCGCAGGGCACAGTGCCCGACCATGAACCCGGCGTTGACGGCGATCCGCCCTTCGAGCGCGTCCAGATACTCCCCGAAACCACGCCAGCTCCAGGGCGCCCCCTCCTCCAGCGCGACCAGCGACATCCCCTCGACCTTGGACATCATCCGGCGCGTGTAGTCGGCGTCCCCCGGTTTCAGCGGGGCGAGGGTGAACCCGCAGTTCCCGGCGGCGACCGTCGTGACCCCGTGGTTGAGGGAGGGCGTCGCGTACGGGTCCCAGAAGAGCTGCGCGTCGTAGTGGGTGTGGGGGTCGACGAAACCGGGGGCGAGCACGAGCCCGGCGGCGTCCTCGGCGGTACGGGACTCCTCAGTGACGGTTCCGACGACGGCGATACGGCCGTCGCGTATGCCGACGTCGGCCGTGTGGGCGGGCGCGCCGGTCCCGTCGACAACGGACGCACCCTTGATGACGTGATCGAGCATTCGGCTCACCTCTTGGTATGCGGCGGGACTGTTTGCCTAGGGGCGCGGGGCTGTATCGATTTGCGGCTCCGCCGCGTGAGCGCGGCCAGCCACACACGACGCGCACCCGCCTACGACGCTCAAGCCCCTTGGCGGAACCGCGAAGTCCGGTGCACCGGATCCGTGTCGATCTTCGGAATGACGTGCTCCCCGATCAGCCGGATCGTCTGCAGCGTCTCCTCCTTCGGTACCCCCACCGGCAACCCGAAGCTCAACTGGTCCGCCCCGGCCTGCTCCCACCGCTTGCACTGCCGCAGCACCTCGTCCGGATCCCCGCAGATCAGCAGCTCCTCCTCGACGAGCAGTTCCACGAACTCCGGCGTGTACTCCGGCAGCGTCTCCGGCCACACCGGGAAGCCCTCGGGCCGCGGGAACGTGTCGTGGTACCGGAACACCAACGACGGCAGGTAGTGCAACCCACCGGACGCGGCGATACGGATCGCCTCGTCGTGCGTCGGCGCACAGATCGCCGTCGTCGTCACCATCACGTTGTCGTTGACGAAGTCACCCACCGGCTCCGCGTTCACGATCGCCGTCTTGTACTGCTCGAGCACCCACTCCATGTCGGAGACCTTCTGGATGCTGAAGCCGAGGACCCCGAGCCCCTTCTTCGCCGCCATGGCGTACGACGGCGGTGACCCGGCCGCGTACCACATCGCCGGGTGGGACTTGCCGTACGGCTTCGGCAGGACCTTGCGCGGCGGCAGCTGCCAGTGCTTGCCCTGGAAGCCGGCGTACTCGTCCTGGAGCCACATCTTGGGGAACTCGGCGATGGTCTCCTCCCAGATCTCCTTGGTGTAGTTCATGTCGGTGATGCCCGGCAGGAACCCGAGGATCTCGTGCGACCCGGCTCCTCGCCCGCTGCCGAACTCGAAGCGGTTGCCGGTGAGGTGGTCGAGCATGGCGACCTTCTCGGCGACCTTCACGGGGTGGTTGACCTGGGCGAGCGGGTTGAAGATCCCGGAGCCGAGATGGATGCGGTCCGTCGCGTGCGCCAGGTACCCCAGGAAGACGTCGTTCGCCGACAGGTGCGAGTACTCGTCCAGGAAGTGGTGCTCGGAGGCCCAGGCGTACTTGAAGCCGGACTTGTCCGCCTGGATGACGTACTCGGTCTCCTCCATCAGTGCCTTGTGCTCGGCCAGCGGGTCGGTCTCGGCTCGCTTGCCCACGTATCCCTGTACAAAGAGCCCGAATTCCAAGGCGGTTCACCGTCCCATATTTCCTGACGCTCCGTCAGATACCGTTCGTTGGCCGACTGTCGCACCGGCCGCTGTCACCGTCAATAGCTGATGAGCCGTCAGATTACCGAGACCCCGGCCAGCCAGCCCCCGTCGATCACGAACGGCTGCCCGGTGATGTACGAGGAGTCGTCCGAGGTCAGGAAGAGCGCCAGCCTGGCCACCTCCTCCGCCCGCCCGATCCGGCCCAGCGGCACCAGCTTGCGGTACAGCTCGTCCAGGGCCCGGCTCATCTCCTCCGGGTCGGCGGTGGGGTCGAGCCGCGCCGGATTGGACATCGCGGTGTCGATGGCACCCGGGCAGATCGCGTTGACACGTATCCGCCGGTCGGCCAGTTCCAGCGCGGCGACCCGGGTGAGCCCGAGCACCGCGTGCTTGGTCGCGGCGTACGTCCCCACCGCGGCCATCCCCGTCAGAGCCGTGTAGGACGCCGTGTTGACGATGGTCCCGCCGTCGGCCAGCTCCGGCGCCACCGTCTTCATGCCCAGGAAGCAGCCGACCTGGTTGACCTGTACGACCTGCATGAACTCGTCGAGTGGCGTGTCCACGAGCGCGTTGAACCGCAGGATGCCCGCGTTGTTCACCAGCCCGTCGAGCCGGCCGTACGCCTGCTTCGTGGCGACGACGGCGGCCTGCCACTCCTCCTCCACACCCACGTCCAGGTGGACGTAGCGCGCCCCGATCTCCTTGGCGAGCGCCTCGCCCAGGTCGTCCAGCACATCCGCCACGACCACGCTCGCGCCCTCCTCGACGAAGAGCCGCGCCTCCTGCTCGCCCTGTCCGCGCGCCGCCCCGGTAACGATGACGACCCGCCCGTCCAGCTTGCCCATGCCACCCGCTCCTCAGCTCAGCCGGGGCGCGACGTCCGCCCCGAACACGCCTATCTGGTCGATGAGTTCGGCCCGGCTCCGGCTGCGGAACCGTACCTGGACCTGGTGCACGCCCATCTCGCCGTAGGCCCGCAGCGACTCGGCGAGGGCCTCCGGGGTGCCTGTGAGGGTGCGGCGGCCCACCTCCCACCGCGGTGTGCCGACGTACAGCGGCTCGGCGATCGCGCCGACCGTGATCGGCTCCGTCACCCCGGCCTCCTCGCGCAGCCGCCGCAGCCGGGTGATCTGGGCGGGCAGCCGGTCCCTCGGGTCGCCCTGCGGCAGCCAGCCGTCGCCCTTGAGCGCGGCCCGTCGTACGGCGGCCGGTGACGAGCCGCCGACCCATACCGGCACCCGGCGCTGCGCGGGCCGGGGCCGCTGCCCGAGCCCCTCGAAGTCGTAGAACTTCCCGTGGTGGGCGGGGAACTCGTCCGGGCCGAGGGCGGCCCGCAGCGCGTCGATCGCCTCGTCGAGGACCGCGCCCCGCTGCCCGAAGTCCACCCCCAGCACCTCGAACTCCTCCCGCACGTGCCCCGCCCCGACGCCGAGGATCAGCCGGCCGCCGGAAAGGTGGTCGAGGGTCGCGTACTGCTTGGCGGAGAGCAGGGGGTGCCGCAGCCCGACGACGGCGACATGGCTGAGCAGCCGTACCCGCTCGGTGACGGCGGCCAGGTGGGCGAGGGTCGCCACCGGGTCGTACCAGACCGTGCTCATCGCGTCGGCGAGCCGGTGCGGGATCGCCACGTGGTCGCAGACGGCGAGGTAGGCGAAGCCGGCCCGGTCCACCGCGCGGGCGATCTCGACCAGGTCCGCGGCGCCCGCGCCCGCCTCCCACTCCTCGGCGTAGATCGTGGACTGGGACTGGACGGGGAGCTGGATGCCGTAGTCGGTCACTTCGTACCGCCCCACAGGCCCTCCGGGGTGAGGCCCAGCAGCTCGATCGAGTTGCCGCGGACGATGCGTTCGATCACGTCCGGGGCGAGGTGGCCCATCTGTGCCTCGCCGACCTCCCGTGACTTCGGCCAGGTGGAGTCGGAGTGCGGGTAGTCGGTCTCGTAGAGGACGTTGCCGAGGCCGATGGCGTCGAGGTTCTGCAGGCCGAAGGCGTCGTCGAAGAAACAGCCGTAGACGTGCTCGGCGAAGAGTTCGGAGGGCGGCCGGGTGACCTTGTCGGCGACACCGCCCCAGGCGCGGTTCTCCTCCCAGACGACGTCGGCGCGTTCCAGGATGTAGGGGATCCAGCCGATCTGGCCCTCCGCGTACATCACCTTCAGGTTCGGGAAGCGCTCGAACTTGCCGCTCATCAGCCAGTCGACCATCGAGAAGCAGCAGTTGGCGAAAGTGATCGTGGAGCCGACGGCCGGCGGGGCGTCGGCGGAGGTGGAGGGCATCCGGCTGCTGGAGCCGATGTGCATCGCGACGACCGTGCCGGTCTCGTCGCAGGCGGCGAGGAACGGGTCCCAGTCGTCGGTGTGGACGGAGGGCAGCCCGAGGTGCGGGGGGATCTCGGAGAAGGCGACGGCGCGGACGCCCCGGGCGGCGTTGCGGCGGACCTCCATGGCCGCCAGTCCGGCATCCCACAGAGGGATGAGGATCAGGGGTATCAGCCGGCCCTGCGCCAGCGGGCCGCACCACTCCTCCACCATCCAGTCGTTGTAGGCCTGGACGCAGAGCAGGGCCAGTTCGCGGTCCTTGGCCTCGGTGAAGGTCTGCCCGCAGAACCGGGGGAAGGTCGGGAAGCAGAGGGCGGACTGGACGTGGTTGACGTCCATGTCGGCGAGCCGCTGTGGGACGTCGTACGAACCCGCCCGCATCTGCTCGTACGTGATCACCTCCAGCTTGATCTCGTCCCGGCTGTAGCCGACCGCGGTGTCGAGGCGGGTGAGGGGGCGGCGCAGGTCCTCGTAGATCCACCAGTCGCCTATGGGGCCGTCCTCCCCCGGCCTGCCCATGACGGGCTTGAACCGGCCGCCGAGGAAGCTCATCTCCTTCAGCGGGGCGCGGACTATCCGCGGCCCGGTGTCCAGGTACTTCTTCGGGAGGCGGGACTGCCAGACGTCCGGCGGCTCCACGGTGTGGTCGTCGACGGAGATGATCAGCGGAAAGGTGCCGTCCTGGGTGTCCATGGCGCTCACGGTAGCGCCGATCTGACGAACCGTCAGCTGTCACGATGACGGTTCGTCAGGCGTTCACAGGCCACATGCCCGGCCAGGACGGCCAGGCCCTGGTCCCCTTGGCACCAGGACGCGGACCTGTCGGCTGAATCGTTCCGCCATGAACTGGCCCTGGTCACAGAGGCCACTGCGGTGTGAAGGGTATGTGGACCACCGCGTGTCGCCCTGTGATCGGCGTCTCGCCCGGCTGACGCAACTCGCCCGAACAAGGCAGACTGACGGGGTGAATCGGGATGTCTAGGGGGACGGACATGGACGGTGGACCGCGGGTACCGGAGCAGCGGCGCCCCTCCTCCTCGGCGGAGGCGGCGGCGTTGCGCTTCAGCGTGCTCGGTCCGGTGCGCGCCTGGCGCGAGGAGGAGCCGCTCAGCACCGGCTCCCCCCAGCAACGCGCTCTGTTGGCCGCCCTGTTGCTGCGCGAGGGCCGCACGGCGACCGCGGCCGAGCTGATCGACGCGCTGTGGGGCCCCGAGCCGCCGTCACAGGCGCTCGCGGCGGTACGGACGTACGCGTCCCGGCTGCGGAAGATCCTGGACCCCGGAGTCCTGGTCAGCGAGTCCGGCGGCTACGCGGTACGCGGCCTCGGCGAGGGCGCCCTGGACCTGGCGACGGCGCAGGACCTGGCGGCGGAGGCGGAGAAGGCACGCGGCAGCGGGGATCTGCGCCATGCGCGGGAGCTGCTCGGGCGTGCACTGTCCCTGTGGGACGGCGAACCGCTGGCCGGCGTCCCCGGCCCGTACGCCGACGCCCACCGGGTCCGCCTGGAGGAGTGGCGGCTCCAGTTGCTGGAGTCCCGGCTGGACATGGACCTGGAGCAGGGCTGCCACGCGGAGGCCGTCTCCGAACTGACGGCCCTCACGGCCGCCCACCCTCTCCGCGAGCGCCTTCGCGAACTGCTGATGCTGGCCCTGTACCGCAGCGGCCGCCAGGCGGAGGCCCTCGCGGTGTACGCCGACACCCGCCGCCTGCTGGCCGAGGAACTCGGCGTGGACCCGCGGCCGGGTCTGCGCGAACTCCAGCAGCGCATCCTCCAGGCCGACCCGGCCCTGGCGGAACCCTCCTCCCCCGCCGCGGAGCCCCCGTCCGCCCCGGTTCGCCCCGCCCAACTCCCGGCCACAGTGCGGGACTTCACGGGCCGCGCCGCTTTCGTCACCGAGCTGAGCGAGGTGCTGGCGTCGGCGGAGGGCCGGGTGATGGCCGTATCGGCGCTGGCGGGCATCGGGGGCGTCGGGAAGACGACTCTCGCGGTGCATGTGGCCCACCAGGCCCGGTCGGCCTTCCCGGACGGCCAGTTGTACGTGGACCTCCAGGGCGCCGGCCCGCGGGCGGCAGAGCCGGAGACGGTCCTGGGCTCCTTCCTGCGCGCCCTGGGCACACCGGACTCGTCCATCCCCGACTCGCTGGACGACCGGGCGGCCCTGTACCGCTCGGTCCTGGATGGCCGCCGGGTGCTGGTCCTCCTGGACAACGCGAAGGACGCGGCGCAGGTACGTCCGCTGCTGCCGGGCACGGAGGGCTGCGCGGCCCTGGTCACTTCCCGCGTGCGGATGGTCGACCTGGCGGGCGCGCACCTGGTCGACCTGGACGTGATGTCCCCCGACGAGGCGCTTTCGCTGTTCACGAAAATCGTCGGCGAGGAGCGAGTGTCCTCCGAGCGCGAGGCAGCCCTGGACGTGGTCGCGGCCTGCGGCTTCCTCCCTCTCGCCATCCGCATAGCAGCGTCCCGCCTGGCGGCCCGCCGCACCTGGACGGTCTCGGTGCTGGCGGCGAAGCTCGCCGACGAACGCCGCCGCCTGGACGAACTCCAGGCCGGCGACCTGGCGGTGAAGGCGACCTTCGAGCTGGGGTACGGGGCGTTGGATCCGGCCCAGGCCCGGACGTTCCGCCTCCTCGGCCTGGCGGACGGCCCGGACGTCTCGCTGGCGGCGGCCGCGGCCGTACTCGCTCTGCCGCTGGAGGCGACCGAGGACCTGCTGGAGGCCCTGGTCGACACGTCGTTGCTGGAATCGGCGGCCCCCGGCCGCTACCGCTTCCACGACCTGGTCCGGCTCTACGCGCGTGCGTGCGCGGAACGCGACGAACAGCCGCCGAGCGAGCGGGAGGCGGCGCTGTCGCGGCTGCTGGACTTCTATCTGGCGACGGCGGCGGGGGTGTACGCGATCGAGCGGCCGGGGGAACGCGTCCTGGACCACCTGATCCGGAGCACCTACCCGGGCCTCTCCTTCACCGACCGGGACAAGGCGCTGGACTGGCTGTTCACCGAGGCGAGCGGCCTGCTGGCGGCCGTGCAGCAGGCCGGTACGGCGGGCAGGCTGCGCCGGGCGGCCGACCTCCTCGTCGCGGCCGTCGACCTCGGGGAGTCCGGGATCGGCGCCCGCCAGTACGTCCGGGCGGCCGGCGCGGTGATCTCGGCCGCCCAGCAGCACGGCGACGCCTACGCCGAGGGCCGCGCCCGCCTCATGCACAGTCATCTCCTCGGTGTCTCGGGCCAGTTCACGGAGTCGGACCGGGAGGCGGGCGAGGCACTCCGGCTCGGACTTGCCGCCGGGGATCCCGTCGTGTGTGCCCAGGCGCCCAACCAGCAGGGCATCATCGCCCTCTACAACGGGCGGCACGACGAGGCCGAGCAGCACCTCACGCAGGCCCTGGCCGCCTTCCGGGCCGACCGGAACACGCCGGGTGAGGCCAGCGCCCTGTGCAATCTGTCGCGGGTCCACCTGGCGACCGGCCGTACCGAGAGCGCGGTCTCCCTGGCCCGCCAGGGGGTCACCATCTACGCACGCGACGACACCGGCATGGCCCTGCGCCTGGCCAACGGCAAGTACGCGCTGGGGCTCGCGCTGACCAGCGCGGGAGAGACGCGGCTGGCTCTGGAGACCCTCACCGACGCCCTGAGCATGTTCCAGGACGCGCGACAGCAACTGTGGCACGGCATGACGCTCTTCCGGATCGCCGAACTCCATCTGGCCGACCACAGCTCCGCGCAGGCCGCGGCCTGCGCGGAGCAGGCGCTGGCCGTACTGCACGGCATCGGCGGGGAGTGGCGCCGCGCCAACATCCTCACGGCCCTGGGCCGCGGTCTGCACGGCATCGGCCAGACCGACCGCGCGAAGGTCTGCTGGCAGGAGGCGCTGTCGGTCTTCGAGGCGTCGGGATCACCGGAGGCGGCGGACGTACGGGGACTGCTGGCGTCCACCCCCGTGGGCTAGGGCCGCTCCAGAACCCGTAAGGCCCCTAGCCGCGTTCATCGTTCGTTTATCGCCGCCCGGCACTCTCAGTGGTGCCGGACCGTCGTGTCGGGGGGCAGACGGCTCGGTGCGATGGCCGCACCACTAAGGTGAACGGCCTTGCGATGCCCGCCCGGTGACACTCGGGGGAGTGACCGGGCGGGCATCTCCCACCTCGAACCATCCTGTTCTCTAGGAGTCACCCATGGCCGACAACACCGGGACCGTCAAGCCCGACGACTTCCACGCCACGAGCGAGCCGGCCGACGCCGCCGCCGCTCTCATCGTCGACCCGAAGCCGGACTTCGACCCGGCGGCCGTTCCGGCCGCCGCCACGAAGCCGGCCACGGACACCGCGACCGCCCCGGCCACCGCCCAGGGCGACATCGCCAGCAAGGACTTCCACGCCACGTCGGAGCCTCTGAACTCGCCCGACGACTTCCACGCGACGGACGAGAAGGCCTGACAGACCACACCCGGACGGGGACGGCCGCGGCGGCGCGGGGGGGAAGCCGCCGCGGCCGAGGTGTGTCCGGGCGAGCCCGCCTAGGCGGGCCGGCGCCCCCGTAGCTCGCCCTTCAGCACCTTGCCGCTCGCGTTCCGCGGCAGTTCCGCCACGAACTCCACCGCCCGCGGCACCTTGTAGTTCGCCATCTCCCGCCGGGCCCAGGCGATCAGGTCGTCCCCGGTCAGCACCGAGCCCCGGCGGCGCACCACGAACGCCCTGCCGACCTCGCCCAGCCGCCCGTCCGGTACGCCGATCACCGCCACGTCCGCCACATCCGGGTGCAGGCCGAGCAGTTGCTCGATCTCCGCCGGGTAGGCGTTGAAGCCGCCGACGATGAACATGTCCTTCAGGCGGTCGGTGATCCGGAGGTTGCCGACCGGGTCGAGGACGCCGATGTCGCCCGTGCGCAGCCAGCCGTCCGCCGTCAGCGTCTCGGCGGTCGCGGTCGCGTCCTCGTAGTAGCCGCGCATCACGTTGAAGCCCCGGACCAGGACCTCGCCCGGTTCGCCCGGCGCCGCGTCCACCCGTATCTCCGTGCCGGGGATCGCCCGCCCCGACGTCGACGCGATCACCGAAGGGGGGTCTCCGCGGCGGCACATCGTCACGATGCCGCTCGCCTCGGAGAGGCCGTAGGCGGTCAGGACCGTCTCGACGCCCAGCTCGCCGCGCAGGCGCTCGACGAGGAGCAGGGGCACGACCGCCGCTCCGGTCACCACCAGGCGCAGGGCGGAGAGGTCATGGGTGTCGCGCGCCGGGTGGTCGAGGAGCGACTGGTGGAGGGTCGGGGGACCGGGCAGTACCGAGACCCGTTCCGCCGCGACGTTCGCCAGCACCGTCTCCACGTCGAACACCGGCTGCGGGATCATCGTCGCGCCCCGCATCAGGCACGCGATCACCCCGGCCTTGTAGCCGAAGGTGTGGAAGAAGGGGTTCACGATCAGGTACCGGTCACCGGTGCGCAGGCCCGCCAGGTCCGCCCAGATCTCGTACGCCCGCAGGGTCTGCGCGTGCGTGATCATCGCGCCCTTGGGACGGCCCGTCGTACCGGAGGTGAAGACGATGTCGGAGAGCGAGTCACCGGCCAACCCGGCCGCGCGGGCGGCGACTTCGCCGGCCGCCACGCCCTCCCCGGCCGCCAGGAAGTCCTTCCAGGTACGGAAGTCCGCCGGTGCGTCGTCGGACAGCACCACCACGTCCCGCAGCAGCGGCAGCCCCGGCAGCGGGCCCGGGGAGTCCCCCTCCCCGGCCGCCCGCCTGAGTGCGGCCACGTACGACGTGCCCAGGAACGTCCCCGTCACGAACAGCAGACGCGCCCCGCTCCGCCGCAGCACGTCCGCCGCCTCGGCGCCCTTGAAGCGGGTGTTCAGCGGGACCAGCACCCCGCCCGCCGACACCGCGCCCAGCGCCGCGACGATCCAGTCCAGGGAGTTGGGCGCCCAGACGGCCACCCGGTCGCCGGCCTCGACGCCGGCGGCCAGGCAGGCGGCCGCCGCCCGTTCCACCCGGTCGCCCAGCTCGGCGTAGGTGATCCGGGTACGGCCGTCCACCACCGCCTCGGTGTCCGCGTACCGCCGGGCCGCCGACCGCACCAGTCCCGGCACGGTCCCCCACTCCATGTCACCGCGCACAACGGCCTCCCCAAGCGAGAGCACAGAACGCATAGCTGACGGTACGTCAGATTAGCTGTAGCCTGACGGACTGTCAGCAGCCCTTCAGCAGCTCGCGGAGGTGTGCACATGGCCGGGATCCGGGATGCCACCGCCATCGTCGGGATCGGACAGACCCCCTTCGCCAAGCGGCTCGCCGAGGACGAGCGGACCCTCGCCTGCCGTGCCGTCCTCGCCGCCCTCGACGACGCCGGGATCGCCCCCGGCGAGGTCGACGCCCTCGCCTCCTTCACCATGGAGGAGACCGACGAGGTGGAGCTGGCCAAGGCGGTCGGTTTCGGGGACCTGACCTTCTTCAGCAAGGTGGGGTACGGGGGCGGGGGCTCCTGCGCCACCGTCGCCCACCTCGCCACGGCCATCGCCTCCGGGCAGGCCACGGTCGGAGTCGCCTGGCGATCGCGGAAGCGGGGCTCCGGACCCCGCCCCTGGACGAACACCACCGTCCAGCTGCCCACCCCGGCCCAGTGGACCCGGCCCTTCGGGCTGCTCCGGCCCGCCGACGAGATAGCCATGCTCACCCGCCGCTACATGCACGAGTACGGCGCCACCCGCGACCACCTCTTCAACGTCGCCCTCGCCTGCCGCAACCGCGCCAACCAGAACCCCGCCGCCGTCATGTACGACCGCCCCCTGACCCGCGAGATGTACATGACCTCCCGGTGGATCAGCGAGCCTCTGTGCCTCTTCGACAACTGCCTGGAGACCGACGGGGCATTGGCGTGCGTGGTGGTCAGCAGGGAGCGCGCCCGCGACTGCGCCGGGCGGCCCGTCTACGTCCACTCCGCCGCCCAGGGCCTGCCCGCCCAGCACCACGGCATGGTCAACTACTGGAACGACGACCCGCTCACCGGGCCCGCCTGGACCGCCGCCCGGCACCTGTGGAAGCACGCCGACTTCACCCCGGAGGACGTCGACGTCGCCCAGATCTACGACGCCTTCAGCGCGCTGATCCCGCTCTCCCTGGAGGGGTACGGCTTCTGCGGGCGGGGGGAGGGCGGGGCGTTCACCGAGGGCGGCGCGCTGGAGATCGGCGGGCGGCTGCCCGTCAACACCGGGGGCGGCGGGCTCAGCGAGGCCTACGTCCACGGCTTCAACCTCATCACCGAGGGCGTCAAGCAGCTGCGCGGCACCAGCACCGCCCAGGTCCCCGGCGCCACCACCTGCCTGGTCACCGCGGGCGAGGGCGTGCCGACCTCCGCCCTCCTCCTCACCAACCGGAGCTGAGATGCTGCGACCGGCCATCGACACCGACGGCGCCCCCTTCTGGGAGTACGCGGCGCTCGGCGAACTCCGCGTCCAGGCCTGTGCCGACTGCGACGAGCCCCGGTTCCCGCCCCGCCCGTGCTGCCCGCACTGCCAGTCCTTCGCGAGCGAGTGGCGGCCGACGAGCGGCCGGGGGCGGATCTGGTCGTACGTCGTCCCGCATCCGCCGCTCCTCCCGGACTACGCGGCCCAGGCCCCGTACAACGTGGTGGTCGTGGAGCTGGCCGACGCACCGCGCATCCGCCTGGTGGGAAACCTGGTCAGTGCGGCGGGGGCACCGCTCGACTCCTACTCCCCCGACCGGATCCGGATCGACGCCCGGGTGCAGGCGGTGTTCACGGACGGTCTTCCGCAGTGGGTCCTGGAGCGGCCGTGAGCCTGCGCGTCGACACGGACAAGGACACCGGGGTCGCCGTCGTCACCCTGGACCGTCCCGAGAAGCTGAACGCCATCGACCTGGAGACCGCCGCCGAACTCGCCGCCGCCTGGCAGGCGTTGCGCTTCGACGACACGGTACGGGCCGTTGTCCTCACCGGGGCCGGCGGGCGCGCCTTCAGCACCGGGCTCGACCGGGACGCGGTCGTGCCGCAGCCCTCCTCGCCGTACATGCAGGACGATCCGCTGATCGCCGTCGGCCCGAAGTCGAACGACCTGTGGAAGCCGGTGATCGCCGCCGTGGCCGGGATGGCCTGCGGGGGCGCCTTCTATCTCCTCGGGGAGTCGGACTTCGTCGTCGCCGACGAGACGGCCGCCTTCTTCGACCCGCACACCTCCTACGGCATGGTCAGCGCCTACGAGTCGGTGCTGATGGCGCAGCGCATGCCGTACGGGGAGGTGGCCCGGCTGGTCCTCATGGGCAACGCCGAGCGCGTCTCCGCCCGGCGGGCGTACGAGGTGGGGCTGGTGTCCGAAGTGACCGTGCCGGGGGAGGCGTTGGCGGCGGCCGTGCGGTGCGCGACCGTGATCGCCGGGTATCCGGCCGAGGGGGTGCAGGGGAGCGTGCGGGCGCTGTGGGCGGCGAAGGAGGCGGCGCGGGAGCGGGGGTACGGGCAGGCGCCGTATCTGATCGCACTGGGGAACCTGCCGGACGACCGGCAGGCCGAGCTGTTCGGGAACCGGCCACGGACCGCGCACCCTCGTATCCGCTGAGACTGCCCCGCGGCGCCGCGGGGGCTGGTCGCGCAGTTCCCCGTGCCCCTGAGGGGCGCGAGAGCAGCACGCCTGCCTTTAGGGGCGCGGGGAACTGCGCAATCGGCCACGACGGCGCCACAGCCGCCCGTCAAAGGATCGCGCCCCTCACGCGGTGCGTGCGGTCCCGGTTCCCTTCTCCGCGTCCAGCGCGTAGACGCACCGGTCCTTGCTGCACGCGTACACCACCCCGTCCCGCACCACCGGCGACCCGGTGATCTCGCCGCCGGTCGCCAGCTTCCACCGCAGCCGGCCGTCGTCGGCCTTCAGGGTGTAGAGGAGATGGTCGGTGGAGCCGAAGTGGATCCGGCCCTCCGCCACCGCCGGCGACCCCACCACGTCGCCGCCCGCCTGGAAGCGCCACTTGGGCGTCCCGGTGACCGCGTCCAGGGTGTACAGCCCCTTGCCGCTGCCGACATGGACATGGCCCGCGGCCACCAGCACCGGCTCGATCGACGCCCGGGCCTCCGTCGCGATGCGCCAGCGGTCGCGGCCGTCGGTGGCGTCGAGGGCGTACACGGTCCCGAGGTAGTCGGCGAGGTAGACGCCACCGCCGGTGACCGCGGGGCCGGGCACGAAGGCGGGCGGGGAGAGGAAGACGGCCGGCGCCTCGAAGTGCCAGCGGACGCGCCCCGTCGCGGCGTCGAGGGCGATGACGCGGCTGCCCGCCGAGGCGTACAGGAAGCCGTCGGGGGCGTGGGTGAGGCGGACCGGGACGCCGCCGCAGGAGGCCGCGTCACCGATGGGGTAGGACCAGCGCTCGTCGCCGGTCCGGGCGTCCAGCGCGCGCAGCCGGGCGTCCTGCCAGACGAAGACCGTGCCCTCGTGCAGGGAGGGCCCGGACTCGGGGGCCTCGAAGTCGGTCTGGGCGCCGGACAGCTCCCAGAGTTTCTGCCCGTTGGAGGCCTCCCAGGCCTGGACGCCGCCGCCCCGGGTGCCGGTGACGAGGGTGCCCCGGTCGGCCTTGAGGGCGTACACCCAGGCGTCGGTGGACAGCCGCCACAGGTCGCCGCCCTCGCGGGCTTCGAGCGCGAACAGGGTGGGGCCGTCGGAGGCGTGGATACGGCCGTCCGCCACCGCCATGGACCAGGCGACGTCCCTCGTCTTGAAGCGCCGTCGGCCGGTGGCGACGTCGAGGGCGTGCACCTCGAAGGAGGTGACGTAGACGAGGTCGCCGTCGACGGCCGGGGTGCCCCAGACGTCGTTGGACATCCGGAACCGCCAGGGCCGCCAGCCGGACGCCGTCTCCGGGGGCTGGGCGGGCACGGGCGGTACGGCGGGGTCGACGCCGTTGACGCCGGGGCGCGGCCGGGACCAGTTGGCCACCAGGCCGGCCTCGGGCGGGGGTGCCTTGACGGCGGCGGCGCGGGCGTCGGCGACCCGTGGGCCGGGGCCGATCGGCACCTGGGCGCCGGCCAGCCGGACCGGGCCGGCGTCGGGAGCGCCGACCGGGACCGGGGCCGGGACGACGGGGTCGTAGGAGGGCGGCGGAGGGACGGCGAGCCGGCCGCCGCTGCGGGCGCCGGAAGGGTTGGCGGAGGGTTTCACGGCCGGGCGGCCGCCGCGGCGGGACTCGATCAGCGCGACCGCCTTCTCGGGCAGCCACGCGGACGCCGTACCGCTGTCGTCGGAGCCGGAGCCGAAGAGATGGGGGGCCAGCTGGGCCTGGAGGTCGGCCGGGTTGGGGCGGCCGACGGCCTCCATCTGCATGCAGGACTCGATGAGGGGGCGGAGTTCCTCCGGGAGGCCTTCGAGGTCCGGGCCCTCGCGCAGCAGCATGAAGACGGTCTCGACCGGGTTGGCGCCGTGGAAGGGCGGGTGGCCGGTGGCGGCGAAGACGAGCATGGAGCCGAGGGAGAAGACGTCACTGGCGCCGGTGACGCTGCGGGAGTCCTTGGCCTGCTCGGGGGACATGTAGGCGGGGGTGCCGACGGCGACGTTCGTCATCGTCAAACGGGTGTTCGAGACGCCGGAGGCGATACCGAAGTCGATGACCCGGGGGCCGTCCTCCACGACGAGGACGTTCGACGGTTTCAGGTCCCGGTGCACGAGCCCGGCGCCGTGGATGGACTGGAGCGCCTCCGCGACGCCCGCCGCGAGCCAGCGGACCGCCTGGGCCGGGAGCGGCCCGCAGTCGTTCACTATCTCTTCGAGGGAGGGCGCGGGAACGTACGCGGTCGCCAGCCACGGCACCGCCGCGCGCGGGTCGGCGTCGACCACGGCCGCCGTGTAGAAGCCGGAGACCGCGCGGGCCGCCTCCACCTCACGGGTGAAGCGGACCCGGAACAACTGGTCCTCGGCGAGCTCGGTCCGGACCGTCTTGATCGCCACGCGCCGGCCGGACGCCGAGCGCGCGAGATAGACCAGCCCCATGCCGCCGGCCCCCAGCCGTCCCAGCACCTCGAACGGCCCGATCCGCCGCGGATCGTGCTGCGTCAGCTGATCCACCACTTGCCTGCCACCTCCCCGTACGGGCCACGTCCACCCACATATGTACGCGACCCCGTGCAGCGTCTCACCACCGCACCGCCATGGCGGCACGCACCCCGATTCTTCCTGGCCCGGGCACAGGTTGCGAACCCGGCGACCAATCGGGGTGTCACATGACAAAGTGAGACATTTATCCGCCGAGAGCCGTCCGTTTCCGGCCTCAGCGTTGCAGCAGCGCGAAGGACGCCCCCTGATTGTCGGTCACGACGGCCACTTTTCCGTACGACGTCTCGAAGGGCGGTGCCTGGACCCGGCCACCCAGCTGGCGAACCGCCCCGACCGCGGCCTCCACGTCCCCGGTGCGGAAGTGCACGACGAACTGCGGCGGCATCCCGGCGTAGAACACGTCGGAGAGGGGGGCGCGGCCGAAGTCCGGGTCGGCGGCGGCACCGAACAGGGCGTCGGCGAAGAGGTGGCCGTAGAAGGCGTTGGCCGCGTCGGTGTCGCTGGTGTAGAGCTGCGCCCAGGCGAAGGTGCCGGGGGCGTGCCGGACGCCGAAGCCCGGGTGGCTCGCCGCCTGCCAGAGGCCGAAGACGGCACCCTGGGGGTCGGCGACCAGGGCGGCGGTGCCGAGGTCACGGACGGGGACCGGGTCGTTCACGATCTGCCCGCCGGCGGCCAGGACCCGCCGGGCGAGGTTCCGGGCGTCCGGGGTCGCGAAGTACACCGTCCAGACGGTGGGCATCCGGCCGTCCCGCTTCCGCGCCAGCCTGGCGACGGCCGCGCCGTCCAGCCGGGCCCACACGGCCCCGGGTCCGGCGTCCTCGAAGGTCCACCCGAAGAGCCCGCCGTAGAACCGCTTGCCCGCCTCGACGTCGGGAAGCTGCACGTCCACCCAGCACGGAACGCCCTCTGTGTATCCGGATGCCCTGTTTTCGGCCATGTCGTCAAAGTAACCGCCCGGCCCGCACCCCGCAGACCAGCCGCACCACCTGGGATGGCGCCCCCCACTCACCCCCCATACACCCGTGCACCCCATTTGCAGTCGGCCGAATCGCGCTCCGATCACCCCTCGGTAAGCTGACGGCATGACAGGACAAGTGCGTACCGTCGACGGCCGCGTGGCCGGTCGGCGTGGGCAGGCGACCCGGCAGAAGCTGCTCGACTGCCTAAGCGAGATGCTCAGCTCCTCCCCTTACCGGGATGTCAAGGTCATCGATGTCGCCCGGAAGGCGGGTACTTCGCCCGCGACCTTCTACCAGTACTTCCCGGACGTCGAGGGCGCCGTCCTGGAGATCGCCGAGCAAATGGCCACCGAGGGCGGCCAGTTGACCGAGCTGCTGGCAGGGCGCTCCTGGGTCGGCAAGGCCGGCTGGGCGACCGCGCAGGAACTCGTGGACGGTTTCCTGGAGTTCTGGCGCAAGAACGACGCGATCCTGCGCGTGGTCGACCTCGGCGCGGCCGAAGGGGACAAACGGTTCTACAAGATCCGTATGAAGATCCTGAACTCGGTGAACAACTCCCTGACCGACTCCATCGCGGAGTTGCAGTCCAAGGGCAAGGTCGACAAGGACGTGAACCCGGCGGCCATGGCCGGCTCGCTGGTCGCGATGCTCGCGGCGGTCGCCTCGCACCAGAAGGGCTTCCAGTCCTGGGGTGTGAAGCAGGCCGAACTCAAGCCGAACCTCGCGCTGTTGGTGCATCTGGGCGTGACCGGGAAGAAGCCCACGAAGTAGTCCGCGCCCTGGATCCTGTCTGGCAGGCGGTGGTTCACCGGAGGTGGGCCACCGCCTGTTGCGCTATGCCGGGAGGGGCCGGTCCCGGACCACGTGCTTCATCACCAGGGTCGAGGTGAGACGCTGCACGCCCGGGAGGGTCGCGAGCCGTTCGTCGTAGAGCCGTTGGAAGGCGGCGAGGTCGGCGGTGGCCACCCGCAGCAGGTAGTCGGGCTCGCCGAACAGCCGCTGTGCGTCCAGCACATGGGGGATCTCCGCGAGCGCCCGCTCGAAGTCGGCGACCGTGTCCCGGTCCTCCTGCCGCATGGACACGAAGACCAGCGCCTCGAAGGTCAGCCCCACGGCGGCCGGGTCCACCACCGCCCGGTACCCGCTGATCGCCCCCGCCCGCTCCAGCTCGCGCAGCCGCCGGTGGCACGGCGAGACACTCAGCCGCACCCGCCCGGCCAGCTCGGTCACGGTCAGCCGCCCGTCCTGCTGAAGCTCGGCAAGAATTTTCCGGTCCACGTCGTCCATGGGGAAGATTCTCCCCCGGAACAGCTGGTCCCGAGCAAATTTCGACAACACTTTCGGGCCGTTCGCGCCTAATGTCCCTGCCATGGACACCGGACCCCTGATTTCCTTCCTCGCCGTGGACCTGCTGCTGGTGTGCGTGCCGGGCGCCGACTGGGCGTTCGTGATCGCCGCCGGGGTGCGCGGCCGCTCGGTGCCGCGCGCGGTGGCGGGCCTGGTCGCCGGGTACGCGCTGCACACGGCGCTCGCTGTCGCGGGACTCGCGGTGCTGGTGGCGAGCTCGCCCACGCTGCTCACCGCGCTGACGGTGGCCGGAGCCGCGTATCTGGTGTGGCTGGGGTGGAGCGTGCTGCGGCGCCCGGCGGTACCGGTGGAGAAGGAAGAGGCGACGGCCGGACTGGGCTTCTGGCGGGGCGCGGCGATCAGCGGCCTCAACCCCAAGGGCCTGCTGCTCTACCTCTCCGTGCTCCCCCAGTTCCTGGTGACGAAGGGTGACCACACCCCGGTCGCCGTCCAGACGGCCGTACTCGGCGCCCTCCACATGGCGGCCTGCGCAGCCGTCTACCTCGCCGTCGGCACCCTGGCCCGCCGCCTGCTGTCGGCCCGCCCGCGGGCGGCCCGGGCGGTCACCCGCACCTCGGGAGCGGCGATGCTGGGCATCGGCGCCCTGCTGCTGGCCCAGCACGCGCTGTGAAAGCCGCGCCTTGGCAAACCCCCGCGGCACCCGCCGTGAGAGCCACACCCTGGCGATCCCCCGCGGCACCCGCCCTGAGAGCCACGCCCCGGCGATCCCCCGCGGCACCCGCTAGGACGCGGTGAGCCGGAAAACCCGTAGCTCCCTGTCCACCCGCTCCTGGTAGGTCGCGTACGGCGGCCAGAACTCCAGGAGTTCACGCCAGGCGGCGGCTCGTTCCGCGCCCGTCAGCAGCCGGGCGGTGACCGGTATGTCCCGGCCCTTCCAGCTGATCTCGGCGGCGGGATGCTTGAGGAGGTTGTAGGTCCAGGCGGGGTGGTCGGTCCGGCCGTAGTTGGAGCCGACGAGCAGCCAGCCGTCCTCCTGGGGCATGCACGCGAGCGGCGTACGCCGGGGCAGCCCGCTGCGCGCGCCGGTGGACGTCAGGATCGCCCCCGGCAGCATCTGCGCGCTGAGCAGCACCCGGCCCCCGCTGAGCCGGTGCACGGCCCGGTCCAGGGCCGGGACCACATACGGGGCGATCTTCAGGAACCCCCGGGCGGCCGCCACCCTCCGCACCAGGCGTTCGCCGATCACACCGCCACCCCCCGTCCCCCGAACAGCCCCGCCGCGTCGGCGGCCTGCGCGCGCAGCCGGTGCACGGGCCCGAAGAGCAGCTCGTCCCCGGCGGCCCGCTTGAAGGACAGGTGCGCCTCGTGCTCCCAGGTGAACCCGATCCCGCCGTGCAGCTGGATCCCCTCCGCGGCGGCCATCCGCAGCGCCTCCAGCGCCTGGGCGAGGGCCAGTTGGCCCGCCGGCTCCCCGTGGGCCGTCGCCCAGGCCGCGTAGTAGGCCGCCGACCGGGCCGCCCGTACCGCCACATGCACATCGGCCAGCCGGTGCTTGACGGCCTGGAACGACCCGATCGCCCGCCCGAACTGCTCCCGCTGCTTCACGTACTCCACGGTGCGCTCCAGCGCCCGGTCCGCGGCCCCCACCTCCTCGCCCGCGAGCACCGCGGCCACGGAGTCACCGAGGGCGGCGAGAGCGGGCCGGACGTCGGTGTCCTCGTCGCCCAGCGGTTCCGCGGCCACTTGGCGCAGCTGGACCCTGGCCTGGGGGCGGGTCGGGTCGAGGGCGGTGCGCCGGGTCCGTACGACGCCGTCGGCGTCCCCCGCCACCAGGAAGAGCAGGACGCGCGAGCGGGCGTACCCGCCGGCGTGCGCCGGGACCAGCAGCAGTCCGGCGCTGTGCCCGTCCAGCACCTGGTCGGCCTCCCCGTACAGCTGCCACCGGTCCCCCCGGTGCCGTGCCTGGACGCCGCCGGCCCGTCCGCCGCCGGCCCAGTCGCCGCCGCCGGGGCCGGTGAGCGCGAGGGCGGTGCCGAGATGGACGCCGGGGACGGCGAGGGCGGCGGTGAGCCGGCCGTCGGCGATCCTCGGGAGCAGCTCGGCGCGTTGGGCGTCGGTGCCGAGGGCGAGCAGGAGCGGGGCGGCGAGGACGGCGGTAGCGAGGAAGGGGGAGGGGGCGAGGGCGCGCCCCACCTCCTCCGCGGCGAGGGCGACTTCGGTGACGGAGCAGCCGGTGCCGCCGTATGCCTCGGGCAGCGCGAGTCCGGGCAGGCCGAGTTGTTCGCCGAGGGCGGTCCACAGGGCGGGGTCGTACCCCTCCGGCCTGTCGACGGCGGCCCGTACGTCCTCCGTCCCGCATCGCTTGTGGAGCAGTTCACGCAGGGCGCGCCTGATCTCGTCCTGCTCGTCGGTGAAGCGGGCGTCCATGGCCGGACCTCCTGACGATCTGACGGCCCGTCATGCTAGGGGCAGTGGATGCAGATGCACAGGGGCGGAGTCGAGCGGATCTGATGTACCGTCAGATTCATGACCGGACTCCGCAAGGTCGCCGTGGTCGGCGTGGCCCTGTCCGACTGCGGTCGCGTGGACGACGCCACCGCCTACGCCCTGCACGCCCAGGCGGCCCGCCGCGCGCTCGCCGACGCGGGCCTCGGCCGGGAGGTGGTCGACGGCTTCGCCTCCGCGGGCCTGGGCACCCTGGCCCCGGTGGAGGTGGCCGAGTACCTGGGCCTGCGCCCCACCTGGGCCGACTCCACCTCGGTCGGCGGCTCCACCTGGGAGGTCATGGCGGCGCACGCGGCGGACGCGATCTCGGCCGGCCACGCCAACGCGGTCCTGCTGGTCTACGGCTCGACGGCCCGCGCCGACATCAAGGCGGGCCGCAGGACCGGCAACCTCTCCTTCGGCGCCGGGGGCCCGCTCCAGTTCGAGGTCCCCTACGGCCACACGCTGATCGCCAAGTACGCGATGGCGGCCCGCCGGCACATGATCGAATGCGGTACGACGATCGAGCAGTTGGCACAGGTGGCGGTCCAGGCACGGGCGAACGCGGCACTCAACCCGGAGGCGATGTTCCGCACCCCGGTCACGGTCGACGAGGTCCTGTCCGGCCCGATGATCGCCGACCCCTTCACCAAGCTGCACTGCTGCATCCGCTCCGACGGCGGCGCGGCGGTGCTGCTGGCGGCCGAGGAGTACGTACGGGACTGCCGTACCGCGCCGGTCTGGGTGCTGGGCACGGGCGAGTGCGTCTCGCACGCGACCATGTCGGAGTGGGCGGACTTCACGGTGTCCCCGGCGGCGGTCAGCGGCGAACTGGCCTTCCGGCGGGCGGGCGTCCGGCCCTCGGAGGTGGACTTCGCCGAGATCTACGACGCCTTCACCTACATGACGCTGGTGACCCTGGAGGACCTGGGCTTCTGCGCGAAGGGCGAGGGCGGGGCGTTCGTGGAGAAGGGGCGGCTGCGGGTCGAGGGCGGCGAGCTTCCGGTGAACACGGACGGGGGCGGGCTGTCGGCCCAACACCCCGGGATGCGGGGGCTGTTCCTGCTGGTGGAGGCGGTACGGCAGCTGCGCGGCGAGGCCGGTGACCGGCAGGTGCGCCGCGCGGCCGGGGGGCTGCCGGAGCTGGCGGTGGCGTCGGGGACGGGGGGCTGGTTCTGCTCCTCGGGGACGGTGGTGCTGGGGCGGGAGTGACATCGGGGGGGCCGGGGACCGGCGTGACACCGGGGGCCGGGGAGGACGGCGGCAACCTTTCGGACCGCGGCGGCGACTGCGTACCGGAAGCTTCGACGTTCAGAATCAGACGTTCGAAGGACGTGCACCGCCGAACCACGTAAGGATCGCTCCGTGGCCTCCTCCTCACATCGCCGACGCCCGCGTCCGGACCGGAACTTCGAGTGGCGGCCGGTCCGCGGCCCCCTGCTCGCGGTGGCCGCCGTGGCCGCCGTCGCCCTGGTCATGACCCTGGTCGTGGCCTTTCGTCCCGGCGACGCGGCCGGCACCGGGCAGGGGGCCGCTGACCGGGCGGTGTCCGCGGCCTCGGCCTCGTCGTCCTCCTCGCCGGAAGCCGAGGGGGGCGCGGCGTCAAGGGAGACGGCCTCGCCGGCGCCCTCGAAGAGGTCCTCCGCGTCGTCGAAGCCCACGGCGGGCGCACGGACCACGCCGACGGCGTCCGCGGCTCCGTCCGCCACCCCGGCCCGGCGCACGGCGGCCGGCGCCGCCCGCACCCCGTCCACCACCACGGCCCCCGCGGCCGGCCGGATCCGCCCCGGCGCCTCCTACCAGGGGGTCGCCACCTCCTACGACGTCGGCAACGGCGACGGCGCCTGCTCGTACGGCCCGACCGACGACGTCATGACCGCGGCGATGAACACCGCGGACTACGAGACGGCGAAGGCGTGCGGGGCGTACGTCTCGGTCCGCGCGGCGAGCGGCACGTCCCTCACCGTACGCATCACCAACGAGTGCCCGGCGCCGTGCGCGGTCGGCCAACTCGACCTGAGCCACCAGGCGTTCGCGAAGCTCGCACCGCTCTCGGCGGGCCGGATCGCGATCACCTGGAGTCTGCTGAGCCCGGCCACCTCGGACACGGTGTCGATCCGCTACAAGACCGGTTCCACCCGGTACTGGTGCGGGATCCAGGCGATCGGCCACCGCAACCCGCTGGCCCGCCTGGAGGTCCGCACCGGCGGCGGCTGGCTGGCGCTGACCCGCACCGGGTACAACTACTTCCTCTCCGAACAGGGCACCGGCTGCGGCGGCGAGCTCCGCCTCACCGACATCTACGGGGAACAGCTCACCGTGCCCGCGCTCCCGGTACGCCCGGACACGGTCCAGCGGACCGGGGTCCAGTTCGCCCGGCACTGAGGGGGTGCCTCAGCCGCGCACCGGCACGATGCGGTGGCCGCGGCGGGGACCGGGGGTGTCGACGAGGGTGACGCCGACGTGGTTGCGGGCGATCGCCCAGGCGGCGGACGTGATGATCAGGGTCACGACGGCCGCGGCCACGCTGACCGGGAGGAGCAGCGGCGGCGACTGCCCGGCCGGGAGGGTCCGGCCGCCCTCGTGGGCGGCGTAGGCCAGCGAGGCGGCGAACAGGGCCAGGGCCACCAGGGAGACCGCGCCCCAGGTCAGGCGGACGCGCCGGGTACGGGCGTGGTCGCGGACCTCGGCGAGGAGCGCGGCCGAGCAGACCGGGCACTCCAGCTCGACGCGGTCCCGGCCCACGGCCGGGCGGACCAGCCGGAAGTCACGCGCGGCCCAGGTGGCGGTCCGCGCCCTGGGCCGTCCGGCGTCGCCGAGTACGTGGCGTACGGCCACTCGCACGGTCCTGGGTCCCCTCATGCCGGACAGTGTGCGGCCGGGGCACAGGTGTTCGCAGGGATTTGCTCGGTTGTGCCCGAAAGTCCGGCACCCCCGCACCCCCGGGCACGCCGGGCCGCCGTACGACGTCCTGCTGGTGCGGCTGTCCAGGGTCCCCGAGTGATACTCGGCACATGGCAGCAACGGATCTTCACACGCTCCTGAAGTCGCTCCGGGTCTGGTCCCCCGAGACCACGGAGCTACGGCCGTTCGACCCGGCGTCGGCACCCGACGCCCCGCTCCCCCTCTTCACGACATGGTTCGCGGAGGCGGTGGCGGCCGGGCAGCCGGAGCCGCACACCGTGTCGCTGGCGACGGCGGACGAGGAGGGCCGGGCGGACGTACGGATCGTGATGCTGCACGGCGCGGGCCCGGACGGCTGGTCCTTCGCGTCGCACCTGACCAGCCGCAAGGGGCACCAGCTGGACGCCCGCCCCTACGCGGCGCTGGCCTTCTACTGGCCGGTGCTGGGCCGCCAGGTACGGCTCCGCGGGCCGGTCACCGCGGCCCCGTCGGAGGAGGGCCAGGCGGACCTGCACGCCCGCTCGACGGGCGCCCTGGCGGCGGCGCTCACCGGCACGCAGAGCGGGATCCTGTCCTCGCTGGAGGAGTTGCGCAAGGAGTCGGAGGCGGCCTGGGAACGGGCCCGCGCGGACCCGGCCGCCCCCTCCCCCACCTGGACCCTCTACCGGCTGCGCCCGGAGGAGGCCGAGTTCTTCCAGGGCGACCCGGAGCGGCGGCACGTCCGGCTCCGGTACGTCGCGGAGGAGGACGGCACTTGGCGCAGGCAACTGCTGTGGCCGTAGGCGCCCGGCCCGCTACGCCCGCTCCCCGAAGCCGTACACCGCCCAGTCGGCCACCTGCCGGTAGCCGATGCGCTGGTAGAGCGCGTTGCTCGTCGGGTTCGCCAGGTCGGTGAAGAGGAGGACCTCGCCGACGCCCCGGGCCAGGGTCGCCCGGCTGACCTCCGCCGTCACCGCGCCGGCGTAGCCGCGGCCGCGCAGCTCGCGCGGGGTGTAGACGGGCGCGATCCGGGCCTGCCCGGCGACCGTCGGGGTCACACCGGCCATGGACACCGGGGTGCCGTCGGGGGTCTCCCAGAGCGTGACGCCTCCGTAGGAGAGCCGGAAGTCGGCCCAGTCCCCGGCGTCCCGGCCGCCCGGCAGGCCCGCGTCGGCGACGAAGCCGTCGTACCAGCGGATCAGCAGCTCCCGGTCCGACGGCCCGGCCACCCTCGCCCGGCCCTCCGGCACCGGAGTGGGGACCGTCAACTCGTCCAGCCGGTAGAGCCGTTCGAGGTCCTGGAGCTTCCCGGGCGTCCCGGTCCGCCGTTCCCAGGCCGCCACGAACGCCTCCGCCGTGGCGCGTTCGGCGCCGAATCCGGTGACCGGGTGGCCGAGGGCGAGGAGCCGGGAGGCCAGCGTCTCGCACTCCCCGGCCGTGAGGCGGGTGGTGCGCAGGGCGTACGGCGGGGTGTGCAGCAGCGCCGCGCCCACGCTGCCGTCGCCACGGGTCAGGAAGCCGAGGAACGGTGGCCGGTCGCCGTTCGCCGACGGGCCGCTGTGCCGCAGCCGCTGGGTCACCGTCAGGTGGACGGTGTGCAGGTCCGGGCGGGAGCCGAGGAAGTCCTGGGCGTGGGCGAGGAATTCGTCCACGTCGGAGGTGAAGTACCAGTCGGACGCTTCGGATGCACCGGCCGCTTCGGATGCGGGGGAGACTTCGGACGCGAGGGGCGCTTCGGATGCAGGTGTCTCGGGGGCCATGCTCGATGGTCGCGGTCGGCCGCCGCACCCCGCACGTGAATTAATCCAGGGACGGCTCCGGGTCCGAGGCGAGGCGGGCGTGCAGATGGGCGTCCCGGAACGCGTTCGGCCGGCCCGCCTCGAACATCGCGCCCCGCAGTGTCCCCTCGTAGGGGAAGCCGCACGTCTGCGCTATCCGGCAGGACGCCTCGTGGCCGAGGGCGTGCCCCAGTTCCAGGCGGTAGAGGCCCAGTTCGGTGAAGGTCCAGCGGGCGGCCAGGGCCAGGGCGTAGGTGGCGACCCGGCGGCCCCGTGCCTCGGGGAGCACCCAGTAGCCGACCCGGGCCGAGCGGGACACCCGGTCGATCATGTTGATGCCGATGTGCCCGAGGGTCGTACCGCTCCGCGCGTCCGCGATCCGGAACGGCGCGGAGCCGCCGGCGGCCGCCTGCTCCTGCTGCCTCAGCAGGGCGGCACGGGCCCCGGCGAGGTCGATGTCCGGCTGGAGGGGGGTGTTCCAGCGCAGGAAGTCCAGGTCGGTACGGCCGCGCAGCCAGGCCTCGGTGTGGGCCCGCGAGTCCGGGTTCCAGTGGTCGAGGCGCAGGTCGTGACCGTGCGGGGGGACGTCGGGGCGGCGGGCGGCGGGCTGTTCGTCGATCTGGGCCATGGGGTCATTGAAACCTCTGTGCCGGGTGGCGGCCCAGCCCGTTCCGGCGCGCCCCTGTTTTCACCGGCTCTTTCACCGGCTCCCCTTTCAGCGTGTCGCGGCGCGGAACACCGGCACGCCCGCCCGGAAGGCGACCTCCAGCTCCAGTCCGGCGCGCGGCTCGGGCGTGTCCACCAGCTCGGTCATCATGCGCGGGCCCTCCGCCAGGTCGACCACGGCGGCGACGTAGGGGACGCGGTCGCCGAAGGGCGGGAGGTCGTTGCGGTGCACGACGGACCAGGTGTAGAGGACCGCGCGGCCGGTCGCGGGCTCCCAGGTGACGTCCTCGCTCCAGCAGTGCGGGCAGAACTCCCGGGGGTAGTGGTGGGCCCGGCCGCAGGAGCGGCAGCGGCGGAGCAGGAGCCGGCCCTCGGCCGCCGCCTCCCAGTAGGGGCGGGTGAAGGCGTCCGGTTCGGGGAGGTCGTACCGCCGGGCGGCCGGACGGGCCGGGTCGGCGTTCGTCGCGGTCGGCGCACTCGTCGCATCCATGAATCTGACGTTATGTCAGATGGGTGCGGGGGCCCAGAGGGCGCTGGGCAAAAGCTGTGTGATTCCCATGGGGCTGTGGGTCCACCGTGAATCCCGGCAGATTGTTGACGATTTTGTCGGTGCCGAATTACGTTCGCATGCGCAAGGCCAAGGAGCCCGCACACGAGAGGCAGCAAGGTGAAGCACAGGGCAGTGAAGCGCAGGACCGTGGTCATGGGCATCGGCGCCACGGCCGGTGTCGCAGCAGTCGGCGGCATCGCCCTCAGCGCACAGGCGTCGAGCGACTCCTCGTCGGGCTCCTCGGACTCCCTGAAGTTCGACCCGGACGCGTACACGAAGCTGACGACGACCGTCACGGACACGGACGGCGCCGACCACTCGGTGACCTACCACTTCTGGAAGGCGATCACCTACGTCGCCAACCCGGTGGACGAGACCTACCAGTCGCTCGTCGTCAGCGCCCCGGTCGAGATCGACGGCGAGACGGTCGACCCGACGAACGCGCCGATCCTGTTCGCCAACTCCGTCGGCGGGTACATGCCCTCCTCCGTGGCGGACGCCACCGGTGTCGGCGCCGGCGGCATGAGCGCCGGCGGCGGCGCCCCGAGCGGTGCCCCCACCGGCAGTGCCGCACCCGGCGCGTCGGCCTCCACCACCTCCAACGCGAACGGCAACACCAACGCCACCGGCGGCGCCACCGCCTCCAACCAGCTGCTGGCGCTGCTCGCCGGTTACGTCGTCGTGGAGCCCGGCGCCCGCGGCCGTACCCTCAAGAACTCCGACGGCGAGTACTACGGGACCGCTCCCGCCGCGATCGTCGACCTCAAGGCGGCCGTCCGGTACGTGAAGGCCAACCGCGGCCTCGTCCCCGGCGACGTCGACCGGATCGTGTCGGCCGGCACCAGCGCCGGCGGCGCCCTGTCCTCGCTGCTCGGCGCGTCCGGCGACAGCCCGATCTACGACAAGTACCTCAAGGAGATCGGCGCGGCCGACGCATCGGACGCGATCTTCGCGACCGGCGCCTGGTGCCCGATCACCGACCTGGAGCACGCCGACGGCGCCTACGAGTGGAACTGGGGCTCCAACGCCACCCAGTCCACCGGCAAGGTCGTCGACCAGGCGGTGTCGAAGGACCTGCGGGCCCAGTTCGCCGAGTACCAGGCGACCCTGAAACTGCGCGGCCTGGACGGCTTCGGCCCGCTGACCGCCCGCAACTACGACGAGTACCTGCTCAAGCAGTACCTGGAGCCGTCCGCCACCACCTATCTGGCCGCGCTGTCGGACTCGGACCGTGAGACCTACCTGGCCGCCAACACCTTCATCACCTGGTCCGGCGGCAGGGCCACCTTCGACTGGGACGGCTACCTCACGCACGTCGGCGCCCGAAAGAAGACCACCCCCGCCTTCGACGCCTTCGACCTGTCGGCCGGCGAAAACAATGAGTTCGGAGCGGGTACGACCGAAAGCCGTCACTTCACGGCGTACGGCGCGAAGAATGACTCCACCGGTCTCAGCACCAAGCGGGTCGCGAGCGACATCCCCGAGAAGCTGAACCTGATGAACCCGATGTTCCACCTGGTGGAAAAGGTCAACGCGCGGCGTTCGAAGCACTGGTGGATCCGTCTCGGCACCAATGACACCGACACCTCGCACGTCATCTCCGCGAACCTGGCGGCCCGCCTGGGCAATCTCGGCGACGACGTGAACCACCTCTACTACTGGGACCAGGGCCATGGCGCCAACACCGACCCGGGCGACTTCATCACCTGGATCGCCGAGGTGACGGGCTTCGGCAAGGGCAAGGGAAACAGCAACGCCAAGAAGGGCGAGCAGGGCTGAGAAACCACCGCGGAAGTAAGAACCTCTCACAATCGAGATAGGCCCCTCACGACCGCGATAGCCTCCCCGAACGCGGCGTCCTTTCCCGTCTGTCCAAGGACACCGCCCACCCGCGCCGTCGGGCTCCCGCGCACCGGAGCCCGGCGGCGCGGGCCTTTTCCCGCCCCTTCTCTTTCGTTTCCGTTCAGATGAAGTGGGCTACGTCACAAGTCCCACCCACTTCCCCTACGGGTGTGATCAATCCGCAACCAATTCCGGTCTTGACCGAGACCCATCAACCTGTCGCGTGATTACGCTCCCGCCCATGGCCGTGTTTCCCCCCACTGTTTCGCCCGTCTACGTCATCGGCGCCGGCCCCGGAGGGCTCGCCGCCGCGTACGCGCTGCGAGCCCGGGGCATCCGCGCCGTCGTCCTGGAGAAGTCCGACGACGTCGGCGCGTCCTGGCGCCGGCACTACGACCGCCTCCGGCTGCACACCACCCGCCGCCTCTCCGCGCTGCCCGGGCTGCCCATGCCGCGCCGCTTCGGCCGCTGGGTCTCCCGCGACGACGTGGTGCGCTATCTGGAGAAGTACGCCGAGCACCACGAACTGGAGATCGTCACCGGTGTCGAGGTCTCCCGGGTGGAGCGCTCGCCCGAGGGTGACGGCTGGCTGCTGCACGCCTCCGGCGGCCGGGAACTGACCGGCTCCGCGGTGGTGGTCGCCACCGGCTTCAACCACACCCCGCGCATCCCCGGCTGGCCCGGCCTGGACACGTACGGCGGCCGGTTCCTGCACGCCGGTGAGTACCGGAACCCCGAGCCCTTCTCCGGCCAGGACGTACTGGTCGTCGGCGTCGGCAACACCGGCGCCGAGATCGCCGTCGACCTGGCGGAGGGCGGCGTCTCCCGGGTACGGCTCGCCGTCCGCACGGTCCCGCACATCGTGCGCCGCTCCACCGCCGGCTGGGCCGCCCAGTACAACTCGATCCTGGTACGACGCCTCCCGGTGTCCCTCGTCGACCGGCTGGCCCGCACGATGGCCAAGGTCAGCGTGCCCGACCTGGCCGCCCAGGGCCTGCCCCGCCCCGACACCGGCCTCTACAGCCGGGTCGGGCAGGGCGCCATCCCGGTCCTGGACGTCGGTCTCGTCGACGCGGTACAGGAGGGCAAGGTCGAGATCGTGGCCGCCGTGGACGGCTTCGAGGACGGCAAGGTCACCCTCGCCGACGGCACCCTCGTCTCCCCCGACACGGTGATCGCCGCGACCGGATACACGCGCGCACTGGAGAGCCTGGTCGGCCACCTCGACGTCCTCGACGACCGCGGCCACCCGGTCACCCACGGCCCCCGCACCCCGAAGAACGCTCCCGGCCTCTACTTCACCGGCTACACCAACCCCATCAGCGGCATGTTCCGGGAGATGGCGATCGACGCGGAGAAGATCGCGAAGGCGGTCGCCAAGCGACAGCGGACGGCGTAGGCCGCCGCCCCGGACAGGCCCTACGCCGACCACCCCGGGGACAAGGCCGGATCTCCCGCCTCCTGCGCGCGGCGACGCTGGGACAATGAGGGTTTCCCGCGCGGCGGTGCGGTGCGGCCGGGCGATGGGGGCCGCAGGGGGGTGGCAGCCGCCTCCGGCCGGCGGTGACGGGAGAGGCGAGGAGCGCTTTCGGCCTCAACTTTGCGTGCAGACCAGTTCCTGACGCAGCGTCAGTTCAGTAATCTGACACTACGTCAGTTAATTGTGCTGTCACACAGGAGCGGGCGGAACGATGCTTGGATCAACCCACGGCACCCTCACCACCGACTCCCGCCGGGCCCGGGTCATCGCCTGCGGTGAGCAGCGACCCGGGCCCGCCGTCCACGGCCGGACGGCCGACGCGGACGAGCAGGACGTCAGCGGACGGCCGCTGTACGCGGACGTACCGGATCTGGACAGGTTCTTCCGGCCCGAGTCCGTCGCCGTGATCGGCGCCTCGGACGCCGAAGGACGGCCCAACACCGGTATCACCCGGCAGATACTCGACTGGGCCGAGCGGGTCGGGGCCCGGGTGCACCCGGTGCATCCGACCCGGCCGTCGGTCTTCGGCATCGCCTGCGCTCCTTCCGTCGCCGACCTGCCCGAGCAGGTCGACCTCGCCGTACTCCTGGTCGCCGACCCCCTTCCGGTGATCGAGGAACTGGCCGAGGCCAAGGTGAAGTTCGCCGTCGCCTTCGCCTCCGGGTTCGCCGAGACCGGCGAGGAGGGGGCGGCGGCCCAGGTCCGGCTCGCGGCCGCCGTACGCCGCTCCGGGCTGCGGCTGCTCGGCCCGAACACCAACCTGAACGCCTTCGAGCGGTTCCGGGACGACCTGGACGGACCGGCGATCGCGCTGATCACCCAGTCGGGGCACCAGGGCCGGCCCGTGTTCGCCGCCCAGGAACTCGGCATCCGCCTCTCGCACTGGGCGCCCACCGGCAACGAGGCCGACCTGGAGACCGCCGACTTCATCTCCTACTTCGCCGAACGCCCCGAGGTCGGCGCCATCGCCTGTTACGTCGAAGGCCTCAAGGACGGCCGCGCCTTCCTGCTGGCCGCCGACCGCGCGGCCCGCCGCAAGGTGCCGGTGGTCGCCGTGAAGGTCGGCCGCACCGAGGCCGGCGCCCGCACCGCCGCCTCCCACACCGGCAAGCTGACCGGCGCGGACGACGTGATCGACGCGGCGCTGCGCCAGTACGGGGTGATCCGCGTCGACGGCCTCGACGAACTCCATGACACCGCCGCCCTGCTGGCCCGGGCGCGGGCGCCGCGCGCCGACGGGGTGGTCGTCTACTCGATCTCGGGCGGCACGGGCGCGCACGTCGCCGACCTCGCCTCCGGCTTGGGACTGAAGCTGCCGGTGCTGTCCGAGGCGCTCCAGGCCGAGCTGCACCAGTGGATACCGGAGTACCTGAGCGTGGCCAACCCGGTCGACAACGGCGGTCACCCGGTGGGCGACTGGCGCGGCCGGAAGATCATCGACGCGATCCTCGCCGACCCCGAGGTCGGGGTGCTGATCTGCCCGATCACCGGCCCCTTCCCGCCGCTCAGCGACCGGCTGGTGCGGGACCTGGTCGACGCGGCCGAGGCGACCGACAAGCTGGTGTGCGTGGTGTGGGGCTCGCCGGTCGGCACCGAACCCGCCTACCGTGAGGTCCTGTTGGGCTCCTCCCGGGTGGCCACCTTCCGCACGGTCGGCAACTGTCTCACCGCCGTCCGCGCCTACCTCGACCACCACCGCTTCGTCCGCGCCTACCACTCCCCCTTCGACGAGGCCCCGCGCACGCCCTCGCCCTCGTACCGCAAGGCGCTCGCGCTGATGCAGCCGGGGCAGCAGCTGAGCGAGCACGCGGCGAAGCAGCTGCTGCGCGCGTACGGCATACGGGTGCCGCGCGAGCAGCTGGTGACCAGCGCGGCCGCCGCCGTGCGCGCGGCGGGGCTGGTCGGCTACCCGGTGGTGATGAAGGCGTCCGGCGCGCAGATCGCCCACAAGACCGAGCTGGGCCTGGTGAAGGTCGGGCTGACCTCCGCCAGCCAGGTCAGGGACGCCTACCGGGAGCTGACCGACATCGCCCGCTACGAGGGCGTCACCCTCGACGGTGTGCTGGTCTGCCAGATGGTCGAGCGGGGCGTGGAGATGGTGGTCGGGGTCACGCACGACGCCCTGTTCGGGCCGACGGTGACCGTCGGGCTGGGCGGGGTCCTGGTCGAGGTCCTGCACGACGCCGCCGTGCGGGTGCCGCCGTTCGGTGAGGAGCAAGCCCGCGACATGCTCGCCGAACTGCGCGGGCGGGCCCTGCTGGACGGGGTCCGGGGGCGGCCGCCGGCCGACGTCGAAGCGCTCGTCGAGGTGATCCTGCGGGTCCAGCGGATGGCCCTGGAGCTCGGCGACCAGCTCGCCGAGCTCGACATCAACCCCCTGATGGTGCTGCCCGAGGGCCAGGGCGCGGTGGCGCTGGACGCGCTGGCGGTGTGCCGCTGAGATGAACATGCCCAATTCCCCCCGTGAGCGCGCAAAGAATGACGAGCCGGAAATTTCCGTTGAGTCATTGGTACTGCACGCCACTGACAACCAGGTCGCGCAGATCACCCTCAACCGCCCCGAGGCCCTCAACGCCATCACCCCTGACCAGCGGGAACGCATCATCCAACTGCTTTCCGAAGCCTCCGCGGACCCCTCGGTACGGGCCGTGGTCGTCACCGGGACCGGCCGAGGTTTCTGCGCGGGCGCCGACCTGCGCGGCGGCGCCACGGCCGAACGTCTCCCCGGCGACGTGGCCCGCACCATCCGGCTGGGCGCCCAGCGCCTGGTCGGCGCCGTCCTCGACTGCGAGAAGCCGGTGATCGCGGCGGTCAACGGCACCGCCGCCGGGCTCGGCGCCCATCTCGCGCTCGCCTGCGACCTGGTCCTGGCCGCCGAATCCGCCCGTTTCATCGAGGCGTTCGTCCGCCGCGCCCTGGTCCCCGACGGCGGCGGCGCCTATCTGCTGCCCCGCCTGGTCGGCCCGCACCGCGCCAAGGAGCTGATGTTCTTCGGCGACGCCCTCGCCGCCCCGGAGGCCGAGCGCCTCGGCCTGGTCAACCGGGTCGTACCGGACGAGGAGCTGGCCAAGACGGCGCGGGACTGGGCCGCCCGGCTCGCCACCGGTCCGACCCGCGCCCTCGCCCTGACCAAGCAGCTGGTCAACGCGTCCCTGGACAGCGACCGGGCAGCGGCCTTCGCGGCCGAGTCCGCCGCCCAGGAGATCAACATGACGACGCGGGACGCCCAGGAGGGTCTGCGGGCCTTCGTGGAGCGCAGAAGCCCGGAGTTCCGGGGCCGGTGAGGCCCACCGGCCGGCCGTACGGCTCGATCAACACACCGCCGCGCCAGGTCCACTCCCGGTGCCGTAGTCGTCGCAGATGGAGCGGGCGGAGTGGGCGGAGCGTACGAAGCGGCCGTACGGCGTCCGGCACCGGACTTCCCATCTGACGCGTCGTCAGCTTCAATGAAGGTGTGATGGGACACGCAGGGGCGGCCGCGGCCGCCGTCCGCTACCTCAGGTCGGCCCCCGCACCGGGGCCCCTGGAGGCATTGCCGCGTCCGGAGTTGCGGTGTGTGCGCGCCGACGAACGGGCGCCGGTCGACCCGGCGGAGTTCCGGCGCGTGCTGGGGAACTTCGCGACCGGGGTGACCGTTGTCACCGCACCGGCCGCCGAGGGCGAACCCTCCCCCGCCGGTTTCGCCTGCCAGTCCTTCTCCTCCCTCTCCCTCGACCCGCCCCTGATCTGTTTCATGGTCGGCCGTACGTCGGCCACCTGGCCGCGCATCGCCCGCGCGGGCGTCTTCTGCGTCAACGTCCTCGGCGCGGGCCAGGGCGAGCTGTGCCGCGCCTTCGCGGTGAGCGGCGCGGACAAGTTCGCGGGGGTCGCCTACGACACGGCCCCGGTGTCGGGTGCGCCCCGCCTGACCGGCGCCGCCGCCTGGATCGACTGCGCCATCCACGCCGTCCACACGGGCGGCGACCACCTGATCGTGGTGGGGCGGGTGAACGCACTGGGCGCGGCCGAGCCCGCCGACGGACCGCTGCTGTTCCACCGGGGGCGGTTCACCGGGCTAGGAGCGGACGGCCAGGACAGGTCCGGCCGATCAAGTGGCCGAGGCGGATGAAGACGGCGGTCCTGCCTGCTTGCCGAGGAGTTACCGAGAGGAGTCACAGAGGCGCCGACTCCACCCTGCCCGTGAACCGCCCACCCACTTGATCGGCGAGCCAATGCACGCGGGTTGTCTGGTCACCGTTCCGGTCCCGGACGTGCACGTGGACGGTGTGGTCCTGCGACGGCTCGTCCTGGTAGAGGTCCCGGGAATTCACGGTCAGCGTGAGGTACGCGTACTTCTGCGAGATCGCCTCCAGTCCCGCTTCGGGAACCGCAGGCCAGGCGTCCAGATCCCAGCGAACAGCCGCGGGATCCGGTCCCAGAGCGGCGATGAAGGGCTCAGCGCGGTCCAGCGGACGACCCCAGTCGAACACTTGGATCGGCAGGCAGTCCGCGGGGTCGTCGCCGGCCTCCGCCGAACCGTGCTCCTTGCCGGCGGACGCCCACCATACGAGGTCGGGCAGTACTTGACGTACCTGCGCCAGGACATCCGGCGACCTGATCACGGCTTCGAAGTCGACCTCTCCCTGATCGATGTCCGCCATGGCCAACAAGGTACGCACCGCACGTATCGCTTCCGGCAGGTCGGCGGTGGTGAGGACAGCGGCCGCGGCAGAGTTACTCATCCCGGAACCATAAGGCGCCACTCCACACCGGCCCGAGCGGGTCCCGGACGGCTCCTGGCGGTCTCCCTCTAGACGGCCAGGGCGGGCACAACGGCCGCCGGCCGGCGCCGGATCACCAGGGCCATCAGGGCCGCCGCCGCGCACAGCGCTCCGGAGGCGTACCAGACCATGTCGTAGGTGCCGAAGACGTCGCGGGCGACACCGCCGAGGAAGGCGACGAGGGCCGCGCCGATCTGGTGGGAGGCGAGGACCCAGCCGAAGACGATGGCGCTGTCCTCGCCGTAGTGCTCCCGGCACAGGGCCAGGGTGGGCGGGACGGTGGCCACCCAGTCGAGGCCGTAGAAGACGATGAAGAAGATCATCGGGGGGTGGATGGCGGGGCCCAGCAGCATCGGCAGGAAGAGCAGGGAGAGGCCGCGCAGGGCGTAGTAGACGGCGAGCAGCCGGCGGGGTTCGAAGCGGTCGGTGAACCAGCCGGAGGCGATCGTGCCGACGACGTCGAAGACACCGATGACCGCGAGCAGCGAGGCCGCCGTGGTGACCGGCAGGCCGTGGTCGTGGGCGGCGGGCACGAAGTGGGTCTGGACCAGGCCGTTGGTGGAGGCGCCGCAGATCGCGAAGGTGCCGGCGAGCAGCCAGAAGGGCCCGGTGCGGACGGCGGAGAGCAGCACCCCGATCGTCCGGCGCGCGGCTCCGGTGACCGGCGCCGGCTTCGGTACGAAGTCCGGTGCGCCGTACGGCTTCAGGCCCACGTCGGCAGGGTGGTCGCGCAGCAGCAGCCAGACGAAGGGGACGACCGCGAGGGCGGCGAGCGCGACGGTGACGGCGGCCGGGCGCCAGTCGTACCGCTCGACCATCCAGGACAGCAGCGGCAGGAAGATCAGCTGACCGGAGGCCGAGCCGGCGGTGAGGATGCCGCTGACCAGGCCGCGCCGGGTGGTGAACCAGCGGTTGGTGACCGTGGCGGCGAAGGCGAGGGCCATCGAGCCGGAGCCCAGCCCGACCAGCAGGCCCCAGCACAGCATCAGTTGCCAGGCCGCCGTCATCCACACGGTCAGGCCCGAGCCGATCGCGATCACGGTCAGGGCCACGGCGACCACCCGGCGGATGCCGAAACGATCCATCAGAGCGGCCGCGAACGGCGCGGTGAGCCCGTACAGCGCGAGGTTGACGGAGACGGCCGCGCCGATCGTGCCGCGCGACCAGCCGAACTCCTGGTGCAGGGGGTCGATGAGCAGACCGGGCAGGGAGCGGAAGGCGGCCGCGCCGACGATCGTGACGAAGGTGACGGCGGCGACGAACCAGGCACGGTTGACGCGAGGTGAGCGGGTCGGCTTCGAGTCCTCGGCGAGGGCGACTGCGGCTTCGCTTGTCTGGGTCACGCCATAAAGCTTCGGCCAGCGGATTCACTCCATCGAGTGGCCCGGAGGACAGTATTCGCTAGGATCGGGCCATGAGCAGTGACCCCGGCTTCCGCCCGCACCGAGTCGTCGTCCTCGCCCTGGACGGTCTGCTCCCCTTCGAACTGGGCATCCCGCACCGCATCTTCGGCCGGCCCAAGGACGAGCGGGGACGGCACCTGTACGAGGTCGTGACCTGCTCGGTCCGGCCGCCGGGGCAGGTCGAGACCGACGCCGACTTCACGGTCCACGTGCCGCACGGCCCGGAGGCGCTGGCCACCGCCGACACGGTGGTCATCCCGGCGTCGTACGAGCTGGGCCCGGTCTTCGAGCAGGGTGTCCTCACCCCCGAACTGGCTGCCGCGCTCGCCCTCATCCGCCCCGGCACCCGGCTCGCCTCCATCTGCACCGGGGTCTACGTGCTGGCCGCCGCCGGTTACCTGGACGGCCGCCCGGCGACCACGCACTGGGCCGAAGCGGACCATCTCCAGCGGCTGTTCCCGCGGGTCAAGGTGGACGCGGACGTCCTGTTCATCGACGACGGGGAGGTGCTGACCTCCGCCGGGGTGGCGGCCGGCATCGACCTGTGCCTGCACATGGTCCGCCGCGACCACGGCACGGCCGTCGCCAACGAGGTGGCCCGCCGTACGGTCGTCCCCCCGCACCGGGACGGCGGCCAGGCCCAGTACATCCACCGCCCGGTCCCCGACCCGCAGGTCGCCGGCACCACGGGCGCCCGCGCCTGGGCCCTCGCGCGGCTGCACGAGCCCATCCAGCTGCGGGACATGGCCGAGCAGGAGGCCATGTCGGTACGGACCTTCACGCGCCGCTTCCGTGAGGAGACCGGCATCAGCCCCGGCCAGTGGCTCACCCAGCAGCGCGTCGAACGCGCCCGGCACCTCCTGGAGTCCACCGAGCTCTCGATGGACCAGGTGGCCCGGGACGCCGGCTTCGGCACGGCCCAGTCGATGCGCCAGCACCTGCAGACGGCGCTCGGCGTCACCCCGACCGCCTACCGCCGGACCTTCCGGTCCGGCGCCGGCGAAGCCCGGCACCCCGGCGGCGTCGGCGTCGGCGTCGGCGTCCGGCACTGACCTCCCGGGCCGCCCCGGTTCGCTAGAACACGAGCACCCCCCGAGCCACCCGTCCCGCCTCCGCGTCGGCGCGGGCCTTCTCGAAGTCCTCCACCGGGTAGGTGGCGGTGACCAGTTCGTCGAGCATCAGGCGCCCCTGGCGGTACAGCTCGGCGTACAGGGCGATGTCCCGCTGGGGGCGGGAGGAGCCGTAGCGGCAGCCGAGGATGGACTTGTCGAGGAACATCGAGGCGACGACGAAGGACGCCTCGGCGGTGGCGGCGGGTGTGCCGAGGAGGACGGCCTGGCCGTGCCGGTCCAGGAGGTCGACGGCCTGCCGGACCAGCTCGACCCGGCCGACGCACTCGAACGCGTGGTCCACCCCGGTCGGCAGCAGGTCCTTGACGCCGTCCGTCGAGGTCAGGAAGTCGGTCGCGCCGAACTGCCGGGCCACCTCCTCCTTGGCCGGGTTGGCGTCCACGGCCACGATCCGCAGCGCTCCCGCGATCCGGGCGCCCTGGATGACGTTGAGCCCGATCCCACCGGTGCCGATGACCAGCACGGTGTCGCCGCGGTCGACGCGGGCGCGGTTCAGTACGGCGCCCACCCCGGTCAGTACGCCGCAGCCGATGAGGGCGGCCGAGGTCAGCGGGATGTCCTTCGGGATCCGTACCGCCTGCACGGCCTTGACGACCGTCCGTTCCGTGAAGGCCGAGTTGGACGCGAACTGGTAGACGGCCCGGCCGCCGCGCGTGAACGGCTTCTGCGGCCGCCCTATGGCCTTGCGGCACATGGTGGGCCGCCCACGGTCACAGTCGGCGCAGGCACCGCAGTTGGCGAGCGTGGACAGCGCGACATGGTCCCCGGGCGCGACATGGCTGACCCCCACACCGATCGCCTCCACCACCCCGGCACCCTCATGTCCCAGCACCACAGGAACAGGGAAGGGTATGGTCCCGTCCACCACGGACAGATCGCTGTGGCACAGCCCGGCCGCCGCGACGGAGACCAGCACCTCCCCGGCCCCCGGCTCCCGTACGTCCAGATCGTCGACGACCTGCACCTGTTTCCCGTCGAACACCACTCCACGCATCACGACTCGACCCCCTTCGGTTCCCTCGGCAGACCGAGCACGCGCTCGGCGATGATCGTGCGCTGCACCTGGTCCGAGCCGCCGTAGACGGTGTCGGCCCGGGAGAAGAGGAACAGGTGCTGGGCGGCGTCCAGTTGGTACGGCGCCGCGGCCGACCAGTCGGCCGGGCCGACGCTCGCGCCGGCGCCCCGCACCAGCACGGCGAGTTCCCCGAGCCGCTGGTGCCAGCCGGCCCACAGCAGCTTGGCCACGCTGGGCGCGCCGGGCTCGGCGGCCGAACCGCCCAGCGTGCGCAGGGCGTTCCAGCGCATGACCCGCAGCTCGGCCCACTGCCGCACGAGCCGCGCCCGTACGACGGGGTCGTCGGCGGCGCCGGTCGACACGGCGTCCCGCACCACCCGTCCCAGTTCCTCGGCGAACCCGATCTGCTGGGCGAGGGTGGACACCCCGCGCTCGAAGCCGAGCAGGCTCATGGCCACGCGCCAGCCGTTGCCCTCGCCGCCGACGACATGCTCCACGCGCGCGTGCGCCCCGTCGAAGAAGACCTCGTTGAAGTCGCTGGTGCCGGTCATCTGGCGGATGGGGCGGACCTCTATGCGGCCCGGCTGGTCCATGGGCACGAGCAGGAAGCTCAGTCCGTGGTGGCGCCGCGAGCCGGGCTCGGTCCGCGCGAGCACGAAACACCAGTCGGCCTCGTGCGCGAGCGAGGTCCAGATCTTCTGCCCGGTGACGCGGTAGCCGTCCGCCTCGCGTACGGCCGCGGTCCGCACACCGGCGAGGTCGGAACCGGCGCCGGGCTCGCTGTACCCCTGGCACCACAGCTCCTCGCCGGCGGCGACGGCGGGCAGGAAGCGTGCCTTCTGCTCGTCGCTGCCGTGGGCGATGAGCGTCGGGGCGAGCAGGTTCTCCCCGATGTGCCCGGAGCGCGGGGGCGCGGCCGACCGGGCGTACTCCTCGGCCCAGGCGACCTGCTGGGTGAGCGTGGCGGTCCGGTTCCCGTACCCGCCCTCCGCCCACCCGAGCCCGATCCATCCGGCGGCCCCGAGCGTGCGCTCCCAGCCGCGCCGGTCCGCATCGGCTTTGACGTGCGTGTCGAGCCAGGCGCGGACTTCGCGGCGAAACGCGTCGTCCTCCGGCGCGAAGCCGAACTCCACGGTGACCTCCAGAAAAATGTCGGGGCTACGGCCGTACGAGAACCGCCGGAGACCGCCTCTTGGCCGATCGCCGTCGCGGCGGAGAGAAGTCAGGGGCCGACAGGATGCGTGGACCGCGGAAACGGGTGAGCTGATGGGCGACCCGGCGGGCGGGTACCGTGAACGCCGGTGTGGACAGCCAGCTCAGGAGCGCTGGGGGTACCCCCGGCCGAAGGCTGGGGGAGGAACTGCGCGAGCAACCACGACGGCGCCGCACTCGCACAACGCACCGCACCCCGCCCCCTTCACGCGTTCGGCCGCTCCCCGGCCCGCGCGGCGGACTCCATCGCCGTCAGGCGTGCCAGCATCGGCATCGGGTCCACCCCCACGCTCCCCGGCAGGAACTCGGCGATCCGTTCCGGCGTCCAGGACCCTTCCGAGGCGTACGCGGCGCGCAACTCCCTCGGCTGGGCCCAGACCGCGATCTTCGGCCCGGCCACCGTGTACACCTGCCCGGTGATGTCCGCGTCCCGTGCCGCGTCCGACAGCAGGTAGACCACGAACGCCGCGACGTCCTCCGGTTCACCGATCTCGGTCAGTTCCGTCGGCACCCCCGCCGACATCCGGGTCCGGGCCACCGGCGCCACCGCGTTCGCGGTCACCCCGTACTTGTGCAGGCCCAGCGCGGCGCTGCGCACCAGCGAGATGATCCCGCCCTTGGCCGCGCTGTAGTTGGCCTGCGAGACCGAGCCCTGGTGGTTGCCGCTGGTGAAGCCGATCAGCGTGCCGGCGCGCTGGGTGCGCATCACCGCCGACGCCGCCCGGAACACCGTGAACGTGCCCTTGAGGTGGGTGGCGACCACCGGGTCCCACTCCTCCTCGGACATGTTGAACAGCATCCGCTCGCGCAGGATCCCGGCCACGCACACGACCCCGTCGAGGCGGCCGTACGACGACAGCGCCGTCTCCACGACCCGCCGGCCGCCCGCCATCGTGGAGATGTCGTCGGCGACCGCGACCGCGTCGCCGCCGGCCGCCTCGATCTCCTTGACGACGGCCTCGGCGATCTCGCTGGTGGGCGATCCGCCGTCGACCGAGACGCCGTAGTCGTTGACGACGACCTTCGCCCCTTCGGCCGCTGCCGCCAGCGCGACCGCCCGTCCGATCCCGCGCCCCGCACCCGTCACGGCGACGACCTTGCCTGCCAAGAAGTTCCCCACGCCCGGCCCCTTCCCGCGGTTTCTGACGGTCCGTTAGATTCTATGGCGCGCCGGATGCACGGACACAAGCCCCGGGGAGAAACCGGATGTCACTGCCTGCCGAGTTCCACGACATCGCCAAGCGCGTCAACAACTGGGGCCGCTGGGGTGCCGACGACGAGATCGGGACGCTGAACCTGATCACCGACGAGGTGGTGCGGGAGGCGGTGGCGACCGTCCGGACCGGCCGCCGCGTCCCGCTCGCCCTCCCGCTCCGGCAGGACGGTGTACAGACCGGCATGATCCCGGGGCGGGTCAACCCCCTGCACGTCATGGTGCAGATCAACCAGGAGCTCTTCGGCCCGGGGACGGTCGCCTGCAGCGACGACGCGGTGACCATGGGGCTGCAGGCCGGCACCCACTGGGACGCGCTCACCCATGTCTCGCACTCGGGGAAGGTGTACAACGGCCGCCCGGCACACACCGTGACCGCGCACGGCGGTGCCGAGTTCGGCGGCATCGACAAGGCGCCGCACATCGTCTCGCGCGGGGTGCTGCTGGACGTGGCACGCGCGCATGGCGTGGACCGGCTGGCGGGCGGCCACACGGTCACGCCCGAGGATCTCGAAGCGGCCGAGGAGCTGGCCGGGACCACGGTCCGCGCCGGTGACATCGTGCTGGTGCGGACCGGGCAGGTGCAGGTGTACCTCGCCGGGGACAAGCACGGGTACGGCTATCCGTCGCCGGGGCTGTCGGTGCGCACCCCGGAGTGGTTCCACGCGCGCGATGTGGCCGCCGTCGCCAATGACACCCTGACGTTCGAGATCTTCCCGCCCGAGATCGAGGACCTGTGGCTGCCCGTGCACGCCCTGGACCTGGTGGAGATGGGGATGCTGCAGGGCCAGAACTGGAATCTCGAAAAGTTGTCCACAGCCTGTGGAGAAACCGGACGGTACGCGTTCCTGCTGTCCGCGATGCCGGAGCCGTTCGTCGGGGCGACGGGCACGCCGGTCGCCCCCGTGGCCGTGCTCTGAGGTCCGCGCGGAATCGCCGCCCGAGGTCGGTGGGGACCCCCGGCCCGCCGGGCACCCCCCCGCCCCCCAACCCCCCCGCCCCCCACACACACCCCCAGGACCCCCCACACCCACCCGGCCACGGCAAAAACACAG
>NZ_JBSHAF010000009.1:0-8671 GCF_053611365.1 Streptomyces sp. NPDC054813 | reverse complement strand
CGGGGGGGGCGCGGGGGGGGGGGGGGGGCGCGGCGCCCGGGCCCGCGCGGGGGGGGGGGGGGGGGGGGGGGGGGGCGCCCCGCCGCGGCGGGGCGCCCCCCCCCCGCCCCGCCCCCCCCACCGCCCTTCCCCCATTCCCCCCGGAATCCGGACGGCTGCGCGCACCGGCCCGCCCCGAGCCCGGTCCCGCACGCCGCCGTCCGACTCGACCCACGCTCGACGAGGGCGTCCCGACAGGCCCCTCGCCGTCCCCTCGCGGCGAATCGCAGACCTCAAGCGTGAGCACACGGTCACAAGGCGTCAACACCCGTTCGGGGTTTTAGGAGTTATGACCCGGTTCATCATGGGCGCGCACAGATGCATTCCCCGGCGCATCACCGCACACCGGGATCACACCGCCTCGAACGCCAGCCCCTCGAACGAGGCCAGCCCGCCTCCGTACGCCACCGCCGCGCCCTGCCCCGGTTCCGAACACCGGTCGAGTTCGCACCAGATGCGCTTGCCGGCGCCTTCGGGGCTCCAGCCCCAACGGTCGGCCAGCCCGTCGACGAGGGCAAGGCCCCGGCCGCCGGTCGCGTCACTGTCGACGCACCGCGGTACGGGCGCGCGGTCGCTGGTGTCGGCGACCTCCAGCCGCACGGTGACCGACTCCTCGGCGCTCCCGAGGTCCGCGCCGGGCAGCGAGAGCCGCAGCACGGCCGGACAGCCCGTGTGCACCACGGCATTGGTGACCAGCTCGGAGACGAGCAGGATCAGCGTCTCGGCCAGCGGCTCGTCCGCCGCTATACCGGACCCGGCGAGGCGCGAGCGCGCCCACCTCCTGGCCCGTCCCACCTCCGCGGGGTCGGGCCGGATCTCCAGCTGCACTTGAAGCACCTGCACCGCTCACACCATCCGAACCGGCGGACACATGAACCCGCGCCGAGCGAGCGCCACGACAAGGACCGCGGCGACAAGGACGACGAGGGCCACGATCGTAGCCATTTTCTGCATGGCCAGAACAACGGCCAGAGCAAGGGTCACGGAACGTGATTCCCTTACGAGACAGCATGGTTGACGTACAGTCACCCCAACAAGCGCTTCGGGCATATTCCAACGCGAAGGAGTACGCGTACGGCATACTGTGCGACGCTCGCTGCGGGGAGTCGAACAGGCGGGGGCGCAAGCCCTTACCGCCCTGCGAGCGGCGGTGCGCACCATGAGCCGCGGGGCCGCTTCGACGGCACCGCCGGCATGGCTCGTCCTCGGAACCACTCGCATCCCACAGAAGGTACCCGAGGAGACACCCGACTCCAGGCCGTGACGAGTCACGCGTTGGACACAACCCGATATCAACGCTCAGTGACACCGATATGCCACGATCCGCGACACCCTGCCGTCCGGACCCCTGATTGCGCAGCCCAGAGCCGTTTCGAACGCTCAGCCGAGCAGGTCGGCGGCGAGCATCTCCTCACTCTCCGTGTTGCCTCCACGACGCTGCGCCCTCACCCAGGCCCTTTTCATGTGCAGATGCACCTCCGACTCCCAGGTGAAGCCCATCCCGCCGTGCACCTGGAGACAGTCCCGGGCGCCGCGTACGGCGGCCTCGTCGGCGAGCAGCCGGGCCGCCGCGATGTCCACCGGGTCGGCGGTCACGGCGGCCGCGTAGACGGCCGCACGCGCGGTCTCGGCGCGCACCAGCATCTCGGCGCACAGATGCTTGACCGCCTGGAAGGCCCCGATCGGCTGCCCGAACTGTTCCCGGGTCCGGGCGTGTTGCACGGCGAGCTCGCACGCGCGCGTGGCGGTGCCCAGCTGCTCGGCGGCGGTGAGGAGGACGGCGACCGGGTCGGGTGCCGCGGCCGCCGCCCCCGGCACCCGGTGCAGGGGCGTCAACGGGTCCACGGAACGCAGCGCTACGGCCCCGGACGCGTCCCCCCGTACGACATCGGCCTCGGCCAGCCACTCCACCAGGCCGCCGTCCGCGCGGGCCACCACGGCCTCCCCGGTGGCCGCGCCGGGCACGTCGGCCGCCGCGAGGTGGGTGGCCGCCAGCGGGCCGGTCAGCAGGGCCCGGCCCGCCTCCTCGAAGACCAACACCGCCTCGGGCAGCCCGAGTCCGACCCCGCCGTCCGCCTCCGGCAGCCGCAGCGCGAAGAACCCGGCCGCCCCCAGCTCCCGCCACAGCCCCCGGTCCAGCGCGGGCGTGTCGACCGCCGCCCGCAGCGCCTCGCCGTCGAACCGGCGTGCGAGCAGTTCCCGCATCCCGTCCCGCAACGCCCGCTGGTCGTCGCTCAGTTGGAAGCGCACACCCGTTCACCGCCCCTTCGGCAGCCCGAGGATCCGCTCGGCCACGATGTTCCGCTGGATCTGCGAGGTCCCGGCCGCGATGGTGTACGAGAGGGAGGAGAGCCGGTCGAGGACCCACGGCCGGTCCAGGTCGAGGGCGTCCGGGCCGAGCACGGCGGCGGCCGCGTCGTACAGCTCCTGCCGGGCGTGCGAGTAGCGCAGTTTGAAGACCGAGCCGCCGACACCGGGCACGCCCCTGCCCTCCGCCTCACTGACGTTCCACTGGGTCAGCCGCCACAGCGCCCGGAACTCGGCGTTCAGCCGGCCGAGGCGGCGCCGCAGCTCCGGATCGTCCCAGGTGCCGTTCGCCCGCGCCACGCGCGCGAGGTCGCCGAGCACCCGGCGGCAGGCGACGACCTCGCCGACGAAGGCGGTGCCGCGCTCGAAGGAGAGGGTCACCATGGTGACGCGCCAGCCGTCGTTCTCGGCGCCCACCCGGTTGGCCACGGGCACCCGCACCTCGTCGAGGAACACCTCGGCGAACTCGGCGGACCCGGCGAGCGTGCGCAGCGGCCGTACGGTGATGCCCGGCGCGGTCATAGGCATGGCCAGCCAGCTGATGCCCTTGTGGCGGGGGGCCTCCGGGTCCGTGCGCACCAGCAGCTCGCACCAGTCGGCGACCTCCGCGTGCGAGGTCCAGATCTTGGAACCGCTCACCACGTAGTCGTCCCCGTCGCGCCACGCACGCGTGCGCAGCGCCGCCAGGTCGGAGCCGGCGCCCGGTTCGCTGAAGCCCTGGCACCAGACCTCGTCCCCGCGCAGGATCGGCGCCAGCCAGCGCGCCCGCTGCTCCCCGGTGCCCTCGGCGGCGATGGTGGGGCCCGCGTGCAGCAGGCCCACGAAGTTGGCGCCCACATAGGGCGCGCCGGCCCTCTCGGTCTCCTCAAGGAAGATCAGCCGGGTGGTCGGCGAGGCGTCCCAGTGGACGTCGGCGTACCCGGCGTCGTACAGCGTCCGCTGCCAGCCGAGGTCGTAGGCGCGGCGGCCCGGCCAGTCCTCGGGCCGCGGCTTCGGCGGCAGGCCGGGGAGTACCTTGGCGAGCCACTCCCGCAGCCGCGCCCGGAAGTCCTCCTCCTCGGGTGTGTACGACAGATCCACCGGCAGACACCCCCACGGAGCTGATGGTTCGTCAGATCTCGCAGGCTAGCCCCGCACCCCTGGACCGACAAGGTGCCAGGACCTACGATCTGACGACTCGTCAGTTAACGGCGGCAGGGGGCTCGGCCATGGACGAAACGAACGCCACCGCACACGAGGCGAACGCCACCCCGCACGAGGCGGACGCCGTCGCAAACGAAGCGGACGCCGTCGCGCGCGAGCTGGGCGTCTCCCGCACGCTCTGGGACCTGGTCGCCCGCCGCGCCGAACTCACCCCAGGCCGGCCGGTGTTCCTCCAGGGCGACCGCACCCTCTCCTTCGGCGACCTGCGCGCGCGTGCCGAACGCACGGCGGCCGGACTGTACGCCATGGGCGTGCGCCCCGGCACGGTCGTCGCCTGGCAGCTGCCCACCCGCATCGAGACGGCAGTCCTGTCCTTCGCGCTGGCCCGCCTGGGCGCCGTACAGAGCCCCGTCATCCCCTTCTACCGGGACCGCGAGGTCGGCTTCGTACTGGGCGAGTCCCGGGCCGAGTTCTTCGCCGTACCGGGCGTGTGGCGCGGCTTCGACCACACGGAGATGGCCCGGCGGCTGGGCGCGAAGGGGATCTTCGAGGCGTACGACGAGCTGCCCGACGGCGATCCGGCGGTGCTGCCCGCCCCGCCCGCCGAGGGCACCTCCGTCCGGTGGATCTACTGGACCTCGGGAACCACCTCCGACCCCAAGGGCGTTCTCCACACGGACCGTTCACTGATCGCGGGCGGTTCCTGCCTGGCGCACGCGTTGCGGCTCACGGCGTCCGACGTGGGCTCGATGGCGTTCCCGTACGCGCACATCGCGGGCCCCGACTACACGGTGATGCTGCTGCTGTACGGCTTCCCGGCGGTCATGTTCGAGCAGTTCGCGCTGCCGGACGCGCTCCCGGAGTACCGCAGGCACGGAGTGACGGTGGCGGGCGGCTCGACGGCGTTCTACTCGATGTTCCTGGCGGAGCAGCGCAAGCAGCCGGGGGTCCCGGTGATCCCCTCGCTGCGGCTGCTGGCCGGCGGCGGGGCGCCCAAGCCGCCGGAGGTGTACCACGCGGTGGTGCGCGAGATGGGGGTGCAGCTGACGCACGGGTACGGCATGACCGAGGTGCCGATGATCACGATGGGGGCGCCGGACGACACGGCGCAGAACCTGGCGACGACCGAGGGCAGGCCCCCGGAGGGGATGGAGATACGGGTCGCCGAGGGTGGTGAGGTGCGGTTGCGCGGCGAGGCGGTGTGCCAGGGGTACCTGGATCCGGCGCAGACCGCCGAGGTCTTCGACGGGGACGGGTTCCTGCGGACCGGTGACCTCGGGCAGTTGACCGAAAGCGGTCATCTCGTCCTCACCGGACGCCTCAAGGACGTGATCATCCGCAAGGGCGAGAACATCTCGGCGAAGGAGATCGAGGACCTGCTCGCCGCGCATCCGGCGGTGGGCGACGCGGCGGTGGTGGGGCTGCCGGACGCGGAGCGCGGGGAGCTGGTGTGCGCCGTGGTCGAACAACCGCCGGGGAGCGCCGCGTTGACGCTTCCGGAGGTGGTGGCCCACCTGCGCACGGAAGGGCTGTCGGTGCACAAGCTGCCGGAGCGGCTGGAGGTGGTGGACGCCCTTCCGCGCAACGAGACCCTGCGCAAGGTGCTCAAGTACAAGCTGCGCGAGCGCTTCTCGGCGCCCGCCACGGACCCCGGGACTGCCGCGCCGGGAAGCCGGGAGACTCCTGCACCACGGAAGCCGGAGGCCTCCGCGCCGGGGAGAGCTACTCAGGGATCGTGAAGTAGCGGGCGAACGCCGGGACGATCTCCGCCTCCGCGACCTTCCCGTCGCCGTCGATGTCGAGGCCGGACGCCACCGCACGGGCGGTCTCCGGGGGGACCCCTAGGACGCGGAGCACGCGCACGGTGTCGGCGACGGTCGCCGTGCCGTCGTTCGCGGTGTCCGCGAGGGCGAGGGCCGCGTGCAGGAAGGGCCGGGCGATCTCGCCGAACCGGTCGGGATTGTCGTGCAGCCGCTTGACCGCGCCGCTCACGAACTCCTCGCGGGTGATGCGCTGGTCGCCGTCCCGGTCCGCCATGCCGGCCATGCCCTGCCAGAAGCCCTCCGCGCCGGCGTACAGAGCCTGGCCCTTGTCGGAGCGGGCGGGGACGCCGAACTCGGCGAGCAGCGCCTTGGCCGCCGAGTTGAAGTCCTCGCGGTCGATCCAGCCGTTGCCGTCCTGGTCGAAGGTTGCGAACCGGGCGGCGATCCGTCGCTCGTACTCGGTGCTGACCATGTGTGTTCGGGCCGCCTTACGTGACGTGGGGGTTCCTCTCGCAGGGAGCGTACGACGCGGGCGGCGACCCTGGAGCGGGAAAACGACCCTTGTGCCAAGACCGGGGGAATTCTGCGACAACAATGTGGCACTGCCGTGATCGTCCGCTATGGAGGGCGCGTCGCGCCCGCCGGCCCACCGGCCCTGGTGGGCGCAGCCCCGCTATGCCGAGAGCGGGCCCTCCTCGTCGCTGACCGCGCTGTCCATGTCGGGGTACACGTCGAACAACCGTCGTACGCCGAGGGCACCGAGGACCCGGTTGACGTGAGAACCGTCACTCGCGCCCTGGGCGGGCAGTATCAGCCGCAGCCGGCCCCGGCAGGAGCGGATCAGGCGGCGGGCCGCGATGAGGACGCCGACCCCGCTGGAGTCGCAGAAGAAGACGTCGGAGAGGTCGAGGACCAGGCTGTGATGGCCGTCGGCCACCGCGTCGTGCACCCGCTGGCGCAGCACCGGCGAGGTCACCAGGTCCAGTTCGCCCGACACCCCGAGCACGACCCACTCACCCTGTTCGACGTCGGTCACCTTGAAAGCCACGGCTCAGCCCTTCGCTCGCCGGATCTCCGGAACCACCCGGAAACGGAGCCAGTTCCTTCGCTTCTTTTCGCGCGGCTGCCCAGCGGCCGTTCCCCGAAACCCTGGATGACAAACGAGCGACGATCAGCAAGGGTCTTGTTTCGGTCACTGTCGATCCTGTTCGATCAGAAGCGGAGGGTTCGCCCGGACCTGACTGTGACACCGCGGAAGCCCCCGGAGGGGCGCACCGACCAGCGCACGGAGAAGCGCACGGAGGAACACCGGAGGGCCCCTACCACTCACGGGCCCTCAGGGGGCGCGCATTGCCACAAAGGGGCGTGCGTTGTCCGACGTGCCGACTACATTCGAGGAGACGGTGGAGACACGCTGGACGCAGGCACGGGGAGGGGGCCGCATGGCGAAGAAGGACGTACCGCCCCGCTGGGACCGCAAGATGCAGCAGCGGCTCGCGCGCGGCGAGGCCGCCGCCCTCGGCGAGCTCTACGACCGCTTCGCCTCGCTCGTGCACGGCCTGGCCCACCGCGTCCTCGGGGACGAGCGGGCCGCCGACTCCATAACCCGCGAGGTCTTCGCCCATGTCTGGGAGCATCCGGACGCCTACGACCCCAGGCAGGGCCCGCTGCGCTCCTGGGTCGCCGCGCTGACCCACCGGCTCGCCGTGCAGCGCCTCAGGGCCACCGAGACCGCCGCGCTCACCCCGGGCGACACCGGCGCGGAGGCCACGGAGGAGCTGGAGCGCAAGGTGCGGCGCGCCTCCGTCGCCGCCCGCGCGGACTACATCGTGCACTCCATGCCGACCCCGCTGCGCGCCGCCCTGGACCTCGCCTACTTCCAGCGACGTGACTACCGCCAGACCGCGGTGGACCTCGGCGTCACCGAGGACGAGGCCCGCCGCCGGCTGCGCCTCGGGCTGCTGCTGCTCTCCACCGCACATGACGCCGGGAGACCGCCCGGGTACGGAGGTGCGGCGTGACCGGCGCCGATCCCTTCGACGCGCACGACGGCACGGGCTCCGGCGGCGGGGCCGGTGACGTGCCGCGGGACGGCGGCGGCGAGCCGGGCGGGCCGCCGCGCATCCCGCTGCCCCGGGCCTCCGTCGAGGACGGCGGCCGTCCGCTGCCCGAACTCGACGACCTGCCGCCGGTACCGCTGGAGTTGCCGCACGACGTCCTGAAGTCGCTGCTGGGTGCCTGGGCGCTGGCCGCCTGCTCGACGGCGGAGGCCCTCGCCGTCGAGATCCACCTCGGCGACTGCGGGGCCTGCGCGGACGAGGCACGGCGGCTGCGCGAGGCGGTCGGTCTGCTGCACCAGCCGGAGAGCCTCGACCTCGACCCCGGTCTGCGCACCCGCGTCCTGGAGGCCTGTCTGGACCGCCGGCCGCCGCGCATCCCGATCCCCGAGTGGGCGGCACCCTACGACGCCGAGACCGCCCGCCTGGACGCCCTGCTCCAGGACATCGGCGACGCGGAGTGGCACGCGCCGGTACGGCTGCGCTGGTTCGACGGCGCGGCGCCGACGAGCCGCCGTACGACGGTCGCCGGGGTCATCGCGCACCTGCTGTCCGTCGACGGCCTGGTGGCAGCCGCGCTCGGCCTGGACGACCCCCTGGGAGAGGCGCCCGCGCAGGGCCCCGCGGCCCGCACCGAGGCCTTCTGGCAGGCCTCGCACTTCCCGCCGACCCGTGCGCTGCGGGTTCCCTGGCGGGAGCAGAGCCACCGGATCGTGCAGACCGTCTCCTTCACCGGCAGCGGCGCCGGGCGCCTCGGGGTGTCGTACGGCGACTTCGCGCTGCCGTTGCACGACGCGATGCTGGACCGTGCCTTCGAGTGCTGGGTGCACGCGGAGGACATCGCGGTGGCCGTGGACTACCCCTACGGGCCGCCGGCCCCGAGGTACCTGCACCGGATGATCGACCTCGCGGCGCGGATGCTGCCCGCTGCGCTGGCGGCGCGCCGGCAGGCGGGGCTGGCGGCGCCCGGGCCGACCCCGCACCTGGTCCCTGCGGGACAGCCCGGCCGCAGCCTGCGGCTGGAGATCGAGGGCAACGGGGGCGGCGAGTGGCTGATCCCGCTGGACTCGCCGGGGGCGGTGGGCTCGGAGGAGTTCGAGGTGGCGCACGTGGCGCTGGACGACGTGGAGTTCTGCCGGCTGGCCGCGGGCCACGTTCCTCCGGAGGATGCGGCGGCGGGGCAGCTGGGAGACCGGGCGGCGATCAGGGACGTGTTGTTCGCTGCCGCGAGCCTGAGCCGGATGTAGAGACGTTCGCCCAAGGGGCGGGTGGTTCGGTTTCGCCGGCGGCCGCGGGTACGTGGGGGCTGTTCGCGCAGTTCCCCGCGCCCCTAAAGCTAAAAGCGGGGCGCAGCCCCGTCTC